>JAUYRZ010000058.1 GCA_030695565.1 Archangium sp.
CCTCGACGTGGGCGGCAACTTGAGGCCGATGACCGAGGCCACCGAGCTCCTGCGCGACAGCGGCGAGATCCAGCGCGTGCTCGCCGGCGAGCTGGCGTCCAGCCAGGTGCTCTTCGAGGGCACCGACGGGCAGCTCTACAAGACGGGCTACGCGCCGCTGCGCTCCGACGGCAAGGTGGTGGGGGTGATCGCGATCGAGGGAGCGCCGCGTTCTTCGGGCCGCTCACCCGCCTGCTCAACGCGTTCGTCGGGCTGGCGGTGTTCACCTTGCTGTTGCTGGCGCTCGTGGCGTCGATCTCCGCGCGCGGCTTGTCCACTCCGCTCGAGCGGCTGGTGTCCGCGGCGCTGCGCATCGGCGGCGGCGACCTCAGCACCCCGGTCGCCGATGAAGGCACGCTGGAGATCGGCATCCTCGCGCGGGAGCTGGAGGCGATGCGCCAGGCGCTGGACAGCCGCGATCGTCAGCTCAAGTTGATGCTCGGCGGCGTCGCGCACGAGGTGAAGAACCCGTTGGGCGGCATCGAGCTCTTCGCGGGCCTGCTCGACGAGGAGCTGGCCGGCGCCAAGCCCGACGTCACCGAAGCGCGCGCCCACGTGGGGAAGATTCGCCGCGAGCTGAACTACCTCAAGCGCATCGTCGAAGACTTCCTCCCCTTCGCGAAGGAGCAGAAGCTCAACGTCGCGCCGCTCGACGCGAAGGCGCTCCTCGACTCGGCCGCGCAGCACCTCGCGGGCGAAGCCGAGGGGAAATCGGTCGTCCTCGACGTCGACGCCGAGGCCGCCACGGTGCCCGGCGACGTGAGCCTGCTCACCAGCGCGATCGTGAACCTGGTAAAAAACGCGGTGCAGATCTCCAACGCCGGCCAGCGGGTGAGCCTGCGCGGGAGAAAGGGAGACGGCCGCTACACCTTCGAGGTGCGTGACGAAGGTCCGGGCATCGCCGCCGACTTGCAGGCGCGGATCTTCGAGCCGTTCTTCACCACGCGGGAGAAGGGCACGGGCTTAGGACTGCCGCTGGCGCGCAAGTTGGTGGAAGCGCATCGCGGCACGCTCACCATCGAGTCGAAGCCCGGCGAGACGTTGTTCAGAATTGTCATCCCCTCGCAGTGACTTCGCGGGGCAACTGTGGTGAGGCCCCGCGCATGCGCCCTCTCGCCCTCGTGCTGTTCCTCGCTGCCAGCGCCGTGGTGTCCGGCTGCGGTCCCACGGTGAAGTGCGGCCCCGGCAGCTGCAGCGGGTGCTGCGATTCCAGCGGGGTGTGCCAATCAGGGAACGCCAACACCGCGTGCGGCACGGGCGGGCTCATCTGTGGCGCCTGCTTCGTGGGTCAGAGCTGCAACTTCGGGCTGTGCTCCAGTGCGGGCACTGGCGGCGGCTCCAGTGGCGGCACGGGCGGCGGTTTCGGTGGCGGCACGGGCGGCGGTCTTGGTGGAGGCACGGGCGGCGGCACAGGCGGCGGTTTCGGGGGCGGCACCGGCGGCGGCAGCGGCTCGGCCTACGAGACGTGGTGCTCCACCAGCTACGTCCCCGACATCTGCGACATGGCCGTGCGCTGCGGCATCTACCAGGACGCGTCAGTCTGCCGCCTCGTCTCGAACTCCTACGCCGGCTGCGCCACGACGCCTGCCACCCGCGATGGGCGCACCACGTTCGACAGCAACGCCGCGGCGAGCTGTCTGTCGCTGATCAACAGCAGCGGCGCATGTGACACCTACGACTATACGGCTTGCGCCGGAGCCCAGCGAGGCACCGGCACTCTCAACTCGGCCTGTTACGGCGCGTTCGAGTGCGAGAGCGGCCTCTACTGCTCGCTCGGAACGACCTGTCCAGGCGTGTGCCGGCCGGTCACGCCGGTGGGCCAGACGAACCCGACAGGTGCCATGTGCGCAGACGGCAGCTTCCCCTACGGCACCGTCTGCACGGAGTTCGTGCCCGCCGGCCAGTCGTGCGCTCCCGCGAACGGGCAGAGCGTCGACCGCCAGTGCGTCTCGTCGGCCTACTGCTCGACGACGAAGGTCTGCACCCCCAAGAAGCTGTCCGGCCAGGCGTGCTCACAGTCGTATGTGGAGTGCGCCGGGCTGCTGCAGTGCATCGGCGGCGTGTGTGGCGGCATGGGCGCGCTCAACGCGCCCTGCGATACGACGCGCCGCTGCCGCTTCGATCTCGTGTGCAGCACCGCAAACGTCTGCGTCCCCGCCGGCACCGTCAATTCGCCCTGCACGGCTGGCTACGGCCAGTGCCGCCCCGATCTGATCTGCGACATCCCCATGGGCACGAGCAGCGGCACCTGCCAGGTCACTCGTGGACTCGGCGGGTCGTGCACGTACACCGGCTACCAGTGCGGCATCCTCAGCCAGACGCTCTATTGCACTGCCACCTCGTCGAACATGAGCGGGGTCTGCGCGCTCAAGAAGGGCAATGGCGCGGCCTGCGCGAGCAGCACCGAGTGCGTGGGCGGCACCTGCACCAACTCGATGTGCGGCGGCTGCGTCGACCCGACGCCCTGAGCTGAGAATCAGCTCCGGTAGGTCCAGTGCCAGGGCTCGCCAGCGACGTCGTTCACGAAGCCGTAGCGGCGCGCGTTGTTCTGCAGCCAGCGATAGGTCGAGCTGCCGTAGCCGCCGGGCACGCTGATGTCGGCCGAGATGCCGCTCTGGTGATTCGAGTACCCCGGGCGCGCCGCGAGGTTGCCGCGGCCCTGGAGGTAGAGGTTGTAGAGGTACTGCTGCTCCGCCATCGTGCGGAAGCCCGAGACCACCGAGAGGTTGATGCCTGCGCGCGCGGCGTCGGCCCTCATGCGGTTGAACGCGTTGGCCGCGTCGGTGCGCAGGAACTTCCCGTTGCCCACGCTGGAGACCGTGATGGGGACCGCGCGGCCGTTGATGTAGCCATTGACCCGCGCGCCGCCGGTGGCAGGAGGCGGGGCCGCTCCGGGAGTTCCGTTCAGCCGCGCCCAGGTGTTCGGTCCCACGACGCCGTCGACGCCGAGGCCCTTCGCGCGCTGGAAGGAGCGCACCGCGGCGGCCGTGCGAGGCCCGAAGTCACCGTCGACCGAGACGTTGTAGCCGTGCGCGCGCAGCCGGTTCTGCAGGTTGCTCACGGCGGCACCGCGCGCACCCTGGCGCAGCGTGGGCGTCGCACCGCTCGAAGGCGGCGGCGCCGAGGCCGCGTTCAGCTTCGCCCAAGTGTTCGGCCCGACCACGCCATCGACGCTCAGCCCGCGCGACTGTTGGAACGCGCGCACCGCCGCGGCCGTCTTCGGCCCGAAGTCACCATCGACCGAGACGTTGAAGCCCTTTGCCTTGAGCTTCGACTGAAGCTGGCTGACCGCTGGCCCTCGCGCGCCCTGGCGCAGCGTCGGGGTGGAGCTGAGTGAGCGGGTCTGCGTCGAGCGGACTGCGGTGATCGCCGGCATGTGTGCCTCCAGAATCCCTTTGTGCACTCATTCTCACCTGATGAATTTTCCGAGTTGCCTCGGGAAAACGGCGTGAGTGAGCGTGTTTGGAATTGAAGACGATTTACATGCCTTTCAGTTGATCTCCGGAATGCCTGCGTCCGAGGGCCAGGCGAAGCCGCCATCGCTGGTCTCCACGATGCCCGCGTCGAGCGAACCGCCGGGGCCGCGCTCGGTGAGTCCATCATCGGGGCAGCCGTAGATGATCGACACGCGCGCACCGGGGCGCTGGCTGACGATGTCGCACGCCGGGCCGTAGAGCGTCACCCGGTTGCCGGCGGCCTGGTAGTCCCAGCCCGCGATGCGCGCGGGATCGCGAGGGAAGAACTGCCCGTCGATCGCGACGTAGAGCTTGGAAGCGTCTGGCGGAGTCGAGGTCAGCGTGAAGTCACAGCTCGCCGCGCCCGACGCGATGGCCGCCAGCGCCGCCTCGAGATCCGTCGGGCTGTCGGCCTGGAAGTAGCGCGGCGTGCTGGCGCGCGCGGTGCCTCCACGAATCGCCATCTGCGTCAGCCGCGTCTCGTCGACGTCGCTGCCGAAGCCCACGCTGTAGGTCCGCACTCCGCGAGAGAAGAGCCCTTCGACCTCGGTCACCGGGGCGCCGTTGCAGTTCTCCATGCCGTCGGCGAGCAGCAGCACGTAGTTGGCGCGGGTGGCGTCGGTGAGCTGGCCCGAGTTCGCCGCCACGCTCAGCGCGGCACCGATCGGCGTGGTGTTGCCTTCTGCGTTCGCGGGGAGCGCGTTGGAGATCGCGTTCATCGTCGAAGGACCGACCGGCACGTCGATGCGCCCGGGGTTGCACATCGAGGGCTGCAGCGAGAAGAGCTGGAGCCCGAAGCGCAGCTTGGCGTTGCCCGTGTTCTGCGAGGTGACGTTGCGCACGGCGGCGGTGGCGATCTCCCACTTCGAGCGGCTGCCCGCGATCAGCTCCTGCATCGAGCAGGAGTGATCGAGCACGATGAGGATGTTCGCCTCGGTCGCGGTGGACCCGAACTTCTGGCCGCCGCAGCTCACCGGGCCCGCGTCGACCATGCTGGTGCCGCCGGTCATGCACATGCCGCCCGGCGCGCAGATCTGCCCCGCGGCACAGTCGGTCGAGACTGCGCAGCCCGTCGCGCCGCTCACGCAGACGCCGCGCGGATTGCAAACCTGCTCGTCTCCGCACTGCGCCGCCGTCTGGCACGCGGTGAGGCAGATGCCCGAAGGCACGCAGACCTGGCTCGATGCGCACTGCGAGTTTTCGGTGCAACGGGCCTGGCTGCAGGCAGAGAGCGACAGTGCCGCACCAGCGGCGAACACAAACAGGAGAGCGCGCATGGGTTGTGCCTTAGAGCTGCGTGGCCATCGTGAAGGCGATGACGCAGAAGGCGCAGGCGGCGACCGCCCACATGTCGAAGCGCAGGGGACCTGGAGCGGCGTCCTCTTCCACTTCATCCTCTTCCTCCTCCTCATCATCATCCACGGCCACCACGTCTTCATCGGCCAGCACCACCACGTAGCTGGGCTTGTGCTGCACTGGCGCGGGGACCACGGCGAGCTTCGGGGCGATCGCGGCCCAGCGCTGAATGGCGGCGCGCGAGGGCTCGAGCTCGAGCGACTCGCAGACGTCGGCGAGCAGACCTTCGATCACGCGCAGCGAGTGCGGGCGGCGAGCGGGGTTCTTGTCGAGCTGCCTCCGCCCAACAGACACCTCACCAGCTTCCACGGCGTCTACGGCCCCAACTCCCGCCTCCGCCCCATCGTGATGACGCGGCCCACGCCGCCCACGGCCCCGACACCGTCGACGACTCCGGCGCCGTCAGCCCCCAGGCACCTGCGCAGGCGCATCGACTGGGCCACCTTGCACCGCCGCACCTTCGGCACCGACGTGCTGCAGTGTCCCTGCGGTGGGCGCCGCAAAGTCACCGCCCTCCACTCCACCCGCAAGGCCGCCGAGGAGCGCCTCGTCGAGCTGGGTCTGCCCTGCCGCTCGCGCCTGCTCCCGCCGCAGACAGCCCCGCCTCAGCGCGAGCTCGCGGTGTAGCGCCCCGGAGTCTCCGCGCCCGACTCGCAGGGCACCCGTGCGTCTGCCCTCGCGCACACAGCCCCTCCGCGAGTTCCCTGGCCGGCTCCCAACGTCTCCTCGCCCACTCTCTCTCCGTGGACTTCGCGAGGTCTCTCGCGTGCCCTCTCGGATTTACCCGGGTTGTTTCACTTGTCCGTCGTCACCATACCGGTGCGGCGCGATGATGGGCTCCCTCGCCGAACGAGGCTGCGTGCTTCGTCGGGTCACACCAACGCACGATGCGCGTTGTCGTGCGGGCGAACTCGCGTCACCAGCCGATGGCGCACCGAAGCCGACGCACCCATCGCTTCGGGCCGAACGGCATGGACTGCGCTGCCTCGAGTTCCTGATCAAGGCAGCGGCTGAGGCGCTGAAGGCGCTCATCGAGCGAGCGGGTCTCGAGGCAGATCTGCTGCTGCAGGAGAGGACAGAAGTTCGCGGCGAGCAGATCCGCGACGTGGGCTGCGGGGTACCCTCGTCTTCGCAGCTGTCGCAGAAGGTCGTTCGCCACCATGGGAATGTCGGGCCGTTCACGCAGCAGCGCGGCGGCGCGGTCGATGAGCACCAGCGAGTGTTCGGCCGCTTCCACCGAGAGGCCACGCACGTGGTCTTCCGGCAGGGGCTCGCCGCGAGCCTCGAGAAAGGCCGCGTCGGTGAGGAAGGACTCCACACGCACGCGCTCCAGCCCCATGACGACGAAATCCCAACGATCGGGCGAACGCTTGAGCTCGGTGACTCTGGCCAGCACACCGACGGCGGCGAGATCATGCGGGCGTGGGTCTTCGGTCTCCCAACGGTGTTGCCGCACGACGAAGACATTGCCCCGCGCGACTGCTGCTTCCACCACTGCGAACCCGCGCGGTCCCACCGCCAGGGGCATCACAGCTGCGGGAAAGAGCACGGCGTTGCGGAGCGGGAGCACCGGCAGCGCTCGTTCCAGCTGAACCGCGTGCTCGGACATGTTCATCGGCTTCCCGCGGGCAAGACTCAATGTCAACACGAGCCGACCGCTCAGCGGTGCGAACTCGCGGTGTTCATGCCGGGAGCGCTACGGAGCCGACTTCGCTCGGGCACAGGGCCTGGAGGGCAGTCGTGGCGAGTTGACGACGCCGTGCTCGATCAGGGCAGCCCCTCGCCTCGGGCAAGGGTCTTCACCTTTTGTCCGCGAGGTGAGGGGCTCGTGCGTCGTTTGGCACGACGACGGTCATTCGCGTGCCCTTCACCCTTTGAGCCTGCAGCGCCTCGCGATGAGCGCAACGCGCTTTCCCTGAGGTGTTAGCAGCCGTGCGCATGAGCCTGCCCCGGAACGTGCTGCAGGAGATTGAGTCGTTGGCGGCGTGCGGGTTCGACAACCGCGACTCGCTCTACTTCCGCATCTTCGAGACGATGGGTGAAAGCCTCGAGCTGCCGGATGATCTCACGCACATCGACCAGGTCGACGCGGAAACTCGGACTGAGCTTCAGGCGGCGATCGAAGAGGCCTTTTCACGAAGAGAAAGAGAGATGCAGTAGACACCTCACCAGCTTCCACGGCGTCTACGGCCCCAACTCCCGCCTTCGCCCCATCGTGATGACGCGGCCCACGCCGCCCACGGCCCCGACACCGTCGACGACTCCGGTGCCGTCAGCCCCCAGGCACCTGCGCAGGCGCATCGACTGGGCCACCTTGCACCGCCGCACCTTCGGCACCGACGTGCTGCAGTGTCCCTGCGGTGGGCGACGCACAGTCACCGCCCTCCACTCCACCCGCAAGGCCGCCGAGGAGCGCCTCGTCGAGCTGGGTCTGCCCTGCCGCTCGCTGCTCCTCCCGCCGCAGACAGCCCCGCCTCAGCGCGAGCTCGCGGTCTAGTGCGCCGGAGGCCCCGCGCCCGACTCGCGGGGCGCCCGTGCGTCTGCCCTCGCGGCACACAGCCCCTCCGAGAGTTTCATGGCCGGCTCCCAACGTCTTCTCGGCCACCCTCACACCCCAGGACTTCGCGAGCTCTCTGGCGTGCCCTCTCGGATTTGCCCGGGTTGTTTCACTTGCCCGTGGCGGGCCAGCCGGCGGTTGAGCTGGTGAATCGTCACCCAGTGCAGCAGCCAGAGCGCCAGCGCGGTGACGCTCGCGATTTCGCCCCACACCGAGGGCCACAAGGCAAGGGCCTGCCCGGAACACCACCCCAGGCCCGTGAAGCGGCCGAAGTGGCGCACGGAGCCGAGCCTGGGGTCGATTCGGGCCTGGGCTTCGAGTGAGCGCGTGACGGCCTCGATGATGAAGAAGTCTTCGACGATGTTGAAGAACGGCACGTACATGAACCAGACAGACGCCGGCTTCATCGCGCGCAGCCCGGGCGTCACGAGGGTGAGCGCGCGCTCCAACGAGGAGCAGTAGAGCGCGACGGCGGCGAAGAAGACGGCGGTGCAGAACAGAGCGGGCAACACTCCGAACGAACGCACGGTCTCGATCACCCCGTCGCCGTCGACGAACCAGGGCCGCAGCATCAAGACGGTCACCACCGCGGTGCCGGCCCCCTTGACGAGCCAGACCTTCTTCATGGGAATTCACCGGCGCCGAACGGGCAACGACAACAGCACCTCGAACGGCGTCGGGCTCTCAAAGTTGGGGCGGGCCGCGAAGCGCTCCTCGCCGGGCGCGTCCTCCAACTCGCAGCCGCTGCCGGGCAGCCACTCTGCGAAGAGCCGTGTCCACCCGCGGTCGATATCCTCGGGGCCGCCCTGCACTTCGAGCTCAGCGCGCAGACTCGCCCGCACCGTACGGGTGTGCACGCGCCCTGCACCGCGGGCACTTGCTGGCACCTCGAGCCCGAGCTGGTAGCGGCAGAGCTCAGGCGCGGTGACGAAGGGGTCATCGCTCGAGCTGCCCCACCACGGGCCGCTCGCCAACTCATTGTGTGCGCGCCAGTCGTCCAGCGCGCGCGTGGCACCGAGCAGCACGCCTGGCGCGAAACAGTCAGTGACCGAGACGAAGGCGATCCGGCGTTCCACGCGGGAGACGAGGCGAACGACGAGCGGAGGAGCATGGCCAAGACGGTAGGCAGTGACCGCGGGCCACTCTTGTGGGTTCTTGCGAATCTTGCTGTGCCGGAACTTCGAGGGTGAACACCCTGTGTGCGCGCGGAAAGCACGGGAGAACTCCGCCGATGAGGAGAAGCCCAGCTCGAGCGCGAGGTCGGTGAGACGACGCCGGGAGGCGCCGCGCCCCAGCAGAAGCATGGCTCTCTCCACCCGCTTTCGGGCCACGAAGGCGCGCACGGTCTGGCCGGTCTGCGCCTGAAACACCCTGTGAAAGTGAAACGGTGAAAAGGCCCCGACGCGTGCGAGCCTGGCCAGCGGCAGGTCGTCGGCCAGATGCTCGGTGATGAAGTCCAGGACGCGGAGGACGCGGTCTGACCATTCCCGCTCGGTGCTCGGTCTGCGCGACTTCATCGCCGGGCAGTTTGCCTCAGGACGTTCGCAGCTCGGGAATGTCGCCGGTGACTTCACCCAGCTGATCCGTGTTCAGGCCGACCGCCTTCATGGCCGTCACGATCACGTTCGCAGGATGTTTCCCCGCGGCCACCACGTGCTGCCCCGGAGACAACCCACCCGCGCGGCCCGCGAGCATGCACGCCATGTTCTCCGTCGAGTGCGAGCTGTTGTCGCGCAGCCCTTCGGGATCCCAGCCAGCCCCTCCGCGAGTTCCATGGCCGGCTCCCAACGTCTTCTCGGCCACCCTCACACCCCGGGACTTCGCGAGCTCTCTGGCGTGCCCTCTCGGATTTACCCGGGTTGTTTCACTTGTCCGTGCATCGGCATTCCGGCGCTGGTGACGCAGATCATCACCGGTGCGTGGCTCGCATTGGGTTTGCTGCCAGCCGCGAGCTGGTTCGACACGAGTTCACCCATCGCCCGCGCGGTGATGCTCAAGCTGGGCCTGCTGGCGTGCACCGCGTTGTTGGCCGTCGACGCGCGGCTGCGCATCATTCCGCGGCTGACGCCCGAGCGCCCGGGGGCCTCGCGCTCCACATCATTCCGGTGACGGTGTTCTCGGTGCTGTTCGTGCTGGCCGGCGTGTTGTTGCGTTTCGGCGGACTGTGAGGCTCGGCTGCGTCGCGGTCAGCCGATCGAGCCCGCTGACGCTCTTCGCGATGAAGCTGCGGGGAGTCGTCAGAAGTCGAAGCCATGAAGGTCACCCTTCTTCGGTGTGTACCGGTACCGGCCGTCCTCCAACTTCTCGAGTCGGCGCTCCGACACCGGCCCTCGCGCGCAGTACCGTGTCAGACGCTCGAGGCCTGCCCTGTCATGGCCATGCACGGCCGTGTTCGCGTGGAGCGAGAAGCCGTCACGCACCGCGAGCCGTCGCGCGGGCTGGTGGAGCGCCGGCGCTTCGACGAAACCCAGGCGCTCCTGAATGGCAAGCTGCTGCAGCTCCTCGGACTCGTCTTGCGGCCAGGCCGCCTCGAGCGAAGCCCAGTCCTTCTTCGCCGCGCGCGGCACGCGAGCCAGAATGCGAGCCACGTCGTCACCACCTTCGGGAGCGCCACGAGCCTGGCCTCGGTGCGGTCATCGACAGGAGCCCCCGCGGGAGTCTGTTGACCACCGCGCGGGCAGAAGGCGACCTGGTGAAGCTCTTGCCGGCCGTCTCTGAGGAGAAGTCGCTGGGCTCAGCGGCGCTTGATCACCTTGGCGAGATCGATCACCCGGGTGCCTTCGGCGTCCTTCATGGCGCCTGCGATGGGCAGCGCCGCTTCGGACACGTAGTCGAGCGGCCGGCAGGTGAGCACCACCACCTGCGTCTTCGCGGCGGTGTTCGCCAGCGCTTCGCGGAACCAGGCCAGGCGAGTGACGTCGGAGTGCACCAGGTGATCGTCGAGCACGATGGTGCTCTGCAGCTGCAGCGCGATGGCCAGGCGCACCAGGGTGGCCAGGTGATCCCGCGTGCCCACCGAGAGCACGTTCAAGAGCTCGTCCTTCTCCGACTGCGTGCCCTCGATGCCCGAGAGCTGGAGCGCGGCATCGAACTTCACCGACGGATAGCGGCCCTTCGTCAGCTCGGCGAAGCGTTGGGTGACGGGAACCGCGAGCGCGCTGCCCAGGCTGGAGCTGTCTTCTTTCTCCGCCTCGCGCACTGCTTCGACCAACAGCCGCCACGCGGCCGCGTCGACTTCGATCAGCTGCTCACGCGCCTTCGCGACCAGCACTGCTTCTTCCAACTGCCGCACCTGTTCGCGCGCTTGTGGACCTCCGACCTTGCTCAGTGCGCCTTCCGCGTTGGCGAAGTCGTGCCGCGCCTGTTCGGCGGTCACCCGGGTGAGCTCGACGGAGCGTTCGCGAGCGGTGAATTGTTCGGCCGTCAGCACCTCGACGTCGGCGAAGGTGGCCAGCTGTTTCTTCGCAGCCTCGACGCGCGCGGCGACGGCCTCTCGATGGGCGGCCTTCAGCTGCGCGGCGGTTCCATCCCGTTCACCCTGCCGCGCGCTCTGGGTCGCCCGGGCTGCGTTCAAGGCATCACTCGCGACGTTCACCGCGGTCTCCAGTTGGGCGAGCTGCTGCTGCGCCTGTTCCAGCCGGGCCTCCGTCTGCTTCTTCGCGCCGGTGCCTTCCTGCTCGAGCTGTTTGAGCCGCTCGGCGCCTTTCTCCAGCGAACGCTCGAGCGTCTCGAGGCTCTGCGTGAGTTGGGTCACGTCTTCCACCGTGCCGGGCGCCTTCTCGGAGAGATCGGCGAGGCGGGCGTCGGTCAGCTTGAGGTCACCTTCGAGTGAAGCGGCGAGCTTCGAGGCCTGCGTCAAGGCAGCGCTCTTCAGCTCGTTGAGCGGCCGCGCCTGGCTCTCCCATTGGGAGCCCAGGCCCGCGAACAACTTCTCCAGCGCCTCGAGTGGGTACCCGATCGCCGCGCGTTTCTCGTCGAGCTGCTCGGTGCTCGGGGTGCCTGCCGCCTTCTCGTCGAGCATCTTCGCGCGGTCTCGCAGGGTCTCTGCTTCACGTTCTGACTGGAGAGCGGTCGCACGCAGCGTCTTCACGCGTTCGAGTTGCTCGCTCAGCTCCGTGAAGACTTCGTCGAGTTCGGACAGCGTACGAACGCCCGCGCGCTCGAACGCCGGCAGCGCGTCCGTCTTCCACTTCTTGCGCAGGTGCTCCGCATCTTTGCGCTTCTCTGCAGCACCGGTGACCACCTCGATGTCGACGAGATCGCCGATGCTGAGCTGCACGCGGCGGTCGGCTTCGATCGACAGTTCTTTGGCGACCTTCTTCTCTTCGACGGAGTTTTCGTCGGCCGTGCTGCGCAGCAGGAGCGGGCTGCGCGGCTTGACCACCACCGTCACGCCCCCTCCGAGCGCGGCTTCGGCGAGGTCGATGTCGCGGCGCAACTTCGCCAGCGCTCCGCGCGCCTTGTCGTCAGGCAGCGTCTCGCGCCGTGCAGCGATCTCGTCTTCGAGGGTCTTCGCGTTCTGCTGCACCTTGAGCGCCGTGGTGGACTTCGAGAGCGCATCGGCGCGCACGGTCTTCGCTTCGCTGCGCCACTTCTCGGCCGACTGCGCGACTTCACTCGCGGTGCGCCACTGGCCGTAGTTCATCAGCGCGCCGGCCATGGCCGCTTCTTCCGTTGCCTCAGCCAGCTGCGTGCGAGCGGGGCCGAGCTGTTCATTCAGCTTCTTGCGCGTGTCGTTGAGCTTCTTCAGTTCATCCGCGACGCGTGCGGCCGCCTTCGCCTTCTCGAGCCGCGAGGTGAGCTCAGCGCGGCTCACCGAGTGTTTCGCCAGCTCTTCCTTCAGTGTCGCGCGCGCCACCGCCCGCTCTGCTTCGCCATCAGCGCTGCTCGCCTTGCGGTGCACTTCTTCCGCTTCTCGAACGGCGAGCGCCGCCGCCTTCGCTGCCTGCTGTGCAGATTGCAGCGCGGCTTCCTGTGTCTTCACCTCCAACGCGTTCGCCGCGATGTCGGCTTCGAGCACCTGAACACGCGCGGCCAGCACGTCGACCTGGGCGAGCGCCTGCTGCTCTGCGGCCAGCTTCTGCTCAGCGACCTGCTTCTCACTCGAACGTTTGAGCCCGGCCTGGGCCCGCTTGAGTGACTGCTCGGCGACCTCGACCTTCTGCTGCGCATCGAGCCAGAGGTCGTGCAGCCGCTTCGCGTCTTCTTCGAGCGCGACGGATTGGGAGAGCGTGTGCTGCAGCGACACCAGTTCGTCGGTGAGCTTCTTCACCGCCTCCGAGGCCTGGGTGAGCGGCGCGTTGAGGCCGCTTTTTCGCCGGCCGGTGACTGTGAAGTGTTGCTCATGCTCCTTCTGCGCGGCGTCGAGAACGTGGCGCACGAGCGGGTCCTGAGCGAGGGCTGAGAGGGCCTCGGTCAGCTTCAATTTTCCACCCGTGTCGGGGTCCTTCACGAGCCCGTCGCGCAGAATGCCTTCTACGTCGGTCTGCGCGGCCAGCAGCGCGTTCGCGATGAAGCTCTCAGGCATGCCTCGAGGACCACCGCGACCTCCCGGCGAGGTGATGCCCCACCCCAGCAGCTTGCGGAGCTTCTCGTCGACCGCGCGCTCGTGGGAGTCGACGCTGAACTCCTTGCCGTCTTTCGAGAACGACAAGGTCGCGTCGTTCTCGGTGAAGCGCTTCACCACCCGCCAATGTTTGGCCTCGTCGGTGAGGAAGGTGAGGGTGACGACGGGTGAGACGGGCTGCTGCCACGGCACGTACTCGCTCGCGGTCGCCGAGGTGGTGGGGAGCAGCAGCGCCGCACGCAGCGCGACTCCGAGCGTCGACTTGCCGAGATCGTTCGGGCCGTAGAGCACGTTGAGGCCCGGGCCCAGCTCGAGCTCCGCCGAGACGATGGCCATGAAGTTCTCGATCTGCAGCTTCGAGAAACGCATCAGGACGCCTTCGCCAACGAGAACAGGTGAAACAGCGCGCGTTCAGCAGCCGCACGCTGGGCGGGATCTTCGGATTGAACCTTGAGCCGTTTCGCCGCGGCCTGCAGCACCGGAGGCAGACCCGCACTCAAGGCGTCGAGGTTGGTGAGATCGAGGCGCAGCCGTTCGCGATCGAGCTCGAGCACACCCACCCGCGCATGCGTGGAGGCCGAACCCTGCAGCTTGCCCAGGATCGTTTCGACCTCCTGATACTCCGGCGCGGTGACTCGCAGCTCGAGCGTGAGCCGCAACACCCGGGCCGCGAGATCCGTTCTCATCGCGAGCAGGCGCAGCTCCTCCATCGACTTGACGGTGAGCTCCTCCCACTTCCACTGGCCGACGGCTCGCTTCTGCACCATCGCCTGACGGGAGCGGTTGATGAACACCAGCGCGACGTTGCCTGCGTCCTGCTCGTCGAAGGCGGTCTGCTCGGGCGTGCCCGGGTAGATGGTGGGCGGCACCTTGCGGTCGGGCGGCACGAAGCGGAAGCCGTGCGTATCTCCGATGGCGAGGTAGTCGAGGCCGCGTTCGAGCGCCGCGTCTTTGGAGATGGGGAAGTTCGTCTTCCAGTCGCCCGCGTCGAAGGTCGAGCCATGCACCAGGCCCACGCGCACGCGAGTATCGCCGTCGGCACGAAGGGGAATCAGCGCGGTCGGATCTCTCTGGCCTGCACGCGACAGACACGGCACCGCGAAGAGCACGCAGTCATTCGGGAGCGCGACCTCGAGCAACTCTTGATCGACCACGTGCACGAAGTCCGGCAGCGCTTTGCGAAACGAGGGCTCTCTCCACACCGACTCGGCGACGAGGGGATCGTGATTTCCCGGCAGGAGAAAGACAGGGCGGTTCTTCCACTTCAGGCGGGTGAGCACCTGCAGCAGCGCGCTCTTGAAGTCTTCATCGGGTTGCGGCGTGTCGAAGAGATCGCCCGCGCAGAGCACGGCGTCGACCTGGCTGCGCTCGGCTTCGAGGAAGATTCGTTCGAGCACGTCGCGGCGGGCGCGCGAGAGCGTCTTGCCGGCCTCGATGCCGAAGCGGGGAAACCTGCGGCCCAGGTGCCAGTCGGCGGTGTGGAGCAGCTTGAGCACGATGTCGTCCTCCGTGCGTTTCATTCGATGACCAGGTCGAGATCGAACAGCGTCTCGAGGCGGGGTGGGGCGTAGCGGCGCTCTTGAATGTGCGCCTGGTGCTTCTGAAAGCGGGGGTCGTCGCGGCGGGCGAGGCGCTCGAGCTCTTCTTCGAGGCCGTCGAGTTGAAGTTGAAGTCCCGTGCGCACGCGCTCGGCGTCTTCGCGCGCTTCGGAGCCGGTGGAACCATCGCGGCGCTGCGTGGCGAGGTCGAACCGTTCGTTCAAGGCCGCGCGGCGCTTGCGCAACACCAACAGCCGGTCTTCCACGAAACGTTCGCCCTGAATCACGGCGCGTTCGAAGCGGTGATGTTCGGCCGCGTCGATGCCGGCCTGCGCAAAGAAGACGGCTTGCTCGACCGCGTCGTCGAGCACGCTCGCCGCAGGGCCGCCGATGACGGCTTCGCTTTCCACGAAGCTCGAGCGCAGCAACGCGTGCGCGGCGCTCGACTCGAGCAGCTCACCATCGCTCGTGACGACGACAGGAAGAAGGTGCTCGACGCGCTCGAAGCCGTCGACGCCCAGCTTCACTAGGCGAAGCCGCGCGGGACCCTTCTTCACGCCCGGCGCCTTCACGCGAACCGGAGCCCAGGCGTGGGGCTCCCGCGCGCTGCTCACGGCGGCGACCACCAGAGGGTGAGAGAGGTGCAGCGGGCCGTGCACCTCGCCATCGAACTCCAGCAGCGCACCGGCTTCGGCAGGCGGCGCCTTCCACTGGACCCCACGCGCGTCGAGGTCGCTGGTCACCAGCTTGAGCAGATCCGCGTCGAGCTCGGCGAGCGCTTTGGGCAGCTGTGCCTGGTGGCGGCGGAAGACCCTCTGCACGTCTTCATCGAAGCGTTCGGCGAGCACGCTGGCGGTGCGCGCGGTGGTCTCTTCGAAACGGCGCCGTTCGTCGGCCACGCGATCTCGCAGCGCCCGCAGCTCGTCGTGCACCTCGTCGACGGTGCGCGCGCGTTCGTAGATGCGGCGCAGCTCGCCTTCGAACTCCGCGCCGATGGCGCTGACCAGCACCTCGCCGGAAGCGCCGCCCGAGCGGTGCAGCACCTGATCGCTCGCGTCGAGCACTGTGCCGAACAGCTCGAGCTTCTGGCTCAAGATGTCGAAGGTGAGACGCTGGGTCTCGTTGTCCTTCGCGATGAAGTTGATCACGGTCACGTCGTGCTGCTGGCCGTAGCGGTGACAGCGGCCGATGCGCTGCTCGATGCGCTGCGGGTTCCACGGCAGGTCGTAGTTCACCACCGTGTTGCAGAACTGCAGGTTGAGGCCCTTCGCGCCTGCTTCGGTGCTGATGAACACGCGCGAGCGCGTCTTGAACTCGTGCACCAGGGCGAGGCGCACGGCGATCTCGGTGCTCGGTGCTTCGCCTTCGTGACCGACCTCCTGCTGCCACCGGGCGAGCGCGGCTTTCGCGCGGGGTGAATCGTTCTGGCCGCTGAGCAGGGTGATCTCTTCGTCGGCCAACATGCCGCTGCTGATCAACCGCTCGCGCAACGAGGCCTGCGTGACGAGTGACTCGGTGAAGATGACCACGCGGTCACTGCCCTGACCTGCGCGCGCGCGGCCGGAAACAAAGGTGAGCGCGCTGCGAAGCGCGAGGAACTTGCTGTCATCTTTCGCGATGCGACGGGCCCGCTCGACGAAGCCGAGCACCCGGTTCATCTCGGCGCTGATCTGACCAGCACTCGCACTCGCTGCCTCCCTCTGCCCCGGGGGGGAGCGGGTCGGGGAGAGGGCTTGCACCTCTACCTCCTCCTCCTCTTCAAGATCGCCGAGGTCGGCCGCGTCGACCTTCTCTCCCGCCAACATCTTCTTCAGCCTCTCGACCACCCGCTCCAGGCTCGCCTGAAGTGCGCGCGTCGAGCTGGCCATGCGCCGATGAAACCCAATCAACAACAACTGCCGATGCCGCCCCTGAAACGCGATGATCCCCGGCTCGAGAATGTACGCCGTGACGTCGTCGTAGAGCGCCTTCTCCTCTTCGCTCATCGCGTACTCGAACAGCCGCGCCTCGCGGCTGACGAACGGCTTCTCGAGGAAGCTCTGCGCTTGCCGCCGCAACGTGCGCTGCAGCACCTGCTTGAGCCGCGAACGCAGCTCGTCTTCCTGCCCCGGGGCGACCTGGCGATCATCCGGCCCGCAGAACACCTCGCGGAAGGTCGGCAGATCACCCAGCAACGTGCCGAGCGGATCGACGTACTGCACCAACCCCCACAGCTCAGCGAGGTTGTTCTGAATCGGCGTCGCGGTGAGCAGCAACACCGGCGTGCTGCCCAGCACGTCTCTGACCCGCCCGGCGGTGCGCGCGTGTTCGGAGTCGGGGTTGTAGTCGCCCGCCTGCGTGTAGCGTTTGTAGATGCCCGCGAAGACCTCGTGCGCTTCGTCGATGACGCAGAGCTCGAACGGCGCGGCGTTCTGGAGCGCGCGGTGGCCGTTCTCCGAGCCCGCGGCCTCGCGGTTGATCAGGAACACGCCGTCACCGTCGAGCTTGCCGGGTTTCGCTTCGCGCGCTTCGAGATCGAAGAGCTGGAAGAGCTCCTGGCGCCACTGGCCGAGCAGCGACTTGGGGGCGATCAACAGAATCCGCCTCGCTCCTTCCGCTCTGAGCTGCGCGATGACCAGGCCCGCTTCGATGGTTTTTCCCAGGCCCACTTCATCCGCGAGAATGCAGCCGCCTTCGCGGAGACGGGCCAGCGCGAAGATGACCGCTTCGATCTGATGCGGGTTGGGATCGACCTTGGCCGCGCGCTGCGGAGAGGTGGCGCGCCTCGCTTCGTCTGATCTGCGCAGACGGACCAGGTCCTCAGCGAGGTAACGGCGCTGAGCTGGGTGGAGCGGGGGCACGGGTTCTGTCTACTCGAAGGTCATGCGCAGGTGACGGATGTTAGGCCCTCACCCCGACCCTTGAAGGGAGAGGGAGGCACCTCTTTCATTTGGTGTAGCCGAGCACCCGATAGACCAACCGGCCGAGCCACTCTCGCAACGCCCTCGTGGTTTGCCCGAGGTACTCACCTCGCGGCGCGATGTGTGGATCTGCCGCGGGGTTTCGCACCCGGTAGTCCACCGGCAACACGTCGGCCTCCACGCCCACCGCGCGAAAGCAGCCCACCGAACGCGGAATGTGATGCGCGCTCGTCACCAGCAGCACCTTCTTCGCGCCCAGTTGCTCCAGCAGCAGCTTGCTCTCGGTGGCGTTCTCTCTGGTGTTGTTGGCTTTGCGTTCGATGATCACCTGCTCCTTCGGCACCCCCAGGAGGACCAACTCTTCCGCCAGATAGTCGGCCTCGGTGCGCAGCGCGCCGCCCAGTTTGCCTCCACTCACGATGGCCACCTTCGCGCGGCCGGTCATCAGCAACTGCCGCACTTCCAGCAGCCGCTCCACGTTGTCGTTGAACGCCGGTGCGTTGGGCAGGCTGCCCGCGGGTGAGACCACCCCGCCCAACAACACCACCGCGTCGTAGGTGACGCCGTCTTCCATCGTCGAAACCACGTCGTGCTCGAGCGACGCCCACAGCCGGTTCGAGACCAGGGGCGTGGAGCACAAGAACAACCCGGCCAGGCCGAAGCTCACCAGGCCCACCGCGAGGCGGCGGCGTTTTTCACGCGCCAGCAGCACCACGCCCAGCACCAACGGCACGCCCGACCACCACAAAGGGTCGATCACGATGTCGAGCAACTTGGAGAGAAGGAAGAACACGTGAAACCCGTGGGTAGCACGCGGTGTGCTCGCTGGGCCCACATTGATTCTCGGCAGGAGGGCTGGCTGCGGTACGCTGCGTGTCGCTGTGCTCCCCGTCGCCGGGCCCCACAGGAGCACGAGGTTCACCACCATGGAACGTCTCCGCCTCCTGACTTTCACGTCACTCGCGGTGTTGAGCGCCTGTGCTCCTCCCGACAGCGCTCTGCGCGTCAACGTCACCGTGCGCATGGTCGGCACGACGCGCGTGCGGGCCGACTGCATCCGGCTCACCATCTCCAGCGACACGCAGGAGCTCAAGTCGCTCACCATCAAGCGCCCGGCCGACGACACCGCGGTCTTCGGCGTGCGCCGTGGCAGCGACTTGCCCGCGTCGGTGAAGGTGCAGGCCAGCGGCTACCTCGGCTCGAATTGCAGCGACGACTCGACCCTCAAGTTGAACGCGCAGGGTGAAGCGGTCACCGGTGCCTTCCCCGAATCGGGTGTCAGCGAGCTCGCCGTCAACCTCGATCCGCCCAGCTCGGCGCTCGATGGCGATCGGGACGGCTTCGTGGGCGCGGCCCGCGGTGGGCTCGACTGCAAAGACGACGACAACACCATCTTTCCTGGCGCCGGGCAGATCTGCGCCAGCACCGCCGACACCGACTGCGACGGGCAGACCGGCTGCGACGACTCGGAGTGCGGCAGCGCGAGCGTCTGCGCTGATCCGCCCGATCGCGTGGTGATCACCAGCACCATCGCCACCATGCTCCGCTACGAGTGCCGCGGCCCATTCCGCGTCGAGCTCCACAACGTCAACGGCGTGCGCACCGCGATTCGCAACACCGACGTCGCGCTCGCCACCTCGTTGCCTGGCGTCACCGTGCACGGCGTGGCCACCTGCAACGACGCGCCTCAGACCTCGTTGCCCATTCCGTACGGGGCATCGTTCTTCGAGGTGTACCTGAAGGCCGATGGCCAGGCGTTCGGCCTCAACACCCTGACCGCCGCCGCGAGGCTGGTGACCACTCCCGGAAGCACGGTGGTCGAGGTGCACCCGCAGCCCATCGATCACCTGGAGTTCACCTCGCCGGTGCGCACGGTGAGCGCCGGCGCGTGCAGCACCGAGACGGTCAACGTCGAGTTCCGCGACATGCAGAATCGCCGCACCGACGTCGACGTGCCCACCACCATCTCGCTCTCCTCCACGCCCGGTGACATCGGCAACGCCAACATCTTCTTCGACGACGCCAGCTGCATGGCCGACGGCTCGGTGCAGCAGCTGCTGCCGGGGCAGGGCGCGGTGGCGGTGCACGTCAACGCGGCGCGCGCGGGCGTCTTCAGCTTGCGGGCCACTTCGGATCTGCTGGTGGCCACCCAGAACTTGAACGTGCAGTCGGCCACCGCCAGCAAGCTCGCGTTCACCAACGGCCCGGTGGTCTTGAGCACCACGCAGATGTGCTCCGCGGCGCTGTTCACCGTGCAGCTGCAGGATCAGTTCGACAACCCGGTCACCGCGGTGGCCGACGTGCCGGTGCGCCTGTCGGTCACCGGCCTGGTCGCGGTCTCGCTGTTCGAAGACAACGGCTGCACCAGTGCCGCGCAGACCGACTTCGTCATTCCCGCAGGCTCCGCCTCGGTCTCCTTTCGCGCGAGGGGCATGACCGCCCCGCCGAACCAGGGCGACATTCGCGCCAACGTGCTCAATGGCGCGGCCATCGCCGATGCCACCCAGATGCTGCGCGTCTCCGCCGGCATGGCCACCCGCTTCGCGATGACCGGCAGCGCGCAGAGCCCGCTGGCCAGCGTGTGCAGCGCCAACCCCTTCAGCGTCGACATTCAAGACAGCGCGGGCAACCCGGCTTCGAGCCCGACGCCCCTGACCATCACGTTGAGCACCAGCCCCGCGGCCGACCCCAGCTTCCGCTTCTTCAGCGGGGCCGGTTGCCAGACCGACTTGAACGGCTCGGTGACGGTGCCGCCCGGTCAATCGAGCGCCACCTTCTATTACCGGGGCAACAAGACCTTCCCGTCATTCGAGATCCGCGGGGCGAGCGGCACGTTGAGCGCGCCTTCGACGTTCCTGCCGGGCAACTCCATTCGCCCGAACGTGCCGGCCAAGCTGGTCTTCGTGGCGCCCTTCACCCAGACCGCGCAAGCGGGCACCTGTTCGCCCAGCCCGTACCTGGCCAACGTGCTCGACCTCTTCGACAACCCCACCAGCTACACCACCGCGCAGACCGCCACCGTGGCGGCCAGCCCCGTTCAGCCCGGCTTCACCGCGGGCGGCGCGGCGTGCAACGTGGGCAACTCGGTGCCCCTGGGGGCAGGCGCCAACCAGCTCAGCTTCATCGCGCAGCACACGGTGGCCGCGCCCTTCGGGTTGACCGCCACCCTCAACGGTTTCTCCACCGCGGTGCCGGCGACCTTCAACGTCACGCCCGGACCCTCGATGTTGAGCGTGGAGACGCCCGTGAACGGCAGCGCCACGGTGGCCGCCGGTGGCTGTCAGCGCGTCACCTTGAACCGGCGCGATCAGTACCAGAACAACGCGCCCACCAGCGGGGTCACCCCGGTGGCCCTGCAGTTCCCCGCGTCGACCACGTGGGTCGTCTACTCGAGCGTCGACTGCACCACCGGCGCGAACGCCACCATCAGCATGAACAGCACGCACACCGTGAGCTTCTCGGTGAGCCCTCGCACCGCGGGCGCGCACCTGATGACGGCGTCGATCCTCTCCGGCTCGCAATCGGCCGTGGTGAACTTCCAGGTCAACCCGGGCTCGGCGTCGTTCGTCTTCACCGACCCCGCGACCGGCACCAACGCCGCGACCGCTTCACAAGTGGCCGGTGGGTGTACCCCGGTCAGCCTCATTCGCCGCGACGCGTTCATGAACGACGTGCCGCTGGGCACGGCGAACAGCCTCATGTTCTCCCTCGCGATGGGCACCACCGTTCACAGCGGCACGCCGTGCTCCGGCGCCAACGTCATCGGTTCGTTGCCGATGGCCGCGACCGAAGCGCGTGCCACGGTCTACGTGCGCGCCACCAAGAGCAGCATGACCGGAGGCCCGCAGGCCCAGAACGTGGGCTTCACGCTCGCCTCTCAGAGCGCCAACCTCACCCTCACGGTGAGCCCCGCCGCGCCCACCTTGTCCATCCTCTTGCCGGTCGGCGGCGCAGCCACGCTCGCTGCCCGCCAGTGCCAGCGCGTCAACGTCGAGCGCCGCGACGTTCACATGAACCTGGTGCCCGCGGCCGGCCCCAACCTCACCGTCACGCCCACCGCAAACCTCGAGGCGTTCGGCTCGACGGATTGTTCGGGCACGGCCATCACCAACATTCCGGTGACCGCGGGCACCTCGACGCGCGACTTCAGCGTGCGCAGCGATCTGGCCAGCACCACGCCGCGCGCGTTGACCGTGACGCTCGATGGCCAGACGGCGCCGCTCACGCTCACCATCAACCCGGGGCCGACCTCGGTGCTGGCCGTGCTGGGGCTGCCGACCAGCATGGTCTCCGGGGGCTGCGTGGGGCCGCTCACCTTGCGTCGGCGAGACGCGTACGGCAACGACGTGCTCGCCGGCGGCGTCAACGCCACGATGACCTCTTCCGAGTTCACCTTCTCTTCCGCGTCGGACTGCTCGAGCGCGTCGAACAACCTGATGGTGGCCATCGCTGACGGCTCCGCGGTCTCGGGCAATTTCTTCGCCACCGCCACCGTGGCAGGCCCCGCCACCATGACCGCGACGCTCGGTGCGGTGGTGGGCACCGGCAACCTCACCGTCAACGCGGGCCCGCCCAACCAGCTCGCCTTCACCACGCCGGCGCGTTCGTTCATCGCGGGCTTGTGTGGCGGCGCGTCGAACGTCATCACCGTGCAGGCGCGTGACGCGGCGGGCAACCCCACCAACGCGCTCGCGGGCGGTCTCAATTTCACCGCGGTCTCCACCTCGGGCACGGGCACCTGGTTCACCAACAACACCTGCGCCACCACGGCGAACGGCGGCAACTTCACGATTCCGCAGGGCAGCAACTCGGTCTCTCTGTTCTACCGCGACAGCACCATCGGCACGCCGTCGGTGACCCTCACCTCGGCGCTGGTGAACCCCAACGCGCAGACGCACTCGGTGATGGTGGGCCCGCCGGCGCGGCTGTTCTTCACCACGGTGCCGCGCACCTTCACCGCCGCCGAGTGTCCCGGCGCTGCGAACGTCATCACGGTGCAGCTGCAGGACATCGTGGGCAACCCGGTCAACGCGGGCCCGGGTGGCCAGGCGTTCACGGCCACCACCACCTCGGCAGGTCCGGTGACCTGGTTCACCGACGACCTCTGCGCCTCCACCGCGGCCGCGGGCGCCTTCACCATTCCGCAAGGCAGCAACAGCGTGTCGCTCTACTACCGCGACGCGCGCGCGGGTTCGCCCTCGGTGCAGTTGACCAACGGTTCGGGCCTGATGAACCCCACCGCGCAGGTGCACACGGTCAATGCAGGCCCGCCCTCGCAGCTGGTGTTCACCTCAGGGGTGCAGAACCTCCCGGCGCTCACCTGCTCCGCGGCCACCGTCGTCACCGCGCAGGATGTCGGGGGCAACACGGTCAACGCGGGCATGAACCGGGTGATCACCCTCTCGGCGGCGCCCGGGCCGGCGAACACCGTCTTCTATTCGAACTCCGGCTGCACGACGGCGCTGGCCTCGAGTCAGATCACCATGAGCAGCGGCAACTCGGCGGTCACCGTCTACTTCCGCGCGGAGAACCCGGCCTCGCTCACGCTGACCGCCGACAGCCCTGCGCTCACCTCGGGCACGCAGGCCGCCACCATCACCGCCGCCATGCCCACCAAGCTGGTGATCCCCACCGCGGGCACCACGGTGGAGGCCGGCTTCTGTCACCCCGTGGCCGTCGAGCGGCGTGACGCGCTCGATCGCCTCGCCACGCCCGCGGTGGCCACGGTCATCACGCCGGTCATGGCCCCCACCACGGGCGCGCTGCTCTTCACCGACGCGGCGTGCACCGTGGCCGCGGGCGCGACGGTCTCCATCGCCTCGGGGCAGAGCAGCACCACCCTGTACCTCAAGGGCATCAGCGGCAGCCTCTCGGGCATCATTCCGGGCAATCAGGCCTACACCCTGACGCTCAACTCGGGCTCGCTCACCAGCGACAACACCATCGTCACGGTGCAGCCGATGGTCAGGCGGCGCAGTGGCGCCTGCACCCTGGGCAACCTCACCGTCACCTGCCCGCTGACCCCGACGCTCGCCGACATCACCCGCACGATGTTGTTCTTCCAGGCGGCGCCCACGGGCACCGACGACAACCCTTCGGATGACAACGTCACCTGCCGGCTCAACCCCAACGCGGGCGTGGCGGAGGTGGTCTGCGAGCGCAACGCCAACGGCGCCAACGTCACCATCGAGTTCCAGACCCTGAGCTTCCCCTACCCCGCCACGGCGGGAGGCGTCACGGTGCAACACCTCACCGGCGGGTGCACCGCGGCCGCCACCACGGCGATGCCGCTGAACCTCACCGTGCCCATCAGCGCCAACCCGGCGAACAGCTTCGTGTTGTTCAGCAGCCGCAGCGTGGGCACGCAGAACGACGCCGACCACTTCTTCACCGGCCAGCTCACCTCGGCCACCAACCTGCGTTTCTCGCAGGCGGCCGCGTCGACCACGTGCACCAGCACCGTCGACTTCGTGGCGCAGGTGGTGACCTGGGCGGGGGCCACGGTCAGCCGCGGCCTGCAGGCGGGCGGCTCGGGGCTCAGCTTCACCGCGCCGGTGACGGGCGCCACGGGCGGCTTTCTCGTCTATTCGACCCGCGCGGTGGCCGCCGACACCAGCAACAGCAACATCTGCCGGCGCCGGGCGCGGGGTGAAATCACCAACGCCACCACGCTGACCTTTACCCGGGGCTGCAACAGCGCCGACCTCCAGGACATCTCGTGGGAGCTGGTGAAGTTGCCCACGGGCGGTGGCGCGGTGCAGCAGGTGAACGGCGCGACGACGGCCGGCAATGCCGCTACGGCCAGCCTCTCCTTCAGCTCGGTCGACCTCACCCGCTCGGTGATGTTCCTGGGGGGCCAGGGCCCGGGCGGCAGCGCCACCGGCAGCACCAGCTCGCCCACCGACAGGGTCGGGACGGGGTTGGCCACGGTGAACGTGAGCTCGTCGACCGCGATGACCTACGTGCGTGGCAACAGTGACCAGGTGGGCTCGTTCACCGGGTACGTGATGCAGGTGAACCCCTGAGAACGCGGAGGTGACGGCAACGCGGAGGTGACGGCTCGGAGCGCGGGAGTTACAACGCTCCGACATGACTGAGTTGGCGACTGGGGAAGACCTGAAGGCCGTAGAAGCACTGGCGCAGGCACGTGCCCAGGTGGTGGAGCAGATCGAGAAGCGCGTGGTCGGTCAACGCGACGTGGTCGAGCACCTGTTGATCAGCCTGTTCTCGCGCGGGCACTGCCTGTTCGTCGGGGTGCCCGGGCTCGCCAAGACGTTGCTCATCAGCACGCTGGCCGAGGTGCTCAACCTCTCGTTCAACCGCATTCAGTTCACGCCCGACCTGATGCCCTCCGACATCACGGGCACGGACATCCTCGAAGAGGATCGCGCCACCGGTCACCGCGAGCTGCGCTTCATGAAGGGCCCGCTCTTCGCGAACATCGTGCTGGCCGACGAAGTGAACCGCACGCCGCCCAAGACCCAGGCCGCGCTGCTGCAGGCGATGCAGGAGCACCGCATCACCGCCTCGGGCCGCACCTGGCACCTCGAGCCGCCGTTCCTGGTGTTCGCGACCCAGAACCCCATCGAGCAAGAAGGCACCTACCCGCTGCCCGAAGCCCAGCTCGACCGCTTCATGTTCCTGGTCGACGTGGGCTACCCGTCGGCGGAAGAAGAGATTCAGATCGTCAAGCAGACCACCGGGGGCAAGACGGCCACGCTGACCAAGGTGCTCTCGCCCGAACAAATCCTCGCGCTGCAAGACCTGGTGCGAAGGGTGCCGGTGCCCGACCACGTGGTGAAGTACGCGGTCGACCTGGTGCGGGCCACCCGCCCCAAGGAGCCCGGCGCGTTCGACTTCGTGGCCAAGAACGTGGGCTGGGGCGCCGGCCCTCGCGCCAGCCAGTACCTGGTGGTGGGCGCCAAGGCGCGCGCGGTGCTCTCAGGCCGGTTCGCGGCGACCGTCGACGACGTGCGTGCGCTGGCCAGGCCGGTGCTGCGTCACCGCGTGTTGCCGAACTTCACTGCCGAGTCGGAAGGCCTGACCTCGGTGAAGCTGGTCGATCAGATCGTCGAACGCATCAAGCCCGGCTGATCGATGGCCCCCAAGGCGCGGTCACGACCAGCCCCCAGCGCGAGTGGTGCGCACGCGTTTTTAGCGCAGCTGGGCATGAAGAAGCCGCCCCCGGTGGTGAAGTTCTGCGTGCGTTTTCGCGCGCCGAAACAAGGGAACTACCAGCCGCCGGACTACGAGCTGGTGATCGACTCCACCCAGGAGAGCTGGTGCACCTACCGCAACTACAACATCGCGCCGCGCCCCATCGAACCGTCCGGGGTGAACATACCGGTGGAGATGACCCGCTTCGTGGTGCTCAAGGTCAGTAGAGGAATTGACCGGACCAAGGTGGAAGCCTGGGCCCGCTCCCTGCTTTCTCACGCGGACTGACCAACAGACTGCTTGGCAGCGGGCTCTGTGGCAAAGAGACTGCCAACGCCATGTCCACTGCTCACCACTACAAGCCCAACGTCCGCGACACCCTCTTCAACCTCTTCGAGTTTCTGGAGATCCAGAAGACCTCGCTGGGCAAAGCACCCTTCGGCGACATCGACGAAGCGACGGTGCGGCAGACCATCGACACCATGATTCCGGTGTGCACCGGCATCATGTCGGAGGCCTTCACCGAGGGTGACCGCATCCCCCTGGACTTCAACCCGAAGACGGGCGCGGTCACCATGCCGCCCCTGATGCAGAAGGCGTTCGCGTCGTACTTCGAGACGGGCATGCACCTGCTCGATCTGCCTTCGCACCTGGGCGGGCTGGGCGCGCCCCCGACGCTCGCGTGGGGCAGCTTCGAGTTCGTCATCGGCGCGAACCCCGCGGCGGCCTTCTCGTTCTTAGGCAACGTGCTGGCGCGCATCATCGACACCATGGCCACCGAGGAGCAGAAGAAGCGCTTCGTGGGGCCGATGCTGGAGAAGCACTGGGGCGGCAGCATGGTGCTCACCGAGCCCGACGCCGGCAGTGACGTGGGCGCGGCGCGCGCGAAGGCGAAGCTGGTCAAAGACGACCTCTGGCACATCGAAGGCGTGAAACGTTTCATCACCAACGGCGACATCGGCGAGGTGGTGGAGAACACCATTCACCTCGTGCTGGCGCGGCCCGAAGGCGCGGGGCCGGGCACCAAGGGCCTCTCGATGTTCATCGTGCCCAAGTTCCTGGTGAACGCAGACGGCTCGTTGGGTGAACGCAACGGCGTCTACTGCACCAACCTCGAGAAGAAGATGGGCCTCAAGGCCTCGGCCACCTGCGAGATGACCTTCGGCGACAGCAAGCCCGCGGTCGGTTGGCTGGTGGGCAACGTGCACGACGGCATGCGCCAGATGTTCCACGTCATCGAACACGCGCGCATGGCGGTGGGGCTCAAGTCGATGGCCACCTTGTCGACCGCGTACCTGAACGCGCTCTCCTACGTGAAGGAGCGCAAGCAGGGCGCCGACTTGAAGAGCGCCCGCGACAAGAACGCGCCGCGCGTCACGGTCATCCACCACCCCGAAGTTCGCCGCATGCTGATGATGCAGAAGTCGCACGCCGAAGGCATGCGCGCGCTCATTCTGTTCAACGCCTCGTTGCAGGATCAGGTGGAGCTGCTGGGTGGCCACAAGGCGCCCGAAGCCGCCGAGCCGAACGCGCTCAACGATCTCATCCTCCCGCTGATCAAGGGCTACTGCAGTGAGAAGGTGTACGACCTCTTGAGCCTCTCGCTGCAGTGCTACGGCGGCTCGGGCTACCTGCAGGATTACCCGGCAGAGCAGTACATCCGCGATCAGAAGATCGACTCGCTCTACGAAGGCACCACCGCCATCCAGGCGCTCGACCTGCTGATGCGCAAGGTCGCGAAGGACGGCGGCGCGACGTTGCAGGGCCTGATGGGCCGCATCTCGCAGACGCTGGAGACCAACGAAGGCGGCGACGAATTGAAGGCCGAACGCGCTTCACTGGGCGAGGCGTTGGGTCACCTGCAGGCCGGCCTGGGCTCGTTGATGGAGAAGCTGGGCGACTCCGTCTACCACGTGGGTCTGCAGGGCAATCGGGTGCTGTATTCGTTGGCCGAGGTGACCATCGGCTGGTTGCTGGTGCGTCACGCGGCGGTGGCGGTGCAGAAGGTGAAGACGGCGACGGGCCCTGACGTGGCGTTCTACGAAGGCAAGATCGCCTCGGCGCGTTTCTTCTGCGCAGAGGTGTTGCCGCAGACCGGCTTCGCCATGCAGCAGGTGCAGAAGAGCTCGTTGGCTATCATGGAGCTCTCAGAAGAAGCGTTCTGAGCCTCCCTGACTCGAAGCCCATCAGCACGAACTGGCAGGCGGGGCAGTTGAAGATGCCCCGCTGCGCACCGGTGAACGCGGAGCGGCGGGGCAGTCTGGAGACGCCGCTGCCGACGTGGCCCGGCGTCTCGTTTCTGACTACTTCTTCTGGCGCTTCGTCCTGGGCTTCGACGTGTCTTCACGCAGCGCAGCGTTGAGGAGGTCGACCATCGGTTGATCGTATTCGGCGTCTTTCTCGCTGAACTCGCCGACCTTCGACTTGAAGTCGTAGTTGAAGAACACCTCGGCCGAGTCGTTGGGCCCCTCGAAGAAGAGCTTGGTCGCGACCCATGAGCCCTTGCCCGAGAAGCCGCCCTGTCTGCTGCGCGCGAGGCCCTGCCCCAGCACCGCGGTGTTGATGGTGAGCGGTGCCTTCACGGCGCCCCTTCGCAGCGTCGGCGTCTCGACCGAGAAGTCACTCGAGAGCGTGCTGACGAGACAGTCGGCCGAGGCACCGTCGGGCACAGAGAGCGCCATCTTGCCGAAGCCGAACCCACCCGCGTCTTTGGTGGGCGAGACGCCCACGGTGAAGACGCACGACTCGTCTTCCTCGAGCGCGGCCTCGAAGTACGTCCAGTCGCCGCCCGCCGTGTGGAACGGCGCGGTGTCGGAGGCCTGCTGGTTCTTGAAGACGTTGGTGATGAGGAAACCCGTGCGCGGCGTCTTCGAGGGGTCGCCTCCGAGCTGCGCCTGCACCAGGGGCCCGTCGTCATCAGGTTTGGGAGCCTTCGACTTCTTCACCACAGCCTCCTCTTGGGGAGGAGGCGGCGCGAAGAGGGCGATCGCCCCCAGGATGCCGAGCAGCACCAGCGACGCGATGGACAGGACGAGCGCCGCGAGCGTGGTGCCGGGCGGCTCGACGTTGGCCTTCTTCGCTTCGGCGCGGGTGTGCAGCGCGAGGCCGCCACCGACGAGGCCCAGCGGGAGGCAGCAGGTCGGCAAGGCGATGATGGAGAGCACGAGCGCGGTGGTGCCGCGGGTGCGGAAGCGCTCTTGCGGTGAGGGCGGCACCGCCGCGATGACGCCCGGCGCGGAGCCCATGCCGAGGTTCGGTTGCGCCGCCAGCAGCGGGCTGACGCGATCGGCCCAGCACTGCTCGACGACCCCTTCAGGCGCCTCGGGGAACGCGGCGAGGTTGGCGAGCACCACGAACGCCGCGTCGACCTTCTTCAGGAACACGTCGACGCCAAACCGCGTGAAGAGAATGCCGACACGGCCTGACTGCATGAGCAGCCGGCTCTGGCCGGGCCCCGAGGGTACGAGCTGCAACGTCCACCCGAGCTTCCAGAGGTAGTTGCCAGGCAGCTCGCAGTTCCACTCGATACCGCTCGAGACGTTGGCGCTCTCGAGCTGGGCGCAGAGCTGCTGACCGGCCGTAGGGTCCGAGCCGAGCGAAGGCACCCAGTTGCCCAGGCCCCAGCTGCCCATCGCGCCGCGGGCGAGCAGTGCGCCAGCCGGCGCGCGCACGTTGAGGCGCAACGAGAACTGCGGCGCGAGCGTGTCTTTGCCCGAGAACGGCACTGCGATCTCGAGCGTGCCGCTGGCCGTGGGCACCGCGGTGTAGAGCACGCGGTCGACGCGAAGCTTCCCGCTGCCGATGAGGGTGCGCAGGCTCTCGGTCATCGCTTCGCCCGAGCTCATGAGCTGCCCGACGGGCACCAGCCGCCACGCGAACGGGGCGGTGGCGACAGGCCGGAGCTCTTTGTCGAGCTGGGCGCGGGCGTCGTTCACCACGCCTTCGTGCGAGGCGACCATGTCGTGAATGAGACGGCTGAGAATCGACATGCCAGCGAGACCCGGTGGTCGCGTCTGAAGTGCAGAGGACTTGTGCGCTCGTCAGAAAGAGTCGCAGCGCAAGGTTCTGACCCACCGCTTTCACCGGTCTCTCAAGCCCTCACCCAGCCTACGGCCGACCTCTCCCGCTCGCGCAGGGAGAGGTGGGAGTACGCCTTCATGAGCGAGCAACCACGCCTCAAAGCAAGGCGCCCAGCGATGCAGAAATCGCCAGTGCTCGACGAAGCGGGCCACGATCTGATCCGGTGAAAGGGTGCTGATCAACTCGCAGCTGCGGCTGACCGCCTGCTCGTGAGTGCGAACACAGCCCGCCGCCGCCGTACCCACCGTCCGCTCCAACGCCTCCATCAACGCGCGCTCGGGAAAACCCTCCACCCCGGGATCCTGAATCATCAGCGGAAACTCGACGCTGCGATCCGCACACGTCACGCGCACCGAGCCCTCCACCCGCTGCCCGCGCAGTGAACTCTCCAGCTCGAACGTGCGCATGGCCGAGTCGTCCTTCCGCTTCTCCGAAGCCGGCGACTCACACCGCCCCGTCACCATCGCGCTCAACCCGGCGGCCAACGCAGGCATCTCGGGCGGAGGCGTCTTGCACCGCCACCGCGGTGGCTCCCAGCGGCCCACGCCCCCGAGCTCCGGCGCTTCCGGGCCGCCGAACTCTGCTGCCAGCTCTCGATGCAGCCATTCACTCCCGGCCGGAGCACCTTTCGCGCGCGCGAGATGATGGGCCTGCGCCGCGTCGCGCAGCTTCTCCACCTGCGCACTCACCGCCGGCAGCCCGAGAAACAGACTGGCCACCTGCGCCGCGTGGCCCCGCTTCTTCGCAGCGACGGCTGCCTCGACCTGGGGCCACAACTGCGTGCGCAACGTCTCGAGCATCAAGCGCGCTTCCGTGCGAGCGGGGCCGGGTGAAGCAGGCAGCAACGAGAGCACCCCTGCCGCGCGCCGAGCCCGTTCAGCCGGCTCGAACGTCGCCGCTTCATCGAGACACGCGCGAGCCGCGGCATCAGGCGACGCGGGAGGATGCTCGAGCACGCACCGCAGTTGCGCGCAGGGGCTGTGTTCATCGCACATCGTGGTGGGGGATTCAGGAGCGGTGCCCATCGCGTCGGGCGCTTCGACCTTCAGCTTGTCCCGCTCCAATTCATCCCTGCGTTGCGCGCTCTGCGAGCCACCCTGCCGGGTCGCCCGCACGCGCGCCTCCGCGAGCAAGGGCTCGAGCTGAACGACCTCGTCACCCAGCGCCGCGCTCATCAGCGCACGGAGCTCATCGGATCGATACGTCGCGCTCAGGGCGTTCAACTCCTGCTGCACCGCTTCGATGCCGCGCTCTTCCCGCAGCGTCAGCAAGCCGGAGATCACCTTGCGAGCACAGCTGCGCCGCGCCGCATTGAGCCGCGACGACTCGCGCACCAACGTCTCGCCCGGAGCCCGTAAGAGCAGCGCGTCGAGCTCACCACGAACCCGCGCGTCGAACTCCGCGAACGAGTCACACTGCTCGGCGTCGCGCTGAAGCTGCGCGCTGGTGCTCACGCAGCCCGAGGCGAGGAGCGCAACCAGCACCATGTGCAGCGGGCCTCTCAACTTCGCGCGAGTGTGCCACGGCCGCCTCCTGCACAGGCCACCTCAGAAATGAGCGCCACCGGGGCGTGGGCATGATGAAATCCCCCCACTCATGAAGGTCGGTGACTGCCCCTCATGCCGTGCCCCTGTCGAGTTCCGCCCGGGTGCGGGGCAGATCAAGATCTGCGAGTTCTGCCAGACGGTGGTCTTCCGCGGCGAAGTGAGCCTGGAGTCCCTGGGCAAGGTCTCGCAGCTGGTGGACACCGAGTCGCCGCTCAAGGTGGGGTTGTCGGGCCGTTACTCCGGTACGCCCTTCACCATCGCGGGGCGGGTGCAGAAGTCGAACCCCACCGGCACGTGGGACGAGTGGTTTCTGCAGTTCGAAGACGAACGCGAGGGGTGGCTGGCCGAGTCGGAAGGTGACTGGAAGCTGCTCTTCCCGCTCACCAACGTGGCTGCGCCGCAGGTCAGCCAGATGGAGGTGCTGGGCGCCTTCACCCTGCGCGACAAGACCTTCGTGGTGGAGGAGCGCAACGAAGCGTCCACCGTGTCCGCCGAGGGGCAGCTGCCCGCGTACAACCGCACCCACGCCTACGTCGACGCCACGGGACCCAAAGGCGTGTTCTGCACGCTCGATGAAGCCGCAGGGGTGACCGAAGCGTTCGTGGGCAGCTTCGTCACGTTGCAGGCGCTCGGCTTCGATCCGTCAGAGCTCGAGCCCACGCCGAGACGCGCGGCGCTCAAGGCCGCGCGCTGTACCCAGTGCAATGGCCCGCTCGAGCTCAAAGCACCCGACGCCGCCAAGCGGGTGGCCTGCCCGTATTGCGGCGCGCTGCTGGAGGTGCAGGGTGGGGCGCTGAATTTTCTCGAGATGCTCGAGAAGCCGCCCTTCGAGCCGCGCATTCCCCTGGGGGCGACGGGCAAGCTGCACGATCCCACCGACGACAAGCCCCAAGGCGCCCCGCCGGAGTGGACCTGCCTCGCGTTCCTCGTGCGCAGCTGCGACGTCGAAGGCACGCGGTACCCGTGGGACGAGTACCTGCTGTGGAACAAGACCGAAGGCTTCCGCTGGTTGATGCACAGCAACGGTCACTGGACCTGGCTCAAGCCGATCCCCGCGGGGGAAGTGGGGTTGAGCTTCCGGCAGGCGAAGTACGCCTCGACGACCTTCCGCGGCTATCAAGAGGTCTACGCGGTCACCGACTACGTGGCAGGCGAGTGTTACTGGCAGGTCACCGCCGGAGAACGGGCGGTGGCGCGCGAGTACATCGAGCCGCCGAAGTCGATCAACGTCGACCAGACCAGCACCGAGGCCACCCTCACGCTGGGCGTGATGATCGAAGGTGACCTGGTCGCCAAGACCTTCGGCCTGAAGCAGAAGCTCAACCCCGCGGTGGGCATCGCACCCGCGCAGGTCAACCCCTTCTCGAAGAAGGCCGCCGAAGCGTGGACCTTCGCCGGCATCTGGGGCGCGGTGTTGCTGCTGCTCGTCATCGCGTTCTCGGCGATGGGCACCACCGAGACGTACTGGTCTGGCAGCTTCTCCGTGCCTCACGGCGCGGCTCCGGCCAGCCCCGAGGCCCAACGTTTCAGCCCGCCTTTCGAAGTGAAAGACTCGGTGCCGCTCGAGGTGACCGTCACGGGGCAGGGCCTCTCGAACAACTGGCTGGGTGTCTCCATCGATCTGGTCAACGAGAAGACCAACGAGGTCATCTCCGTGTACGCCGAGCCCAGCTACTACTCGGGCACCACCGACGGAGAGCGCTGGTCGGAGGGCAGCATGTCGCAGTCGAAGTCGACCGACGTGGTGGAGAAGGGCATGTACGTGCTGCGCACCACGCCGAGCTACGAGCCTTCGCGGCAGACGGACTACAGCGTGACGGTGGCAGCCGATGACGGGGCAGGGCTGGGCTGCCCGCTGTTTCTGTTCTTCCTGCTGGTGGTCTTGCCGCTCTACTACTCACTGCGGGCCAACGCCTTCGAGACGAGCAAGTGGAACGACGCCGTGTTCCAGTCTTCGCCGGGCGTCAGTGTGTTCCCCTACGCGAAGAACGATGACGATGATTGACGGGAGGACGCCATGAAATACTTCGGAGGCATTCTGGTGCTGGCCTACGCGGGCCTTCACACGCTGCGCATGGATCGTTTCCCCGACGAAGAGCGCGGTGAGCTGCCGGCTTCGGTTCGCACGGCGCCGGGCGGAATCTTGATGTGGCATTCGGGCTTCATGGGAGGCAAGTGATGTTGAACCTCGACGCACTCATCCGCGGCGCAGTCGCCTCGTTGTTGTTCTCCGTCATCGGCATCCTGGTGTTCGTGGCCGGGTTCTTCGTGGTGCGCAAGCTCCTGCCGTTCGACGTGCACAAGGAGCTGGAGGTCGACCAGAACACCGCGGTGGGCCTGGTGGTGGCCAGCTTCATTCTCGGCCTGGCTTTCATCGTGGGCATGTCGATTCACGGCTGAGCCCCGCAACTTTCCTGCCGGCCCCGGGTTGAAGCGTCACGTGCGCCGGCTTGCGCTCTTGTTCTTCGTGGTGGCGGCCCCGTGCCAGGCCCACGACCTGTCCGTCGACGTGAGCGGCACGGGCACGGTGTCGAGCGCCGACAACCCGCGCACCGGCTCGGTGGGCCTCGGCGCGTCGGGCTCGTACGACTTCAACGACGCGTGGTCGCTCATGGCGATGGCCGTCTACACGCGCGATCTCGCCACCCGCACGCCGGAGTCCTTCAGCCCCGGCAGCAACGTCTTCCTCTTCAGTCTCGGCGCGATGTGGCTGCCCACCGATTCGTTGATGACCATGCTCACGGTGAGCGGCAGCCCGCCGGTGGATCAGTCGAACGCCACCTCGGTCACCGGCCCCTTCGGCCGCAGCACCGACGTGACCATCAACAGCCGCACCTCCAGCTTCGGGGCGATGTGGAGCGGGCTGTGGAGCTCGAGCGGCCTCTCGAACTTCGAGCACACCGTCGACGTGACGCTGGGCTTCAACCGCTACAACGTCATCCAGCGGCTCGCGTTGCCTGATTCGTTCGCCGGCAACGCGCTCCGCCAGGCCTGCGCAGAAGACCGCCCGCTGGAGATCTGCCCCCTGGTGGAGGGCAGGGCGTCGCCGCTGTGGCAGGGGCGTTTCGGCGCTGGCTACACCGCCACGCTCTTCACGCGCACCGACGTGGGGCTCGAGGCGACGTACTTTCTGTACGACCAGCCGCCCAGTGAGGTGGGCTACTTCTCCCTCGTCTCGCTGGGGCGTGAGCTGGGCAACGGGGTGCCGGTGTTGCCGATGCGGCTCTCGGTGCGGCCGCACGTGGCGCAGCGTTTCGGGCCGGTGACCGTGAAGCTCGCCTATCACTACGGGCTCTACACGGAGTCCCTCGGCGCCCTGCACGCGCTGACGGCACGCGCGAGCTGGAAGGTGACCAAAGCGTGGAGGCTCTCGCTCTCCGTCACCGGCCAACTCGACGCCTCGTTCGGCGCGGTGAGCAATCGCGGCGGGCAGGCGTTGCTGGGCGTGCTCTACGCGTGGTGAGCGGCCATGATGGGCCATGCTCGACTTCTGGTTCGACTTCGCCAGCACCTATTCCTACGTGGCCTCGCAGCGGGTCGAGGCATTGTGTGAAGCGGCGGGCGTGAAGCTGCGCTGGCGGCCCTTCTTGTTGGGGCCCATTTTCACCAGTCAGCTGGGAATCAAAGACTCGCCCTTCAACACCTGGCCGGTGCGTGGGCAGTACATGTGGAGGGATCTCGAGCGGCTCTGCGAGAAGTACGAGCTGCCGTTCAAGCGGCCGGAGCTCTTCCCCGCACGCAGCATCCTCGCGGCGCGGGTGGCGTGCGTGGCGGTCGACAAGCCGTGGTGTGGCGACTTCGTGCGAGGCGTGTTCCGCGCGAACTTCGCCTTGAACAAGGACATCTCGACGCACGCGGTGCTGGGTGACGTGTTGTCTTCGCTCGGGGTGGACCCGGCGCAGATCTTCCCGTTGGCGGAGAGTGATCCCGGCAAGAGGCAGCTGCGCGCGTTCACTGATGAAGCGCAGACGCTGGGCATCTTCGGAGCGCCCAACGCCGTCATCGGCAAGGAGCTCTTCTTCGGTCAGGACCGGCTGGAAGACGCGGTGGCCTGGGCGAAACGTTCAGCTTCCTGACTGACACGCTTCCTGAACGCTCTGCATCAGCCGTGAGCAGTCCTGGTCTCCGGTCTTGCCTTTGGCAGCGCAGCGCTCCACGGCCCACTGGGCGAACGCCATGATCTCGGAGCGCGGCGGCACGCTGGTGCAGAAGCCAGGCGAGCGCGCTGCCTTCTCGAGGCAGGCCTTGAGGAAGAGCTTGTGTTCGGCCTGGTCGATGATGCCCGAGCGCGCCGACAGTCTCCTCAGCGCTTCATCGAGACACGCTTCGTCGTCGTGGTTGAACGCGAACGCGGCGCCTTCTTTCTTCGCGCGTTCACTGACGCCCTTGAGCTTGTCCTTGTTGGCCCCGTACCAGGACCAGGCACCCAGGCCAGAGACCCCGCACAGGAAGATCATCACCCCGAGTACGATCAACACGATCTTGAGCCACTTCGGCACACTGCGCTCCCTCTCCCCGCGGGGGAGAGGGTCGGGGAGAGGGTTAGAGTAGTTTCCTCTCATGACCGACGCACTCACCTTGAAGTGGAGAGCCATCGCCTGGGTGGAGGCGCTGACCGCGCCGAAGACCCGGCTTTCTCCCGTGGAAGCCAGGGCCGCGATGAAGAAGACGACCGCGGGGCCTTCCTTCGTGATGGGAAGCCACGCCGGCCTCGCCTCGGTCAAAGACGAACACCTCGCCGGAGTGAAAGTGCGCCGCTACCTGCCGCACGCCGCGAAGCCGGGAGCACTGGTCTACTTCCACGGCGGTGGTTGGGTGCTGGGCGACACCGATTCGCACGACAGCCCTGCGCGAGGGTTGTCGCTCGCCACGCAACGCGAGGTGATCTCCGTCGACTACCGGCTCGCGCCGGAACACCGCTATCCCGCGGCAGTCGACGACTCACTCGCCGTCACGCGAGCCCTCGCCGCGCAGCATCGCGTGGTGGTGGTGGGCGACAGCGCGGGAGGAAACCTGGCGGCCGTGGTGGCCAATCGCTGCGCGGCCGATCGACTCGACCTGGTCGCACAGGTGCTGGTGTACCCGGTGACCGACTGCGCGGCCGAGGCGCCGTCGTACGAGCGCTTCGCCTCGGGCCATCTGCTCTCGCGAGACTCGATGCGCTACTACCGCGCGGAGTACGTGCCCGACGAAGCGCGGCGGCACGAGCCCGACTGTTCTCCGCTCCGGGCCGTTTCACTCAAAGGGGTGGCGCCCAGCTACACGTTGTTGGCGGGTTGCGACGTGTTGCGCGACGAAGGCCGCGCGTACGCGAGACGGTTGAAAGACGAAGGCGTGGAGAGCCACCTGGACGAAGTGCCCGGAGTGCTGCACGGCTTCTTCAGTTTGCAGGGTTTGAGCGAAGCGAAGTCGGCCACGAACCGGGTCGCTCAGTGGCTGGCCCCGCGCTGGTGATGAAATGAACTCCCTCTCCCTTCGGGAGAGGGTCGGGTGAGGGCACTACTTCTTGTGCTGCCGGGGAAGTTCCGCGAGCCGCTTCGTGATGAGCGCCTTGGGAAGCATGGACGGCCGCAGCTCGAGCACCGCCGCGAAGTACCGGGCCTGTGCCTCACTCGCGTAGCTCAGCTCTGCCGACTCGCCGGCCGAAGACTCGACCTGCACCGTCCATTGCTTCTGCTTGCGAACGACTGCGGTGGACGTCCAGTTCATGAAGCGCCTCCTTCGGTGAAGAGCGCGCATCATGCCTGTAGCAGTCGACTGCGAAAGTTTTCGGCTCACGGTGACGCGGAGGGCCCGCCAGGCAATTTCGCGCGCGCGGTGGCGAGGTCGGCGAAACCGCACACGGTGCAGGGGCTGACGGCCTCGATGCTGTAGGCGACGATGCCGTCGTCGTTGACGCTGACTTCGACGATGAGGGTGCCGCGGCGGCAGATGCACGGGACCTTCTCGGTTGCGACTGGGTTGAGCATGGCTGCATCTCTAGGAAGACCTTCACCCGAGCGACGCAACCGGTTTTGGTGAGATCCGAGTCCGTATCGTCTCGACCTCAGCGGGGATCCCCGTTTCCGGGATCTCCCCTCACCAGAACGAGGGCCTTTCAGCGCGCGAGTGCGGGGAGCAGGGCGGAGAGATTCGGCAGGACCTCGACCCCACACTTCGCGAGGCGCTCGGCGGCTTGATGGCCACTGGGCACCAGCAGGCAGTGCACCCCGAGCGCGCGCGCCACCTCGAAGTCGTGATCGGTGTCGCCAATCAAGACCGTGCGCTGCGGGTCGACGTCACTCTGCTCCATCCAGCGGAGGCCGACGTCGATCTTCCCGGCGGCGTAGTGGTCATCGAGGCCGACGAGCGCCTCGAAGTGCACGTGCACCTCGTGACGGCGCGCCTGCGCCTCGAGCCGCGTCTGCTGGCTGGCGGAGAGAACGGATTGCCGCAGTCCGAGCGCGGCGAGGCCCTCGAGGGTGTGGCGGGCATCGCTGCGCAGCGTGCAGTTCGCTTCGCGCGCGGAGTACCCCTCGATGAACTCGGTGCCGATGAGCTCGAAGGCTTCACGGTCGAAGTCGAAGCCGAGGTCGCGGTAGTAGTCCCGCACGGGAAAGCGGAACGCGGCGGCGTAGGTCTCGGCGGTGAGCGGGGTGAGCTTGCGGCGGGTGAGCACGTCGTTCATCACTTCGACGCAGAGCTCCGCGTCGTCGAGCAGCGTGCCGTTCCAGTCCCAGATGACGTGGGCGATGCGTTTCACGGTGCGTAACTTACTTCTGCGGGCGTGCAGGCGCGGTCGAAGCCGCGGCCCAGTCAGCGGGGTACGTCACGTAGAACACCTTCGTGCGCCACGGCGTGCCGAACAGGATCTTGCTGCCCTTGGGAATGTAGAAGACGTCGCCTGCGCGCCCTTCGAGCGTGCGGCCGCCGATGGTGATCTGCAGCACGCCTTCGAGCACCAGATCGACCTCGTCGTAGTCGAGCGTCCACGGGAAGGAATCGGCGCGGCCCCAGCTCATGATGCCTGCGGTCATCGGCGAACCATCGCGCCCGCTGATCACATCGGCCAGGCCCACGTTGCGATCGGGCCCGGCGCCGGGAAACCGCGCCAGCTTCACGGTGTCGCCGCGCACCAGCACCAGCCCCGACGGGTCCACCACGCGTTCGGCGTTGGGCTGTTCGACGGCAGCAGGCGCGGCCACCGGCGCAGCGCTCTGATCGAACGTCACGCCGAGTTCATGCCCCTGCGTCCACGCTTCAGGCGTGATGATCGTCGACTCGCGGGGAGCGGAGATCGTCTTCCGCCCCGCCGCGAACTCCGAGGCGACGAACTCACCTGTGATCAGCCTCTTCATCGAGGCGAGATCGGTACCACACTTCGTCCTGCTTCACTCGTTGATGAACGAGACCTGCGACCCGCTGTCCGCGTCGATGTTCCGGTCGAGCGGATTCCCCGACACGGTGACCACGGAGTCGCCCGACGCGTCGACCTCGATCGACCGCTGCGCGTTCACGTTCACCAGCGACTGCCGCGTGGCCACCACCTTCACGGTCTGGGCATCGAGCCCGTCGGCGTTCACCGCCGATTGGCTCCGGCTCTCGACGCGCAGCTGGGTCGCTTCACCGAACACGTCGACCCGGCTCTCATCGGTCGCCTCGAGGATCAGCTCCGACGTCTGGATGCGCGAGACCGTGGCGCTGCTCCTGTCTTTGACGATGAGGCGAAATTCGCCAGCCTGCGTCGCATCGGCGCTCACCTGCGCCCCGTTGCGAACCTCCAGCCTCTCCATTCGTTCAGTCTGGATGTCGACGAACACCGCGCCGGTGGGGCGGAGCTTGAAGTTCGACATCTCTTTGATCTTCAGGGTCTCGCCATCGACGTCGATTTCATAGAAAGAGGTGAGGTTCTCATCGGTGCTGATGGTGACGCGGGTCGGTCCCCTGCTGATCGACACCTGGATGGCGTCCTGGACTTCGACCTTCGAGAAGGCGGGCACCTGGCGCTCCTGCGTCGTGATGACGCCGTTGCCTGTCTCCGACATGCATGACGAGGCGAGCGCGAGTGCGCCAGTACAGATCAGTACTGAACGATTGAGGGGCGACATACGACCTCCGATGACTTCGATGAGATGTGAAGCCCGGAGTTGCAAGAGCGAAGCCCTGACCCTCGGCGCTCAGTAGACGCGCAGCAGCTTCGCGCGGAACTCGTAACCGAAGCCCTGCGTCGCACCGGGGATGAGCTTGGTGAGCGGCACGCCCATCAAGCCGCTCTCCGGCAGGTAGGTCATCGTCTTGTCGAGCGGGGTCTGGCCCGGCCAGCCTTCGATCTCCCAGACGCTGCGCAGCTCACTGGTGCGATACGCGTCGTCCGGGGGCGCGCCGGCCTTGGCAATGCTCAGCGGCCACGCCTCGAGCACGAACTGGTCGAAGGAGGGATCGACCGACGCCTTGATGATGGTGGTCTTCGACTCGGTGGTCTTCGACTGGCGGAACTCGAGCGTCAGGGTGAGCAGCGGCTTGTTGTGCGTCAGGTCGGACCACATCTCGGTGGCCTGCGCGAGGGCACGCATCGCCTGCTGCTCGGGGTGTTGGGCGAGCTTCTCTGAGAGGCGGGGCGCCTGGCCGGGAGCGCCCAGCTTCGGGTCGCCGCCTTTGCCGTAGCTCTCCACCGCGCTGGAGTACCGCTGCGCGAGGATCTTTCCGGCGAGCTCACCCGATGCGCGCACGCCGCGCTCCTTGGCGAGCTTGGTGAGGCCGGTCTTGCCTGCGTCCCGCAACGCCATCAGGTACGGGTGGGGCAGGCCGTTCTGCGCGCGGGCATCGGCGAGTTGATCTTCGGCCCAGCCGTCGACGCGCGCTTTCACGAGCTGCTTCTCTTTGGCGGCGATGACGTCTTTGTCGAAGCGCGGATCGTCGGGGTGGATGGTCTCACCGCGCGAAGGCTCGACGGCGATGGTGCCGCGCTCCGAGAGCGTGGGCAGGGTGGGCGTCAGGGTGAGCGCGCGGGGTGCATCGGCGCGAGGCATATCGCTGCTGGGTGGCGCAGCGGCGGTGGGCGCATCGCTGCCGGTGGGCGGCTTCTTCGTGGTCTCCCGCACCGCCGTCTTCGGGAGCGTCTTCTTCACCGCCGGTGCGGGATCGTCCTTCTTCGCTTCGGGGGGCGTGGGGGCCGGGGGCGGCTCAGGCTCGGGCTCTTCGAACCAGATTTCACCCGGCTGGGGCGGGGGAGCGACGGGAGCACGCGCAGCGTTGATCACCATCCACGCGCCGAAGACGAGGTGCAGCAGCAACGACGCCGCGACGCCGAGCCTCATGCTCGAGCGCGACAGCCATTGGTAGGCACGACCTGCACTGTTCATCGGAACGGACACCAGCCTTGCACACGTGATGTCACAGGATTGGCCCGCGCACCTTCTCTGGATGGTGCTTGAGGGCCTCCCGTTTGGTCAGGCCGCGCGGCAGATCTTTCTGCCCTCCGCGTTGGAGAGGCCCCAGAAAGGCATGGTGGTCTTCATGTAGGCCTGCTGGCTCTTCGCGCGCGTGGGGTCGCCCTCGGCTCGGAAGCGGGCGACGAGCGCTGAACGCACGGCTTCTGGGTCGATTGCGGCCATGCGAGCGCTGACTACCACCGTTCAACTCGAGGGCAGTCGAGGGGTCACTTGCTGCCGCAGCGTTGGGGGCTGAGGCGATCCCGCGTCGGTGGCTCGAATCCGTGCGTCAGCGCGCCTCACCGCGGCCCGCGGAATACCAGTGCAACGACCTCTCAGCCGTTGCGGCCGGTCTGCTGGACACACACGGCAAGTAGGCCCTGGTCGCCTTGAGGGAAGGCAGTGTCGATCGTGGCAGCCCTGCGATTGACGCGGGCTGGCCTCTCGGCTGCGGGCGAAGATCCTCAGGTGGTCCGGTGGCGCATTCTGAGTCGTAACAACCCTGTAGTGATGCGTGACTACAGGGTTGTTACGGCTGGGAAAGTCGCCCCGGCCGCACCTGGTCACGTGAGGATCCACGCCAGAAGTCGAGAGGCCTGTTCGCGCCGGGCAACGCCGCGATCACCCGCAGCCCCCCGCGCTTCAAGGCTGCCTTTCGAGTGCGCCCTCGACTGCACTCGGCAGGACCAGTAGTTCCACGCGACATGGAGCACGCCCTTCGCGAAGACATCGTCCGGCATTGCCGCTTCTTGCATCAGCGCGGCTATCTCGCGGCGAACGACGGCAACGTCTCCGTGCGCCTCGACGCGAAGCGGCTCCTGGTCACCCCCTCCGGCGTGCACAAAGGTTTCCTCGAACCCGACGATCTCGTGATGGTCGACCTGCGGGGAAAGAAGCTCAGCGGCAAAGGCCAACCCACCGGCGAGCTCTCCCTTCACCTGCGCACGCTGGCGCAGCGGCCCGACATGTCCGCCGTCGTACACGCGCATCCACCCGTGGCCATCGCCATGTCGCTCACGAAGAGGCGGCTCGATGGAATCCTCCCCGAAGTGACGCTCTCGCTCGGCAAGCTCCAGGTCGTGCCCTACGCGAGACCGCTCTCTGATCAGCTCGCGCGCAACGTCGCTCACGCGCTCTCTCACTTCAACGCGGCGATCCTCGAACGTCATGGAACGGTCGCCCTCGGCCGCACGGTCGCAGAAGCCTACGGACTGACCGAACGGGTCGAGCACGCCTCGCAGGTGTTGTGGTCTGCCTACGCGGTCAGCACCCCGAAGCCCGTGCCCGCGAAAGAACACCGCGCGCTCCTGCGCATGTACGAGGAGAGCCGATGACTCCACTCGAGTGGCACCACGACGAGCTGCGCATGATCGATCAGCGGCTGCTGCCCACCGAGCTGATCTGGGTCACCTGCAATCACGCCTCGGAGGTCGCCACACGGATCCGGAACATGACCATCCGTGGTGCGCCCGCGATCGGCCTCGCCGCTGCATACGGCATGGTGCTCGCTTCACAAGAGGCCGACGGCCAGTCACTCAAAGGCGACGCGCGCCGCGTCTTCCTGCAGAAGGCCCGCGCCGAGCTCGCGGCCACCCGCCCCACGGCGGTCAATCTCTTCTGGGCCCTCGAACGCTGCGACGTGGCCGCCGACACGGGCGAGTTGCTGGCCATCGCGAAGCAGCTCCACGTCGATGATGCACAAGGCAACCGCCGCATCGGAGAAGACGGCGCCGCGCTCATCACACCTGGCATGGGCATCCTCACGCACTGCAACGCCGGCGCGCTCGCCACGGGTGGCTGGGGCACCGGCCTCGCGCCACTCTTCGTCGCGCACGAACGTGGCATCCCCTTCCACGTGTTCGTCGACGAGACGCGGCCCCGGCTCCAGGGCGCGCGGCTGACAGCGTGGGAGCTCGCGCGAGCGGGAATCCCGCACACGCTCATCTGCGACAACATGGCTCCGTCGTTGATGCGTGAGGGGAAGATCCAGCTCTGCCTCACCGGCGCCGATCGCATCGCGGCCAACGGAGACGTCGCCAACAAGATCGGCACCTACGGCGTGGCCGTCGCCGCCCGACACCACCAGCTCGTGATGGCGGTGGCTGCACCTCGATCGACCTTCGACCTGCGCATCGCCTCGGGTACAGACATTCCCATCGAACAGCGCTCGCAAGATGAGGTGACGCGGTGGGGCGTCGAGCGCATCTGCCCCGACGCGACGACTGCCTTCAACCCGTCCTTCGACGTGACCCCCGCTCAGCTGGTGAGTCTATTGCTCACCGACTGCGGCGTGATTTCCCCGGTGAACGAAGAACGCATCACCGCCGTGCTCACTCGCTCTCGCTGAGCACGTCGCGCCGCTCGAAGTGCCAGAACGCTCCGACGAGGGGCAGTACCAGCCAGGCCAGCAGCACCATCACGCAGGCCAGCGAACCGAACGAGGCGCCGACGAGGCGATCCGCTGCCTCCGCCGCGCCGGGCGCCTCACTGAGCCGCAGCACCAGCGCATCGGAGGTGAACACGGGCGTGAGCCGGTTGAGTGAGGGCTCCTGCCACAGCGCGGTCAGGTTCACCGCGAGCGGTGCGAGCACGCCGGTCAACGAGCCGACCAACGTGCCGTTGCTCCGTGCGAGCAGGGTCAGCAACATGATGGAAGGAGCCAGACTGATCACCCGCAGCACCGAGCCGAGCACTTGGTAGAGGTGAGGGCTGAGTTCGATGGTGGGATCGGGCGGCACCGGGAGCACCCAACCCAGCGCGGTGGCCAGGCCGCTCCACACCACGAAGGTCGAGGCGAGCAGCAGCACCAACCAGAGTCCGGCGACCAGCAGCTTCGCGAACAGCACGTCGCGGCGCGGACTGTGGCGCGTGAGCACCATCTTCCAGGTGTCGTGGCTCTGCTCGAGACCGGTACCCCACGCGACGAAGGTGAGCGGCACGAACGCGAGGATCCCCGACAGCAGGCCCGCCCACAGCTGCACGCCGGGCAACCAGCCGAAGCTCTGCCGGGTGGAAATCACGTCACCGGCGTCGAGGCCCGCCATCACGAAGATCACCATCGCCCCACCGAGCACCACCACCGCGAGCATCGAACGCGCGAACACCAGGCCCCGCTGCTTGCGCCACTCCGCGACGAACAGGCTCATCACGGTTTGCCCGTGAGCTGAAGGAACAGGCGCTCGAGATCCGCCGCCTGGGTGGCCACGCTGAACACCTGCACGTCTGCGTTCACCAGCAGCTTCACCAGGTCAGCGCTCAGCTGATCAGCCGAAGCATCCCGGGGGACCTGCACGGACAGCTCCATGCCTTCACCGACGGTCAGCTGAGGCCGTTCACGGCGCACCAACGCGATCGCCGCGGCGGGGTCGTTCACCTTGAAGACCACCCGGCTGCCGGCTCGAAGCAGCTCGGCCACCTTGCCCTCGGTCACCTTGCGGCCCCGGTCCACGATGATCAGCTCCGTGCAGGTCTGCTCGACGTCGCGCAGCAGATGACTGGAGACGAACACCGTATGCCCCTCGTTCGGCAACGCCTTGAGCAGCTCGCGCATGTCGGCCTGCCCCTGCGGGTCGAGCCCATTGGTCGGCTCATCGAGGAACAACACCTTCGGCGACTGCATCAACACCGAAGCGACGCCCAGGCGCTGCTTCATGCCCAACGAGAAACCGCGCACCGGCTCGTGACCCCGGCCCGCAAGGCCCAGCCGCTCGAGCTGTTTCTCCAACTGGGCCTGGCTCAGCCGCAGGCCCGCGGTGAGCGAGAGCACGCGCAGGTTCTCGATCGCGCTGAGCGCTCCGTAGAACGCGGGCGTCTCCACGATGGCGGCGACCTGCTGCGGCCGCGCGCTCTGGCCGAAGATGACGGGCTGGCCGCACACCCGCACGCTGCCCGCGGTCGGATGCACCAGGCCCAACAGCATGCGGATGGTGGTGGTCTTGCCCGCGCCGTTGGGCCCGAGGAACCCGGTGACCGAACCCTCGCGCACGTCGAGGTCGAGACCCTCCACTGCGGTGACCGCGCCGTATTTCCGGGTCAGCCCCGTCGCTTCGATGATGCCCATGTCAGAAGAGCCGGCCGATGAGCGGCGCGAGCTTCGCGCGGGTCTCCGCGGAGATCTTCGACTTGTCCGTCCACACCCCGAGGTCGAGCGCGTGCTGGCAGCTGCAGTCGCCGGTGCCTCGTTCGGCCACCAGCGCGACCGCCTTGCGCAACGTCTCGAGCGCCAGCGCGGTGGCCGCTTCCAGGTTGCCCACGATCTCCTTGAGCAGCTCGTGTTGATCGAGCTTGGCGGGGTGCGGGCGCCAGCAGTCGTAGTCGGTGGGCAGCGACAGGTACGCGCAGCAGAACTCGGCCTCCCGAGCCAGCTTCGCTTCCGGCATCGCGGTCATGCCGATGAGGTGGGCGCCCCAGCTGCGGTGCAGCTCGCTCTCCGCGCGGGTGGAGAACTGAGGGCCTTCCATCACCACCAGCGTGCCGCCGTCGTGCACCTTCGCCTTCGTGGTGCGCGCGCACTCCAGCAGGATTCCGCGCAGCGTCGAGCAGAACGGGTTGGCCAGCTCGGCGTGCACGGCGAACTCGTCGAAGAAGGTCGACTCGCGGCGGAACGTCTTGTCGATCAGTTGATCAGGCACCACCAGATCGCGCGGTGCGATCTCCTCGCGCAGGCTGCCCACCGCGGTGCTGCACAGCAGGTGCGTCACCCCGAGCGTCTTGAGCGCGAAGAGGTTCGCCCGATACGGCACGTGCGTGGGGCTGTGCACGTGACCCGGGCCATGGCGGGGGAGCAGCGCGATCGGCACGCCGCCCAGCTCACCGGTGACCACCGGGCCGGACGGTGTGCCGAAGGGCGTGTCGACCGAGTGTTCTTTGCCGTGCGTCAGTTGGCCGAGCGCCTGGCCCAGCCCGCTGCCGCCGATGATCCCCACCCGTCGAAACGCCATTTAGTACCGCACCAGGGCCTTCGAGGTCGGGCCCAGGCGCTTGCCGCCGTCGAGAAAACCCAGCTCGATGACGAACTGGTAGCCGGCGACCACCGCGCCTTGCCGGCCGACCAGCTTCGCCGTCGCGTCAGCGGTGCCACCGGTGGCGAGCAAGTCGTCGACGATGAGCACCCGCTGCCCCGACTTCAGGGCGTCGGTGTGCAGCTCGAGCACCGCTTCTCCGTACTCGAGCGCGTAGGCCTCGCGGATGGTGGTGTACGGCAGCTTGCCTGCCTTGCGCACCAGCACCAGCGAGCTCGAGAGCCGCTCGGCCAGACCCGCGCCGAAGAGGAACCCGCGCGACTCGATCGCGACCACCGCGTCGATTCTCTCCGTCTTCCACGGTGCGGCGAGTGCGTCGAGCGTGCGTGCGAAGAGCCCGGAGTTCATCAGCACCGGCGTGATGTCTTTGAAGAGGATGCCCGGCTTGGGGAAGTCGGGCACGTCACGAATGGTGCGCTGCAGCTCGAGCGTGAGGGTCACGAACTCAGGCCCCGGTGACGGTGACCTTGATGACCTGCACCGGCGTGTTGGGGCGATCGTCCGAGGTCGGCGTGGTCTCGATCTTCTTCACCACGTCCTGGCCCGAGGTCACCTTCCCGAACACCGGGTGGCGCGACTGACCGGGCGAGAACCAGTCGAGGAAGGCGTTGTGCACGGTGTTGATGAAGAACTGGCTGCCACCCGAGTTGGGCTGGCCGGTGTTCGCCATCGAGAGCGTCATCGGCTCGTTGGAGATCTTCGCGGTGAACTCGTCTTTGATCTCACCCGACGGCGGGCCGCCGGTGCCTGCGCGGTTGCTCTTGGGATCCTTCGAGTACGGGCACCCGAACTGGATCATGAAGTTCTTGATGACGCGGTGGAAGTGGAGGCCGTCGTAGAAGCCGCTCTTGGCCAGGCTCAAGAAGTTGCCGGCCGTGATCGGCATCTGGTCCTGAAAGAGCTCGACGGTGAAGTTGCCGAGGGAGGTCTCGAACGTCGCAGTGGGGTTGGGCATGGGCCGAAACCTACTGCGCTGTCAGGCGCGTGGCACGGTGATCTGGCCGCGCTCTCAAGAGGCGACCGCGGCTGCGATTTGAGTCGGCTGCCCCGTCTCGATCACGCCCACCACCCGTTGAGGGTTGAGCAACACGTCATCGAACGAATGGGCATTCGCCTCGGCCCACACCCGAACGGCTGTGTGCTGCAGGTGAATGAAGCCGGTGCTGTTGTCCATGAAGTCGGACAGGCGCAGCCGGGTGGGCAACTGCACCACGCCATCCACCGCGCCGTGGGTGAGCACGAAGCGCGCGTCTTGAGGCCGGGCGCCGCTGGAAAAAGAAGGCGGCGGCCGCGTGGCCGGGGCGATCACCACCAGGACCGTCTCGGCCCGCGAGAGCTGGAAGAACGGCAGCGCGCCCACCTTCTCCATCACCACTTCGGTCAGGGGGTACCAGGCGTTCCTGGAAAGGTACTGAGAGAGCCCGTGCAGCTGGGCGAGGTGAAAGTGGCCCTCCAACCAGCCGGCGCCGGTCAGCACGCGGGCCCGAACCTGGTGCTGCAGATGCTTCAGGAGCGTGGTCATGGCTGATTCTTCACAGCCCGCCTCTTCGGCCGCTCGCGCGACGTTTGCCGTCACCCACGCAGCGGCTGCGCGTTGCCAGCGGGTCACGCCCCTTGACTGCGGTGGATCGAGAAATGCGTGAGCCAATGCCAGGAGGTCTTCATGACCATCGTGTGCGCGACGCATTTTACTGCTTCTTCTTCGGACGCCGTCATCGTCGCAGCGCAGTTGGCGCGGCGAACCAGGCAGACGCTTTGGCTGGTGACCGTCCTCCCAGGGGGGCGTTTGAGCACCACCGCCCCCACCGAACGGGAACAGGCGGTTCACGACGCGCTCCACCAGGAAGCGCGGGTCTTGCGCGAGCAAGGTCTCGAGCTGGAGGTCGCCGTGCTGCACGGCCGGGTGGAGCAGGTGCTCGGCACGTTGTGCAACGAGGTGAACGCGAAGCTGCTGGTGGTGGGCGACAGCCATCACAAACCGGCGCTCTTCGCGACGCCCGTCGATCGCATCGCTTCGGGCGTCTCGGTGCCGCTGCTGGTGGTGCGCAGCATGCGGCCCTTCGAGGCGTGGTCGAAAGGTGAGCAGCCGCTCAAGGTGATGCTGGCCATCGACCACACCTGGAGCTCGGCCCTGGCGCGCGATTGGCTGACCGGCCTCTCCGAATATGGACCGCTCGACGTGGTGGCCACGCACCTGTGGAGCCCCGCCGAAGAACACGCCCGGCGCCGCGGTGCCGACGCAGCGCAGACGCCAGTCGACGAAGGTGCGCTCGCCGAAGAGCTGACCCGCGAAGCCGAAGCCGCCTTCCGGGTGATGCCCGCGAACATCAAGACCCGGGTGCAGCTCGAGCTCGGTGAGGGGCACCTGGGTGACCTGCTCCTTCAACTGGCCGACCGCGAGCAAGTCGACATGCTGGTGTTGGGGACGCACCCCAGGGAAAAGGGGCTGCTGGCCCGCCTCACCGCGCCCTCCACTTCGCACGAGGTGCTCGCTCATGGGCTGATGTCGGTGGCCCTGGTGCCCGGTGAAGCGCCCCCGCCGCCGTTGCGCCGCAGTACGCCCACTTCGCCGCGCAGCCTGAAGGAGCGCGCGCGCCGCGGGCCTTGACCCCCCCCCCTGCGTCGGGTCTGACTCGTTGCCGGGTTGAAGCGAGCGGCGTTAGGCGATCGGGTGATGTCTCGTTGGCTCGAGTGCCTCGTCCCTCCCTCGCTTCCTGAAGAAGCTCGCCCCAAGGCGCGGGCCTTCGTGGGCATCGTCACTTTTGCGGCGGGCATGACGGCGTTCTCGGCGGTGCTGGCCGCGGCGTCGGGGTTGAGCGTGTTGTGCGGCTTGACCGCGTGCGCGGCCCTCGCGTCCGTGAGCGTGTTGATCAGGTTCAGGGGTGGGCGTGATCCGGCCGCGACCGTGCGAGCCTTTCTCTGGTTCTTCATTCCCTTCCTCTGCTTCGCCGCGCTGGCCACCACGCCGGTCGACCCCACCATGCTGGGCTACCTCTTCGTGATGCCGCTGGTCGCCGCGACGATGCTGGAGCGCAAGCACATCAAGGTCTGGGTCATCCGGGCGTTGGTCGGCGTCACCGTCACGTTGATCGCAGGCCACCTGGGGCTCCGCGCGGCGGAGGTCGACCCCTTCCCGCTCGCCAATGCCATCTTGAACTTCGCAGGCACCTTCGTGGGCGCGACCGCGCTGCTCAACACGCTGGCGGTGGAGAGCGAACGTTCGATGGAGCGTCTCAAAGAAGCGGAGCGGGCCAAGAGCGCGTTCCTCGCCAACATCGGTCACGAGATCCGCACGCCCATGAACGGCGTGTTGGGCATGACCGACGCGTTGCTCGGCGCCGAGCTGGGCCCGCGGGAACGCGAGATGGCCACCACCATCCGCTCGAGCGGCCAGCTGATGATGGCGTTGATCGACGACCTGCTGGATCTCTCCAAGCTCGAAGCCCGAAGGCTGGTGCTCAGCGCGCATCCCTTCTCGCTGACGCAGTTCGCCGCGGCGCTGCGCCTGTCGTGGACTCCGTTGGCCGAGCGCAAACGCCTGAAGCTGACGGTCGTGCTCGATGCCTCGCTGCCCGCGGCCATCACCCTCGATGAGCTGCGCTTCAAACAGATCGTCGGCAACCTGCTCAACAACGCGCTCAAGTTCACCGAGCAGGGGGCTGTCTCGTTGCTGCTCTCGACGCAAGGCGCGTTCTTGTGCTGCGTGGTGGAGGACACCGGCATCGGCATCACGCCCGCGCAACAGGAGCGGTTGTTCTCGCGCTTCGCGCAGGCCGACGAACAGATCTCCCGCCGCTATCAAGGCACCGGGCTGGGCCTCGCCCTCTCTCGCGAGCTGGCCCTTCACATGGGCGGCACGCTGGAGGTCGAGTCGGTCTTCGGCCAGGGCAGCCGCTTCATCTGCAGGCTGCCGCTGGTCGCCGCCGTGTTGCCCGAGACCATCGCCGCGCCCGTGCAGTCGCTCAGCGCCGGGGTGCGCGTGCTGGTGGTCGATGACAACGCGGTGAACCGCCTGGTGGCGCAGCGGCTGCTCGAGCGCAGCGCGTGCGTGGTCGAGGTCGCGGTGGACGGCAAGGGGGCGCTGGAGGCGCTCTCGCGCGCGCAGTTCGACGTGGTGCTGATGGACGTGCACATGCCCGAGCTCGACGGCCTTGAAGTGACCCGGCGCATCCGCGCGGGCGGTGATGATCGACTCCCCATCATCGGCGTCTCTGCCTCGGCTGCGACGGAAGACATCGAAGGCTGCAGGCAGGCCGGCATGAACGATTTCCTCTCCAAACCCATGACGCACGAGCGCCTGGTGGCGACCTTGCTGCGCAACCTCGCGCCGCGACTGGGGCAGGTCATCAGCCTGCGTGCCGCAGGGGCGAACTGACCCGACGAGCGCGGCCACGGCGGAGTCGACGACGGCACCGAGGCGCTGATGCGCTTCGAGTGGACGCCCTGAAGCCTGTCCGGAGGAGCAGGGGGAGCGGGGCTTGGCGTCGAACCTGCACATGAAGCGGGCGACGGGGTCTCGCATGAAACGTCTCCCGCTGGTCCTCGCACTGTCGTTTCTCGCGCCCCTCGCCGCGGCGGCAGGCCCGCTGACCGTGAAGGGCTCGGACACCATGGTGGTGCTCACCCAGCGGTGGGCGGAGGAATACAGAAAGACGCACCCTGAGGCGAAGGTGCAGGTGACGGGCGGGGGTTCGGGCACCGGCCTGTCGGCGTTGATCAACGGCACCACCGAGATCGCGCTCTCCAGCCGGCCCTTGAAGGAAGCTGAACGCGAACAACTGCGCGCCCGCCACGGCTCCACCGGGTACCAGCTGGCCGTCGCGAAAGATGGCGTCACCTTCTACGTCAACGAGAAGAACCCGCTGAGCGCGTTGACCCTCGACCAGCTCAAACGCATCTACGTGGGCGAGGTCACCAACTGGAAAGAGGTGGGCGGCCCCGATGCGCCGATCGTCCTCTACTCGCGAGAGAACTCGTCGGGCACCTACGTCTTCGTGAAGGACCAGCTGCTGGGCGGCGAGGACTTCGCCGCCGCGGCCCAGACGCTCCCCGGCACCGCCGCGGTGGTGAACGCCGTGGCCAAAGAGCGCCACGGCATCGGGTACGGAGGCCTGGGCTACGCCAGAGGCGTCAAGGCGCTCGAGCTTGGGGTCGGCGCCGACGTGCTGGCGCCCACCGCGGAGAACGTGAAGAGCGGCAAGTACCCGCTCTCGCGTGACCTCTTCTTCTATCTGCGCAGCGAGCCCCGGGGTTCCGCGCAGGGCTTCATCGACTTCTGCCTGTCTGAGGCAGGGCAGCGCCTGGTGAGTCAGGTTGGCTACTCCCCCGTCAAGTGACGACCCGTGAGCGCCTCGAGCCGCCGGCAGCGCAAGGAGCGGATGATCGCGCTGACGATACAGGCCGTCGGCCTGTCGGGCATCGCCGCGGTGCTGCTCATCGTCATCTTCGTGGGACGCGAGGCGCTTCCGATTCTGAGGGGCGACGGCGAGGCGGGCTTCGACACGCTCTTCCTCCCGCAGCCGCTGCGGCCGGGAAAGCCGCCGGGCTTCATGTGGCAACCGGTGGGCGAGGTGCCCAAGCTCTCGATGATTCCGTTGTTGCTGGGCACCCTCAAGGTCACCCTGGTGGCGATGGTGGTGGCCGTGCCGGTCGCCCTCGCAGCGGCCCTCTTCACCTCGGAGTTCGCACCTCGCCGGCTTCGGGAGCTGCTCAAGCCCGTCATCGAGCTGCTCGCCTCGATTCCTTCGGTGGTGTTGGGCTTCTTCGCCTTGATGACGCTCGCGGGCTGGGCGCAGTCGACCTTCGGCCTGCCTTCGCGTTTGAGCGCGCTGGTGGCGGGCCTCGCGATGGCCATCGCCATCGTGCCGGTGGTGTTCACCGTCGCCGAAGATGCACTCACCGCGGTGCCCCGCAGCTACCGGGAGGCCTCCCTCGCCCTGGGCGCGACCCCGTGGGAAACGGCGTGGCGGGTGGTGTTGCCCGCGGCCGCGCCCGGCGTGTTCGCGGCCTGCGTGCTCGGCTTCGGCCGCGCCATCGGCGAGACGATGATCGTGCTGATGGCCTCGGGGAACGCGGCCATCGTCTCGCTCTCGTTGAGCGACTCCACGCGCACCATGTCCGCCACCATCGCCGCCGAGATGGGTGAGGTGGTCTTCGGAGGCACCCACTGGTCGGTGCTCTTCTTCATCGGCCTGCAGTTGTTCGCGCTCACCCTGGCGCTCAATTGGGTGGCGGGGGCCTTCGTGCGCCGCACCCTTCGCCGCCTGGGTGGCACCGCGTGAGCCCGCGCCAGACGAGGTCGAAGCTCTTCTCGGGCCTCACCGGCGTGGCCGTCGCGTTGCTGGTGGGCATCTTGCTGGTCATCGTGGGAGACGCCGTGCGCGGCGGGTGGACTCGCCTCTCCTGGGAATTCCTGAGCACCGCACCTCAGGAGGGAATGACGGCGGGCGGCATCTTCCCTGCCCTCTGGGGCACCACGGTGCTCACGCTCCTGATGACCATCGCGGTGATGCCGGTGGGGGTGATCACCGCCATCTATCTCTCGGAGTACGCCCCTGAAGGTTCCCGCCTGGCAGCGGTGGTGCGGGTCGCCGTGCAGAACCTCGCCGGTGTTCCTTCCGTGGTCTTCGGGTTGTTCGGGCTGGGCTTCTTCGTGCGCTTCGTCGGCGAACGCATGGATGCGGCGCTGGGGGGCGAGCTGAAGTGGGGCCAACCGGGTCTGTTGTGGGCGTCGTTGACCCTGGCGGTGCTCACGTTGCCCGTGGTGATCGTCGCCACCGAAGAGGCGCTGCGCACGGTGCCCGCAGACCTGCGCTCGGCCAGCCTCGCCCTGGGGGCCACGAAGTCACAGACGTTGTGGCGCGTGGTGCTGCCGGGCGCGGTGCCGGGCATTCTCACCGGCGCCATCCTCGCGGTCTCCAGAGGCGCGGGCGAAGTGGCGCCGATTCTGCTCACCGGAGCGGCCTACTACCTGCCTGACCTGCCGCGGTCGCTCTCGTCGCAGTTCATGCACCTCGGCTACCACACGTACGTGATGGCCACGCAGTCGCCCGACGTCGATGCGACTCGCCCGCTGCTCTACGCCACGGTGTTGGTGTTGTTGGCGCTGACCTTCACCCTCAACCTGGTGGCCATCGTGATCCGCTCGCGATCGCGCAAGCTGGCGTCGTCGTGAGTGCTCAGCCCAAGGTGAAGGTGCGAAGGCTCTCGATTCATTACCGGGACAAGACCGCGGTGAAGAACCTCGACCTCGACATCGCCGAGCGGCAGGTGCTGGCGCTCATCGGCCCTTCGGGGTGCGGCAAGTCGACCTTCCTGCGGGCGCTCAATCGTATGAACGACCTCATTCCGGGCGCGCGCCAGGAGGGCGAAGTGTTGCTCGATGGCCAGGACATCAACGGGCGGGAGATCGACGTGGTCGACCTGCGCCGCCGCGTGGGCATGGTGTTCCAGAAGTCGAACCCCTTCCCCAAGTCCATCTTCGAGAACGTCGCTTTCGGCCTGCGCATCGCCGGTCTGCGCGACAAGGCCGAGCTGACGGCGCGGGTCGAAGCAAGCCTGCACCACGCGGCGCTCTGGGATGAGGTGAAGGACCGCCTGGCCGAGTCGGCCCTCTCGCTCTCCGGTGGGCAACAGCAGCGCCTGTGCATCGCCCGCGCGCTCGCCATCGAACCCGAGGTGGTGCTGATGGATGAGCCCGCCAGCGCGCTCGACCCGCTCTCCACCGCGAAGATCGAGGAGCTGATGCACGAGCTCAAGAGCCGCTACACCATCGTGATCGTCACCCACAACATGCAGCAGGCGGCCCGCGTCTCGGACCAGACCGCGTTCTTCTACATGGGCGAGTTGATCGAGGTCGGCTCGACCGCGCACCTCTTCACCAACCCCGGTGTGAAGCGCACCGAGGACTACGTCACCGGAAAGTTCGGGTGAACATGACGACCCACACCGACCGCGCCTACGAACGAGACCTGAACAACCTGCGAGAGCGGCTGCTCGTGATGGGCAAACGGGTGCAGGCGATGATCGCGGAGTCCGTGCTCGCGCTGACGGCCCGCGACTCGAAGCTCGCCGAGCACGTGCTGAAGAGCGATCTAGCGGTCAACCGGCTCGAGCTGGAGATCGACGATCTCTGCCGCAAGATCATCGCCCTGAGGCAACCGGCGGCCAGCGACCTGCGGCTGATCACCACCGCGGTGAAGATCGTCACCGACCTGGAGCGGGTGGGGGATCTCGCGGTGAACATCGCCGAGCGGGCGACCGACCTGAACAAGGCCGAGCCCCTGCCGAGCTACGACGACCTGCCCCGGCTGGCAGAGCTGGCCCAGAGCCAGCTGCGCAATGCGCTCGAGTCGTTCGTGAAGAGAGACGTGGTGCAGGCAGAGCGCGTGCTCACCAGCGACGACTTCCTCGATGCGCTGTTCGTGAAGCTCTTCAACGAGCTGCTGCAGCTCATGATGGAGGAGTCGAAGACCATCCGCCGCGCGACCAGCCTGTTGTTCGTCGCCAAACACCTCGAGCGCATCGGCGACCACGCCACCAACGTGGCCGAGATGGTCATCTACCTGGTGAAGGGCACCGACGTGAGGCACCCCACCAGCCGCACCGGAGGTTGATCAGCCCGCGTGCTGCATCGCGCTGACCGGCTTGAGCCGCGCGGCGATGAACGAGGGGATGACCGAGATGAAGGTCACCACACCGGTGATGAACAACACCGTGGCGAGCACCCACTGCGCGGTGGGCAACATCACCAGCTTGTCGGAGAGCAGCACGAACTGAACGCCGACCGGCAGGGGGATGTGCGCCGAGTTGAGAATGACGGAGATCAACACCCCGGCGACCGCGCCACCGAGCGTGGCCAGCAGCCCGAGCAGGAAACCTTCGGTGAGGAACATCAGCAGCACCGAGGTCTGCTGCATGCCGATGGCGCGCAGGGTGCCGATCTCCCGGGTGCGCTCGCGAATGCTGATCCACATCACGATCATGATGCCCACGCCGATGACGGCGAGGAGCACGGTGCCCAGGAAGAACGAGATGAAGCTCATCAGGTCGACCGTCCACGCCACGAAGCTCACCTCGTCGTGCCAGTTGGTGAGATCGAGCCGCTGACCCACCCACGGCTCACGCGAGACGTTCTCGAACTTGAACCAGAAGGCGCGCGGGTCTTCGTCCATCATGGTGTAGCCGGCCTTGGAGAGCCCTTCGCGCAGCCGTGACTGCACCTTCTTGATCTCGCCGAGGTCGGAGGTGGTCAGGTAGATCTGCAGCGCGCCGGTGGTGTCGTCTTTGAGCTGGTACAGCTGGCGCAGCGTCGCCTCGTTCATGAAGCACGAGAACTGACTCATCATGCCCATGCCCTTCACGATGGCCACCACCACCACGTCGACGGTGTTGTTGGTGCCGCGCGCGGTGGGCGCCGAGATGGTCAGCGCATCACCCACGCGCACGTTGAGCGTCGCCGCCTGCTCTTCGAACAACATGATCGAGCCGGGCCTGGCGAGATCCTCCAGCTTGCCTTCTTTCACCTTGAGCGCCTTCAGCAGGCCCTGCTCCTGGGTGATGTCGATGCCGCCCAGGCCGATCATGGTGCTGTTCGTCTCGCTCACCACCTTGGCCCAGCCGCGGCCGCGCGACGCCACGTAGGTCAGCTCGGGCACTTCCTTTCGAATGGTCGCGAGCACGTCTTGCGCCTTGGTCACCACCGGCGCGGCCTGGCCTGCGGTGACCTTGAAGAAGCCGGCCACGTTGATGTGCCCGCTCATCAGGGTGGTGGAGGTCTCCACCAGCGAGCGGTTCATGCCTTCGCCGATGCCCAGCATCATCACCATCAACGCGGTGACCATGCCGATGGCGACCATCAACACGCCGGTGCGGCGGCGGTGCTGCCAGAGAGAGAGGAACGCGATTCTCAGGAGCATGCTCATTCTCTATGACTCCGAGGCCTGCATGGCGACGATGGGTTGAATGCGCGTCGCCAGCACCAGCGGGAAGATGACCGCGATGACGCTGACGATGAGCGTGACGAAGATGGCCAAGACGATGCCGCCGCCGGTCAGCTCGGGCCGCAACACCGGGCCCGAGAAGAAGAAGTAGAGCTCGTCGCGGAAGGCCGGAATGCCGGTGTCGTGCAGGTATTTGACGGCGAGCGACCCCACCACCGCGCCGAGGGCGCCGAAGCTGAGCGCCAACATCACGGTCTCCGTCATCACCATGCCCATCACGAAGGGCCGCTGCGCTCCGATGGCGCGCATGGTGCCGATGGTGGTGGTGCGCTGCAGGGTGGCGATGGTCATGCCGATGGTCACCACGATGAGCGCGAAGAACGCGAAGGCGCCCACGATGGCCACCAGCAGCAGGCGGAAGAAGTCGATGAACTTGCCGAGGAAGCCGGCGGCCGAGCTCCAGCCCACCACGAAGGTCTTCGGCTTCGCGCCCTCCAGCAGCGCTTCGATGGGAGCGATCTGTTCGGCGGCGAGGGTGGGGCGTTCGGCCTTGAGCGCGTCCTGCAGCGCGAGCAGCGCGCTCACCGAAGGCTTGAACTCGCCCTTGGCACGGCTCTCTTCGAGGCCGACCACTTCGGAGAGCGCCATGCCCAACATGCCCGGCAACTTCTTCGAGTCGACCAACGTCTTCGCGGCGGCGATGCGCGAGGCGTCGGGAGGCGACGCATCGGTGGAGAGCAACTTCTCGATCTCTTCCTGGGTCGCGGCCTGCGCCTGCGCCGAGCCGTCTTTGAGCAACACGGCCGCGTGCATCACCACGCCGTCGTCGATCTCGTCGGGCGAGAAGGTGTCGCCCAGCCGGCGCGCCTTCGCGGTGGGGCCGGTCTCGCCGGTGAAGCCGTCGTCGAAGGCCTTCGCCTGCACCTCCTGCACGACCTCCTCATCGCCGCCGAAGAGGTCGGCTTCGGCGCTCTCACGGTTGACCTGCCTGGCGCCGGTCTCCTTCTTCATCGCGTCCTGCTCGGCCTTCTTCTCGTTGGTCAAGAAGCCGTACAGCTCGCGGAAGGTGATCATGTCGACCAGCGCGTTGGCGCCGGCCAGCGGCGACTTCTCCAGGCCTTTGAGCTCGAACACGCCGTACACCTTCACCAGCGCGGTCTGCAGCGAGCCCGAGCGGCCGAAGCTGCGCAGGGTCATCGTGTCGCCCACCTTCACCCGGTAGAGCGAGAGCATGGGGGCCAGCTCCTTGTAGAAGAACTGGTAGCGGCCTTCGAAGTCTTCGTCGGTGACGGTGAAGAAGAGGGTGAGCAGGGTGGCCAGGTCTTTCTCCTGCGTGCCCATGAAGCCCTGCAGTTTGGAGATCGCCGCCTGGGTCCCCAGCCCATCGAGCTGGAGCACGATCTCCCGGGTCTGTGCCTGGTTCTCCTTCACGAAGCGCTGCAGCTCCTTGTCGGTCTGGTCGGAGAGCTTTCGGCCGGCAGCCAGCGCGTCGCGGATCTTGTCGAGGCGGCGGGCGTTCTTCAGCTTGAGCAGCTCTTCAGTGAAGAAGCGGGGGAGCAGGATGCCGCGATGCCCGGAAGGAACCTTGGTGCCCTCCACGATGGTCATGCGATCGAAGGTGTCCTGGTAGGCGTCGAGGTCGGTGCCCAGGTAGCGAATGAAGAGCAGGTCGCTGTCGGAGACGATGGGCGCGAGCCGGTTCTCCAGGAACTCGAGGTGATCGAACGGGCTCATATCGAAGTCGGCCCAGAAGGCGTCTGAGCCCGCCTTCGCCAGCGTCTCGCGCGCCCGGAGATCGAGATCCTTCTCGGCGGTCAGCTCCTTCTCGCGCTCGAGATCCTTGCCCAGCACCGAGACCATGTTGCGCACGTGGCTGATCAGGCTGGCCTTGCGCGTCTGAAATTCAGGCTCGGGCTTCTTGGTGCTCTCTTCGTTCTGCTGGCTGATCAGCTTGCGCAGCCGCTCGAGCGTCACGTCGACGGTGTTGCCCGAGCCCACGATGCTGGTGGCCGCGCCCATGGGCACCACCTTCGCCACGTTGGGCACCGAGAGCAGCTTGGCCTTGACCGTCTTGAAGTCGTCGATGGGCGCCAGGGAGGAGTCGGTGCCGTCCATGCGGCCGTAGATCTCGAGCGGATCCTTCGAGCGCGCGCCGTACACCTGCATGTGGCCGGTGATGCTGCCGATGATGCTCTTGCTGAGCGCGTCATCGAGCGTCGAGAAGATCGACCCACCCACCACGAGGAGCGCCGCGCCGAACAGGAGCACCAACCCAACGAAGACGTTGAGCATGCTCGAGATGATGTTGGCGAACGCGATTCGAACGAGGACGAGAGCCTTCGAGAACATGGCGAGGCGTCGTTACTGCATCGGCCGGCGTGCCGCTCGCGATTCCTGCCTTCGGAGGTGTCAGAAGAGGGCTGAAGGGCGATGAACGCTCGCGCGCCGACGCTTCGGTTCCGAGACGAAGCTGACGGTTTTCTTGGCTGCTTGTGCGAGAGCAATGAGGGTTCGATAGGTGGGATTGGCTTGCCCCCGTTCGATGCGACTGATCTCGCTCTGTTGGACGCCGGAGGCCTTTGCCAGTTGCTGCTGGGTCCAGCGCTGGCTCCTTCTCAGTTGAATGACCTCGAGTGCGAGTCGGAAGTGCTCGCCGTAGGCAGCGAAGGCCTCCGCCCTTCCGGCCTCGGTGCTCTCCTTCTCAACTTCCTTCATGAACTCATCGAAGTCGTTCTTGCGCTTGCTCACGGCGATCCTCCGATCCGAGGATTATGGGTAGAGCCCATAATGTCAAGGCGAACACCAACTAGTCCGCCTGACGTGACCTCCACTTGGCGAGGCGGGCCCTCGCCTCGCCAATCTCACGATCCTGCCGCTTCTTGCTGGTGTCCTCGCCCTTGTCGTATCCACCAAGGAGCAGGATCAGCTTCTTCCCGTGGGCGTGGCAGAACACCCGGAGCAGGAGCTCCTCAGGAGGCAGCTTCTTGCCGCCCTTCTCGGCACCAATGTCGCCGGGCTTGTGACGAAGCCTGAACTCAAACAGTCCCTTGCCGAGCTGTTTGCCGAACTCCGTCGCGCAGACGTCGATTCCGAGTGTCTGCAGGATCTCGTTCATCGCCTGACCCAGCACCTGCTTCTTGGTGAGGCTCAGGCCTCGAAGCCATTCGAGGACGAGCTGCTTACCGTCATCATCGACATAGAACTCGAGCTCGAAGCGACTCTTCGGGTCCGAAACCTCTACCTTCCCGGATTTTGTCACCGCGGTCTTCTTGGCCACCATTCCCCTCCGTTGAAGTTGCAGGATCCTCGATCCTTCCCGGCGGGAAACTCACAGGAGCTTCAGCACGACGTTCTGCACGAGGTCGTCGATGTGTGCCTCCGCCTGTGCCTGGCCGAACACGATCGCCGAGGGGTGCGCCGCCGAGTTCCGCTTGTCGAGCTTCTCGTCGAGCATCTTCTTGAGGTCTGCCCCGATGAACCCGGCTGCGCGACAGACCTGAATGATGTGCGCCTCCTTCGCGTCAGCGAAGTCCTCTCGGTTGAACACCACGAACGGCTTCTTGAACGTCGTCGGCCACGCTGCGTTGAACGCCGCCAGATGATTCTTGAGGACCCACTGCAGCAGGTGGTCGTACGCAAGATTCCAGCTCATGACGATCGCCGCACGATACGCCCCAGCGCCGAAACACTTGATGGTCTCGTCGAGGAACGCCCGCTCGGCCACATGGGGCACCTTCGCGGGCAGCTCCTGGAGCAGCTTGGTGACGCTGATCGCCGTCGGGCGCTGCCCATACTTCGCGTCGAACTCCAACCGCAGCCTCCGATCGAGTGAGAGCTTCTTCGCCTTCCTGATCAGCTGCTTCTGTTCGACGAGTTGGGTCACAAGCTGCGAGATGTTCGAGGGCGGGGTGAGGTTGAGGCGCTCGTAAGCGCGCCGGAACTCGCCGACCTCGTAGTCCGGCCGTGCGTCGAGCGCGTGGTAGTACCAGCCAATAAAGCGGATCCGCTGGGTGTGACCCCAGCCCTCGAACTCCGGCACCTGCCGAACGAATTCCTCGATGGCCACGGTCAGTCCCTCTGCGGCAGGCGAGCGACGCACTGTTCGCCGTTGCTGTGCAGCTCCCAATCCCCGGCGGGGTTCTGTACGAACTGCTTGTTCTTCATATTGCGGAGGGGCTGCCCGACATCCTTGGGGACCTTCCACTCGAGGGCAGTGAAGCAGCTGTAGAGGTGGTCGTTCGTCAGGGCCTTGATGCCGAGCTCCTTCCTGAGCCACGACGCGCACACCATGTACTTCTCGTTGTTCGACTCCGGTCGCTTGGCCTCTGCGAAGACACGCAGGTTCGGAGTTCCCTTCTCGAGGTCGAGGCCTTCAACCAGCTTGCAGTTCGGATAGGACCGCTTCTGCCTGGTCCTCGAGACTTCCACTTCGGACTCGACCTTCGCTTCGCTCGGAGCAGCGCCTTCGGCCTCTTCGGGAGCGACGACTTCGTCGAAGAGGTCACCGTTCTTGGGCGCGAGTGGCTTGGCCTGCACATCCGGTGCGATAGCGCGCGGCTGAGGAGCGCCATTCACGATCCTCACGTGGTCCTTCGAGAACGCCGCGGTGACGGTGCGGAGGCCCTCGAGGATCGCGCTGCTTCCGCCTTCGACGTCGATCTCCATGTAGCGGACCTTCACGCGGCCGCGGTCGTTGGTTTGAGGCTTCATGTGGTGCTCCTTGCGTTTGGGTGATGTGATCCGAACCGCGAGGCTGACACCCGGCCCCGTGCGGTCTGACGGATTTGATCTCGATCCGGTTCGTCACCGGAAACACCCTACCGGCCACCACTGACATTCAAGGGGGCACTCGGCCCAGGGGGTGCACGACCAGATTGAGGGAAGCCCGCAATTCTGAGGGGATCGACAAGGGCGCAAGCGGCGTGATCTACGCGGCGCATGAGCCGACGCCGGAAGCCCTACACGCCCGCGACCAGCACCACGCCGCCCAACGATGGAACCCCGCTGGGTGGCCTCAGCGACGCCGACCTTCTGCGAGAGGTCGCACGTCGACGCCTGACCAAGGGGACGTTCGACATCGACGCCATCGCGGAACTCGCCACGGCCGCGCAACGCGACCTGGGAGAAGAGACGTTGGCTGCGGCGATCGCCGCGCTGCCGCCTGAAGACGACAAGCCCAAGGCGTGTCCGAAGTGCCTGCAGCTGGTGCCCGTGAAGGCGAAGAATCGGCTGCGCCACATCCTGACGACTGCGGGGGAGCTGCGCCTGACGCGGAACTACCACTACTGCAGCGACTGCGGCCGTGGCTTCGCGCCGCGCGACGCAGAGCTCAATCTGCCCGAGGAAGGGGAAGTCTCGAGCGCGATGGAGAGGCGCATTCTCGACTTCGGCGTCAATGACACCTTCGAGTCCGTCGCTGAGCGATGGAGCATCCACTTCCCGACGAGCATCTCGTCGAACCTGGTGCGGCGGGTGGTGGACCGCGTCGGCCTGCGCTGTGAGTCAGCGTACAGCGATGAGGCGCTGCAGATGGCCTGCCGCGAGAAGCCGGAAGAGCCGCCCTCAATGCTGACGGTGGCGACGGACGGCAGCATGTTGCTGACGCGCGAAGCGAACTGGAAAGAGGTGAAGGTGGGCGTTGTCGCTCGGGGAGGATTCATCCCGCCGGGCGAGGAGCGACAGCGCCGACGCATCGAAGATGCGCGCTATGTCGCGGTGCTGGGCGGCCAGCCTGAATTCAAGAAGGGTATGGCGGCGGCGCTCGCAGTCGAACGCGCAGATGAGGTCGGCACCGTCGTCTGGCTCGGTGATGGTGCGCGTGAGAACTGGACCCTCGCCACTGAACTTTGCCCACTCGCCATTCAGGTGCTCGACGTGCCGCACGCGGTGCACTGGGGAATGCTCTGCGGCAAGGTGCTGCTTGGCGAAGGGCACTGCCTGCTTCCGCAATGGGAGGCGCGAATCCACGAGCTGCTCGACGCCGACTCGCCAGAGTCAGCCATCGGGGAGCTGATGGACTGTCTAGAATTCGCGACGACTGCCGAGCACCTCGCCGCACTCGATGATGTCGTCGGCTATTACCGCTCGAACGAGAAGCGCATGCAGTACCGAACCTTCCGGAGCATGGGTCTTCCGGTCGGCTCAGGCATCGTCGAGAGCGCACATCGCCACGTGCTTCAGGTGCGAATGAAGCGAGCGGGCCAGCGATGGGGATTGGTGCGCGCCCGCCGCATGGTCCGCCTTCGTGCCGTCTACCGCACCGCTGGGGCGGTCCGTTTCCACTGGGCCATCAGGGAGGGCCTCAACGCCTCCACGGCGAAGCACAAGAACCAGCTGCTACCCAACGCGCCACGCCGCGCGAAGCACCGCTACACCCCAAGTCGATTCAGCTCGCGCAACCGGGCAGCTGCCGCCTCAAAGTGATCCTGCACCCCGGCCCAGGATCGCTAGACTGCGACCTCACCAGTCAAAGTCGAGCTTGAGTTTGGGAGCAGGGAACTCACTTGGGAGGCGTCTTGAGGAACTTGGTTTGGGTCGGCATGGTGTTGGTCAGTCTGCTGTCAGGATGCAGCGCAGAATCTGAGATCAGGAAGAAGGTAGACTTCGCCTGCAGACACGTGTCGCTGCAGAGCCCAACACTGATCGGGCTCCCGGAGGGCGCGAAGGCGGAACAGGTTCTTCGAAAGGAGGACCTTCAGTTCCTGCAGGACAAGGAGAGGTCTGACGACGCAGGCTTTGCCGCCGCGATGAAGGTCGCTCTGTTGCCGGCGATGAGGGCAATCGCCGAAGCGCGCGCCGTGGTGACGACGTGCGAGATGACGGGTCTCACTCAGACAGAGGGGCGCGCGACGGTGACGGTTAAGGAGACGACGCCGAAGCCACCGGCTGAGAATCTGGCAGGTAGCCTCGAGCGGTTGGGTGAGATCAGCAAGCTCGATACCCACGCCGCGCGCGTGGCGAAGGCGAAGGAGTGGTTTGCACAGTCCACTGACAAGGTGGTGATCGAGCACTCGGTGACAGTCTTGAAGACTGAGTCGGGTTGGCGAGTGGACCTGCAGCTCCCGGAGAAGGCAAAGGAGGTGGCCGACAGGAAGTCGCGCGAGGCGATGGTGGAGAAGCTTCTGAAGGGCGCGTTCGAAGTGCTGCAGGACTGCGACCTTGCCCGTGCGCGCGCGAGGGTCGACGAAGCCGAGAAGCTGATGCCGGGAGCTCCCGCCCTGGCCACCGCCCGGGAAACAATCGAAGAACGAGCAACGGGATGCATTGGAGGCAAGTGGTACCGGACCTCCAAGAAGGACCCGATGACGGACGACATGAACGTGACTGTGATTCTCAGCTCTGAGAATGAGCTAGCGGGAAGCTACAAGTCATCGAAAGCGGCGCTGGTGGGCCGATGCGTTGAGACGCGGCTTGAGCTGTACATCTCGACTGATCTCCACCTCGACGACACGTTCCAAGTGGGCGTCGAGGGCAGGTATCGCTTCGGCACCGTAAAGGCCGAGCGCATCGTGTTCACTCGATCGACGGATGGAAACGCGGCCTTCTTCCGCAACACCGGCGTGTGGCTGACGACGCTTGGCGCCAAGAAGGACGAGGTGCTTGCGGTTGAGCTTCCGGTCTACGGCAAGCTGGCTGCGGTTGCACAATTCAACCTCGCGGGTGCCGACAAGGCAATCGCCGAACTCATTTCAGCCTGTGGGCGCTGACTAACCACGCCATCGCTTCCCTTTCGATCCGTGCGGTAGGCCCTGACGAACCTCACGATGCAGGCGCGAACAAGATACCTAGGCTTCGAGAAAAATCGAACAGCTCGGTCGATGGCTGGCTAGTGGTCGCTGGGTGGATGGGGTCGGGGGTGCAATGAAGATTAATCTGATACCGAACAGGTTGGCGGATGAGTCGAAGCGCTGCGCCGCGAGACCATTGCGGCGCTCGGCCGTCGACCGGCTCAAAGCGTGGCTCGGCGTCAGGCTGCTTCCTCTGCGGCGTGCTGTTGCGTTCGATGGCAACAATGGGCCGCTCAGCAAAGGCCTCCGCACTCCCTCTGAGAAAGGAACTCAGCCATGACCACGAGCGCTATCGATTGGAATTGGCCAGGGGCGCGCTGGTGGAGGTTCGATCTTCATGTCCATTCGCCGCAGTCGAGTGACTGGCGGGGCGACGCTTCGGCGACCCCTCAACAGTGGGTCGAGGCCGCCGTTGCTGCTCGCCTGCACGCAGTAGCCCTTACCGATCACAACAGCTCCGGCTGGGTGGACAGAGTGAAGGCGGCAGCCGCAGGTCGCTTGGCTGTCTTCCCGGGAGCGGAGATTACAACCGACAGCGGGGCTCACCTCCTCGTTATCCTTCCCGAAGAGGCGGACGGCGGGCGGGTTGCCGGAGTCCTGGGTGCTTGCGGCGTAGACCTTGCCCACCCGCAGAACGCACAAGCGCGCACCACAAAGTCCTTTCTCGAGGTTGCCGAGGTCGCTCGAAAGTCCGGTATCGCAATCGCCGCGCACGTCGACGGCCCGGCGGGGCTCGTCGACAGGTTGAGCGGCGGCGCGCTTCGAGCCGCTATCCGCGAGGCGCATCTCGATGCTTTCGAGTGGAAAGGTCCGCACACCGATGTGCGCTCGAGATTCGATGGCACGGACCCCTCGTTCACGCGCCCCGGCGGTGCGCTGGCCATTGTTCAGTCGTCAGATGCTCACGAACTCGATCACATCGGGTCTCGTTTCACATGGCTCAAGATGGCCCGGCCCTCAATGGAGGGCCTGCGGTTGGCACTGATGGATCCCGATCTCTCGGTGCAGGTTGGCGATGGCGGGCCGGCTGATCCGAACGCGCATGCGAATTGCGTCATTGAGAAATTGTCGGTGACGTGCACGAAGCACATCGGCAACGGCACGCCGTTCGAAGTGAGCTTCAGCCCCTGGCTCAACGCGATCATCGGAGGACGAGGGACTGGCAAGTCGTCACTCGTCGAGTTCACCCGTCTTGTTGCGCGTCGCGAAAGCGAACTTCCGAAGTTTCTTCGCAAGTCCTTTGACGATCTTGCCAGAGTTCCGGCGAGCAGAGGGGACTTGGGCCTCTTGCGAAATGACGAACGTGGCGAATCGGAACTGCAACTGATCTACCGCAGGGACGGTGCGAGGTTTCGACTCCGATGGAATGTCACCACCGACGTGATCGAGATCCACTTTCACCGGGATCACCGGAGACCCGGGTCCGTCGGTCGATGTGATCGCGAACGTTATCGCGTTTGCTGCTCCGCCGGAGCGAGCGCAGCGAGCGAAGGCGGCCTGTCATCGGC
>JAUYRZ010000126.1 GCA_030695565.1 Archangium sp.
GGCTCAAGCTCCAGCAGCGAGCCCTGCCGCTGCTCAGGCAGCCGATGCGTCTTCGTCGACCGTCGTGATTGCTTCACGCGCACCCAAGATCACGACAGGGTGCGGGTGGTCAACCGCTCCCGACTAGATCAACAGCCTCCCGAAGGGAGAGTGAGACAGTTTCACGAGGTGCCGTTCTGGCAATGGTGCGAAGATGGCGGCCGCCGTGGACCGAACCGAGAGACTGCTTGATCTGGTCGCGCTCTTCCTCGACGCGACGCACCCTGTGACCTGGGAAGAGGTGCGTGACGCCTTCCCCGACGAGTACGCGGGTTCTGAAGACGCGGCGCAGCGAAAGTTCGAACGCGACAAGACCGAGCTGCACGAGCTGGGCATTCCGCTCACCCACCTGCACGAGACCGACGAGCGGCCCGCGGGCTACGTGCTCGATCGCAACGCGTACTACCTGCCCGAGGTCGGGCTCACGCCGGAAGAGCTGGCGGTGCTCTACGCAGCCGGCTCCGCGGCCCTCGCCTCGGGTGCTTTTCCCGGCCGGCAGGATCTCGCCCATGCCCTGCGCAAGGTGGGCTTCTTCGCCGATGGCCCGCTGCCCGCCCCACGCGTGCGGCTCGAGCTGGGGGGCGTGGCCGACGCGCGTGAATTGCCCGGCCGCCTCGAGCTGCTCTGGGGCGCCATCAACGCGAAGAAGTCCGTCGAGCTCGACTACTTCTCGCCGCACACCCGCACCGTCACCAAACGACGAGTCGATCCCTGGGGTCTGGCGCTGCGCCGCGGCATCTGGAACCTGGTCGGCTGGTGCCACTTGCGAAAAGACGCACGCACCTTCGCGGTGCACCGCATTCGCCGCGCCGAGATCAACGCGCTCAAGCCGCGCGTGGCCGACTTCGAAATTCCCAAAGACTTCCGCCTCGACGCCTACGTGGCGACCTGGCCCTGGCAGCACAAGTTCCACGAGCCCGTCGACGTGACGCTCCGGCTCGCGGGTGAGCTGGCGCCGCTGGCAGAGCAACTCTTCCCTGCGAAAGCGACGAGGAGCGATGGTGTCGCTGAGTTGAGCGTGCCCGCCACCGATCTCGACGGCCTCGTCACCTACGTGCTCTCGCTCGGCTCGAACGCCCGCATCATGACGCCCGAGAAGGCCGTGGCGCGCGCGAAGGAACTGGCGCAACGCGTGCTTGATGCGCATCAGGAGAAAGCATGAGCCCGCCTCCTGCTGAACGTGGACGGACCCAGGCCTACGAGCGGCTGCGCCGGCTGCTGTTCCTCGTGCCGTACGTCTCGAAGAACCCGGGCCGCACCGTCGACGAAGTGGCCAGGGCCGTGGGCGTCACCAAAGAAGAGCTGCTCGAAGAGCTCGACCTGCTCACCCTGGTCGGCCGCCCGCCGTTCCAGCCCGATGACTTCATCGACGTGTATGTCGACGAAGATCGCGTCTTCATTCACCTCAACCAGCGCCTCTCGGCCCCGCCCCGCCTCACCGCGGCTGAAGGGGTGGCGCTCGCTGCGTCGGCGGCCCTGCTCAAGCCCGCGGCGGGTGGGGCGCTGCACGCCGCGCTCGCGAAACTCGAGAAGGCCTTCCCACCACAAGCGCTGCAGCGTTTCCGCGAGATCTCCCGGCAGCTCGACGTGGCGACCGAAGCGCCCGACAGCATCTCCGTGCTCACCCAGGGCATCCTGGAGCACCGCGAGCTCTCCCTCGAGTACGCAGGGGTCAACCGGGGCGAGGCCGAGCGTCGCCGCGTGCGCCCGCAGGAGCTCTTCAGTCACCGGGGCCAGTGGTACCTCTCGGCGTTCTGCCTGACACGCGGTGGGGTGCGCCTCTTTCGCGTCGATCGCATCGGCGCCCTCGAGCTGCTGGCCGAACGTTTCGAGCCTTCGAAAGAAACGGCGACGCACACGCTCCCGGGAAGCAGTGGCGTGGAGAAGCCCGTGCGGGTGCGCTTCAGCCCCGAGCTCGCGCCGTACCAGCAGGAACGTTTTGGTGAGGCCGCAGTGTTGGAGCCGGATGGGAGTGTGGTGGTCACCGTACCGGGTGATTCCGAGCGCTGGCTGACGCGCTGGGTTCTGTCATTCGGTGGAAATGCAACCGTTCTGGAGCCGGCATGGGCCATTCGTGCTGTTGCCCAAGCCGCCGCCGCGTCACTAAGGTCTCACTGATTCAATGGGTTTTCAGCTCGTCATCTCCGAGGGCAAAGAGGCCGGTCGGGAGTTTGAGTTCGACCAGGACTCCGTCGTCATCGGACGCACCGCAGAGTGCGACGTCATCCTCTACGAGGCTGGAGTCTCACGAAAACACGCCCGCATTCTCCTCGAGGGCGCGAGCCTGTTCATCGAGGATCTCGGCTCGTCGAACGGCACCAAGGTCAACGGCGCGATCATCGCCAGGAAGCAGCTGCTCAAAGACGGCGACTCCATCTCGATGGGGCCGGTGGTCTTCAACTTCAAACCCGTCGAGCTCGAGCCCGAAGGCCCCACCGCCGAGAACTCGTCCGAAGACGGCGCACACACCCGCGTCGTCTCGATGTCGGAGCTGAAGAAGTCGCGCAACAAGGGCGTGGCGATGATGCCCAAAGACGCGAGCCGCGATCAGGTCGCCGAGATGGGCCGCCGCAGCACGCAGATGATGCCCGCGCTCAAGGGGCCCCGGCCCAGCCTGCCGGGCGCACGGAAAAGCGACCCCAACAAGAAGTCCGCCAGGCTCGCGGTGCGCGAGAACGATCTGCCGGAAGGCGTCGAGGTGGCCGGTGGCGGCCGCCCCCGGCTCGCGCGGGTCTCGGGTGAACGCCCTTCTTTGTCTGCCGCCGACAAGGCCCGCTTCAAGCGTGAAGGCGGGTTGGGGCGGGCGAAGCTCTGGTGGTTCGAGGCGAACCAGAACCAACGCATCGCCGCCTCGACGGCGGGCGGCATCATCACCCTGGGCTTGCTGGCGGGGCTGATCTTCGCGGTGATGCCCAGGGATCCCATCACCAGGCCAGCGGAGCCCGAGGCGCTCTTCGGCGACCCCAACGAGGCCAGCTTTGGCCTGGGTGCGGGCGTCGACTACGAACGGGAAGACTCGAAGACCTTCGACTTCGAGGTGAAGTCGCCCGTGCAGGTGATGGCCGTCGTTCACTACATGGCCAGGGACATCAACTCGAAAGACGAGGTGTCGATCACCGTCAACGGCGTGGAGCTGGGCTGGCTGCCGCCCGACACGCTCGACGCGAATGAGCGCGCGCTCGAGGTGTTGGTGCCCGCGCACCTGATCAAACGCAACGAGATCAACACCGTCACCTTCGACAACGTGCGCAACCCGCCCGAGGCCGACCCGTGGCGCATCTGGAACCTGTGGATCGAAGTGGCCGTGCTGCCCGAGAAAGACGACGTGGGGCTGATCGCCGACGCCGAAGAAAAGTACCGGCGCGGCCAGCTCAAGTGGGAGCAGCGCGACATCGGCGCCAGCAACCGCTGGGACGCGTACAAGAACTTCCGCGAGGCGTGGCTGACCCTGGAGGCGATCCCCAGGGAGAAGCGGCCGTATACGTACCAGCTGTCACGAGAGAAGATGAACGAGGCCCTGCGCGCGCTCGACGAGAAGTGCAACGAGCTGCTGCTCAAGGGCAAGTCGGCCTTCCAGTTCGGCAAGTACGATCAGGCCCGCTACGAGCTGGGCCACATCAAGGACTTCTTCCCCACCCGCGCTCACCCCTGCCAGGGCCGGGCGGACTACGAGTGGCAGCAGATGGAGTTGTAGTTTTTTCCACCGTGCGCCGCGACCGGCGCATGGGCTCCAGAAGATGATTGCGCGCGGGGGCGGGCGGCGGAATAAGCGTGCGCATGGCCCAGATCGACACGTTCAAGACCCGCACCAAGCTGCCCGTCGGCGGCGTTCCGTACGACATCTTCTCGCTCAAGACGTTGCAGGCCCAATTCGCCAACGTCGCGAAGCTGCCCTTCTCGCTCAAGGTGCTGCTCGAGAACCTGCTGCGTTTCGAAGACGGCCGGGTGGTGAAGAAGGAGCACGTCGACGCGCTGGTGAAGTGGGATCCCAAGGCAGAGCCCGACACCGAGATCTCCTTCAGCCCCGCGCGCGTGCTGCTGCAAGACTTCACGGGTGTGCCCGTGGTGGTCGACCTCGCGGTGATGCGTGAAGCGCTCGCCTCGATGGGGGGCAACCCGCAGAAGGTGAACCCGCTGTGCCCGCTCGACCTGGTCATCGACCACTCGGTGATGATCGACAAGTTCGGCACCACCACCGCCTTCCGCGAGAACGTCGACATCGAGTTCGAGCGCAACACCGAGCGCTACGCGTTCCTCAAGTGGGGCCAGAAGGCGCTGAAGAACTTCCGCGCGGTGCCGCCGGGCACGGGCATCTGCCACCAGGTCAACCTCGAGTACCTCGCGCAGGGTGTCTTCAAGTCGCCCGAAGGCGCGGCGTACCCCGACTCGTTGGTGGGCACCGACTCGCACACCACCATGATCAACGGCCTGGGCGTGGTGGGCTGGGGCGTGGGCGGCATCGAGGCCGAGGCGGCCATGCTGGGCCAGCCGATCACCATGCTCATTCCGCAGGTCGTGGGCTTCAAGCTCACCGGCAAGCTCGCCGCGGGCGCGACCGCAACCGACCTCGTGCTGACGGTCACCCAGATGCTCCGAAAGAGGGGCGTGGTCGGAAAGTTCGTGGAGTTCTTCGGCCCGGGCATCAGCGCGCTGCCGCTGACCGATCGCGCGACGGTGGCGAACATGGCGCCCGAGTACGGCGCCACCATCGGCTTCTTCCCCATCGATGAAGCGACCCTCGACTACCTGCGCTTGACGGGCCGCTCACCCGAGAGCGTCGCGCTGGTCGAGGCCTACGCGAAGGAGCAGGGCCTCTTCCACACCGCGAGCACCCCTGACCCGATCTTCAGCGACACGCTGGAGCTCGATCTCTCCACCGTCGAGCCCTGCCTCGCTGGCCCCGCGCGCCCGCAGGATCGGGTGCTGCTCAAGGACATGAAGGCCTCCTTCGCGAAGCACGTGAAGGACATCCTCAAGGTGCAGGACGGCGACACGAAGTTGTCCGCCAAGGCGGTGGTGACGCAGGGGCCGCAGAGCTACGAGCTGACCAACGGCGCGGTGGTCATCGCGTCGATCACCTCGTGCACCAACACCAGCAACCCCTCCGTGCTGCTGGCGGCGGGCCTGCTGGCGAAGAAGGCCGTCGAGCTGGGCGTCACCGTGAAGCCCTGGGTGAAGACGTCGCTCGCCCCTGGTTCGCAGGTGGTGACCGACTACCTCACCGAGGCCGGCCTGATGCCGTACCTCGAGGCGCTCGGCTTTCACGTGGTCGGTTATGGCTGCACCACCTGCATCGGCAACTCCGGTCCCCTGCCGCAGCCGGTGACGGATGCGATCGTCAGCTCGGGCATCGCGGGCGCGGCGGTGATCTCGGGTAACCGCAACTTCGAAGGCCGCGTGCACCCGCACGTGCGCATGAACTTCCTCGCCAGCCCCCCGCTCGTGGTGGCCTACGCGATCGCCGGTCACACGAACTGGGATCCGAACAACGAGGCGATCGGCACCGACAAGAACGGCAAGGCGATCTTCCTGAAGGATCTGTGGCCGTCCACCGAAGAGCTCAACGCCGCGCTCAAGAGCGTCAAGTCGGAGCAGTTCAAGAAGCGCTACGCCGACGTGCTCAAGGGTGACGTGCAGTGGCAGGCGCTCAAGGTCAAAGAAGGCGCGACCTTCGAGTGGGACCCGAAGTCGACCTACGTGCGCAAGCCGCCCTTCTTCGACAACATGCCCAGGGAGCCGCTGCCCGTGAAGGACATCACCGGCGCGCGCGTGCTGGCGCTGCTGGGTGACTCGATCACCACCGATCACATCTCGCCTGCAGGCGACATCGACAAGAAGGGCCCGGCCGCCAAGTACCTCGGCGAGCAGGGCGTCAAGCCCACCGAGTTCAACAGCTTCGGTGCGCGGCGCGGCAACCACGAGGTGATGATGCGCGGCACGTTCGCCAACATCCGCCTGAAGAACCTGCTGGTGCCGGGCATCGAAGGCGGCGTGACCAGGTTCATGCCGTCGGGTGAAGAGATGTTCATCTACGACGCGGCCATGAAGTACCAGGCGGCGGGCACGCCCCTGGTGATCCTCGCGGGCGCCGAATACGGCACTGGCAGCTCACGCGACTGGGCGGCCAAGGGCACCATGCTGCTGGGCGTGCGCGCGGTGATCACCAAGAGCTTCGAGCGCATTCACCGCTCGAACCTGATCGGCATGGGCGTCATCCCGCTGCAGTTCCAGGCGGGCGAAGACGCCACCACGCTCGGCCTCAAGGGCAACGAGTCGTACAGCATCGCCGGCATCGCGGAAGGTCTGGCCCCGGGCAAGAAGCTCAGCGTCACCGCGACCGGCGACGACGGCACGACCAAGGTGTTCCTCGCGACCTGCCGCATCGATACGCCCAACGAGCTCGACTACTACAAGCACGGCGGCATCTTGCAGTACGTGCTGCGCCAGCTCGCGAAGAGCTGAACGCACGAAACGAATCGGGGTGAGGGCCTAACGAGCCAACGCGCTGATCAACTCGGGCGACTCTACAAAGGGCGTCTTATCCGGCCGCCCTTCCGCCCAGAACCACCGCGAGTCCACCACCTGCGGCGCCACGAACAACACGAGTGAACTGCGAGTGCCGTAGTTCATCTCGGGCCAATCGACACACACCCCACCTGCGGGATCCGCGGGGTTGGGCCGGGCCAAAAGCCCCTGCAAAGCACCCGCAGTGGGAACCCCGTCGACCCGAGCCAGCGAAGGCCACGCCGAGCTGATCAGCTTCGAACGCCCGTGATCATCCCCGCCCAGACTGCGCTCCGTCACCACGTGCAACCCCGGCGCGAGCTGGTCGTGGCGCACCTGAGCCCCATCGCTCCACGTGACGAACGCCGCCTGCGCATCGGCATAGAGCAGGTGAAACGGATTGAACCGCTTCGCCGACAGCCCCTCGAGTGACGCCCTCAGCGCGCGGGCCGAAGGCGCCTTCAGCGCCTCGATCACCAACGCCCCACGCGACTGGCGATCGAGAAACCGCTCTGAAGGAAAGCGGTTGGTGACCCCCACGAACATCCCCGTCGACGTCAGGCCCAGCCAGCTCCCGCCGGCCTGGTCATCACGCGGTGCGACAAACGCCGCACCCTCCCAACGGCGGGGTGGAGAGGCAGGCCGCCCCCTCAATTCGTCCCGGTTCGCCGCGACGATCAGGGGTGCTGACTGATGCTGCTGGACGCTGACGATCAGGGTACACATGGGTTGGTGCGCGACAAACAGCGAGAAGAAACGCGAAAGAAGCTCTACCACGCAGCGATCGAGATCTTCTGCCGTGACGGCGTGGCGAACTGCCGCATCGAAGACATCGCCCTCAAGGCCGAAGTGAGCCGGGCTGCGTTCTACTTCCACTTCCCCTCCAAGGACGACGTGCTCCTGGAGCTGCTGCGGGAAGCGGAGACCCCCTCCCTCGAGGCGATCAACGCGCTGCCGCCCGACGCGCCGCTGCAGTCGGTGTTCGACGCGTTGATCCAGAACACCGCCGCGTTCTGGTCGGCCGAGAACCGCAACCGCCTGCTGGTGGACATGTTCGGCGTCTCGATGCGCCGCACCACCATCCTGGCCGATCGGGAAGCCGAGGTGATCCGCGCCGCGGTGAGCAAACGGTTCGAGTTCGCGGCCGGCAAGGGCGAGCTCTCGCCGGTGATCCCGCCCGAGGTGCTCGCCGATTTCTACCTGCTCAACATCTTCGCCGCGATGGCGTCATGGTGCGTGCAGCCGATCATGCCGCTGGCCGACATGCTCTCGGGCGTGACCGTGCTGTTCATGAACGGCGCGAGCAACCCGGCCGGTTCTCCATTTCTGAAAGCGTGAGCTCGATGTCTGACGTCTTCAAGCCCGGTCTCTACGCCGGCAAGAACGTGTTCGTCACCGGTGGCTCGAGCGGCATCAACCTGCGCATCGCCGAAGCGTTCGGTGAGATGGGCGCGAAGGTGGCCATCAACGGCCGCAAGGTCGAGAAGCTCGAAGCGGCCGTGGCTCAACTGCGGGCCAGGGGCATCACCGCCGAGGGGTACCCCGCCGACGTGCGTGACTACGCGGCGGTCGAAGGCGCGATCGAAGCGGCCGTGAAGGCCTTCGGTGGCCCCATCGACGTGTTGGTGTGTGGTGCGGCGGGCAACTTCCCCGCGCCGGTGGCCATGATGTCGTCGAACGGCTTCAAGGCCGTGATGGACATCGACGTGCTGGGCAGCTTCAACGCCTGCCGCGCGGTGTTCGAGCGGATGAGCAAACCGGGTGGGGTGATCATCGCGATCTCCGCTCCGCAGGCGCAGGTGCCGTACCCGATGCAGGCACATGTCTGCGCGGCGAAGGCGGGCGTCGACATGCTGATGAAGACGCTGGCCATGGAGTGGGGCCCCGTTGGAGTTCGAGTGATGTCGATCTGGCCTGGGCCCATCGACGACACCGAAGGCATGCAGCGGCTGGCTGGTGATCCCGACGTGAAGGCGAAGGTCGAGAAGGCGTTGCCGCTCCAGCGGTTCGGCACCAAGGACGAGGTCGCCCAGCTGGCGTTGTTCCTCGCGTCGCCGGCCGCGAAGTACATCACCGGCAGCGTGCACAACGTCGATGGCGGCATGTCGCTCATCGGCGGCAATCTGCTGAGCATGTGAAACGTGCTCCCCTCTCCCTTCAGGACAGGGTCAGGGTGAGGGAGGACGCAGGCCTCAGCTGAGGGGGACAGTCCTCACCACTCTCATCCCTCCCACTCCGCAACAACTGCAAGGTCGCAGGAGGTGCAGAGCGATCCGCCCTGTTTCCGCAGGGTGTTCACTCGGAAACAGGGGCCTCGCGCAGGGCACACCACTTGCTGACATGGCGCGACATGTCACTGGGTCGCTCTGCCTCGGCCAGACCTTCACTCCGCGTCGGTCTGTCTCTCGCAGCGTTCCGCTGCTACCGGCGCCGCTCCCTGATGCGACACCTCCCCCTCCTGGCGTTGGTGCTCGCGAGCTGCACCTCGTCGCCAGCCGATCCGGCCGCCTCGAGCAGCACCGCCAGGCTCACCTCGACCGACACCTTCGAGCAGTGGAAGCAGCGTTACCTCGCCTCCGACCAGGTCAACCGCGCCGCGCTGGAAGCCGCCGGTGTCTCGCTGGCCGAAGGCCGCCGCGCCGCCTTTCGCGAACTGTTGCTGACCGACCCTGAACGCGCGCTGGAGCTCGCGGTCACCCCGGTGGAACGCACCGCCCTGCCCGCCTCCGTCACCCGCCACGTCGAGGCCTGGCGTGATGGCGTCGGCACCCTCCACGTGGTCGGTGGAACCGAAGGCCCGCTGGAGCGCTTCGTCACCTTCAGCGGCCTCGACGAAGTGCTGCGCGCCGGGGTGTTTGGTCAGCGCGCCCTGAGCGTGACCCGGGAAAACGTCCGCCTGCACGGCGTCGCGCTCGACGGGGCCATCGCGGTCACCGATCGCCGCCTGCGCCGCATCTTCCCCGGTGAAGCGCGGCCCGACCTTCCCGTCGAGCTGCCCCGGGCCTGCCCCATCTCGCGCAAGAAGCCCGAGCCCGACCTGCTCTTCCACGGCGGAGACACGCTCTACGGCTTCTGCGTGCCTGCACACGCCGAGCAGTACGACGGCACGCTGGCGCTCGGTGAAGAGCAGACGGCCGCCGACGAAGGTCTGCCCCCTGCGAGCGCGTGGACGGAAGGCGCCAAGACGGTGCTCTACGTGCGCGTCGACTTCTCCGATCGCGTCGGCGAGCCCGTCTCGCTGGCCACCGCGCAGTCCGCGATCGACACCACCACCAACCAGTTCTACCAATCGAACTCGTACGGCAAGACCTCGCTCAGTACGACGGTGACGCCCACGCTGCGGCTCCCGCTCACCCAGGCCGAATACAAGACCGGCGATCAGTACCTGCGCTTGCGCAACGATGCGCTGGGCGCGGCGCGTGACGCCGGCATCGAGCCGAACATGTACAGCTTCGACGTGATCGCCTTCGCCTCGACGTTCTCGGGCTGGGCCGGCCGCGGTTACGTGGGCAGCAAGGGCACCTGGCTCAACGGCAACTTCAGCCTGCGGGTGACCGCGCACGAGCTGGGCCACAACTACGGCGTCTTCCACGCGAACTACTGGAACTCGACGGGCACGACGGTGATCGGGCCCGGCACCAGCACCGAGTACGGAAATCCCTACGACGTGATGGGCGGCGGCGGTGGCCAGGGCAATCACTTCAACGCGTGGTTCAAGAAGCGCTTCGACTGGGTCCTGCCCGGTGAGATCGCCAACGTCACCACCAGCGGCACGTACCGGATTCAAGAGCTGGAGAAGCCGATCACCGCGGGCTTGCACACCGCGAAGGTGACCCGCGACGCGTCGAAGGACTACTGGGTCGAGTACCGGCCGGCGATCAACACGCCCCACACCAGAGACGGCGTCTCCATCAACTGGGGCTACGCGGGCAACACGGCGAGCAACCTGCTCGACCTCACGCCGGGCGACGGCTCGCGAAACAACTCCACGTTGATCATCGGGCGCACGTTCTCCGATTCGCTGGCGGGCATTCACTTCACGCCGGTGGCCAGGGCCGGAACGATGCCCGAGGCGATCGACGTGGTGATCAACCTCGGCACCTTCCCCGGCAATCGCGCGCCGACGCTCTCCCTGGCGGCCAGCACCCAGACCGCGACGGTGGGCCAGATGGTCACCTTCACCGCGACGGCGAGCGATCCCGACGGCGACACGCTCGCCTATGCGTGGGAGTTCGACGACGACACCTGGGGCGCGAACGCCGCGGTGGTGAGCCGGGCCTTCACGGCCGCGCGCGCCCACAACGTGCGGCTCACGGTGAGCGACATGAAGGGCGGCACGGCGACTCGCTCGATCCTGGTCACCGTCGGCGCGCCTGCGACCTTCACGCTCTCCGGAGTGGTGCTCGCCGGCGCGACGCCGGTCTCGGGCGTGCGGATCAGCGACGGCACCCGCGCCACGATGACGGCAGACGACGGCACCTACGTGCTCACCAACGTTCCCGCAGGCAGCTTCACGATCAACGCGGCGAAGACCGGCTTCACCTTCACGCGTTCGTTCGCCGCTCCCTTGACGGTCAGCGGCAGCCAGAGCGCGCTCGACTTCACGGCCACCGTGGTGGCTGGCTACACCTTGCGCGGCAAGGTCACCTTCGGCGCGGTCAACGTGGCCGGCGTGACGGTGAGCGATGGCACGCGCGCGGCGACCACCAACGCCAGCGGCGACTACGTGCTCTCCGGTGTTCCGACCGGCCGCTACACGCTGACCGCCACCAAACCCGGCTGGGAATTCCGGCCCGTGGGTTTCACCAATCCCCTCGAAGTGTTCGGCGGCGATGTCTCGGCGCTCAACTACTCGGCCAGTGGCCAGTCGTTGTACGGAACCATTCCCAACGCTGGCGTGACCACCGCGCCGGTCGTCACCGACGGGGTCCGCACGGTGACCGCGACCGCGGGTGGCTCGAACTGGAACTACTTCATCTCGGCGGTTCCCAACGGCAATTGGAACCTGGTGGCCACCAGCCCCGGTGTCACGCTCACGCCGGGCAGCTTCACGAACCCGGTGCTGGTGCAGGGCCAGAGCCGCGGCAACTTGAACTTCCAGGTCACCACCGGGGCCACCTTCCAGGTGCAGGGCACCGCGCGCACGGGCGGTTCTCCGTTGCCCAACGTGGTCATCAGCGATGGCACCCGCAGCGCGACCACCGACTCGCTGGGTAACTACACGCTCGTGGGCGTGCCCGCGGGCTCGTACACGCTGACGCCCACGTTGTCGGGCTACGCCTTCGTGCCGGCGACGCTGGCGATCACCGTGAGCACCGCGAACCTCACTGGCAGGGACTTCTCCACCACGGTGGTGAACGTGCCTCCGAGCGTGATGACCGCGGCGTCCGCGACGCCCAGCCCGGTGACTGCCACCACCACGCAGCTCTCGGTGCTCGGTGCGGATGACTCGGGTGAGCCCTCGCTCCTGTATTCGTGGAACGTGGTGGGCGGCTACCCGGTGTCCTTCTCCGCCAACGCGACGAACGCGGCGAAGACCAGCACCGTCACCTTCACGGGCGCCGGCACGTATACCTTCGAGTGCCTGATCCAGGATCCCGGTGGATTGACCGCGCGCAGCTCGGTGGTGGTGCAGGTGCAACAGACCTCGACCGGCCTCGACATCACGCCTGCGAACGCGACGGTGATGACCGGGGCGATGCAGAACTTCCAGGCCACGCAGCGCGATCAATTCAATCGCCCGATGTTCGTGGGCACGCCCGCGTGGAGCGTCTCTGGCGGCGGCACCATCCCCCCCTCCGGCAACGTGGCGCCCTTCACCGCGGGTGCGACGCCGGGTGGACCCTTCGTGGTCACCGCCACCGTCGGTGCACGCACGGCGACCGCGCTGGTCACCGTCACGGGTGCCGGAACGCCGACCCTGCTGGGTGCGGCCACGGCCACGCCCAACCCGGTCGCGGGCACCACCACCCAACTCGCCGTTCGCGCCACCGACGACACGGGAGAACCGTCGCTCGTCTACCGCTGGTCGACGTCACTGGCGCCTTCACCGGTGACCTTCGCCACCAACGACGACAACGCGTCGAAGAACGTGCTGGCCACCTTCAGCGAAGCGGGTGACTACGAGTTCCTGGTCACGGTGGTCGATCCCGCGGGGAACACGGTGACCAGCCGGGTCTCCGTCACGGTGCAGGCCACGCCGACGGTGCTCGACGTGCAGCCCAGCGTGGTCGATCTGCAGGCCGGCCAGCCGCAGTCGTTCTCGGCGAGCGTGAACGATCAATTCGGTGCGCCGCTCGTGCCGCAGCCCACCTTCACCTGGAGCATCGCCGCAGGCGGCGCGGTGGATGGTGCAGGCCAGTTCGTGGCGGGAACCACCCCGGGTGGTCCGCATCTGCTCACCGTCTCTTCGGGGGCGCTCTCGGCTTCGGCGCAGATCACCATCAACGCGACGCCCGACACGCAGGCGCCCGCGGTGGCCCTCACTCAACCGCTCGGAGGCACCCGGCTCATCGGCGCCACCGCCCTGGCGGCTACGGCGAGTGACGACGTCGGCGTGGTGCAGGTGGAGTTCTTCGCTGATGGCACCACCTCGCTGGGCTCGGTCGCCGCGCCCCCGTGGGAAACGTCTTTCAACGCCTCGACGCTCGCTGATGGCGCGCACGTGCTGACGGCGCGCGCGGTCGACGCGGCAGGCAACGCCACCACGAGTGCTGCAGTCTCCGTGATGGTGGGCGAGCTGCCGAGCGACACCACGCCGCCGCTCGTGCAGGTGCTCACGCCTTCTGCAGACGCGCTCGCCGGGCTTTCCGTCGCGGTCACGATCGAAGCCTCTGATGACGTGGCGGTCACCCAGGTGCAGCTCGAGCTCGATGGTGCGGTGGTGGCCACGCTCGCCGCTGCGCCGTGGGGCCAGAACCTCGAGGTGGCTGTCGGCCCGCACACGGTGGTGGCGGTCGCCTTCGATGCCGCGGGCAACTCGACCCGGAGCACGGCGGTGAGCTTCATCGCGGGGGAAGCGCCCGTCACGCCAGTCGAACTCGAGAAGGTGCTGGGCGGCTGTGGCTGCACCGCGGTCGACCCGGGGCCCTTCAACCTCGCGCTCTTGCTGCTGGGTCTGGCCCTGCGCTCGCGGCGGCGCTGAGTCACACAACCGTCACACAGATGTAACCGGGTGGATCTCGCAGGTTTGCTCAATGGGCCCATGGCCTCACTTCAGGGACTCGTCCGCTTCCTCCTGCCTCGTGAACAGCACTGGTACGACATGTTGGAGGAGCTGGGCCGCCTCGGGCTGGAAGCCAGCAAGGCGCTGCACACCTTCAAGGATCAGCCGGCCTCCAAGGTGCGCGAGGCGGTGCAGGCCATCGAACACCGGGCCGACGACGTGGTGCGCAAGATGGAAGACGCGCTCGCGCGCACCTTCGTCACCCCGCTCGATCGTGAAGACCTGCACCGGCTGACCAGCGAGCTCGACGACATCATCGACTTCTGCAACCTCTCGGCGCGCTGCTTCAACCTGTACCACCTCGAGCGTCCCACGCCGGCGATGGTGCAGCTGATGGAGAAGCTCGAGGCCTGCACCGCCATCATCGCGGAGACGGTGCCGCTCCTGCGCACGCACGAGTACCACAACCTCCTGGAGGGCGGCCGCAAGGTGCGCTCACTCGAGAAGGAAGCCGACTCGATCTACCGGCAGGCGATCTCCCAGCTGTTCTCGGATTCACACCCCGACTTCCGCGAGCTGCTCAAGCAGAAGGAAGCGCTCGACGACCTCGAGGCCGCGGTCGACTACTGCGACAACGTGGCCGACCTGCTCGCCAACCTGGCCGTGAAGCATGGTTAGCCTTCTCATCGCGGTGGTCTTGATGGCCATCGTCTTCGACTACATCAACGGCTTTCACGACGCGGCCAACGCGATCGCGACCGTGGTGTCGACGGGCGTGCTGCCGATTCGCACGGCGGTGTTCCTCGCGGGCATCTTGAACTTCCTGGGCGCGATCACCGGCACGGCGGTCGCCAAGACCATCGCCACGGGCTTCGCTGATCCCAGCACCGTCACGCAGGCGGTGGTGCTGGCCGCGCTCATCGGCGCCTCGACGTGGAACATCATCACCTGGTGGTTCGGCATTCCTTCGAGCAGCTCGCACGCGCTGGTCGGCGGGCTGGCGGGCGCGGTGGTGGCGCACTCGGGGTTGAGCGCATTCAAGTGGGGCGCGCTGGTACAGAAGGTGTTGGTACCGCTGGTCGCCTCGCCCACCATCGGCTTCGTGGTGGCGTTCTTCACCATGGTCGGCCTGATGTGGATCGCGCGCGGGCATTGGAAGCGCCCGGTGTTGATGGGGTTGTGGGCGGTGGCGTTCGTGGTGCTGATCTGGGCGCTGTGGAACGGCCCGGCCATCGGACTGGCGCTCTCGAGGTCGACGCTCGAGACGCGCATCGTGCTGGGCCTGGGGGTCGCGTTCTTGATCGCGGTGCCGGTGCTGTACGGCGCGCGCCCGAGCATCGTGCAGGCGCACTCACGGCGGCTGCAGCTGCTCTCGGCGGCGATGATGGCGTTCGGTCACGGCAGCAACGATGCCCAGAAGTCGATGGGCATCATCACGTTGGCGCTGGTGGCCTTCATGACCAACGGCCACGCGCAGCCTGAGTGGATGCCCGCGTGGGTGATGCCGGCTGACGCAGATCACGTTCCGACGTGGGTGATCTTCTCCTGCGCCTTGGCGATCGCGCTGGGCACCGCTGCCGGTGGAACGCGCATCATCAAGACGATGGGCACGAAGATCATCCGCATCACGCCGATTCAGGGTTTCGCGGCCGAGACCGCTGGCGCGCTGACGATTCTGGGTGCGAGCCACCTGGGCATTCCGGTGTCGACCACGCACGTGATCAACGCGTCGATCATGGGTGTCGGGGCATCACGGCGAGTCTCTGCTGTTCGCTGGGGCGTGGCCGGCAACATCTTGATCGCCTGGGTGGTGACCCTGCCGTTCTCCGCAGGGCTCGCCTTCGTGACGATGAAGATCCTCGCCTTTTTCGGAGCCTGAGTAGGCAAGAGGACTCAACCCAAAGCCTCCCTCTCTCCTGTGGGGGAGAGGGCTAACCCTTCTGCTTCTCGACCGCGAAGAGCAGCGCTTCAGGCGTGCACGGCATCGGCAGATCCACCTCGCGGCCCTTCGGCCCGAACGCCGTCACCGCATCACGCAGCGCAGCGACCACCGCCAACGCCAGCATCAACGGAGGCTCGCCCACCGCCTTGCTCCCGTGAATCACGTCGGCCTGCGGAGCGTTCTGCAGCAGCGCCACGTTGAACTCGAGCGGCGCATCACCGAACGCAGGAATCTTGTAGGTGTCGGGGCTGTGCGTGCGCAGGAAGCCCTTCTCGTCGAAGCGCACCTCTTCGCACGTGAGCCAACCCACGCCCTGAATGAACCCGCCCTCGACCTGGCCGCGATCGATCGTCGGAACCAGCGAGTTGCCCACGTCGTGAAGAATGTCGACACGGCGCAGCCGGTGCTCACCAGTCAGCCCGCTCAGCTCGACCTCACAGACCGCCGCGCCGTACGCGAAGTAGTGGAACGGCTTCCCCTTCCCCGTCGTGCGGTCGTAGGTGATGTCGGGCGTCTTGTAGAACCCGGTCGCCGACATGGAGACCTGCGAGAGGTACGCCTCGCCGGTCACCTTTGCGAACGGCAGCGCCAGCTCGGGCCGTGACGCGAGAAACACGCGGCCACCGGCGAAGAGAATGTCCTTCGCGCTCTCAGAAGGAACGCCGAGCAACCGCGCCGCCACGGGACGAAGCCGCTCGCGAAGAATCTCGCACGCCTGCTTCACCGCCTGGCCATTCAAGTCAGAACCACTCGAGGCCGCCGTCGCCGAGGTGTTGGGCACCTTGTCGGTCGCGGTGTTCATCACGCGCACGCTCGAAGGCGACACGCCGAGTTCATGCGCGCAGATCGCGAGCATCTTGGTGTGCAGCCCCTGGCCCATCTCCGTGCCGCCGTGGTTCAGTTGCAGGCTGCCATCGCCGTAGATCATCACCAAGGCGCCGGCCTGATTGAGGAACGAGGTGGTGAAGCTGATGCCGAACTTCACCGGGGTGAGCGCGAGGCCACGCTTCACGTGCGTCTGTGAAGCATTGAACGCAGCGATCTCCGACTTCCGTTTCTCGTAGTCAGACGACGCCAGCAGCTCCTGGAAGATGCGCGGCAGCCGGCTGTCTTTCACCTCTTGCCAGAACGGCGTGAGGTTCCGCGGCGCCGCGCCGTACAGATTCTTCCGGCGCACCTCGACCGGATCGAGCCCGGTGCGCTCACAGAAGCGGCTGATCAGATCCTCGATCACCGCCATGCCCTGCGGCCCACCGAACCCACGGAACGCGGTGTTCGAAGGCAGGTTGGTCTTCGCCACCCGGCCCGTGAGGCGAACGTGCGGAAGGAAGTACCCGTTGTCCGAATGGAACAACGCGCGGTCGAGAATGGCGCGGCTCAAATCTGAGCTGAAGCCGCCGTCGCTGAAGAACTGCGCGTCGAGCGCGACGAGCATGCCGTCCTTCGAGAAGCCCACGTCGAACTTCGTGAGGAACGGGTGACGCTTGCCCGTCCACATCATGTCCTGGTCGCGATTGAGCCAGACCTTCACGGGGCGGCCGGTCGCCAACGCAGCGAGCGAAGCCATGGCGGCGTAGTTCGCGGCCTGCGTTTCTTTGCCGCCGAAACCACCACCCATGCGCGGCACTTCGACGACCAGCTGATGCCGCTGCCAACCCAGCGCGTGCGCGACGATCGTCTGCACCTCGCTCGGGTGCTGCGTGGAGCAATACAACTTCAGCGCGCTCCCCTCTTCAGGCACCGCGAGCGTGACCTGGGTCTCCAGATAGAAGTGGTCCTGCCCACCGGTGCGCACCTCGCCCTGGAAACGAACGTCAGCCGTGGCCAGCGCCGAGCTCGCATCACCGCGCTGCATCAGGTGCAGCTCAGACAGCCAGCTCTGTTTCGCGATGGCGTCTTCGATCGTCACGATCGCGGGAAGCACCTCGAGATCGACCTTCACCGCCGCCACGCCCGCGCGGCAAGCCTCGTAGGTCTCGCCCACCACCAGCGCGATCGCCTGCCCGACGAAGTGCACCTCTTCACTGGCGAGCAGCTCTTCGTCGTGAATGACGGGACCGACGTTGTTCTCGCCGAGCACATCTTTCGAGGTGAGCACCGCCAGCACGCCCGGCACCTGGCGGGCCTTCGACGTATCGATGCCCCGAATGCGGCCACGCGCGTGAGTGGACCCCACCACCTGGGCGACCAACATCCCCGCTGGCGCAGGAAAATCGTCGACGTACTTCGCCTCACCACTCGTGTGACGCAGCCCGCTCTCGTGAAGCAGCGGCTGGTGCAGCGGCGTGAGCGGGGACTCCGAATCGGAGGTGACGGGCTTCTTCGAATGTTTCTGCAGGTCAGCCACGGGCCACCTCCTCTGCGGTCTGCACGGTCGCCGCGTGACGGCCCACCAGCGCAGGTTGTTTCACGGCGCGCGTCTCATCGAAGAAGCCGCGCAGCAGGTTGGCCGCGACCAGCGTTCGATACGGAGCGCTGCCCCGGTGATCCGACATCGGCGTGAAGTCCGTCGCGATCGCCTTCGCAGCCGCGGCGACACTCGCTTCATTCCAGGGCTGCCCGACCAGGGCCGCTTCGGCATTCGCCGCACGTTTCGGAGTCGCCGCCATGCCGCCGTACGCGAGCCGCGCCGCGGTCACCCGGCCACTCGCATCGGTGTCCACGTAGAACGCCGCTGACACCGTGCTGATGTCGAGCTCACGCCGCTTGGACACCTTGTACGAAATCGCCCGAGCCGACGAAGCCACCCGCGGCACTTCGATGGCCGCCAGGAGCTCCTTCGCAGCCAACGCCGTCTTTCGATACGCCGGGAAGAACTGGTCGAGCGGCACGCGCCGTTCACCACCCCGCCCGCGGATGATCGCCGTCGCGCCCAGACTCAGCAGCGCCGGAGCGAGATCTCCAATCGGCGACGCGGTGCAGAGATTCCCACCGAGCGTGCCGCGGTGCTTGATCTGCCGTGCGCCGAAGTACCGCACCATGCGGTGCAGCGACGGCAGCCGCTCCTTGCAGAAGTCTTCCAGCTCCGAGACGGTGGCGCCGCTGCCCAGCCGGAAGCCCCCGTCGACTTCGGTGAGCGTCTTGAGTTCCTTCAGCGCCTCCAGCGAGATCAACTTCGGCAGCACGGCGAACTTCTTGGTGACCTCCAGCGACAGGTCGGTGCCGCCCACCACGAAGCGTGCGTCAGGGTGCGCATCGAGCTCGCTCCACAACGCCTCGAACGTGGCTGGCGTGGCGAAACGCTGGCCCGCGCCTTCGTACGAAAGGGCCATCGATTCGGGGGCTGAGCGCGGCAGCGACTCCGAGAAACGATCCTTCGGGCACGAGCCGGCCACCACCTCCGCCGCCTCGCGAATCGGCCGATACCCGGTGCAGCGGCACAGATTTCCGCAGAGCTGATCGTCGAGCTTCCACGGCGCGTCGAGGTCGGTGCGATAGGTCGCCTCGAACATCGCCATCACGATGCCGGGCGTGCAGTAGCCACACTGGCTGCCGAGCGCCCTGGCCATCGCGACCTGTGCGGGGTGATAGCCATCGTCGCCCTTCGCCTTGAGCGCCTCGACGGTGACGAGGTGTTTGCCCTGCACCATCGGAAGCAGCAGCAGGCACGAGTTCACCGCGCGCCAGGTGGGCTTGCCGTCGGCACCGAGCTCGGCCACCGCGACGGTGCACGCGCCGCAGTCACCTTCAGCGCACCCTTCTTTGGTGCCGGTCATGCCCCGTCGATCTCGCAGGTAGCGCAACAGGGTCGTGGTCGGGCTCAGACCACGCTCTTCAATCCACTCGCCGTTCAGGTTGAAACGCAGGTGATTCATCGGGGGCGTTTCTACCACTCCGCCCCTCCCGCGCCCCGCCCGGAAAATGCCTTTCGCACCGCGTCAGCCAGGGCGGCATATGTTCAGGCGAATGCAGAGGCTGGTTCACGCGCTCGACGCCGTCAAGGCGACGCGGTCGAGGAAGGCGAAGGTCGCCCACCTGTCGGCCCTGCTGCGCCTGCTCACCAAGGAGGAGCTGCCCATTGCGGCGAGGCTCATTCTGGGCCGGGTGTTGCCCGTGGGAGACACCCGCACGCTGGGGGTGGGCTGGGCCCTGCTGAGCGCCGCTGCCGCGGACGCGTCGGGACAACCCCTGGGGGTGCTCGCCCTCAAGAGCCGCGAGCTGGGCGACTTCGGAGACGCGCTCGAGGTGCTGATGCCTGCGAGGAATCGCCACCTGCCGTTGCTCGAGGTGCCGAAGTTTCTCGACCGCGTCGCCAGCACGGGCGATCGAGTGGAAAAGCAGACGGTGCTGGCCGAGCTGATCAGCCGCTCCGCGCCGTGGGAGGCGCGTTACCTCGTCAAAGCGATCCTGGGGGAGCTGCGCATCGGCGTGCAGCTGGGGATCTTCGAAGAGGCGCTGGCCGATGCGTTCGGCGCGACGTTGGATGAACTCCGAAAAGCTTCGGCGCTCACCCCTGATCCCGGCGCGCTGGCCGTGCTCGCCCACGAGAAGCGCCTCGGCCACGCCGGCGTGATTCCCGGCAACGTGGTGGCCTTCATGCTCGCCACCCCGGCCGAGGCGGTGAAGGAGCCCATCGAGCTCGCGATGACCATCCTCGAAGACAAGCTCGACGGCGTCCGCACGCAGGCCCATGTCTGGGACGGCCAGGTGCGCCTCTTCGCGCGCGGGCAAGACGACGTCACCGCGCAGTTCCCGGAGATCGCCGCGAGCTTGAAGCAGCTGCCCCGCGCGGTGGTGCTCGACGGAGAAGTGATCGCCGTGCGCCCCGATGGGCTCGCGCGGCCCTTTCAAGCGCTGCAAGCCCGGCTCAATCGCGCCAATCCCGGAGCGAAGGCGATCGCCGCCACACCCGTGGCCTTCGTCGCGTACGACATCTTGTTCGATGGAGAGTCGGTGCTCGACCTCCCGTGGACAGCGCGACGGAAGCGCCTCGAAGCGTTGCCGCTCACGCACAATCCCGTGCTGGCCCTGAAACCCGACCTCGCGCTCGACCCACAGCTCGACGACGCCTTCACCGCCGCGCGGGCGCGAGGCAACGAAGGCTGATGATCAAACGCGTCGACGCCCGGTACGAAGCGGGCAGACGGGGCAGCGCCTGGCGGAAGGTGAAACGGGCGTACGCCACGCTCGACGTGGTGATCACCCGGGCTGAACGCGGTCACGGCAAACGCGCGGGCGTGTTGTCGGACTACACCTTCGCGGTGTGGGACGGCCCGCAGTTGGTGGAGATCGGCAAGGCGTACTCCGGGCTCACCGACGTGGAGATCGAGCTGATGACCAGGCGGCTCGAGGCCATCACCATCAGCCACTCCGGCCCGTACCACCTGGTCAAACCCGAGCTGGTGATCGAGGTTGCCTTCGACGGCCTGCAGAAGTCGCAGCGGCACAGCGGTGGTTTTGCGCTGCGTTTTCCCCGCATCGCCCGGGTGCGTGATGACAAGCAGCCACACGAGGCCGACACGCTGGCGACGGTGAAGGCGTTGTTCGACACGCAGGTCGACTCAGGGCACCGGGAACAACCGCCTCAGCTCAGCTTGTTCGACTGACCAACCGCATCATCCGACGGCGTGGTTGTTCATCGCGCAGCTCTCCGCGCGTTCCAGGATCTTCTGCTGCGCAGACACGTCTTTCCCGGGGGCGAACACCTTCAAACACTGCAGCGCGAACGAGAGCCGCGAGGTGCGCCGATGCGAATACATCGGGTGTTCGCTCGGGCACGCCGCCACCGTCTTCTCCTTGTCGATGAACGACCTGAACAAGGCGGCCGCTTCGGTCTTCTTTCCCTGATGGCCCAACGTGAATGCACGCAAGGTGAGCGGCACCGATTCGCCGTACGCCTTCAAGATCGCGCTGGCCGCCTCGAGCTCCTTCGCCGTGAGCGCACCACACGCGCGGGCGGCGATCTGATTCTCCGACCCCAGCAACGCGCCGTTGTCGCCCCACGGCCCCAGCGTCTCCAGCGGGCTTCCGATCGGGGCCTGCATCGACTTCTGCGCGAACACCTCTGCGTAGAAGCGCACCGAGGCGAGCTCGCTCTTCGAGCCCGGCTTCTTCTCGAGCGCCTCGACGATCTTCGAGATCTCCCGCGGCTCCGTGGGGGGCGGCGGCTCTGCCGAGACGCTGCGAGCGAGCAACGCGACAGCCAGACCGAGCACCGCACAGGCGACGAGGAGAGAGCGCATGGCCCGAGACCCTACTTCACAGCGTCGCGCCGCCGCGTACCCCACAACACGGACAGGGTGCCGCCCGCCCTGCACAGTTTCCCGCGCTGCCGGGGCTTCCTGACCTAGAGTCCGCCGCCGGTGAACACCCTCGGCGAGCCCATGTGGATCGGGCAGTACCGCCTCACGTCGCGACTCGCGACGGGGGGCATGGCCGAGGTGTACGTCGGCCGCCAGATTTCACCCGACGGCCAGTTCGGCCCGATGGTGGCGGTGAAGCGGTTGTTGCCTCACTTGATCAAGGACTCGGCGATCGTCCGCATGTTCCTGAACGAGGCGCGCATCACCGCGCAGATCCGGCACCCCAACGTGGTGACCATCTTCGAGCTCGGTCAGGTCGAGGGCGAACCGTTCATCGCCATGGAGCTGCTCGAGGGCCGCACCTGGGCCGAGCTGCGCCAACGCGCCGCGGACAACGGCAAGCGCATGCCCGCCGGAGTCGCGTTGCGCGTGTTGACCGAAGCCTGCCGGGGCCTCGATGCCGCTCACCGCGCGGTCGACGAAGAAGGCAAACCGCTCGCGCTGGTGCACCGCGACTTCACGCCCGACAACATCCACGTCGGGGTGCGGGGCGACATCAAGGTGATCGACTTCGGCATCGCGCGCACCTCGGCCTGGGGTGCTGGCACCGAGCCCGGCACGCTCAAGGGCAAGTTCTTCTACATGTCGCCCGAGATGATCACCGCCAAGCCGGTCGATCACCGCGCTGACATCTTCGCCGCCGGCGTGATGCTCTACGAGCAGCTGTGCGGCCGCCGGCCCTTCACCGGCAACAGCATCGACGAGGTCGTCATCCGCATCGCGCGCGAAGAGCCTGCGCTGCCATCCTCCTACGATCCGGCCGTGCCCAGGGCGCTCGAGGCGATCTGCTTGCGCGCGATCGCCAAGGAGCCCCGCAGCCGTCACCAGTCGCTCGCGGAGTTCGTCGAAGCGATGGAAGCGGTGGGCGGAGACTCGGTGCTCGCCACGCATCAGGAAGTGGCCGACTACGTCACCGCGCTCTTCCCTGAGAAGACCGACGAGCGCCGGAGCACGTTGCGCCGCGCCCGCGAGGCGGATCCGTCCGTTCCCGGCGTGATGGCTCCGGTGACGCCGGGCCAGGGCCTCGATGCCACGTTGCCAGCGCCGAATCCCCCTCACCTGGCCGCGCCACCGCCGCCCGCACCAGCGCCGGTGAAGGTGAAGGCGAACGACGGCAAACGTTCGCCCCTGCCCCTGATCCTCGGCGTCGTCGCGATCATCGGCGTGGGCATCGCGGCCTTCTTCGGGCTCAAGGGTCCTCAGCTGAGCGCCAGCGAACAACTCGCGAAGGCCGAACAGTCGAAGGGCAGCGATCGGGTCAGCGGCCTCGTGCAGTTGGCGACGCTTCCCGACTCCACCGACACGCAGCTCGCGCGCGCCGGTGCGCTCCTGACCGAAGCCAGAGAGTGGGAAGGGGTGCTCTCGCTCGTCGACGGCTGGCTCCTCAAGAATCCCAAGAGCCTCGATGCACGGCTCCTCGAGGCGAAGGCCTCGGTGCAGACGCGCAAGGGCAAACGCGCCGAGACCGCGGTGCGTGAAGCGGCGGTGCTCGCGCCCAACGACGCGCGGCCCGACGCGGTGCTCGCTGAGCTGCGTGAGCTGCAGGCAGACACGAGCGCAGCGCTGGAGTCGTGGACCCGGGCGGTCAACAAGGCCCCGGGCAACACGCAGTACCTCGCGCGCCAGGGTTACTGGTTGTCACAGAGCGGCCGCCTCGATGAAGCCGAAGTCGCGCTCACCAAGGCGAACAAGAAACGCAGCGATTGGCTCACCACCGCCGAGCTCGGCTTCGTGAAGTATCGCAAGGAGCAGAAGGAAGAGGCGATGCGCCTGCTGCGCTCGGTGGTGAAGGAAAAACCGGATCTCCTCGAGGGCCACTACTACCTGGCCACCGTGCTCTTTCAGAAGAACGACCTCACTGCCGCGCGCGCGGAGTATCTCGCCGCTGACGCGCTGGCTGGCACCGACACACGCCCTTTGACGGCGTTGTGTGAAATGGAACAGATGCAGCAGACCTCCGAGCTCGCGGCCGTACAGAAAAAGATTCGCGAGCGCTTCCCGAAAGAGGCCGAGGCGCTGCTCGTCAAGTGTGCCGCCTCGGCTCCCAGCCCATGACCCGACGACTGATCTTGAACGCCGACGACTTCGGCTACGACCCTGCCGTCACCCGGGGGATCGCCGAGTCGATGCGAAAGGGCGTGGTGTCCTCCACCACGATGATCGTCAATTCGCCGTGGAGCGAAGACGCCGCTGCCGACGCGCAGGGCCTGGCGATCGGCCTTCACTTGAACCTGGTGCGCTTCAGCTCAGTCAGCGTGCCCTCGCAGGAAATGACGGAACGCGCGGTGCTCACCCGGCAGTTCGTGGTGAACGAGACGCGCGCTCAGCTCGACAAGTTCAAGACGCTGCTCGGCCGCGACGCCACGCACATCGACGTGCACAAACACGCGCATCGTGAACCAACCGTGCTCGGCGCGGTGGGCATCGTGGCCCGTGAACGGGGCCTCGCCGTGCGCAGCATCGACCCGGGCATGCGCAACGCGCTCAAAGACGCAGGCGTGCACACCAACGACTTCTTCATCGGTGATGCCGCTGACGCCGCGTACTGGACGCCTGAACGGTGGCTCGCCGAACTCGATGACATGCCCAGCGAAGGTGTGATCGAGCTGATGTGTCACCCGGGTCACCGGCCCAGCCACGTGAGCAGCGGCTACGGCCCGCAGCGTGAAGTCGAGCTGGCCACCTTCCTGGCCCCGGCTGCCCGCGAAGCGCTCGTCTCCCGAGGGCTCGAGCTGAGCTCCTGGGCCGGCGTGTGAACCTGCTGAGGGATGCGGAAGGTCGCATCCGCTCGCCGTACGTGGTCTGTGTCTTCGTTCTCGTGGCGGTCGCCTCCCAGGGCGTCTTGAGCCTGGGCTTGGGCCTCGCGGGCTTGCTCAGCTTCGAGGATCTCGACTCGCCGCGCGTCTTCTTCTCCACCTTCCCCACGCTCGTCTCGGGCGTGGGGGCCACGCTGGTCTGTTGGTTCGCCTTCCACGAGCCGACCGGGCTCGACGCACCGGCGCCGCTGCGGCTGTTCGGCGTGGGCTTTCTCATCGGGGCCGTCGCACTGAGCGTCTGTTGTGTCGTCCCGGTGCTGGCTGGGGCCACCACCCTCTCGGTGACTTCCAAGAGCGCGAGCGTGGTCGCCACGGCGGGGCTGATGCAGCTGCTCACGCTCTCCCCCGCCGGTTTCGGAGAAGAGCTGCTCCTGCGGGGCCTGGGCTTCAACGCGCTGCGAAGAGGCATGGGCGACGTCGCGGCGGTGGCTGTCTCGAGCGCGATCTTCGGTGGGCTCCACCTGTTCAACCCCGGCGCCACCTGGCTCGCAGCTCTGGGCGTCGCGCTCGTCGGCGCCTGGTTCGGAGCGCTCACCGTGCGCACCGGCTCGCTCTGGTCGGCGATGGGCCTGCACGTGGCGTGGAACTTCTTCGAAGGCTTCGTGTTCGGTCAGCCGGTGAGCGGAAATCCCCCCGGCACCTCGCTGCTCATCGGGGGCGACGCTGCCGTGCCCACCTTCTGGTCAGGTGGTGCGTTCGGGCCCGAGGCCGCGGGGTGGACGGCCGTGGTGCTGGTGCTCGGTCTGGGCCTGACGCTCACCCTTGACTTGAGGTCGACACAGACTAGACGACCGAGCCGATGATCAAGGTCGAAGGCCTCACCAAGTACTACGGAGAGCGCGCGGCGATTCGCGACCTCTCGTTCAACATCGAAAAGGGCGAAGTCATCGGCTTCCTGGGGCTCAACGGCGCCGGCAAGTCGACCACCCTCAAGGTGCTCGGTTGCGTGCTGCTGCCCACCAGCGGCCGGGTGCTCATCGATGGTTTCGATGTCACGAAGGATCCACACGAGATCCGCAAGCGCATCGGGTTCCTCCCCGACACCCCGCCGCTGTACGACGAGATGACGGTCGAGGGGTACCTCGAGTTCGTGGCCCAGCTGCGCGGCGTGAGCAACGCCGACCTGGCGATGCGCGTGCGCGACGCGATGGAGAAGACTTCTCTCGTCGATCGCCGCGACGACGCCATCTCCAGTCTGTCGCACGGGTACCGGCAGCGTGTCGGCGTGGCCCAGGCCCTGGTGCACGACCCGCGGCTGCTCATCCTCGACGAGCCCACCTCGGGTCTCGACCCGGTGCAGATCGTCGAGATGCGCGAGCTGATTCAGAAGCTCAAGGGCGAACACACGGTGCTCGTCTCCAGCCACATCCTGGGAGAGATCAGCCAGATCTGTGATCGCTACCTGGTCATCCAGCAGGGCGAGATCATCGCCCGCGGCACCGAAGCCGACCTGGGCAACCTGCTCGGCAACGCCGGCGCGGTGGAGCTCGAGGTGCACGGCGCGCCGCAGAAGGCGATCGACGTGCTCAAGACGGTGCCCGGCGTGACCGACGTCACGGTGCTCAAACTCGATGGCGAGGTGGCTTCACTGCGCGTCGTCGGCAGCGGCGAGCTCCGCCCTGAAATGGTGAAGGCGCTGGTCGGCGCGGGCATCTCGTTGCTGCGCATCGACAAGGCCGCCGCTCGCCTGGAGAACATCTTCTTGAAGCTCACGCACGGCAAGGAGGCGGCTTGAAGAACGTATCGCTCATCACCCGCCGCGAGCTGCAGTCGTACCTGCGCACCATGAGCGGGTACATCATCATCGCGGTGATGCTCTTCATCGACGGCCTGCTGTTCAACGCCTTCGCGGTTCCCGGCACGGCCAAGAAGTCTTCCGAAGTGCTGGCCGACTTCTTCACGCTCACCTCGGGCATCACCATGGTGGGCGCGGTGTTCCTCTCCATGCGGCTCATCGCGGAAGAGCGGCAGACCGGCACCATCGCGCTGCTCTACTCGTCGCCGATTCACGACGTGGAGATCGTGCTGGGCAAGTTCCTCGCGGCCTTCCTCTTCCTGTGCGTGTTCTTCCTCTCCACCTCGTACATGCCGATCCTCATCGCGGTGTACGGCAAGGTCTCGCTGGGCCACATCTTCGCCGGCTACTTCGGCTTGATGCTGGTCGGCGCATGCGGGCTGGCCATCGGCACGTTCGGCAGCGCGCTCACCCGCAGCCAGGTGGTCGCCTCCGTGCTCTCGGGCGTGATGGTGCTCGCGCTGACCACCTGCTGGCTGCTCGCCAAGGTCACCGAGCGCCCGCTCACCGACATCATCAACGGCCTGGCCTGGTGGGGTCACTTCGACGCCTTCCGCATCGGCCTCGTGCACGTGAAACACGTCGCGTACTTCGGCCTGGTCACCTTCCTCGCGCTCTTCGCCGCCACGCGCGTGCTCGAAGCGCGAAGGTGGAGGTAAGTCATGCAGCTCTCCATTCTCCTGGTCGTCGGTCTCGCGCTCGCCTGGGTCGGTGAGCGCATCGTCGAAGCCTCCACCGCGCGGTACGCCCTCACCGGCGTGGGCGCGGCCATGGTGCTCGTCGCCACGGTGCTGCGTTTCCTCCGCTCGCGATCTCAGAAAGACGAGCTCGCCCGGGTTCAGCGCCTGTTCGCCGCCTTCAGCGGGCTGGCGTTGCTGGCCTTCGTTCTCTACTTCCTGCAGTCGGATCTCTTCACCAAGCTGACCGGCGCTTCGTTGGTGAGCGCCTCGCCGAAGATCTCCGGCGTGTTGTCGGTCTTGTGGCCGGCCGTGCTGGCGATGGCCCTGCTGCCCACCCTGCTGATGGAGCTGTCGTTCGGCACCATGGCCAGGGCGCCCAGGCTGGAGGACGGCCGCATCGACGAGGCCATGCTCTCGGGCGTGGGCCTGGCGTGCGCGCTGATCTTCGCGTTCTCCGTGCAGTACGTGGCCACCGAGCGCGACTCGAAGGCCGACTTCTCGTACTTCCGCGTGGCCAAGGCGGGCGATGCGACGCAGAAGCTGGTCGCGTCGTTCGATGAGCCGATCGAGGTCTACCTGTTCTTCCCTCCGGCCAGCGACGCGGCCGAGGCGGTGGCGGGCTACTTCAAGGAGCTGCAGGACGTCAGCTCGCAGATCAAGGTCACCCGCCTCGATCACGCGATGGAGCCCATCAAGGCCAAGGAGCTCGCGGTCAGCGGCAACGGCACCGTGTTGATCAAGAAGGGCGGCCGCAAAGAAAGCATCTTCATCGGCACCGAAGTGGAGAAGGCCAAGAGCCAGCTGCGCGGTCTCGACGCTGAAGTGCAGAAGCGAATGCTCCAGGTCGCCAAGTCGCGCCGCACCGTCTACCTGACCGGTGGTCACGGTGAACGCAGCCAGGACCCCACCAACGGGATGGATCAGCGGGCCACCATCGAGATCCTCTACAAGACGCTGCAGGATCAGAACTTCGAGGTGCGCACGCTGACCACCGCGGAAGGCCTCGGCAACGAGATCCCCAAAGATGCGGCGGCGCTGTTCATCCTCGGTCCCTCGCGGGCGTTCTCGGAACCCGAAGCGGCGTCGATCGAGGCGTACGCGAAGAAGGGCGGCCGGTTGTTCATCGCGCTCGACCCCGAGAACGGCCTCACCTTCGAAGAGCTGCTGACGCCCCTGGGGCTGTCGTTCAAGCCGCAGTCGATCGCGCAGGAGCGTGGCACCGCCAACGTGCGCCCGCCCCCCGGGCTGGCCGATCGCATCAACATCGGCACCCGCACCTTCAGCTCGCACCCCGTGGTGACGTACCTGGGGCGCAGCAACGTGCCGGTGCTCATGCTGGGCGCGGGCGGGCTGGAGGAGCTGCCCAAACACCCGGCGGATCTCACCATCGACTTCGCCGTGCGTTCGGCGCCCGAGTCGTGGAACGACGCATCGGGCAACTTCGAGTTCGACCAGAGCCTGGGCGAGACCAGGAAGGCCTGGGGCGTGGTGGCGGCCATCGAGCGCCGCGCGCCATCCGCGAAGAACGAAGACGCCATGCGGGCGCTGGTGTTGGGCGACTCCGACGCGATCGCCGATCTGGTGCTCCAGCAGCTGCCGGGTAATCAGTACCTGGTGGTCGACGGCTTCAAGTGGCTGCTGGGTGATGAGCAGCTCGCCGGCGTCACCAACACCGAGGTCGACGTGCCGCTCACGCGCAGCCGCCAGCAAGACACCGCCACCTTCTACGCCACCACGTTCCTCGCGCCGCTGGGCGTGCTCGGCGTGGGCTTCCTCGCCCGCCGCCGCGCGAAGAAGCAAAGCAGCAAGGAGAACAAGTCGTGAAAGCCCGCAGCGCAGCCCTGCAGGGAGGCCTGGCACTCGCCGGTCTCGTCGCCGCGTACACCACCTGGCAGCGCCCCAAAGACTCGGTGAAGAGCGAGTCGGTGGTGGTGGTCGACGCCACGAAGAACTCCCTCGAGCGCGTGCGCTACGAAGATGGCGTTCGTTCGGTCTCGGTGGAGAAGAAAGACCGCTTGATGGTCACCCTCGCCTACCTGCCGGGCAAACGGCCGGTGTTCGACGCAGGCGTGGCCCTGGTCGAAGTCGATGCGGGCGTCGATGGGGGCACCGTGCTCGCGAGCGCAAAGCCCGCCGAGCCCACGCCCGACCGCACCGTGTTCGCGAACGATCGCGCCGACACCTTGTGGACCAAGCTGACGCCCTTCGAAGGCAGCCGCGCGCTGGGCACCTTGAGCAAGGAGAAGCTCGACGAGGTCGGCCTCACCAACAGCGAACGAAAGCTCGAGCTGCAGGTCGCCGGGGTCACCCGCCGCTTCACCATCTCGCGCCCGGTCAGCGGGCTCATCGGCAACTACGCGCAGGACGAGAAGTCGGGCGAGGTGTTCCTCATCTCGTCGAGCCTGTTCAACGAGCTCGACCCCAGCTCGCAGCTGCTGGTCGATCGCCGGCTGCACCTGTTCAAGCCCACCGAGTTCGACGCCTTCACCGTGAAGGCGGGCGACAAGATGGCCGCGTTCGTCTCGACGGGCGCCGACATTCCGCAGACCGCGAAGATCGCGCGCGCCGCCACGCCCGACAAGGCGGAGGAGATGGTGAAGAACTGGCACGACAAGATCTGGAACCGGTTGATCGTCACCGAGGTGCTCAGCCAGGGCGAGCTGCCGAAGCTGGGTGAGCCGAAGGTGCAGATGCGCTTCGACTACACCCAGAAGGGTTCGCCCAAAGGCTGGCTCGAGCTGGGCTTCGATCCCAAGGGTGGCACGTGGGCTCGCAGCGAGAACACGCCGAGCTGGGTGTCAGTGCATCAGGGCAGCGAGGAGCTGATTCTCGAAGGCCTCAAGCACGCCCTCGGCACCTGAAGTTCTCCCTCTCCTTGCGCGAGCGGGGAGAGGAACCACGTCGGGCACGCTGCTGTTTTCCGGCAGGCGCACACGATCACGCTTTTCGAGATCTCACGTGCGGCCCCTCCCCCCCAACCCTCAGCTGACTTCGGGCAGGCGGATGATGAAGGTCGCGCCCACGCCGGGTGCACCTTCCGCGCGAATCGAGCCGCGGTGCGCCTCCACGATGCTGCGCGAGACCGACAACCCCAGGCCCGTGCCCTGCCCGCGGCGCTTGGTGGTGAAGAAGGGCTTGAACAGCTTGTCCTTCACGTCTTCTGCCAGGCCGGGGCCGGTGTCGCCCACCTTGATCTCCACGAAGCCGGCTTCGGGGCTCGAGGTCGACACGGTGATGAGCTTCTTCGGTGAGCCCTCCATCGCCTGACCTGCGTTGAGCATCAGGTTGAGCAGCACCTGGCGCAGCTGGTTCGAGTTGCCGCGAATCGCACAGAGGCCGGTCGAGAGCGAAGTCTCCACCCGAACGCCCTGCATCTGAAGTTGGTGAACGCACAGCGCCATCGCGCCCAGCACCACGTCGTTGGGGCCCAGCGCCTCGAACTCCATCTCGGGCGGGCGGGAGAACTCGAGCAGGTTCTGCAGGATCTTGTTCGCGCGGAAGGCGTCCGCCTCGATGAGTTTGAAGTACTCGAGCACCTCGGCCATGTCGGTCGACTCCTGGCCCAGCTGCGCGAAGCCCACGATGCCCACCATGGGGTTCTTCACCTCGTGCGCCACGCTGGCGGCGAGCTCGCCGACGGCCGACAGCTTCTCCGACTGCACCAGCTGCGCGTTGGTGGTCTGCAGCTGCTCACTGCGCCGAACCAATTCACGGCTCATCTCGTTCAAGGCGGCGCCCACCGAGCGGATCTCGGTGGGGCCATCCACCGGCACCTCGACGCCGAAGTTGCCGCGGGAGATCACCATCAGCGTCTCCTGCAGATCACGCAGCGGGCGGGTCACCCGGCGGCCCAGCAACACGGCCAGCACCAGCGCGAGCGAGACCACGCCGACCGCGAAGAGCAGGGAGCGGCGCGACAACTCACGGGTGGCCTTGAACACCTCGTCGCGCGGCACCTCGACGATCACCGCGCCCACGCCATTGTCCACGCGCGCGAAGGCGGCCACCTTGGAGACGCCGTTCACTTCGTACTCCTCGGTGCCGCGGGCCAGCTTGCCGCCCAACGCGTCTTTCACCACCGGCAACGCCGAGAGATCTTCCCGCTTGATGACCTGTTCGCTGTCGGGGTGCGCCAACACGCGGCCGAGGCGATCGACGAGGAACACCTTGTACACGCTGTTGGTGGCCACCGCGGAGAGCAGCCACTCGGGCCGCAGATCGGCGATCACCACCGCCTTGCCGTCGGCCGTGGTCGACGAGAGCCGCACCAACGCGAGGTCGGGCGCGAGCGACGCGTTCTGCAACACGATGCCTGCCTGCTGCACCGCATCAAGCGGAGCGGGCGTGCGCTTGCGCGCTTCGGTCAAATCGTCGGCGGTCAGGTTGAGCGCCGCCAGCCGCTTGTTGTCGACGAAGAGAAAGGAACGCTCGAAGCCGCCTTCGGTGCGTTTGAAGACCTCCAGCGAGAGCACCGCGGCGTCGGCATCGAACAGGCTGCGCGCGCGGCGCTCGGCGTCACCGGGGGTGATCTCGTACTCCTGACCGAAGTAGCGGAGCTTGTCGGCGATGCCGTCGACGGTGCGTTCGATCTGCTGCGCCACCGTGCCGGCCACCAGCGCGTTGACGTCGTAGACCGAGGCCTCTTTGTCGGCGCTCACCACCCGCGTCGCGAGCAGCAGGTACACGCCCATCGCGCCGACGAGCATGACGCCGACGAGCAAGACGATCTGCGTACGAAGCGACGACTGCACTTTGGAGAACCCCCAACCGCTAGAAGTCGAAAGCGTACCCCACCCGCACCGCGAGCCCGCCTGCGTTCAACCGCGCCAGGGCGTTGTCCACCCGGCCGTAGAGGAAGCTGAGCTCGAGTTCCACCCTGCCTGGACCGAGGCGGCGCGACAGCGCGGCCACCACCTCGAAGCCGGGCAACACGCTGAAGCCCGCGTCGGGGCCCACCTGCAACCAGGCCAGCTGCATGGCCAGACCCGCGCCTGCCTTGAGCTGAAAGGCGCCCACGTTCTGATTCCACGCTGCCAGCAACGAGAGTGGCAGCAGAAAGGCCTCGCCGCGCAAGGTGGCGCCGCCGAGATCGAGTGAGCTGCCTGCGCGATAGCCAGCGGCGCGCAGCTCCACCCCCACCCGACGCCTCAAGAACGGCAGACGCACCCCGAAGCTCACCAGCGCCGTCGGAGAGGCGACCGCGCCGCCACTGAAGATGCCCCCCGCGCGCGCCGCGAGCGTGAAAGGGGGATCCATCGCGGCCGCGAGTGCACGTTCGAAGTGAAAGCCCCGCTCCTCCACCGTCAGGACGTCGTTGCCGGAAGCAGGCGGCGTCCACTGCGCTTGCCAGCTGTCGGCTTTGAACTCGGAAGGTCCCACCGCGCCGTCACGCACCGTGAGCTTCGGCGCCGCCCCCAGCACCGCCCGGCCGCGCGCGTCGAACAGCCGCACCTGCACCAACTCGCCGACCACCGCCACTTCAGCGCGCGTCACCGTGGGCACGCCGGCGTACAGCTCGAGCGGTTCCGACCAGGGCGACATGCGGAAGTTCTCACCCACCGCGCGCACCCGAACCTCGTGCGTTCCTTCATTCAGCGCGGCCGTGCGGAAAGAAGGGGTGCGCACCCGCTGAATGACGCCGTCGAACTGCACCTCGAAGTCCTTTCGCTCGCTCACGTCGGACCAGCTCAGGTCGACCTCGGTGCCCGGAGCGACCACCACGTCAGCCGAAGGAGACACCCAGGTCACCGTGGCCAGCGGGGTACCCGCGGCGCGTACGAAGGTGCGGAGCTCCGAAGGCGCGGACGTGTGGCCGAGCGCATCTTTGGTGGTGACCCGCCACGCGTACTGACCAGGCGGCAACTCGGGCGTGCGCCACGACGTGCCGGTGACGGTCGCTCCACCCGCGGCTTCGTTGCCCTTCGCCCCCGTGCGAAACAGCTCGACCTTGTAACCGGTGGCCGCCACCACAGCGCTCCACGACAGGTCCGTGCGCGGGCCGACGTTTTCGCTGCGCCCCGTCGGTGCGGGCAGCTTCACCTTGAACACGCTCTCAGCGCTGAACTCCCCGGGCGCTCCGCGTTCATCCACGCTCGCCACTCGCCAGCGATACTCACCCGCCACTCCGGCTTTGAACGCCAGCGTCTGCCCCAGCGCGGGAATGGTGACCTTGTCGCGGCCGTCTTGCGTGGCCTCGACCAGGTAGCTCTTCGCGCACGCAGCTTCCGCCCAGCTCAGCTGCACCTGCGCGGTGCCCAGCGGCACGTCGTTGACCTGCTTCAACTTCGGCGGGCTCACCCGAATGGCGAAGCTGCGCACCGGCCCCGCTCCACTGGTGCGCCCCTTCAAGTCGACCGCGCGCGCGCGCCACCACCACGTGCCCGCGGAGAGCCCCGGGACCTCGAACGAAGGCGTGGGCGAGCGCAACGTGCGCAAGCTGGCGAACTCGGAGCTGCTCGAGAGCTCGACCAGGTACTCCTTGATCAACGCCGACACGTCGAGCTCGAGATTGACCGTCGCGCCGCACGAGAGGCTCTGCCCATCGGGCGGCTTGAGCTGGCTGGGCACCGCGGAGTCGACCGCGATGGTGCGTGGCGGGCTCCATTCACTGGCGCGGCTCTCGGTGTCGAAGCTGCGCACGCGCCACCAGTGCGTGGTGGTGGGCAGCTGCTCCCAGCGATAGCCGGCGCTGGTGGTGCGGGTCTGCAGCACGATCTCCACGAAGGCCGGATCTTTGGCGATCTGCAGCTCGTAGGCAGACGCACCGGGCACGTCTTTCCACCGCAACACGATGCGCGCGTTCTGCGCCTGGCTCACGCCCGGCGAGAGGAGCAGCAGCATGAGGCCCAACGCTCCCAGCTTCAGGGCGTGACCTCGATCTCCGGGTTGAACAACTCCGGCGCTTCCGGGATGCCCTTGTGGATGATGCGAAAGCGCATCGGCTCCGAAGGCGCGCCCAGGCCCGACTCGTCATCCACCCGCACCCGCCAGAACCACATCGACTCGTTGAGCGAGAGCGCGATGCGCGCGGTGGCGCCGTTGGCGACCTCGGTGACGGTGACCGGCTCGAAGCCCTGGCTGGGTGAAATCTCCACCCGGTAGCGGCCGATGCCCGGCAGCGGCGCCCACGCGAACGCGACCGCGGTGCCATGGGGGGCGAGCAACACCTCACCACTGCGCGGGTACATCGCGACCGGGGCCACGTCTTCCACGCAGGTGAAGCGGCGCGCCTCGGAGATGGGGTGACCTTCGGCGTCGACGAGGCGCCACCAGGTGACGCCCTTCGAAGGCTCCTTGAGGGTGAGGCTGCCGCCTTTCGCGGTCCGCTCCGTGTCGACGAACGCATAGAGCCGGTCGCGCGCGATCTGCACGCGGGCGCCTTCAGGTGTTTCACCCGACCAGGTCAACGTCACCGGGGAAGGAGCGCCTCGAAACGGCAACCGCGCCTGGGCATCGGGCGCGAGCAGCTGCACCGCGAAGGGCGCCAGGTCGGTGGTGCCCGCCTTCGCCGCGGCCACCCGCTGACCCGACTCGATCGTCTTCTGGCCGCCGGTGCTGCCCTTCACCTTCGCCGTGCCCTTCTTCACCGAGACCTCGAGTTGGTCGCCGGTGAGCTCCACCCGCGCTTCGCTCTGCGCCTCGAGCCGCGCTTCACCCGCCGAGGTCTGCAGGGTGAGGCCTTCGCTGCCCGCGCGCCCCGACACCGAGCCCTGGCGAAGCGTCACGCTGCGTACGCCAGCGCGCGGCCGTTCGATCACCACCAGCGAACGTTCGTCGAGCGAGAGCTCGGTGCCATCGACGAAGGACAAAGTGGCCTCAGCGCCTGGAGGAACGAAGAGCGCATCACCGTCATGCACCTCGGCTCCACGATGCGCGCCCTGCCAGCCGAGCGTGAAGGCCAGGCGCAGCTTCACCTCACCGCTCGACTGCTTCACCGCGGCCACCGTCGGGGTGGAGGAGTCTTGCCGGTTCAGCTGACCCGAGCCCAACGCCAGCCAGAGTGAGGCAGCGGCGACCAGCGCAGACGCGCCCGCCAGCCACAGATCTCGTTCACCGAACGTGTGGGTCGTCATTCACGTTTGCGGCGGCCAGGCGTCATCTCGGCCACCACGGCCGCGACGCGCTCCTTGAGGTTGGTCAGCGGGCTCTTCGCGTTGGTGTGGGCGTCGAGGGCCTCACGCACCGCATCCTCCACCGCTGCCAGGTTCTTGAAGGGTTTGGCCAGCACCACCTCGGGCCGCTCGGCGTCGAGGTTGAAGGGCTCGGGGTGGGCGGTGACCAGCACGATGGCGATCGAAGGCCACCGCCTGCGCACCGCCGCCACCACCTCGAGGCCGCCCATCTGAGGCAGCAGCTTGTCGACCACCAGGCAGTGCGTCTCGTTCGTTTCGAGCAGCTCGAGCCCTGCTTCACCGGTGTGGGCCACCAACACTTCGTGGCCGGCGCGGGTCAACACCTTGCCGATCAACGCGCAGACTTCGGCCTCGTCGTCGATGACGACGATGCGGGTCTTCACGGAGCGGTCCCAGCGCCGGCGCGAATCGCGGCGTCGCAGATGTCGAGGATGTCGTGTACGCCGAAGGGTTTGGTCACGTAGCCGAACACGCCCAGCTCGCGCGCGTGGGTCTGCGTCTCGTGCGTGGGGAAGCCGGTCACCATGATCGCCTGCATGGTGGGCTGCTTCTCGCGCGCCTGACGCAGCACCTCGAGGCCATCGGTGCCGGGCAGGTTCTTGTCGGTGATCAGGAGGTCGAAGCCCCCCTTCGTGATCGCCTGGAGCCCCTGTTCGGCGTTGTCGACCAGGGTGACTTGGTGACCTGCGCGCACGAGCACGCGTTCCAGCAGGAGCCGGGCGGAACGATCGTCGTCGATGACGAGAATTCGGCCGAGGAGACGGGGGACGACCGGTGTCATGGGCGGCCCGGAGCATACCCCCGTCGGCGGCCGCGCGGCGCATCAAGTTCGGGCTGGTTTCCGGCCCCACCGATACAGTGCGCGGGTGACTGCTTTCACGCGCCGCTTGCGCAAAGCCGAGAAGTTCCTCGCCGCGAACGACGAGGGGCTGGCGGGCATCATCTCCCGGGTGGGACCTGCCCAATTGGAGGTCTCGGAAGACTTCGATCCCTTCCACGCGCTGGTCAGGTCGATCTGCCATCAGCAGCTCCACGGCAAAGCGGCACAGACCATTCTGGGGCGGGTCAACGCGCGTTTTGGTGATGGCCAGCAGGCCTTTCTGAAGACGGTGCACCGCGCCCGCATCGACTCGATGCGCAAGTGTGGGCTGTCGATGGCCAAGGCGCTGGCGATCAAGGACCTCGCGGCGAAGTGTCTCGATGGCACGGTGCCGGCGGTCGACCAGCTCCACCAGATGTCAGACGACGAGATCGTCGAGCGGGTGAGCCAGGTGCGCGGCATCGGCCGTTGGACGGTCGAGATGATGTTGATGTTCCGCATGGGCCGGCTCGACGTGTTTCCGGTCGACGACTTCGGGGTGCGCAAGGGCTTCACCCTGCTGCGCAAGCTCGACGCGCCGATCACCCCGAAGGCGCTCATGCCGCTGGGCGACGTGTGGAAGCCGTATCGAAGCGTGGCCAGCTGGTACCTCTGGCGGGTGGCCGATGGCCTCTGAGCCGAAGAGCGAGCTCGAAGCGCTCGGCTACAAACAGGAGCTGCTGCGCGACATGGGCGCGTTTCAGAACTTCGCGCTCAGCTTCTCCATCATCTCCATCCTGACCGGCGCGGTGACGCTCTATGGGGCGGGGCTCACCGCGGGCGGGCCGCGCGTGATGTTGCTGGGCTGGCCGCTGGTGGCGGTCTTCACCCTGGCCATCGGGCTCTCGCTGGGTGAGCTCGCTTCGGCCTTCCCCACGGCGGGCGCGCTGTACCACTGGAGCTCGATCCTCGGAGGCTCCGGCGCGGGCTGGGCCACCGCGTGGCTCAACGTGCTGGGCCAGTTCGCCATCACCGCGGCCATCGACTTCGGGCTCGCGGAGTTCCTCGCGCCGCTGCTGGGGCTCGACGGTTCTCGCGCTTCGGTGTTGCTGCTCTACGCGGCGTTGCTCACCAGTCACGCGGTGCTCAATCACGTCGGCGTGAAGGTGGTGGCGGCGCTCAACACCGTCTCGGCCTGGTATCACGTGGCCGGGGTCATCGTGCTGGTGGGCGCAGTGCTGCTCTTCGCGAAGAAGCAGCCGATCTCGTTTCTGCTGCAAGACGCACCGCCTCTCAAAGACGCGGTGCTGCCGGGGTTTCTCGCGGGGCTGCTGCAAGCCGCGTGGACCTTCACCGGCTACGACGCTTCGGCCCACGCATCGGAGGAGACCAAGGACGCTGCCCGCAACGCGCCGAAGGGCATCTTGATGGCGATCGTCGCCAGCGCGATCGCGGGCTACGCGATGTTGATCGTGATCACCCTGGCCATCGGCGATCTGCCCGCGACGATCGCGTCGAAGAACCCGTTCATCTTCGTGCTCGAAGGCGCGCTGGGAGGCTTCGGTACGGCGCTGGTCTGGGTGGCCGTCGGCGCGATGTGGTTCTGCGGGCTGGCGTCGATCACCAGCAACTCGCGCATGCTCTACGCCTTCGCGCGTGATGGCGGGTTACCGTTCTCCAAACAGCTCGCGCGCGTTTCTCCCCGGTGGCAGACGCCCCATGTCGGAGTCTGGGTGTCGGTGTTCGTCGCGTTCGTGCTCGCGTTGTTCGCCGATGCGCTCTCGGTGATGGCCGCGCTCTCCACCGTGGCGCTCTACGCGAGCTACGGCTTGCCGGTGCTGCTGGCCCTGCTGGCGCGCCGCAAGGGCTGGCCGCGCGTGGGCCCGTGGACGCTGGGCCGTTTCGGCCCGGTGGTGAACGTGATCGCCGTGGCGTGGGTGGTGTTCATGGTGGTGTTGATGTCGCTGCCGCCCAACGGCCTTGCGGGCGTCACGCTCATCGCGACGTGTGTACTGCTGCTACTCGTCTGGTTCGGCGGCATGCGCAGGCACTTCAAGGGTCCGGTACTTCCGGCGCTCGAGAGGCAGTGAGCTGAGTCGCGCTCTGTAAACTTTGATCCTGAAGGTCACACCTTCTCGGGGGAAGGCGGCGGCTTCACGGGCGCATCTCCGTTCTCAGAATGAGCTGGCCTCTCGGCGCGTGCTTTCGTTTTCACCCGCTGCACGCAGCGTTGAGCAGGTCCTCTCCTCGGCGAGGATCTCCGGCTCATGGATTTTGTTGACGAAGTGTCACTGAGCGAACCCTCAGCCCTCCTTCATTTCGGGCTTCTCGCCAGCGCTCAGGCCTCAGAAGCATGAACACCGAGCCGCCCCTCACGCAGCGTGAACAGCGTGAGGGTGATCGCATACGCCCCGATCACATCGATCGTGTAGTGCAGGTGCGCGAAGAACACGCTCATCACCACCAGCACGTGCGCCGCCAGCATCACCCCGCGCAGCACCGGGTAGCGCCAGACGTAGAGCAGCAGCAACAAGGTGGTCGAGGTGTGGCCTGAGAAGAAGAGGTCCTTCGTCAGGTAGACGCGCGCACCCGCCCCGGTGTCGAAGAACCCGAACGGCGTGATCAGGTGCAGGAACGCGCTCCAGCGCGTGTCGAAGTCCATGCCCGCGTGCAGATCGGCGCCCCGCACCGGGCCCAGGCCCGTCGACATGATGGTGAGGCCGCGGATCAACGCGATGAAGCCAGCCGACACCATGTAGCGAATGAACCGCTCGGCATCTTTGGCCAGCAGCCACAGAGCCACCGGCACGTACGCCACCAGCCACAAGATGTAGTTGTAGCGATCGACCCACGCGACGTACGGCACCCACTCGAGCACCACGTCGGGCAGCCGCGGCGCCGCGCGGGCTTCGGCCCAGAGCGCCATCCACATCATCACGAAGTAGCAGCTGACCCGGAAGACGAGGCTGCCGGCGATGCGGGCGATGAGCCGGGGTTGGAACGTCACGAGGGGGCTGCGTCTAGCAGCCCCCGGCCGCCTTTAGAAAATCGTCTCGAGCGCCACGGCCGCCGCAGCGATGACCGCGCCGATCCGCACGGCGTCGTGCACCTGATCGGTGGTGAGCCCACCCTCGATCACCACCGCTTCGTGCGACTTGATGCAGGTCTCACAGTTGTTCACCGCCGAAACGGCGAGGCAGAACAGCTCGAAGTCGACCTTGTTGGTGGCCACCTGACTGAGCCTCATCATGCGCAGCCGCGCCGGCTTCTGGGAGTAGTCCTCTTTCCCGACCAGGTGGCGGAAGCGGTAATAGATGTTGTTCATCCCCATCAGGATCGCCGCGGCCTTGGCATCTTCCAGCACCGCGTCTTCGATGCCTGCCGTCTTCGCGTCGGCGAGCAGCGCTTTCGTGAGTTTCTCGTTGCGAGAGGCGTACGCCGTCGCGATGCCCACCCCCCACGTCTGCGCTGCGTTGAGCGCGCCAGGCTGAAGCACGTTGCCGATGTTGATCTTGATGTCGCGCGCCGCATCGGGGAACTGCTCGCGGAGCAGGTTGAGGTTTTCCATGGTGAAGGTCTCCTGGAGAGTCAAACGGTGGGCACAACACGGGCGTGGCGGCTGCCTGCACCACCACGCCCGGTGAAAGAAACGTCAGAACTGCGCGACGCTCAGCCGACCTTCTTCAGCTTGGCCGAGAGGGTCTCGTCGCCCTTCTTCCAGTTGCAGGGGCACAGCTCATCCGTCTGGAGACCGTCGAGCACACGCACGATCTCGTCGACGTTGCGACCGACCGACAGGTCATTCGCCGCCGCGTAGCGGACGACGCCCTGGGGGTCGATGATGAAGGTGGCACGCAGCGCCACACCCGCCGCCTCCTGCAGCAGGCCGAACGACTGCGCCATCGTGGGCGAGACGAACAGCAGCGGGTGCTTGATGGTCTTCAGGTCAGCGTGCTGCTGACGCCACGCGAGGTGGCTGAACTCGTTGTCGGTGGAACCGCCGAGCAGCACCGCGCCGCGATCGGCGAGGTCCTTGCCCTTCTTGTCGAACTCCACGATCTCCGTCGGGCAGACGAACGTGAAGTCTTTCGGGTAGGTGTAGAACACCACCCACTTGCCCTCGAGCTCCTTCGAGCTGACGTTCTTGAACTCCTTGCCCTTCTCGATGGAGACACAGGCGGGCACGTCGAACGAGGGGGCTTTCGAACCGGGGGTAATCATTGTTTGGGAACTCCGTTGGTGGGGGTTGGTTGAGGGTGAAACTCAGCGCTTCTTCGTAAGGCCGGACGAACGACCCTGCATGCGGGGCCCGCCGAGTTTCCGGCCCCGCATCACGACCATGTACTCCCGTACTTCGTAACCTTTGAGCCCTTTGAGATCGCCGACCCGCACCGCGTCCCAGGGCACGTCTTCGATGCGCCCGGTCTCGTCGTCGATGAAGTGATGGTGCGGCTCGAGGCGCGGGTCGAACACCGTGCGCCCTTCGGCGAGCACCAGCTGGCGCAAGATGCCCTTCTCCACGAACAGGTTGAGCGTGTTGTAGACCGTGGCCCGCGAGAGCATGGGGAAGCTGGCCTGCACCTGCGCGAGCACCTCGTCGGCCGAGGGGTGTTGGTCGGTGCCGAGCACGTACTCCGCCACTGCGAGTCGCTGCGCCGAGGGCTGAATGCCGGCGCCTTTGAGCTGTGTCACCAGGTCTGGACTCATTTCGGACTTAGACTTAATCTAGAAGTTGACGATGTCAACCGGAACTTTGTCCGCGCAACCCAACGTCGAGAGGTGCATCTTCCCCCCGTAGACCCACGCAACAGGCAACCGGAGGCGGAGTGTCATGGCGAAGAAGAGCGAAGCGAAACAGGGTTCACTCGCAGTGGACATCGGGATTGCAGAGGCGGATCGCAGGGCCATCGCGGACGGCCTCAACGCGCTGCTCGCCGACAACTACGCGCTGTATCTGAAGACGCACGCGTTCCACTGGAACGTGACGGGGCCGATGTTCCAGACCCTGCACCTCATGTTCGAGACGCACTACAACGAGCTGTGGCTGGCCAATGACCTGATCGCCGAGCGCATCCGCGCCCTGGGCTTTCACGTGCGCGCGACGTACGCGGCGTTCAGCAAGCTCTCTTCGATCCCCGAGACCGAAGGCGTGCCCGAAGCGACCGACATGGTTCGCGAGCTGACCAAGGGCCACGAGACCTGCGCCCGCACGGCGCGTTCGATCTTCCCCCGGGCGGAGAAAGGCGGCGACGAGTCGACCGTCGACCTGCTCACCCAGCGTCTGCAGATTCACGAGAAGACGGCGTGGATGCTGCGCAGCCTGCTGGCCTGAACCGTGGAACGCCTCGACAACGTCATCCAGCGGTATGCGTGGGGCAGCCACACGGCCATCCCCATGCTGCTCGGTCAGGCTCCCGACGGAGGTCCGCAAGCGGAGCTCTGGCTGGGGGCTCACCCGTCAGCGCCTTCGAAGGTCCGCAGCGGCGGCACGCTCGAGGCGCTGATCGCCCACAGTCCCGAGCGGCTGCTGGGCACCGCGAGCACGCGCCAGTTCGGGCCGCGGTTGCCCTTCTTGCTCAAGGTGCTGGCCGCCGGTCAGCCGTTGTCGTTGCAGGCCCACCCCAGCCTGATGCAGGCGAAGGCGGGCTTCGCGCGTGAAGAAGCGGCGGGGCTTTCGCGCTCGGCTCCGAATCGCAACTACCGCGACGCGAATCACAAGCCCGAGATCATCTGCGCGCTCACCGACTTTCAGGCGCTGTGCGGCTTTCGCGCTGCGGAAGCTTCGGTGCAGCTGCTCAAGGGCCTGGGCCTCGACACCACGCTGCTCGAGAGCCAGGACCTGCGGGCGTATTTTCAACACGTGATGTCGTTGCCGAAAGAGGCGCAAGGCGGGCTGGTCGATCAGCTCGTCGATGCAGCGCGCAGCCCGGTGAAGGGGTTCGAGGGTGAATGCGCGCTCGCGTTGCGGTTGTCGGCGCTCTACCCGCGCGACATCGGCATCGTCGGCGCGTTGCTGCTCAACCTGGTCACCTTGAAGCCGGGCGAGGCGCTGTACCTCGATGCCGGCAATCTCCACGCGTATCTGGAGGGCACCGGCGTGGAGCTGATGGCCAACTCCGACAACGTGCTGCGTGGTGGGCTCACGCCCAAACATGTCGACGTGCCCGAGCTGCTCTCGGTGCTCGACTTCGCAGAGGGCCCGGCGAAGGTGCTGCGGCCCAGCGGAGAGGGCGAGGCGGTGTATTCCACGCCCGCTCCGGATTTCCGGTTGTCGCGCGTCGAGGTGAAGGGCCCGCAGGTCACCCTGCCCGCTCGCGGCGCGCAGCTGCTCTTGGTGGTGGAGGGTGAAGTCACCACGCAGGGCGTCGCGTTGAAGCGCGGTGACTCGGTGTTCATCGGCGCCGATGAAGGCGACGTGCCGCTCTCGGGGCGCGGCTTGGTCTTCCGGGCCACTGCGGGAATTTCATGAAGCGGAACCGGCGACAGCGAAACGCTGCGCGAGACAGACGGCAGCGCAGCGAACGGCTGGCCGAGGTGGAGCGACCCCGGAAATGAAGCTGGCTCACTTCTCGGACATTCACATCACGCACTTCCCCTTGAGCGGGAAGCCCGCGCTCAAGCGGCTCGCGGCGGTGGCGAGCTATTCGATCGCCGGCCGCGGCAACCACTTCCGGGGCAGCGACGCCCGCATCGCCAGGCTGCTCGAAGACGTGGATGCGCAGGGCGTCGACCACGCGTTGTGCACGGGCGACCTCACCGGCGTCTCCACCGAGGCGGAGTTCAGCGAGGTCGCGGGCCTCTTCGGGCCGAGGCTCGCTCAGCCCGCCCGCTACACCGTCATCCCCGGCAATCACGATCGGTACGTGCGCGGGGCCGATGGGTTGTTCGAGAAACACTTCGGCAAGCTCAGCGAGGGCGGCCGGTTTCCGTTCGTGAAACACCTGAGCGATCGAGTGAGCGTGGTGGCGATCGACGTCGCCCGGCCCACCAGCCTGATTGATTCGTCAGGGCTGTGTGGCGCGAAGCAGCGTGAGGCGTTGCTCGGAATTCTCACCGACGCGAGCCTCAAAGACCGTTTCGTGGTGATGGCGCTGCACTACGGCCTGCTGCGCGCGGAAGGCCAGCGTGATGCGCGGCCGCACGGACTTCGGGATGACGTCGAGGTGATGGAGCTGATCGATCGCGCTGATGTGTCGCTCGATCTCGTGCTGCATGGGCACATGCACCGGCCGTACGTGGTGAAGACGAAGCGGCGCACGGCGATCTGCGTGGGCAGCGCGACGGACCTCCACGTGAAGCAGGGCTGCGGGTACCACGTGTACGAGATCGATCCCGCTGCGCACCGGGTGCGAATCGAGCGCCGCGTGTGGAGTGCAGGGCCCGGCCGGTACGAGGCGGACGCCGCGTCGGCGCTCAATCGAGAGCTCGTCACTCGGTAAGCCCCTCTCCCCCTCAGGGGAGCGGGAGAGCAGTCGTTGCAAGGTGCGGAAAGACCTTCGAGACCTTCGACACGAGGTACTCACCGTAGGTGCCGCTCAGGCCATGCACGCTCGCGCGATCCCACCGCTCTGCCGCGTCTCGTTCGACCGGCCGAGCCAACGCGCCCGGCAGCGGCACCACTTCAGCGTCGAACGCGGGATCGAAGAAGAACGGCCACGAGTAGCGGCTGCGGCCCGACGTGTTGCGCACCCGATGCGGCGTCGAGCGATAGCGGCCGCCCGTCATGCGATCGAGCATGTCGCCTAAGTTGCACACGAACGTTTGGGGGATGGGCGGGGCCTCGATCCACCCGCTGGGGGTCTTCACCTCGAGCCCGCCGCAGTCGTCTTGTTTGAGCACCGTGAGCAGCCCGTAGTCGGTGTGTTCACCCACGCCCCACCCGCTCGCTTCGGTCGCGCTGGGCTGCGGGTAGTGGAAGATCCGGAAGAGCGGCAACGGCTTTCGGGTCAACCGGCGCTCGAAGAAGTCGGCCTCGAGCCCGAGGCTGAGCGCGATCGCCCGCATCACCGCGTGGCTCACCCGCGTCTGCGCCGCGATGAAGTCGAGCACCGCCGCGCGCAGCTCCGGCACTTCCGCGGGGAACAGGTTCGCGCCGTGCATCGGCCAATCTGCGCGCACGCGGGCATCGTCGGGGCCGAGTTCTTCGCCGAGGTAGAGCCCTTCTTTCAGGTCTGCGGCGCCTGAAGTGAGTTCTCCACCGAGGGGAAACCAGCCCCGCCACGCACGGCCGCCATGCGCCATCGAGATGCGCTGCTTCGCCTCGAGTGGCAGCGCAAAGAAGCGCGCGGTGGCCTGCTCGAGGCGGTGCTCCACCGCCGGGTCGACGCCGTGACCGGTGATGTAGAAAAACCCGTGGCGCTCACTGGCCACACGGACCGCTTCGACGCACGCCCGCTGATCGGGTGCGCTCAGATCGACGACAGGCAACGAATCAATCGGCATCGGCGCCACCCTATGCTGGGTCGGTGATCGGCAGTCCTCTCAACATCGGCAGGGTCAGTGAAACGGTGCCGGTGGCGCCGCGGGCCGACGTGCAGGCGCCGCTGGTGATGGAGCGTGTGCTCCCCGGCATGGCCGATGATCACCTGGTCGAAGAAGCCAACACCATCGTCACGCTCGCCAGGGCCCTGCCCGCGCCGTGGCAGCGGCTGGTGAACGCTGCGTTTTCCAGCACCGAAGCCCACGTCATCTACGAGCGCTTCGTGGGCGTCACGCTGCGCGATCTCACGGGCGCGCTGCGCACCTCGGGCCGGGTGCTGCCGCTCGACGTGCTGCGCTCGGTGATCGAGAACCTGTGCGACGGGCTCTCGGCGCTCCCCCCGGGCCCGGAATGCATTCCGCTGTCCGATCTCAGCGTCGGGCTCTCGATCGACGGTCGGTGGCGGTTCGCCCAGGGCGCGCTCAATCACTGGTTGATCAACGTGATGAATGCGCCGCTGGCCGAGGAGAGCGACGGGGAGGTGCCGCTCGAGCTGATCTTTCAGATGAGCCCCGAGAGTATTCAGGGGCGCGCAGAGACGGCCGCTTCCCTGGTGACGCGCGTCACCCTCTTCGCCTGGCAGGTCGCCGCTGGTGGCCATCACCCGTACCGCGGTCGGCGCCACGACACGATGTACAGCATCACCCGCTACACCCGCGATGAAGTGCGCGTGCCGCTGAGTGTTCACCCTGAACTGCCGAGCGCCGTGGCCGACGTGCTGCGCAGAGGCCTCCGCTTCTCGCGGGATCGTTTCGCCGATCTCTCTGCGTTCCGCGCGGCGCTCGAGCCCACCTGGCCCGTGCCCGCTGCGTCAACTGCACGCACGTTCGACGTCATCGCCAGCCTGACCTGGGCGAAGGTGCAGAAGGAACTGCAGCTGCTCAAGCGTGAGCCGCTGTTGCCCATTCGGTGGCAAGGCGTGTGGTCCGGCGCGCAGACGCCCGAGCAGGGAATCGCGGTGCTCGAGGATCAGCTGCTCGAGCGGCTCGCGCCCGTTGAGGGCCTTCCGCGGTGTGGAGCCGTCGAAGAGCTCAGCGATCCGGCTCCGGTGCGCGTCGAGGCGGTCACGCCTCCGCAGCGATGGGGGCTCTTCCAGCGCTTCCTGGCCCTCTTCGGCCGCTGAGCTTCGAGCGGCAGCGCGATGGGTGTGGGCGGTCAGACCACCCGCGCCTACGGCCACTTACCGGTTTCGGAGCCCGCTCTGTAAAGGCGCACGACAGCGCCTCGAAAGTGCCGCCCCTCCGAGCGCACCGACAACCCTGCATGACCATCTCGCGCCTCCAGCCCAGGGCCCTCCGGATTCAGCCCGCTGCGCCCCGCCCGGTCGCTGCGACGCCCGTGGCCAGGAAGACGCCGAAGTCGGCCTTCGAGTTGGCCAGGACGAAGGGCCCTGCGCTCGACGGCCGCCGCCCTCCGGTGACCGCGAAGATCGAGGCCCTCAAACGCGCGCGTGAGCTGCTGGAAGGCCCGGTGAAGAACACCACCGGCGCCGACGGGCACATCGTGGTGGAAGACGCGCCGTACGTGAACGACGGCAGAGATCTCAACGGCCCGCGCGCCGACGAAGCGGCCCGGCAGGTCGCCGACAACGTGGCGCTGGAGGGTGAAGCGCTCGACAAGCTCTCGGCGAAAGATCGCGCGCGCTACCTCTCGGTGAAGAGGACGTTGCTCGCGCCCGCTGACGGCCGGCCGCAAGGTGACCCGGTCGCCGCGCTCGCCCTGCAGACCATGCTCCTGGAGGGCAAGCTCACCGCCCCGCTGCTCACCAACCTCTCCAAGCTCAACCAGCAGGAGCTCGCCGACGGCATCGACCGCCAGCAACTTCTTGCCGACGTCGTGCAGGAAGTCGCCGTGCCCGAAGCGATCGCGCAGCGCAACCGCGGCACCTGCGTGCCCACGTCCATCGAGATCCAACTCGCGCAGCAGAACCCTGCCGAATACGTGCGGCTGATCAGCGGCCTCGCTTCACCTGAAGGCAAAGTGACCACCGCGGGCGGCGACGTGCTCGAGCGTGAGCCCGGCGTGATCGACGACGGCACCTCGCGCTCGATGTCGCAGAAGCTGCTCGCGCCCGCCCTGATGGAGCTGGGCAATGCCCGCGCCGACTACGACAACGAAGAAGACGAACACGTCGGCGGCAGCCTCGACGGCAAGAGCGGGCTGACCGCGGCGCAGGCCGACGTGCTGCTCGAGAGCATCTACGGCCGCGACTTCGCCTTCACCAACACCGGCAGCGCCGACGAGAAGAAGGCGGGCACCGAGTTCGTGCTCGATGAGCTGAAGGCCGGTCGCGACGTGCTGGTGGGCCTCACCTGGGGCACGGGCGGTCACAAGGTGCTGGTGACCGGCACCGAGACGAGAGACGGCGTCGACTACGTGAAGATCGTCAACCCCTGGGGCCGCCAGGAGCTGATCTCGGTCGCCGACTTCGAAGCCGACCTGCGCAACGTGAACTACGACCCCAACGCTTAACGCTTCGACTTGCCCTTCTTCTCGTAGGTGCAGGTCACGTCGGTGACGATGCCGCCGCGCACCATCCAGTGGCCGTGCACCGTCATGCTGCGAGGCGCGCACGCCTTCACCATGTCTTCGAGGATCTGGTTGGTGACCGCTTCGTGGAACGAGCCTTCGTTGCGGAAGCTCCACAGGTAGAGCTTGAGCGACTTGAGCTCGATGCACTTCGCGTCGGGCACGTACTTGATCTTGAAGTGCGCGAAGTCGGGCTGGCCGGTGAGCGGGCACAGGCAGGTGAACTCGGGGCAGTCGAACTCGATGACGTAGTCGCGCACCGGAGCGGGGTTCTGGAAAATCTCGAGCTTCTTCGAAGGCTGGGAAGGCATGGGCCCGGCCCTGTAGCGGGCTGGCGCGGTGGGCGCAATTCCGGCAGAGAGAACAGGTGGCTTCTCCTGAGCTCATCGCCGCCGTCGACGTGCTCCGTGCCGGGGGCCTGATCGGGCTGCCCACCGAGACCGTGTACGGCCTGGGCGCCGACGCCTCGAACGATCTCGCGGTGCGCCGCATCTTCGCGGTGAAGGGCCGGCCTTCGACCCACCCCCTCATCGTGCACGTCGCGAGCGTGGAGCACGCCCGGCAATGGGCCCTCGAGCTGACGGAGGCAGGGGAAAAGCTCGCCCGGGCGTTCTGGCCGGGCCCATTGACCTTGATCGTCAAACGCAGCGAACGCGCCTCCGACGCGGTGACCGGTGGGCAAGACACCGTGGGCCTGCGGGTGCCTGCGCATCCACTCGCGCTCGAGCTGCTCCAGCTCTTTGGTGGCGGGGTCGCCGCGCCCTCGGCCAATCGATTTGGAAAGGTGAGCCCGACCAGCGCCGCCCACGTGCGCAGCGAATTGGGTGAAGAAGTCGATCTCATCCTCGAGGGGGGCAGCAGCACCGTCGGGGTGGAGAGCACCATCATCGACGTGACCCACAGCCCCGCTCGCCTGCTGCGGCCCGGTGGGGTGTCGCGTGAGCAGATCGAAGCAGTGCTGGGTCAGCCCCTCGTGCTCGCGACCCACGCCACCGACGTGCGTGCTCCGGGCATGTTGGAGTCGCATTACGCGCCGCGGGCGGGCCTCTGGCTGGTCTCTGCCGCCGAGGTCTTCGAAGAAGCAGCGCGCAGGCAGGCAACCGGTGCCCGCGTGGTGGTGATCGCGCCCGAAGGCACCGCGCTTCCAGAAGGCGTGGCGTCGTTGATCGTACCGCCCGACGAGGCCGGGTTCGCGCGCGTGCTCTATGCCCATCTGCGCGCGGCCGACGCGTTGGGCGATCTCATCCTCGCGGTCCCCCCGGCGGAATCAGGGCTCGGGTTCGCCGTGCGAGATCGCCTGCAGCGGGCTTCGAAACGTGACTGACATCCGGAAGTGACGGGGCCCCCCTCCCCGACAGGAACGCACTGCGTTATGGCCCCGGGCATGACGCATCTCCCCACCGACGTCGCCGCGCTGGTGAAGCTCGCCGCCGCTCACGTCGAAGGCGCGCAGCCGCTGTTCGAAGGCCACCTGGAGAGCGTCGCTTCGCTCTACCAGGTGCACCCGGAGCGCGTGGAGCGCGCCCGCACCGCCTGCACCACGCCGCAGGCCCGCAAGCTCGCGTGTGAGCTGGTGCAGCAGGCGCCTCCTGGCCAGCAGCGCGCCCCCTTCACCCGCGCGACGCCCAAAGATGTCTCGATGCTGGTGCTGGAAGCGCTGAGCTCGCCTGCGACCCGCGACGTCATCATGCGCGCTCCGATGGAGCTGGCCGCCGTGCAGCTCGGCGCGCACCCCTTCGTGGTCGAAGAAGCCCGCACCCGCCTGGGTGCCCTGCAGTGATCGACTTCAATCGTCTGCCGTCGTCCGTGGTGATGGGCGAGTGCTGGGCTCGTGACGGTCTGCAGAGCGAGCCGACCATCGTGTCCACCGACGACAAGGTCGAGATCATCCGCGGCATGGTCGAGGCCGGCTTCACCAAGATCGAAGCGACCAACTTCGCGCACCCCAGGTACCTGCCGCAGTTCAACGACGCGGAAGAAGTGCTCGAGCGCATTCCCCGCAAAGCCGGCGTTCACTACCGGGGCATCTGCACGACGTTGAAGGGCGTGGAGCGCGCGGCGAAGAGCAAGGCCGAAGGCTTCGGCGTCGACGAGATCGCCATGGTGATCTCGGCCAGCGAGGCCCACAACAAGGCCAACGTGAACATGACGCACGAGGAGAACAAGAAGCTCCTCGAGCAGATGACGCGGCTGGCGCTCGACTCGGGCCACCAGGTCTTCGGCTGGGTGTTGTGCAGCTTCGGCTGCCCCATCTCGGGCGACGTGGCGGTGGAGAACGCGCTCGCGCTGGGCCAGTGGTGGAAGGAGCTCGGCGCCACGTACATCGGCTTCGGTGACACCACGGGCGTCGCCAACCCGCGCCAGGTCAGCGCCTTCTACGAACACGTGCTCGCCCACGGCATGACGCGCGACGAAGTGGTGGTGCACTTCCACGACACCCGCGGCTGGGGCGTGGCCAACTCCCTGACCGCGTTGGGCCTGGGGCTGCGGTACTTCGACAGCTCGCTGGGCGCGATCGGCGGGCAGCCGAAGACGGGCGCCGCGAAGTACCACCGCGGGTACACCGGCAACACCTGCACCGAAGATCTCGTCGGTTTGTTCGAAGAGATGGGCGTGAAGACCGGCATCGACTTGAAGAAGATGATCGCCCTGGGCGGCCGCGCCGAAGCGATCATCGGCCGCCAGCTGCGCAGCAACTACATCCTCTCAGGGCCGGTGAGCCATCAAGGCATCGTCTACGACAAGCAGCGAGGCATCATCGCCTAGCTTGGTGAGAGGTTCGCCTGGTGGCGGCGCCGCAAGTGGAGGGGGCGCCGTCACCGGGAGCAGTCATCTCATCATGAGCAGCTCAGTTGAGCGCGTTGGGCTGCGTCAGCACGAACTCGCCGATCTTCGCCTCGAAGCGGCTGCCGTCGATGCGCTCCATCAAGTACTCGCCGCGCATGGTGCCGAACGGGGTGCGCAACATTGCCCAGCTGGTGTACTCGAACGAATCGCCGGCCTCGAGCCGGGGCTGTTTTCCCACCACGCCTTCGCCGCGCACTTCTTCCACCCGGCCGTTGGCGTCGGTGATCACCCAGTGGCGCGCCCGCAAGGTAGCCGCCCGGGTGCCTTCGTTCTTCACGGTCACCGCGTAGGTGAACGCCCATTGGTTGTTGTCGGGTGAGCTGCGCTCAGGCCAGAAGGAGGCCTTGACCGTCACGCGCACGCCATCGGTCTCGGTGTTCGACATCTAGCGCTCCACGACCTTGGGAGCGGCCTCGTGCAGCGGCAACTCCTTGGGCTTGATGAGCATGGAGGCGAGGATCGACCCCAGCAGGCTCAACACGATCACCCCCATCGACACGCTGATGACGAGGGTCTCGTGATGATGCGCCCACTCCTTGAAGATGGTCTCGAGGATCAACTTCACGCCCACGAAGGCGAGGATGATGCCGAGGCCGATCTTCAGGTAGCGGAACTTGTCCATCAACGAGCTGACCAGGAAGAACAACGAGCGCAACCCGAGGATCGCGCAGGCGTTCGAGGTGAACACGATGAAGGGATCCTGGCTGATGGCCAGCACCGCGGGGATCGAATCGAGCGCGAACAACACGTCGGTGGTCTCCACCACCAGCAGCGCGAGGAAGAGCGGCGTCACCTTCGCCTTGCCGTCTTCGCGCACGATGAACGAGAGGCCGTGATCCTGAGTGGAGACCGGCAAGACGCGGCGGCCCCACTTGAGGATCGGGTTCTGCTCGGGATCGACCTGCTCGTCTTCCTTCGTGAAGAGCAGCTTCCACGCCGTGTAGAGCAGGAAGGCGCCGAAGAGGTAGAGCAGCCACTCGAACTTCGCGACCAGCGATGCGCCCAGGAAGATCAACGTGCCGCGCAAGATGAACGCGCCGATGATGCCCCAGTAGAGGAGCCGGTGCTGCGCGCGGTTGCTCACCTTGAAGGCCGAGAACACCACGATGAAGACGAAGAGGTTGTCGACCGACAGCGCGTACTCGATCACGTACGCGGTGAGGAAAGGCACCGAGGCGATCGCGCCGTACTCGAAGTGAAGGAAGCCGGCGAACCCCAGCGAGAGCGACACCCAGACCGCCGTCCACAGGCCCGCCTTCTTCGGAGTGACCTCTTTGCCGCCTGCAGCGAACAAATCGATGCCCACGACGACGGCGGCACCGACGAGAAAGACTGCCCAGAGGATCGGGGTACCCACAGCAGGCCCTCTAAGAGCGCGGGGGCGCGGGGTCAACGTCGCCGTGCTGAAGGCGGAAGACCGCCACCGAACGTGCAGGCACCTGCAGGGTCTCCCCGGCGCCCGTGGCGAGCTGGCCTGCCCTTTCGTCGGTGGTGGCCAGCAGGAGCTCCCAGCCCACACCCCAGGAGGCCGGCGGCAACACCACCGGCACAGAACCCCTGCTGGCGTTCAGGTACACCAGCAGGGTGTCGCCGGTGAGCCGATGGCCCGTGGGGTCGCGTGAGGTGATGGCGTCGCCGCCCAGGAACATGCCGAAACATTGCAGCAACGGGTTGCGCCAGTCGTCGGGCCCCAGCTCATGACCTGCGGGGTGAAACCAGACCAGGTCGCGAAAACGCGAGTCGTCGAGTGATTCGCCCAGGAAGAAGCCGCGCCGCTGCAACACCGGCTGCGAGAGCCGCAGCTTGATGAGCTGCCGGGTGAAGGCGAGCAGCGCCTGCTGGCGGGGCGTGTGATCCCAATCGACCCAGGAGAGCTCGTTGTCCTGGCAGTAGGCGTTGTTGTTGCCCCGCTGCGTGCGGCCGAACTCGTCACCCGCCAGCAACATGGGCGTGCCCACGGACAGGAAGAGCGAAGCGAGCAGGTTCCGCTGGGTGCGATCGCGCGCGGCGATGATGCCGTCGTTCTCGGTCGGGCCTTCCACACCGGAGTTGGAAGACTGATTCTCGTCGGCGCCGTCGCGGTTCTCTTCGCGGTTGGCTTCGTTGTGCTTGCGCTCGTAGCTGACGAGGTCGGCCAGGGTGAAGCCGTCGTGGCAGGTGACGTAGTTGATCGACGCGCCGGGCCTGCGGCCGGAGAGCTTGAAGAAGTCGGAGCTGCCGGAGAGCCGCGAGCCGAGCTCGGCCAGCTGCCCGTGATCGCCACGCCAGAAACGCCGCACGGTGCTGCGATACCGATCGTTCCACTCCGCGAACGGCATGGGGAAGTTGCCCAGGCGGTAGCCATGCGGCCCCACGTCCCACGGCTCGGCGATCAGCTTCACGCGGGAGAGCACGGGATCCTGGAAGAGCGCGGCGAAGAAGCTGGAGTGTGGATCGAACTCGCCGTTGGGCCCGCGCGCCAGCGTGGTGGCGAGGTCGAAACGGAAACCGTCGACGTGCATCTCGCGCACCCAGTACCGCAACGAATCGAGCAGCAGCTTGAGCACCAGCGGCCGATGGGTGGCCAACGAGTTGCCGCACCCGGTGAAGTCGCGAGACAGCGCGCGGTCTTTGCCGTCGAGCCAGTAGTAGGTCGCGTTGTCGATGCCACGAAACGAGAGCGTGGGCCCCTGCTCGCTGCCTTCAGCGGAGTGGTTGTAGACGACGTCGAGGATCACCTCGAGACCGGCCGCGTGGAGCGAGCGCACCATCTCCTTGAACTCGCGCACCTGGCCGCCCCGATTGCCCGAGGCAGAGAAGCGTTGATCGGGCGCGAAGAAGCCCAGCGTGTTGTAGCCCCAGTAGTTGGTGAGCCCGCGCTCCTGCAGAAACCCTTCGGGCGCGCACTCGTGCACCGGCAAGAGCTCGACGCTGGTCACGCCGAGCTCGACCAGGTGTTTGATCACCGCCGGGTGCGCGAGGCCCGCGTAGGTGCCACGCAGCGCCTCGGGCACTTCGGGGTGCAGCTGGGTCAGGCCCTTCACGTGGGCTTCGTAGAGCACCGCGCGCCGCCAGATGATCTGCGGCCGTTCGTCGCCGCGCCAGTCGAAGTCGTCGGCGACCACCACCGAACGAGGTGCGCCCGCGGCCGAGTCACGGGCATCCAGCGTGTTCACGTTGCCGTGATGACCCACCAACGGCGCCGACCAGTCGGGTTTGCCCGCGAAGGCGCGCGCGTAGGGATCGACCACGAGCTTGTGCGGGTTGAAGCGATGACCGTGGTGCGGCGCCCAGGGCCCGTGCACCCGAAAACCGTAGAGCGCGCCGGCCTGCAAGCCGGGGATGTAGCCATGGAACACGTGATCGGTCTGATCGCTCAGCGGCAGCCGGGCGATCTCCCGCTCGGGGTTTTCGGGATCGAACAGACACAGCTCGACCGAGGTCGCGTGGTGCGAAGCGAGCGCGAAGTTGACGCCCTCGCGATGACAGGTCGCGCCCAGCGGATACGGAACTCCAGGCCATACGTCGTACACGGCGCGCACTGTACGACAGACGAACCCACTGTCTCGCTGTCTCCCTTCCTCCCTCTCCCCGACGGGGAGAGGGTCGGGGAGAGGGTTGTCACCCACGAGAGTCACCGCAAGCGCGCCCCAAAGGTCGAGCTCATGGCCCGTGCTACCCAGTGAGCCATGAGCCGAATCGCACTCGCCCTCGTCACCCTGCTGGCCGCCACCGTCTCTGCCGCAGACACCTGGACCACCCCGTTCGCGGGCGTGCGCAAGCTCTACCGAACCAGCACCTCGCCGGCCTGGCAGATCCACGCGCTGGAGATCGATCTCGATCAACCCGGGGTGCGCCTGCGCAGCACGGCCACAGGCGAACGCCGCCGCACCCCGCAGTCCTTCGCGCAGCTGGTGGGCGCCCAGCTCGCGGTGAACGCCGACTTCTTCAACTTCGCCGACTACACCACCACCGGCCTGGCCGCGGGCAACGGCACCGCCTGGGCCGGCACGTCAGACGACAACCAGGAGACCACCTTCGCGTTCGGCACCAACCGCTACGAGCTCTCCGCGAAGGCCTCGTTGGTCACCTTCAACGCGAGCTGGATGCAGGGCGTGGTGTCAGGCAAGCCCGACCTGGTGCGCAGCGGCGCGATCACCACCGCACAGCACAGCACCAGCTTGTGCAACGTGCGCCACCCGCGCACGGCGCTGGGCCTCTCGCAAGACGGCAAGACGCTCTACCTGGTGGTGCTCGACGGCCGCACCACCGCCTCGGTCGGCATGACGTGCGGAGAACTGGCGACGCTGATCAAGGGCCTGGGCGCGTTCCACGCGGCCAACCTCGACGGCGGCGGCAGCTCGTCGATGTACATCGCAGGTCAGGGCACGGTGAATCGCCCCTCCGATGGCACGCCGCGCGTGGTGGCCAACCACCTCGCCATCTTCGCGCCCGCAACCGGCGCCACCGGTACGCTCACGGGTCTCATCTACGAAGGCAGCAACACCGCCGCGCGGCTCAGTGGAGCGACGGTGCAGGTCACCGGGGGCCCGCGCATCGTGACGGATCCCACGGGCGTCTACTCCTTCGATCTCCCGCCCGGCTCGTGGACCGTCACCGCCTCGAAGCCCGGCTTCGTCACCCAGAGCGTCTCGCGCACCGTCAGCGCGGGCGCGCCCATCTGGGGTTCCATGGGCCTCACCCGCGTCGCCGTTCCCGTCGACACCGATGGAGACGGCATCACGGACACCGCCGACAACTGCCCCAACGACACCAACGCAGACCAGCGCGACACCGACGCGGACTCGGAGGGCGACGCGTGTGACGGTGATGACGACGACGACCAGGTGCCCGACGAAGACGACAACTGCCCGCTGGTGAGCAACCCCACGCAGCTCGACACCGATCGCGATGGCAAGGGCGACGCGTGCGACACCGTGATCGACCCCGTCGACGCAGGTCAGCCCGACGCGGGCGAGGTCGAGCCTCAACAAGATGCGGGCGTAATCGAAGACGCAGGCGTCGTCGAAGTCGATGCGGGCACGCCTGAGCTCGACGCCGGTACCCAGGCCGTCGATGCGGGCGCCGTCGATGCGGGCAGCGTGGTGGTCATCGGCGATCCCGAGCCGACGAACCCCACGCCCCGTGGCTGCGCCGCGATTCCCGGCGCGATGCTCTGGCTGGGCGCTGTCTGGCTGCTGCGGCGCAGCGTCAACAGAGCTCGATGAACTGTCTGAGCAGCCGAGTGCCCCACGGCGTCTCACGTGCTTCGGCCTTCCCGCACGCGGCCGTGGTGATGCAGTAGCGAATCGAAGCCGCATCCATCTCGGGGTGGAACTGCACCCCGAACACCCGCGGCCCGCGGGAAAACGCCTGGACGCCGCAGACCTCGTTGAACGCGAGCACCTGCAGGTCGCCTCCCGCCACCACGAGATCCTCGTGCGTCGCCTGCACGTCGAAACGCTCCGGGAACCCAGCGAAGAGCGGGGACCGCTTTCCTTCTTCGGTCAGCTTCACGAACACCGTCCCCAGCTCACGCCCGCCTGCGCACTTCTCCACCCGAGCTCCGAATCGCCAGGCGAGCAGCTGGTGACCGAAACACACGCCGAGCACCGGCGTGCCCTGCTCCGACGCGTTGGCCATGAAGTCTGCGGAGCGGTGCATCCACTCGGTGGGCGCGGTCACCGAGAGCGGTGAGCCGGTCATGATCACGCCGTCGAACCCATCGTTCGATGGCGGTCGCTCACCCGCGTGGAGCTCGACGGGCTGCAGCGTCACGTCTCCACACGCGCGCAAGAACCACGACTCGTAGTCGCCCAACACCGCTTTCGAGCTGGTCACGCCCGGCTTGAGCAACAGCACCCGCTTTTTCATGCGGTCTGCATTTTACTCCGAGCCCATCGAGTCGGGATCTTCTCGCTTGATGCGCAGCTGGTTGGTGATGTCTTTCACCCCGCGCACCCGGTCGGCCGCCTCTTCGATGCGCTGCTTCATCCACCGTTCGGGCACGGTCCCGGTGAGGAACACCTCGCCCTTTTCGACGCGCACCTCGACGTCGCTCGAGTCGATGTCGCGCATGTGCATCACCTCGTCGCTGACGTCCTCGAGGATGCGGCTGTCGGGGCGTTGATAGCCCTTCGGCCCGTTCGCTTGTGGGGGTGGCTCCGCGGCGGGCTTCGGCTTGGGGGTCGGCGCGCCCTGCGGCCCCAGCCCCCATTCACGCATCTCCGGGTACGCACCCCACATGCCCAGCCTGCGAATTCGTTTCGAAAGAGTGGCCATTCACGAATCTCCTCCCGCTTGAATGAGCTTCGGGCGAGATCCGCGCAACCCAGCGGCCTGAGCGTTCAGCTGGGCTGATCGCGCCAAAACAAAGGGCCCGCCCCTTCGAGAAGGAGCGAGCCCTGAGTGACACCAGAGAGACTGTGAATCAGTCCTTCAGGTGCGCGAAGGCCTTGGAGACCTCCGTCATCTTGATGGACTTCAGCTTGGCGCCGTAAACCGCCTTCAGCTTGTCGTCCAGGTTGATGGTCTGGCCATCGTTCAGCTTGTTCTTCTTGAAGTACTCCCAGAGCTTCTTGATGACCTGGGTGCGGGGCAGCGGCTTCGCACCAATGACCTCAGCGAGCTGAGGCGAAGGGGTGAGCTCCTTCATGAATGCTGCGCTGGGCTTGCGGGCGGACTTCGCGGGCTTCGCGGTCTTCTTTGCGGCGGGCTTCTTAGCGGCCATCGTTCTTCCTTTGTAGGACTGCGGTGGACTGAAGGCCCCCTCCCCGGGGACGCTTTCTACGGCTCCCTTTCGGAAAACCGAGACGCGGTTGCTAGCACCTCCCCGAGGGAAAAACAGCCCTTCGATCAGATTTTTCGAGGGAAACTCGCTCGTATGAGCAGCAAGTCGATCCTGATCACCGGTGCGAATGGGTTCCTCGGCGCGTGGCTGGCGAAGGCGTTGGTCGCTCGGGGAGACGACGTCAGATGCCTCGTTCGCGCAGGAAGTGACGCGTCGGCGCTCGCGAACGTCGCAGCGAAAATCGTCGCAGGTGACGTCACTGATGCCGCATCACTCACGCCTGCGCTCGAGGGTGTGCACACTGTTTTTCATCTCGCGGGCATTCGACGCGGCGCCACGCGTGATGCGTTCATGCAGGTCAACGCCGAGGGCACACGTCACGTGGCCGACGCGATGGTGGCCGCGGGCAGCAAACGTTTCGTGCTCGTCGGCTCACTCGCCGCGACGGGCCCTTCCGTCGGCGGTGTGGCGCGCGTGGAGGAAGATTCGTTCGCGCCGCAGGAGTGGTACGGCGAATCGAAGGTCGAAGCCGAGAAGATCGCGTTCACGTATTCGGATCGGCTCGAGGTCACCTGCTGCCGGCCCGCGCGGATCATCGGGCCCGGTGATCACGAGAACCTCACGTTCTTCAAGCTGGTGAAGAAGGGCATCGTGCTGCGCCTGGGCGGCCCGGAGCGCAAGTTGTCCTTCGTCGACGTGGAAGACGTGGTCGATCAACTGCTGCTGCAGGCCGACCTCCCAGCGGCCGTGGGCGAGTCGTTCTTCTGCGCGTCGGACGAGACCGAGAGCGTGGAAGAGCTGATGCGCATCGTGGGTCAGGTGCTCGAGCTCGAGCCGCGCACCGTCTACGTGCCCGAGCTGGTGCTCAGCGCGCTGGGGAGTGCCGCCGATCTGATCACCAACGTGAGCGGCCGCAAGCTGCCCCTGAATCGAAAGCTCGCCCGCCAGCTGCTCGCACCCGGTTGGACCTGCAGAATCGACAAGGCGAGGCGCCTGCTCGGTTACACGCCCAGGCGCACCATCGCCGAGTCACTGCGCCGAAGCGCAGAGAGCTACCTGAAGCTCGGCTGGCTGTGACCAGCGAAACCCGAAGAACAAAAATGAAAGCGGCGCCCTCTCCCCGAGGGGGAGAGGGTTGGGGAGAGGGCTGTCGCCTCTCTTCGCTTACTGACCGCTCGCCAACCGGGTGAACGAGTCGCTGACCTGCGGCTGACCATCGTTGTTCGTGTCGGTCCACTCGTAGAGGTACCAGCTGTCGGTGTACGCGGCGCGGTTGGGCAGCATCACGTTGGCCCAGTACCAGGCCGCCGCCTGCGTGCCGTTGCCCGGGCTGCACAACCCGTACGCCACCAGCGCCAGGGTGCCCGACGTGGGATCGATCGCCAGCTCCACCAGGAACACGTCGTTGTGCGCGCCGCCGGTGCCACCATCGGCCAACGTCGCCGCGCACGCTGACTGAAGCCGCGTGACCAGGATCGGATCCGCCATGCCCGCATCAGGAGCGAGGCGCTGCTTGAAGTAGAACTCGGTGCCCGGGGTGTTGTTCGAGAAGTACACCTTGGTGACCTTGCGGGTGCGCTCCAGCCACCTCACCGGCAGGTTGGGGAACGGGCCACCGGCCGTCACCACCGTCGAGCCGCCGCCCTGCAGCAACGCGCCACCGTCTTGATCCACGAACGCGGGATCGTTGTCGTCACCGAACGTGAGCGTGGTGGTCGCCGAGCAGTACTGCGTGATGGTCGACGCGAGCACCGCGGTCGCCGCGTTGTCGAGGGGGATGCCATCACGAATGGCCACCACGTTGCGGTTGGCGCAGAAGTTCGGGAACACCTTCGCCTTGCAGCTCATGCCGTCGCAGAACTGATCGACGCCACACGCCACGCCGCACGCGCCGCAATCACTCAACGTGGTGGTCGAGCGGCAGTCGCTGTTGCAGCACGCCTGGTTGGCGCCGCACGCGCGGTTGCACGCGCCGCAGTTGTCAGCGTCGGCCTGCAGGTTCTCGCAGCGGCCGTTGCAGCACGCCTCGTTGTTGCCACACGGAGCGTTCGCACCACACGCGCCGACGCAGGTGCCGTTCTGGCAAACCGTACCGGCCGCGCACTGCGTGTCGCTGGTGCACATCTGGCAAGAGTGGTTCGGCAGGCAGACCCCCGAAGGGCAATCCGTGCCCGTCTTGCAGCCCTGCTCGCAGACGAAGTCGGGGCGGCAGTACTGGCCGGTGGGGCAATTGTCGGTCGCGCCGGGCAGGCAGGCCACGCACGCGTTGGTGGTGGTGTTGCAGCGTGGGGTGGTGCCGCCGCACTGCGCGTCGGAGAGGCACTGCACGCACTGCTGCATGTGGCACACACCGTTGGGGCAATCGGTGTTGCCGAGGCAGCCCACGCAGGTGTTGCTCGAGGGGTCGCACACCGGCCGGCTCGGGTCGCGGCAGTCAGCGCCCGTGGTGCACTGCACACAGGAGCCGGTGGCCGGGTTGCACACGGTGAGCGGCGCGTTGGGGCACTGGGTGCCGTTGACGCACTCCACGCACTGACCGCGCGTCGCGTCGCACACCAGGCCCGAAGGACAGGTGGGGTTCTGCGCCGAGCAGCCCGTCACGCACGTGTTGTTCGTGCAGACGCTGCCTGCGCCACATTGCGAATCGATCACGCACGCGACGCAGCCGACGCCCGGCTTGCACACGCCTTGCGGACAGCGGTCGTCGCCGTTGCAGCCCGCTTCACACGCGCCGTTGAGGCAGACAAAACCTTCGGCGCAGTGTTCGTCGATGACGCACGCGACACACAGGCCGGTGTCGTCACACTTCATCGCTGCGGGGTTGGTGCAATCCTGCTCGGTGGTGCAGGTGCCCGCTGCGACGTTGCAAGCGCAGCCGGAAAGAAACGCGAAGAACACGACGGCGAGGAGTGAGCGCGAAGACATGCGCGCCCTTTGTCCCCACATCGGCCTACCCGTCAAGTCCCCGGGGCGCGGGCGTTTTCTCAGCCGCCAAGACTGATGCAAGATCGATTGGCTTTGCGCCCATCGCGTGGAACCCGCCATCGACGCGAATGAGTTCTCCGGTGGTCGAAGGCATCCAGTCGGACATGAGCACGCACGCGGTGCGCGCGACGGCGTCGACTGCAGCGTCACTGCGCGCGTCCCAACCCAGCGGCGCTTGCTCACCCCAGGTGTTCTCGAGGTACTTGAAGCCGGGAATGCCCTTGGCCGCGATGGTGGCGATGGGGCCGGCGGCCAGCGAGTTGACCCGGATCTTCTTCGGGCCGAGATCGCGCGCGAGGTAGCGCACGATCGCCTCGAGCCCCGCCTTGCAGACGCCCATCCAGTCGTAGAGCGGCCAGGCCTGGGTCGAGTTGTCGAAGTCGAGCGTGACGATGCCGCCGCCCTTGTCCATCAACGGCGCGAGGCACGCGGCCAATTCTTTGAGCGAGAAGGCCGACACGCGGAAGGCGTTCTGCACCGACTCCCAGGGCGTGGTGAGGAACTTGCCGCCCAGCGCGTCTTCGGGCGCGAACGCGATCGCGTGCAGCACGCCGTCGAGGCGGCCCCACTTCGCCTTCACCGCGTCGTGCAGCTTGGGAAAGTGTTCGGGGTTGGTGACGTCGAGTTCGAGCACCTCGGGCACCGGGTTCAACTTCCTCGCGGTGCGCTGGGTCAACGACATCGGCCGGCCGAAGCTGGTGAGGATCACCTCGGCGCCCTGCTGCTGAGCGAGCTCTGCGACGGAGAACGCGATCGACTGCGGGGTCAGCACACCCGTGATGAGGAGCTTCTTTCCCTGGAGGAGCATGCGCGTCGTCTACCCCAAGCGGTGCCGGGGCTCGCCCAAATTTCTCAGCCCTCCGGGAGTGCGGCGACCAGCGTCGCGAGGTTGTGGTCAGCCGTCGGGTAGAGCCCGCGATGAAGCCGGACGGCCTTGATCAGCTTTTCCGCGGCCTGTTGAAGATGAAACGCAGCAAAACGAACTGGTGGATCCTGCGCGAGACGCGTTGCCGCCTCGAGTTCGCCGTCTACGTCGTCGAGAAAAGCAGAGATGACGAGCGGATCGGGCTTGGGCGCGTCAGCGGGCATAGACGACCACACCCTCCGAAGCGACGATCTGCGCGAGGGTGCCAAGCGAACGCCGGCAACGATCGAAGTCTGATTTCGTGATCGGGAACAACTCGACGCGCTTGGCGTGAAGATCACGAAGCCGCCCCCAAAGCGGTACGAGGTCGAGGTCCTCGGAGGACGCCGTGTCGGGGAGCACGGCAAGCAGATCCCAGTCACTCTCAGGGCGGGCGGTGCCACGTGCGCGGCTGCCGAAAAGCCAGATCTCCAGCGGGTGCAACTCATCGACGATGCGCTTGAGGAAGTCCTCAGGCACGCTCGGCGAGGCGGCGATGGCAGTGGTCACGAATGAACTATAGCCACTGCGTCATCCGTCGACCACGCGGCCCCTCACTCGCCCGCGCGGAACGTCATCGAAATGCCGAACGTCCAGAACGAGCCGCCCAGCGGCTTGGCCAGCGGAATGGTGTTGCCCGGCACGTCGCGGTTGTTGAAGTCGAGATAGAACTTTTCCCAGTTCAAGAACACCCCGCGCACGAAGAAGCCGAGGCCGAAGTAGCGCGCGAAGAAGTAGTCGACGTTCGCGCCCCACTCGAAGAGCAGGCCATCCATTCCGTTCGGGAAGCCTTCGACCGCCGTGCCGCCGCCGACGATGCCGTAGCCCACGCCGAAGAACGTGCTCGCGTCGAGGCCGATGGGCCGCTTCTCCTTCTTCATGAAGAACAGCTCGAGCGGGTGCCAGGCCACCTTGCCGATCACCATGCCTCCGCCGCCGCGGCTGGCGTCGAACAGGTTCCAGCCCGTGGCGGTGAGGTCGGCGCCGACCGAGGCGTGCCCGAGAATGTTGTAGGCCGCGCTCAGAGAAACGGTGTGCGTATTCTGAAGCGAATCCTTGAAGAGGCCGGCATTGGTAGGGCCCACCCGCAGCCCCTCCCGCCCCGGATCCTCACCCAGCTTGTTCTGATCGACCGTCCAGAAGCCCGGCCCATACTGAAGCTGGAAGTTGAATCCACCGTTGGAGAAGTGCGGCGGGTCAGCCCACACTCCCAGCGGAGCCAAGGCCACCAGTACGGCGATCAAACGAATCATGGAGCAGTGCCCCTTCACCGAATAAAAGAATCCAGCCATGCCGACTCTGTCCGACTCATTCCTCACCGGCGCCAACATCGATTTCATCGAAGCGCTCTATAGCCGTTTCCTGGCCGACCCCAACAGCGTCGAGCAGAGCTGGAAAGAGCTCTTCAGCACGCTCCAGCGCGAAGGCAAACCCCTCGTCATCGACGGGTTGACGCTGCCCGCTCCGAAAAAGGGCAATGGGTCCGTGAACGGCGCCGCCGGCGGCAAGGTCGCCAGCGACATGGCGCTGCAGTCGAAGGTCGACCAGACCATCATCGCTCACCGCCTGCGCGGCCACCTCGTCGCGCAGCTCGACCCGCTCGGCACGCCGCGCCCGAAGCTCGAGCACGTGGCTGACATCGGCATGGTCTCCGACACCCACTTCACCGACCAGGAGCTCGACACCCTCGTCTCCCCGCTCGACACCTTCAGCGAGCCGCGCGTGACGGTGCGCCGGGTGATGGAGCGCATTCGCCGCACGTACAGCAATCACATCGGCGTCGAGTTCATCCAGATGTACGCGTCGGATCGCCGCCGCTGGCTGCTCAACCGCATGGAGTCGTCGGAGAACACGACGGACTTCTCGGTGGAAGAGCAGACGCAGATTCTCCGCAAGCTGACCGAAGCGGAGACCTTCGAGACGACGATGGAGACGAAGTTCCAGAAGGTGAAGCGCTTCTCGGCCGAAGGCGGCGAAGTGCAGATCGCCATGCTCGATGCATTTCTTGAGCTGGGCGGTGAGCTGGGCGTGAAGGAGGTGGTGTTCGGCATGGCCCACCGCGGCCGCTTGAACGTGCTGACCAACATCCTGGGCAAGCCGGCCGAAGAGATCTTCTCCGAGGTCACCGGCCCCACCGACCCCAAGCAGTACCTCAACCGCCACGACGTGAAGTACCACATGGGGTACTCGCGCGATCACACCACGCGGGGCGGCAACAAGGTTCATCTCACGATGGCCTTCAACCCTTCTCACCTCGGCTTCGTGCACCCCGTGGTCGAAGGCCGCGTGCGCGCGAAGCAAGACCGTGCGGGCGGCGGGCTGCCGGCGAAGAAGGCCGTGGTGCCCTTCGTCATTCACGGCGACGCGGCGTTCGCGGGCCAGGGCCTCATCGCCGAGACGCTCAACCTGAGCGGCCTCGAGGGCTACGACACGGGCGGCACCATCCACCTCGTGATCAACAACCAGCTTGGCTACACCACCGACGGGAAAGAGGGGCGGTCCTCGGTCTACTGCACGGGCCAGGCGGCGATGCTCGACATCCCCATCTTCCACGTGAACGGTGACGACCCCGAGGCGTGCGTGCACGTGATGCGGGTGGCCACCGAGTTCCGGCAGAAGTTCAACACCGACGTGGTCATCGACCTCGTCTGCTACCGCAAGTACGGCCACAACGAGGGTGACGAACCGCGCTTCACGCAGCCCGAGATGTACTCGCTCATCACCGGCCGCAAGACGGTGCGCGCGTTGTACGCCGAAGAGCTCGCCATCAGGAACCGGCTCAGCGCCGAGGCTTCTGCGAAGTTGCAGCAGGAAGTCGTGGCCGAGTTCCTCGCCGCCTTCGAGAAGTCGAAGACCAAGAGCCTGGTGCGAGACCCGGATCACCTCCACGGCATCTGGTCGAAGTACAGAGGCGGCGCCGACAAGGACACCCCGCAGGTCGAAACGGGCGTCGATCTGCCCGTGCTCAAGAAACTGCTCGAGCCGTTGGCGACCGTTCCAGAAGGGTTCGTCCTGCATTCGGGCGTGAAGAAGGTGCTCGATCGCCGGCAAGAGATGATGAAGGACAAGGAGCCGATCGACTGGGGTACCGGCGAAAACCTCGCCTATGCGACCCTGGTTGAAGCGGGCTGGCGCATTCGCCTCACCGGGCAGGACACGCAGCGAGGCACTTTCGCGCACCGGCAAGCGGTGTTGCATGACCAGAAGACGGGCAAGACCTTCTTCCCCCTGGGCGAGATCAAGCCGGGCATCGCCGAGGTGATCAACAGCCCCCTGAGCGAGATGGCCTGCATGGGCTTCGAGTACGGCTACTCCCTCGACTGCCCTGACGCGATCGTCGCGTGGGAAGCGCAGTTCGGCGACTTCGCCAACAACGCGCAGGTGATGATCGACCAGTTCCTCGCGGCCAGCGAAGACAAGTGGAAGCGCATGAGCGCGCTCACGCTGTTGTTGCCGCACGGCTACGAAGGCGCGGGCCCCGAACACTCCAGCGCGCGTCTGGAGCGATTCCTGGAGTTGGCGGCCGAAGACAACATTCAGGTTTGCTACCCCACCAACTCAGCGCAGATTTTCCACCTGCTGCGCCGTCAGGTCATGCGTCCCATCCGCAAGCCGCTGGTGGTGATGACGCCCAAGAGCTTGCTGCGTTTGACTGCCGCCTCGAGCCCCTGGGAGGAGTTCACCGCCGGCACCTTCAAGCGGGTGATCCCCGAGACCAACTCAGCGATCGAAGCGAGCAAGGTGACGCGCCTGCTGCTGTGCAGCGGCAAGGTGTACTTCGATCTCGTCGAAGAGCGCACCCGCGCGAAGATCACCAACACCGCCATCGTTCGCCTGGAGCAGCTCTACCCGCTGCCCGAGGCCGAGCTGCGCGAAGTGCTCCAGTCGTACCCTGCCCTCAAGGAAGTCTTCTGGGTGCAGGAGGAGCCGAAGAACTCAGGCGCCTGGCGGTATCTCATCGAGCCGCTCATGACGCTGACTGGAGAATTGAAGCAGAACCCGAAGCTCAAATACGTGGGCCGCCCTGAAAGCGCGAGCCCCGCCACTGGTTTCACCTCTTCGCACCAATACGAGCAGAAGCTGCTCGTCGACGAAGCACTGTCGTCCTGAAAGGCGTACCCGCACCATGTCATCAGTCGAGATCAAGGTCCCCGCGTTGGGCGAGTCGATCACCGAAGCGATCATCGGGAAGTTCCACAAGAAGGTCGGTGACACCGTCGCCGTCGACGAGCCCATCGCCGTGTTGGAGACCGACAAGGTCACCATCGACGTGCAGGCCGCCAGCGCTGGCGTGATCGAGAAGCTGCTCGCCGCTGAAGGCGCCAAGGTGAAGATTGGCGAAGTCATCGGCAGCATCGACTCGTCGAAGGCCGGAGCGGCTGCTCCCAAGCCCGTCGCTGCAGCGCCTGCCCCCGTCGCAGCGCCCGCTGCCGCCAGCACTGCCAACACCGGCTCGAACATCACCCCGGTCGCGCGCGCGATCGCCGCCGACAAGGGCCTCGACCCGAACGCCATCCAGGGCACCGGGGTTCAGGGCCGGGTGATGAAAGAAGACGTGCTCAAGGCGGCTGAAGGCAGCAAGGCGCCTGCGCCGGCCACCACGCTCAACGTCGCATCGGGTGGTCGAACCGAAGAGCGCGTGAAGGTGACCCCGCTGCGCAAGCGCGTGGCCGAGCGGCTGCTCCAGGCCCAGTCGACCGCGGCGATCCTCACGACCTTCAACGAGGTCGAGATGACCAACGTGATGCGCCTGCGCAAGGAGTACGGCGAGAAGTTCGAGAAGAAGCACGGCGTGAAGCTGGGCTTCATGAGCTTCTTCGTGAAGGCGGCCATCGAAGCGCTGCGCAGCTTCCCCGCGGTCAACGCGTACCTCGAAGGCGACGAGGTCGTCTTCCACCACTACTACGACGTCGGCGTGGCCGTGTCGGGCAACCGCGGCCTCGTCGTACCGGTGATCCGCGACGCTGATCAGAAGTCGATGGCCGAGCTCGAGAAGGTGATCTCGGACTTCGGCGCGAAGGCCAAGGCCGACAAGCTGCAGCTCAGCGATCTGCAGGGCGGCACCTTCACCATCAGCAACGGCGGCATCTTCGGCTCGATGCTCAGCACGCCGATCCTCAACCCGCCGCAGACCGGCATCCTGGGCATGCACAACATCCAGGAACGCGCGGTGGTGCGTGATGGCCAGGTGGTGGCGCGCCCGATGATGTACCTCGCGCTCTCCTACGATCACCGCCTCATCGACGGCCGAGAAGCCGTCCAGTTCCTCGTGCGCATCAAGGATTGTCTGGAGGCTCCCGAGCGGATCCTCATGGAGATCTGACCTCCCTCAGTCCCGATCATCGGGGGGGCCATTGTCTGCGGGAAACCGGAGCAGCTAAACCTCGCGCTGCCTTCCGGCTTTGGAAGTGCGGGGGGTCCCGTCGGTGTTCTTACAGACGGGTACTTAAGAAAGAGCGACGAATGGCTACCGGTACCGTGAAGTGGTTCAACGACTCGAAGGGCTTCGGTTTCATCGTGCAAGACGGCGGCGGTGAAGACGTCTTCTGCCATCACACGTCCATCCAGATGGACGGATTCCGCACTCTCGCGGAAGGTCAGAAAGTGCAGTTCGACCTGACGAAGGGGCCCAAGGGGCTCCAGGCGCAGAACGTCAAAGCGGCCTGACGAAAATGCTTTTGCTGTAGCAGCACCGCAAGGGCTCGGTCGGGGGACCGGGCCCTTGTTCTTTTGAGCGGACCCCACGTGTGGGATTGTGGCGACGGTTCCCCAACGTGACGAAGACGCTCGGTAAGTACACGCTGCTCAGAAAGCTCGCGACGGGCGGAATGGCCGAGGTCTTCCTCGCGCGCGCCGACGGTCCGATGGGCTTCGCCAAGAAGTGCGTGGTGAAGCGAATTCTCCCGCACTTCAACGACGACCCACGCTTCATCGAGATGTTCCTGGGCGAAGCGCGGCTGGCCGCCGAGCTCAATCACCCGAACCTCGTGCAGATCTTCGACTTCGGCGAAGCCGACGGTCAGTACTACCTGGCCATGGAGTACATCGACGGCGCGAACCTGCGCGTGCTCAACCAGGCCACGCGCCGGGTGCAGGGCCCGATGCCGTTCCCGCTCGCCGCGCGCATGATCGCGCTCGCCGCCGAAGGGCTGCACTTTGCCCACGAGCTGCGCAACGAGCAGGGCGAATTCCTGAACCTCGTTCACCGCGACATCAGCCCCGACAACATCCTCGTGGCGCGTAACGGATCAGTGAAGGTGGTCGACTTCGGCATCGCCAAGGCGTCGACCCAGCCGCACCTGACCAAGTCGGGGATGATCAAGGGGAAGATGGCCTACATGCCCCCGGAGCAGCTCGCCCGCGAGCCGCTCGATCGCAGGGCCGATCTCTTCGCGCTGGGCATCGTGTTCTACGAGCTGGTCACCGGCGGCATGCCGTTCGACGCCACCAGCGAGGTCAGCATCATCCAGGCGATCATGAGCCAGAAGCCGCTCGAGAAGCCGACGGTGTACCGGCCTGATTGCCCGCCTGACCTCGAGGCGATCGTCAACAAGTGCCTCGAGAAGGATCGCGACCGCCGCTACGCCTCGTGCGTCGAGCTGCAAGCCGATCTCGAGGCCTTCATCCGCCGCTCTGGTGAGACGGTGGGCACGCGTGAGATCGCCCAGCTGGTCTCGACCGTGTTCGAGAACGAGGCCGACACCACGGCGCCCAACGCGGTGGCCAGCGGGCTCGACGCCACCACGCCCTCTGCCAAGTCGAGCGAACGCATTTCGCCCCCAGCCCCGGTCGCCACCCAGTCGGGCACCGGCATGTCGAACACCGCGCTGCGTTCGGTCGAGGTCAACGCGGTGAAGCGCAGCCGCGCGCCGCTGTTCGTGGGCCTGGCCCTGGTGGCGACGGTGGTTGCGGGGCTCGGAGGCTGGCTCGCGCTGCGCCCTGACGTGGTGCCGGTGGCGGTCATCGATGCGGGCTCGGCCGTGATTGCAGCAGCGCCCGATGCCGCGGTGGCGATCGCCGTGGTGGTCGACGCCGAACCTGACGCGGGCCTCGAGTCAGAAGAGGTCGACGCGGGCGCGGTCGCGGTGGCGCGGCCCGTCGCCGCCAAGACCGGCAAGCTCGAGCTGCGCATCAGGCCCTACGCCACCATCTATCTCGACGACCGCCTGCTGGGAGACACCCCGCTGCCCGCGATCTCGGTGCCCGTCGGCAAGCACAAGCTGCGGCTGGTGAACCCCGCCTTCGGCAAAGACGTCGAGCTCAACATCGTCATCAAGCCCGGCGAAAACGTCGTGAAGCACAACCTGAAAGACTGACCCATGCGCCTCGTCGGCCTGCTCGTGATTCTGCTGACCACCCCTGCGTTCGCTCAGAACGCCGAGGTGAAGAAGTACCTGAACACCGCCATCACCCTGTACGAGAACCTCGAGTACGAGAAGGCGCTCAAGCAGCTCAAGAACGCCAAGAGCAGGGCCAGCGGGCCCGATGACGAGGCGAAGATCGCCCTGCTCGAAGGCGTGGTGCTCGCCGACATGGGCCGCGAAGAGAAGGCGCTCACTGCGTTCAAGACCGCGTTCTCGGTCGAGCTCGAGGCGAAGCTGCCGGTCGAGGTCTCGCCCAAGGTGCAGGCGGTCGCCGAGAAGGCGCGCGCGAACGTGCGCAAGATGCTGGCCCCGCAGATCGAGGCCGCTCGCGCCGAAGAAGAGAAGCGCCTGGCCGCGGAGAAGCTGCGCTCAGATGAAGAGGCCGCGAAGGTCGCCGAGCAGCGCCGCCTCGAGGCTGAAGAGCGGGCGAAGAACCAGCCGCCCCCCGCGCTGGTCGCCAACACCACGGGGCCTTCTGCACGTTCGCTCTCGTGGATCCCCGGAGCGATCGGCCTCGCCTCGGCCGGCGTGGCGACGGGCCTGTTCGTCTCGGCGAGTGCAAAGCAGAGTTCGCTGCTCAACGGCACCGCGCCGACAGATCAGGCCATCGCGATTCGCGACTCGGGCAAGACAGAAGCGACGCTCGGTTACGTGTTCACGGGCGTCGGCGTGGCCGGGGTCGGCGCGGCGGTGCTCATGTTCGCGCTGGGCGCTGCGAGTGATGCGCCGGCGGTCAGCGCCGTTCCGCTCCAGGGTGGCGGGTACGTGGCGGTCAGCTGGAACCTGGATCTCGGAGGCGCACGATGAAAAGTGAAACTGTCTCGAACTCCCTCTCCCTTCGGGAGAGGGTCGGGGTGAGGGCCGTTCTCGTTGCATTCGCCTTCCTCGCGGGCTGCGCCACCACGGCCGCCCTTCAGGTCCCGCGAGCGAACGCCGAAGGTCACCCGATTCAGCGCTGGGAGCACTGGTGTCAGGACATCGACGGCGTGCCCACCAACGATCGCCTGCTCAAAGCCGGTGACGAAGGCTGGGAGCTGGTCTCGCTCACCTTCCGCCCGCCCGTGGTGCAGAGCGGGAACTCGGTCGGCGGCGGCGCGACGTACATGTGCTTCAAGCGCCCGAAGTGAGCTGACTCACCGTTTCGCCGGCTTTTCCTTCGACGGAATCGCCGAGCCGCTCAGGCGCGCAGCACGACCTTGAGGGTCTTCTCCTTCGCGGCGTTCGCGAACGTCTCGTAGGCCTTCATGAAGTCGTCCATCGCGAACTCGTGGGTGATCAGCTTCCTGGGCGCGAGGCGGCCGGCGATGACGTTCTTGAGCAGCATGGGCGTGGTGCTGGTGTCCACCAGGCCCGTGGTGATGGTCACGTTCTTCGCCCACAGCTTCTCGAGCTTGAGCATCACACCCTTGCCGTGAACGCCGACGTTGGCGAGATGCCCTCCGGCGCAGACGATGTCCTGGCAGATGTCGAAGGTGGCGGGAATGCCGACCGCTTCGATCGCCACGTCGACACCCCTGCCCTTCGTGAGCGCGAGGATCTGCTCTGCCGCGTTGCCGGCGCCGCTGTTCACCATGTTCGTCGCGCCCAGCGTGCGAGCGACCGCAAGGCGGTTCTCATCGACGTCGACCATGATCAACTGCGCGGGCGCGTAGAACTGAGCGGTCAGCAGCGAGGCCAGGCCGATGGGGCCGGCGCCGACGATGGCCACCGTGTCGCCCGGCTTGACCGCCCCGTTGCGCACGCCCACCTCGAAGCCGGTGGGAAGAATGTCGCTGAGCATGACCAGCTCGTCTTCGTTCGCGCCCGCGGGCACCCGGTGCAGGCTGTTGTCTGCGTGCGGAACGCGCACGTACTCGGCCTGGGTTCCATCGATGAGGTGCCCCAGCACCCAGCCACCGTCTTCGCACTGCGAATACATGCCCTTCTTGCACGCGACGCAGCGGCCGCACGAAGTGATGCAGGAGACGATCACGTGATCGCCTTTCTTGAAGCTGGTGACCGCCGAGCCGACCTCATCGATGACGCCCACCGCCTCGTGGCCGAGAATTCGCCCGTCGGTGACCTCTGGAACATCACCCTTGAGGATGTGGAGATCAGTCCCGCAGATGGTGGTGCTGGTCACCTTGACGATCGCATCGGTGGCGAGCTTGACGGTGGGCCTGGACTTCTCTTCCCAGGCCTTCTTGCCTGGGCCGTGGAACACGAGCGCTTTCATGGGGGTTCTCCTTCTTCACGCGTGAAGCAGCACGAGACGCGGGAGAACCTCCTGAAGCACCATCGAGGCCATGGGAAACGCCAGCAATTGCGGGCAAGGCCGCGACGCGCCACGCAGGGTCTGCGGGAGCAAGGCGCGCAACCGAAGAATTTTGCGTTAGCCGGCGCCGAGCCCCTCGTCTGAAGGAAGGGCATCGACGACCTTCATCCACATCGCGGTCTGTTCACCCTCGTAGACCACCGTCTCGGCCTGCCTGAACTCGAACCTGTACCGCACCATGATCGAGTCCTTGATGCGCCGCGAACGCACCACGTTCGCCTCGAGCGTCAGCGGCGTACCCGGAGTCGCCAGCGCCGTGAACCGCGCCTCGTGAATCTTCGCGCCGTACCCAATCCACCCGTCGGCGTGCCGCAGCTCGAGCACGTAGAACGCGTGCACGAAGCCCATCATGCCCGTCATGTGCACCATCAACCCGCCGCTCATGTGCCGCGGGTGACGCACCGGGTGCACCTTCTGATGGCGGGTGAGCGGCAGGTCGGCATGCACCGCCATCTGCGCGACCACCCTGCCCGTCACGCGATCGACCTCGAGGATCTCTTCCAGCAGCAGGGCCTCGGGCGCGTACGGGCAGTCGTCGACGAAAGCCTGGTCCAACGGCATGACTACAACGTCTCCTTGAACCAGGTGGCGATGCGCTCCCACAACCGCTCGGTGACCAGCGGGTCGGGCACCATGTGCGTGAAGTTCTGGAGCGGCAACACGCTGTGCGGCTTGCCCGCTTTGAACAGCGCGTCGGACAACTTGAGCGTGTGCAGGAAGTACACGTTGTCGTCCGCGGTGCCGTGAATCAGCAGCATCGGCCGCTTCGAGTCCTTCACGTACGAGAGCAACGAGCTGACCTCGTACGCCTTGGGCTGCGCGTCGGGCAGGCCGAGGTACCGCTCGGTGTAGAACGTGTCGTAGTCACGCCAGTCGACCACCGGGGCACCGGCGACCGCGCTCTTGATGACGTCACCCTTCGACATCGCCAACAGCGCGGCCATGTACCCGCCGAAGCTCCAGCCGTAGACGCCCACGCGCGACAGATCGAGCTCAGGTACGCGCTTGCCCAGCTGCTGCAGCGCGGAGATCTGATCAGCCGCCGTCGGAGTCGCGAAGTCGTGCGAGATGGCCCGCTCCCACGCACGGGTGCGCCGAGGCGTGCCGCGGCCGTCGGCCTTCACCACGATGAAGCCCTGGTTGGCGAGCCACTGCAGCACCAGGTTCTCGCGCGTCACCTGCAACACCTCGAGGTGATGCGGGCCGCCGTACACGTTGAGCACCACCGGGTACTTTTGCCCTTTGACGAAGTTCGAAGGCTTGATCACCGCGGCCCAGGGACCGTCGTTCTCGAGCTGAAAGATCTCCATCGAGAGCTTGAGCGACGGCTCGATCGCCACCGAAGGCACCTCGACGAACTCGCCACCGTCGACGCGGAGCACCACGTGCTTTGGCATCGCCCTGGTGGAGGTGTGCGAGAGCGCGATGAACCCATCACCGCCGGTCAGCTTCGCCACCACCGTCGAGAGCGCCTCTCCGGGCGTCTTCACCAGCTCGGGCGCGCCCCCGTCGACCACCTTGTACAAAGCAGCCGCCGTGGGGTTGGGGCCACCGGTGAAGAACAACGTCCTGGTGGCGGGAGCAAAACCCACCAGCGCTCCAAAACCCGCGGCCGGCTTCACCCAGCTGGCCTCCAGCGAACCATCGGGCTTGCGCAGCTCGAGCTCGGTGGCGCCGTTGCGTTCGGTCGCCCAGAAGAAGCCCGTGTCTTTCCACCACAGGGGGAAGTCCTGATTGAGGTTGATCCACGCGGCGTCTTCTTCGGTCAGCAGCACACTCGACCGGCCGGTCTTCGGATCGACGGAGAGCACCTGCTCTTTCGTCTGCTCGCGCGTCTGCACCACCAGGGTGAGCGGGCCGTCTTTCCACACCACTGAGTTGAGATAGGGATAGGCAGCGGCGTCCCAGCTGATCCACTTCGGCGTGCCGCCCGCGACGGGCACCACGCCCAGCTTCACCACCACGTTCTTGCGCCCCGCGCGGGGGTAATGAAAACGATCCGGCGCCTGCTCGGGCTTGGTGGGATCGGGAACGCCGAACACCTCGACGCCCGCGTGATCGGTCTCCTGGAAGACGATCGACTTGCTGTCGGGGCTGAACCAGAAGCCGGTGAACCGATCCATCTCCTCCTGCGCCACGAACTCGGCCAGACCGTGCGGCTTCTCTTCGGTGCCGCCCTTCGTCACCCGGCGTTCGGTGTTCTTCGAGAGCTCGATCACCTGCACGTCGGAGTCGCGCACGTAGGCGACCGACTTCCCATCGGGGCTGAACTTCGCGTCGATGCACGCGCCTTCGCCCGTCTTGAGCTGCGTGACTTTGCCGTCAGCGCGCTCGACCACGTAGAGCTTGCCGGAGAGGCCGACCAGCAGCCGCGCTCCGTCGGTCGAGAGTTGGTAGCTGGTGAACCCACGCGCCGAGACACGTTGACGCTCGAGCCGCGCTTTCTCTGCCGCGGTGAGCTGCTCGCTCGCTCCCGCCAACACCGCCTCGGGCGTGAGCAGCACCTTCGTCGCCCTCGTGGCGAGGTCGAGCTCGAACAACATCTGCGCTGAGCTCTTCGCTTCGCTGCGCAAGAAGAGCGCCGACTTGCCATCGGGCGTCACCTTCACCGAGACGGGCCGGCCCGAGAGATAGCGGCGCGTCTCGGCGTACTCGTGGAGGAAGGCGACATCGGTGACCGGGGCGGCAGTGAGGAGCGTCATGAGGAGGGCTTCCATGAGAGGGCGGGCTTGTACCACTGGGTTGCGTGTGGAGCCTGCTGTCTGGTCAAGTGCGCGCCCATGTCGATCCGAGTCGTGACGATGAGCGCAGCAGCGGTGTTTCTGGCGGCGTGTGGCACCGGGCCCATCACGGGCACGGGCGGCGGTACGGGTGGCTCAGGCGGAGGCGGCATCAGCGGCCCCGCGCCCACCTATTACAAAGACGTGCTCCCCATCACGCAGGTGTCCTGCAACAACTGCCACGTGGCCGGCGGCATCGCGCCCTTCACGCTCGACTCCTATGAGGCCGCCAAGCTCAAGGCGCCCCTGATGGCCGACGCGGTCACCCACAAGCGCATGCCCCCGTGGCTCGCGAGCAAGGACTGCGGCGGGCCGTTCGTGGGCGACAGGTCACTGACCGATGCGCAGATCGCCACCATCAACCAGTGGTTCCAGGGCGGCGCGCTCGAGGGCAACCCGGCTGATGCACCGGCCCCCGCGGGCGCGGCCGAAGAACTGCCCAGGGTCGACCTCACCAAGCAGATGACCACGGCGTACACGCCCACGACTCGCGACGACTACCGCTGCTTCATCATCGACCCCGCGCTCGCCGCGCAGCAGGTGGTGACCGGCTACGACATCAGCCCCGGGTCCCGCAAGGTCGTGCACCACGTGATCATGTACATCGTGCCCCGCACGGCGGCGGTGAACAAAGACGCGCAAGACGCCACGCCCGGCTGGGAGTGTTTCGGCGGCGCGAACGTGAGCACCGACGGCACGCTGGGCGCCTGGGCTCCGGGTGGTTCGGCGGTCGTCTTCCCCGCCAACACCGGCATTCGCATCTCGCCCAACCAGGTGATCGCCATGCAGGTCCACTACAACACCGACAACGCGGTCGAGGCTGATCAGACCTCGGTGAAGCTGATGTACGGCACGGGCACGGAGACCAACGCCTACCTGCTCCCGCTGGTGGCCGACAACTTCGCCATCCCCGCCAGCGGCGTGAACTACGCGCACGCCGAGAACTTCCCCAACAGCCTGGGCTTCCCCATCAAGGTCTGGGGTTTCCTCCCCCACATGCACACCAAGGGGAAGAAGATCAGCCTCACCTCGGCCAGCAACAACGAGTGCCTGGTCGACATCCAGCGGTGGGACTTCCACTGGCAGACCCAGTACTTCCGCAAGACGGCGTTCAACCTCTCCACCACCAACTCCATTCGCATGAGCTGCACCTGGGACAACCCCACCAACGCGGTCGTCAGGTGGGGCGAAGGTACCGCCGACGAGATGTGCTTCGCCTTCATCTACGCGACGCTTTGATCAGCCGTCGGTGATCAGCTTGAGCTTGCGGAGCAGCCGCCCCGCGTCCCACGGCTTGTCGAAGACGTGCTCCACCTCGAGCGCTTCGATCTGCGCCTCGGTCCACTCCCAGCGGGCGGAGGTGGACATGCAGCGCAACGAGGTGGGCGCCAGTTCCTTCGCGATGATCATCGAGAGGTCGTCGCCGATCACCACGTCGAAGTGCTGAGAGTCGAGCAGCGAGACCAGCTCCCAGCCGTCCGACAGACAGCACGTTTCGGCGCCCGCCTCCTCGAGGAGGGTGGCCAGTGACCGGGCCTCTTCGCCTTCTGCATCGATCACCAGGATGCGCATGAGCAGGAGAACTCCCGCGGCCTCCTACTGGAGTCGGGCAGCCGATCAACCGAGCTGATGAACCGATGCCGCGCCGCGTACTTCGCGCTACAAGCGAAAATCATGAGCTACACGGTTCTCGCCCGCAAATACCGCCCCCAGGCCTTCGAGGCGATGACGGGCCAGGAGCACGTCGTTCGCACCATCGAGAACGCCATCAAGCTCGATCGCGTCGCGCACGCCTATCTGTTCGCCGGGCCCCGCGGTGTCGGCAAGACCACCGCCGCCCGCCTGCTCGCCCGCGCCCTCAATTGCGAAAAAGGGCCGACCTCTCAGCCCTGCGGCGTCTGCAAGGCCTGCACGGAGATCCGCGACGGAACCTCGACCGACGTAGCGGAGATCGACGGCGCCTCGAACAACGGCGTGGAGAACGTTCGCGAGATTCGCGAGAACGCGAAGTACCTGCCGCAGGGCAGCCGCTTCAAGATCTACATCATCGACGAAGTTCACATGCTCTCGCAGGCCGCCTTCAACGCGCTGCTCAAGACGCTGGAAGAGCCGCCCGGGCACGTGAAGTTCATCTTCGCCACCACCGAAGCGCACAAGCTACCCGACACCATTCTCTCGCGCTGCCAGCGTCACAACTTCCGCCGCATCTCCACCGTGGCGATGCTCAAGCGGCTGCAGGAGATCGCGGCGATGGAGAAGATCGCCATCTCGGGGTCCGCGCTCTCGCTCATCGTGCGCCAGTCGGAGGGCGGCATGCGTGACGCGCTCTCGTTGCTCGATCAGGTGATCAGCGCGTGTGGCCTCACGCCCTCCGATGCCGACGTGGCCGAAGCGCTGGGCGCCATCGATCGCACCGTCATCCACGCGTTCGCGGTGGCGTTGGTGAAGCGCGACGCGAAGTCGCTGCTCGCCAACGTAGAAGAGCTGTGGACGCGCGGCGTCGATCTGCGCCGCCTGGCGGAGGATCTGGCGCAGCAGCTGCGGCACGTGTTCGTCGCGAAGGCCACCGGTCAGGCGCCGGAAGAGCTGGCTGACTCGGAGCGTGAGGCCGTGGTCGCGCTGGCCCGCGAGAGTGACGCCGCGCAGGTGGCGCGCCTGTTCGACGTGGTGCACAGCGCGGTGTGGGAAATCGCTCGCGCGCCGCAGCCCAAGCTCGCGCTGGAGATGGCGCTGCTCAAGGGCCTGCACCTCGCGCCGGCTGCGTCGATCCCCGAGCTCATCGCGCGGGTCGAGAAACTCGCCGGAGCGGCCCCTGCAGCCGGAGCGCCTGGGGGTCGCTCCGCTCCTTCGACCTTTCGCACCTGAGCCCGCGAGGCCAGCTCCGCCCGCCGCCCGGCCCGAGATCCGTGAGCCGGGAGGTCCTGCTCGTCCCGTCGCTGTGGCGCCGCCCGCTCCTGCTGCGGGCGCTCGCGCGGTCTCCGCTCCCGCGGCTCAGCCTGAAGTCCGGCTGATCAACCGCAAGCTGCCTCCCGAGCCGGCAGATGGCCCCTCACCCCAACCCGCTCCCCAGAGGGGAGAGGGAGACGGGGAGGTGAAGCTGTTCGCTCCCGAAGGCAGCGCGGAGGGCTGTGCTTCCGGCGAGTGCTTGCCGGCGCCTGAGCTTCACGAGGCCGACGAGCCCGAGCCGCCGCCCCCGATCGCCCCCGCGGATCGCAGCGTGGCCACCGACGAAGAGAAGTGGAAACGCGCGGTCGACGCTTTGCGTGAGGTCTCACCCCGCCACGGCAAGTCGCTCTCGTACGCGCGCTTCCTCGGCTTCACTCCCGAAGGCGCGCGCATCGCCTTCCCCTCCGACGCCGCCTTCCACAAGTCGCAGGTCATCAGCATGAGCCGCCCGATGGTCGAGGGCGAATTGGCCAGGTCGCTCGGCCGGCCCATCAAGCTGGTGGAAGACACCAGCGTGCAGGCCTTCGAGACGGCGCCCAGGAGCATCGCCGAGGTCGAGCTGACCGATCGCACCACCCGCGAGCGCGGCATCGAAGACAAGGTGAAGGGCCACCCGGCGCTGCGCAACGTGCTGCGCCACCTGGGGGGGTCGCTTGAGCACATCTCCTACCTCGAGCCCGTCGTTCAGAAGCCCGCGGCCCTCCCATCGGGGTCTGACGAGGGTGACGCGGGCCCGTCCGTCGACTAGGAACCGCTGTCCTTTCCACCTGGAGTACCCATGCCCGGCGTCGACCTCAATTACTTCATCCGACAGGCGAACAAGCTCACCGAGAAGATCGAGAAACGAAAGTTGGAGCTCGCTGAAGAGACCGTCGAGAAGAAGTCGGCGAACGATCTGGTGACCGTCAAGGTGAGCTGCTCGCAGGAGGTCAAGAGCATCAAGATCGCCGCGGCCGCCGTCGACCCCAACGACATCGCGATGCTGGAAGACCTGGTGATCGCCACGGTGAACGCCGCGCTGGCCGACAGCAAGGCGCACATGCAGGCCGAGCTCGGCAAGGTCTCCGGCGGCATCAAGATCCCCGGCATCACCTGAGTTCGCGATGATCTGGGTCGTCCCGCCTGCTACCGGCTGCACTCGATGACGCCCGACGCCATCAACCGGCTCGTGGCGCAGCTCGCGAAGCTGCCCGGCATCGGAGAGAAGACGGCTCAACGTCTCGCGTTCCACATTCTGCGCTCGCCTCCTGAGTACGCCCGCGGCCTCGCTGCGGCGCTCACCGAGGTGGTCGACAAGGTGAAGCTGTGCAACCGCTGCTTCAGCCTGCACGACGGGGCCGAGGGCACGTTCTGCGGCTTCTGCAACGACCCGCGCCGCGATGACAAGATCGTGTGCGTGGTCGAAGGCATCGCCGATGAGCTGGCGATCGAACGCACCCGAGAATTCAAGGGCCGGTACCACGTGCTGCACGGCGTGCTCTCACCGCTGGAGGGCGTCGGGCCGGAGCAGCTGCGCATTCGTGAGTTGATTCTGCGGCTGCAGGACACGCCCATCGAAGAGGTGATCGTCGCGACCAACCCGGATGTCGAGGGTGAAGCGACGGCGCTGTATCTGACGCGGTTGCTCAAGCCGATCGGCGTGAAGGTGTCGCGGTTGGCGCAGGGCATTCCGATGGGTGGCGATCTCGAATACGCGGATCAGGCCACGCTCGCGCGCGCGTTGGCGTCACGACGAGATCTTTGAGTGTTTCCCTCTCCCTTCGGGAGAGGGAGCGGGTCAGCGCACGTCCCAGTTGAGCGCGATCGGCACCCGCACCTCGAGATCCACGTGCCGCGGGAAGGTCATGCCCTTCACCACGCTCTGGATGCACTTCGAGACCGACGTGCCCTCGAGATCCGTGCTCACGCTCGACACCCGCCCAGTGCTCGCGATCGCGAACGTCACCTTGAGCGTGCCCTGCGGCGCCGGCAGCTCGGGCTTGTTCTCCTTGAAGCACTTCTGAAAGCGCCCCTTGTTCAGCGAAATCCCCTTCTGAACCATCGCCGTGGTGAGCGTCACCGGCTTCTGTGACTTCACGACCACGACGGGTTCCGGCGCGCCCGCATCGATCGTCACCTCGGCGAGCCCCGCGTCGATGACCACCACCTCGGGCAAGCCTGCATCGATCAGGGGCGCCGTCAGCACCACGGGCGGCGTCAGCAGCGGCTGTGGCGCAGGCGTCATCACCTTCATCGCGATCACCGTGCCCGCAATCCCCACCACCAGGGCCGCGGCCATGAGCACCTTCAACCGCCGCGACTGGGCCCTCTGCTGAGTCTGCACCGTCAGCGGCGCACCGATGGCGTTGGTGCGCTCTGAGATGTCGAGCTTGACGTCATCGACCGCGGTCTTGATCGCCAGCGGGTTGGGGCGGCCGGGAATGTCGACGCCGCGCTTGGCCAGCTCATCGAGCGACTCGATGCGCATCTTCGACTTCACGCGATCGGGGCCGAAGAGGCCGGTCATGAACTGCGTGAGCGCCTGCCCGCCCGTCGACGAGGTGGTCGCCCCCACGTACCGCTCGATCTCCTGCGCGAAGGCGAGCGCCGAGGGGTACCGATGCTCGGGCTCCTGGGCCATCGCCTTGGTGACGATCTGCTCGACCTCGAGCGGCAGATCGGGCCGCAAGGCACGCAGGGGCTGGTAGTCCCCCGAAAGCACCGCCTTGAGCACCGCCAGATCCGTGTCGCGCGCGAAAGGCCGCACGCCGGTCAACGCCTCATAGAGCGAGACGCCCAGCGAGAAGATGTCGCTGCGCCGATCGATCGCATCGCCGTGGGCCTGCTCGGGCGACATGTACTGATACTTGCCCTTCACCACGCCTGCGCCCGTCGTGGTGACCCGCGACTCGGCCTTGGCGATGCCGAAGTCGAGCACCTTCACCTGGCCGCCGTAGGTCACGAAGATGTTCGAAGGCGAGATGTCGCGGTGCACCAGGCGCATCGGAACGCCCTTGGGATCCAACGCCTCGTGCGCGAAATGCAGGCCGATCGCCGCTTCGGTGAACACCCGCAACAAGATGCCCACCGGCGCCTGCTGGCCCCGCCGCTTCTCGGTGCGCAGCACCGTCGCGAGGTCTTCGCCCGCGAGGTACTCCATGCAGATGAAGTAGCAGCCGTCGGCAAAGCCCAGATCGCTGATCTGCACGATGTTCGAGTGCGTGAGCGACGCCGCGAGCCGCGCTTCGTCGAGGAACATGCTGACGAAGTCGGAGGCCGCCGAGAGATGCGGCAGCATGCGCTTGATCACCACGTTCTTTTCGAAGCCCTCCACGCCGAGCTGCTTGGCCAGAAAGATCTCGGCCATGCCGCCCTCAGCGAGCTTCTTGATCAGGAAGTACTTGCCGTAGGCCTTCACGGCCATCTCCCCGATCGCCAGGCGCGGTTCGGGGCTGCTCGACCGGGGATCGCTGGGATCGCTCAACGCGCCCTCACGGTTCGCACGGTGTAGCTCTCAGCCCCGTTGTGCAGCAGCCGGAAGATGATGCGCCCACCCGCTGCGGGGCTGACGCTGGTGTCGAAGCGCGCCTGGGCATCGAGGGTCACGCTCTTGCCGTTGATGAACAGCTTGCTGCCCACCGGAGCGATGCCCACGGCGTTGACCGACTTGCCACCTGCATCACCATTGCGCGGCGTCTTGATGGAGAGCGCCGAGACCGCGTTGTCGAACACCATGTGCAGCTTGTTCATTCGGCCGCCCTTCTGCTCGGCGCCCTTCGCATCGAGCGGGGTCACCGACCAGAGATACTTGCCCTCGAGCAGCGTGTTCTCGGGGAGCGCCACCTGGGTCTCGGTCACCACGCGCTCCGCGACGGGGCTCGCCAGCTGACCCTCGCGGTACACCTTCACGCCGTACTTCGCGGCCGACTCCGCCCTGGCCCAGGTGAAGGTCACGACGGGCGGCTTGTCCTTGTCCTGGAAGAAGATGGTGGTCGTCTCAGCGCCCTCGGGCACCACGTTCTTGAGCCGCGAGAGGTCGACCGAACGCGGCTCAGCGGCGAATGACGCACTGCCGCGGGTGTGCTCGAGCTCGCCCTTGAAGACCCGCCAGAACCAGGCGCCCTTCGCCGGTGCGGGCATGGTGAAGAAGTTGTCGTGCACCACGCCGTCACGCACCACGGTGGTGAACGAGGGGTCTTGAGAGAGCTCGACGCGCCACGAGGCCGCCGCAGCGCCGTCGTCATCCCAGGTGACCGAGACCTGCTTCAAGTTCTGGTGGAAGACGCGCAGCCCGGAGCGGGAGGGCAACACCACGCCTTCGCGGCTCGCCGCGCGCACCGCCGGCGCACCCTTGAGCGGAACGCTGGCCGACTGGCCACCCGGCACCACCAGCGCAGGCTCGCCTTCGCGCTCGATCGACACGTCGCCCGCGAGCGCCTCGACGTCGAACCCGGTGCCGGTGCGGCGAAGCGTGTACTGCCCGCCCAGATCGCTCACCAGCGTCAGCCCGCCCGCGACCGACACGCGCGTCGACTGGCCTTTCGGAGCCGAGACCTCGAGCTCCCCCTTCTTCACGTCGAGCGAAGTGGCTTCTTTGCCCGGCCCCTTGCGCGTCTCCACGATGCCCACTTCAGCGCCCTTGAGCAGCGCGAGCCGCGTCTCGGAGCCCTCGGGGGCGAGGCTGATGCGGCCCTCTTTGACCCGCACCACGTCGCCGGCCTTCAACGTGGGCAGCTTCTTCGGGTTGATCGCCACGAACGCCTTCGCGTCTTTCGCCTTGAACTCACCCCTGCCGGTCGAGGCCACCACGGAGAGCTCGATCTCAGGCAGCTCCCGCGCGGCGCCGAGCAGGCCCTTCTTACCCGCGCCCAGCCTGGTGATTTCGCCCGACCTCGAGACCAGCTCGATCTCGCCCAGCTTCACGTCGACGTCGGCCGACGAGTCGTCGACCTTCATCGAGAGCTCGGCCGAGCCGATGCGCGTCAAACCAAACGGCGTGGAGATGGTGAGCAGCACCTCGCCCTCTTCCGGGCCGGGTCTCCCCTTCCCCGCCGCCTTCACGCGCGTGAGCACCAGGCCGCGCGCCACGTTCAACATCACGCCCGAACCATCGAGGCCCAGCTCGTAGCGGCCTTCAGCGCCCAGCTCGACCACCCGGTCGCCTGAGAAACGCAGCTGTGCCGAGCTGTCTTCGCCGGTCTCGATGATGTCGCCAGGGAAGAGGGCTTCGGCGGCAGCGGGCCGGGGCTTTCCGTCACGCTCGAGCGAGACCGCGCCTTGCGGCCCTTCGAGTTGACCCAGACTCTTCTTCTGCGCGGCGGCTGGCGGGCCCGCATCGACCGCTGCCGGTTCGACGGGTGGATCGCCCTCGCACGCCGCGAGGGCACCCAGGGCACACACCAGCAGAGCGCGACGGGCGTTCACTTCGGAGCGAGATCCACGTTGAAGATGGCCTGATCCCCATCCCGCACGGTGACCGTCTTCGTCTGCGTGACGAAACGGGCCGCCGTGATGCGCACCGTGTACTTCCCGCCGGGGATTTGCACCGAGAACGACCCGTCCTCATCCGCGGCGATGGTCTGCTTGAGCTCCTTGATCTCCAACTGCGCGACGACCGGCTTGCCACCGCGCGCGCTGCGCACCTGCCCACGCAACGTCGCCGGCACCCGCTTCTTCTGCGGCACCAGCGTCACCGTCAGCTCGCTCACCGTACCCGCCACCACCGAGGCGGCTTCTTCACCGGGCGTGAAGCCGGGCGCGGTGACCTTCACCGACAGGGGACCCGGCGACAGGCCCTCGAGCATCAACGCACCCTCCGCGCTCGTCGCCGTGATCTTGCCGTTCAGCTCAACGCTGGCGGCCACCGGCGCTGCGCCGTCGAAGGAGACCACCTTGATCGAGAGACCGCCGACTTTGGGCTTCTCCTTTTCGAGCACCAGCTCCACCGCGCGATCTTCACCGGCGCCGAGGCTGACCGTGCGTGCCGACACGTCCACCTCCAGCTGCGGATCCTTCCACTGGAGATCGAGGGCCAGGCCCGCTCGCACCACACTCTGGGTGGCGCTCAACGGAGACGCCGTGTCGGTGGTGGTCAGCCCATCGCTGTGCCACTGGGCTTCGGCCAGCAGGCCCCACTTCAAGAAGCCGGTGCGAAAGAGCTGCACCCGAACGCCGCCGCCCGCCCCCACGCCTTGCGAGTTCACCGCGCGGCCCACGTTCGCGATCGCCAGGGGCACTTCGAAGCGGCCCTCGAGGGTGACCGGCCCCAGATCCACCAGGCCGCGCGCCGCCAATAAGACGCCGTGACGCTGCACGGTCGAGAACGCGGGCACGCTGACGGTGCCGAACACCGGCAGCTGCTGAAAGCTGTACGAGGCGGCGGCCTCCAGTCGAACTGGCCCCAGGCGCCCCCGGCCGGTGGGGCCCACCTGGGCGCGCATCAAGGCGCCCGACGTGACCGTGGTGCCGTTGTCGAGCAGGCTGAACGCCTCCCGTTGCACCCCGGCGGTCAGGCCGAGGTGGTCGCCCAGCAGAAACCAGAGCCAGCCAGTCAAAGCGAGATCGTTGGGGCTGACCCCCGAGTAACTCAGGCCCGGGCCCGAATCGCTCTCGGTGCCGTTTCGCACCGCGACCCCGTACCGAAGCCGCACCTGGGCCTGGTCGTCGGTCCATTGAGGGCGCACGGCCGACCCCGTGACGGAGGTCTGAGCGACCGCGCTGATGGGAAGCAGCCAGATCACCGCGCAGGCGACGACATTCCGATGCACGGCGCAGAGACTACCCCCTCCGCCAAGGTGCAACGAGGAAATGACCGGTTACCTCCAGTCACCGACACCGGAGCCCTCAGACCTGCCCATTGATTGCCAGCCCCCTGACACCACGGTGGTTTCTGGACTCGAAAGAGTGCACAACCGTGTACCCTCTGATAGGACCTCGCAACCGTTTGACAGGAGCACCTCCACCTCATGGCCACGCAGCTGGTGATGTACGAAGAGGAGTTCCACCGGATTAACGCGGTGTGCGACCGACTCACGAAGGACGCAAACGCGAAGGTGGTCTTTCTCGTCGATAAGAACGGTCAGCTGATCTCTGCGGCTGGCCAGACGCACAACATCGACACGACGTCGTTGGCCTCCCTTACTGCCGGCAACGTGGCGGCGATGGGCGGTCTCGCGAAGCTCATCGGAGAGAACGAGTTTCCCAACCAGTTCCATGAGGGCGCGAAAGACTCGCTCTACATGACGTTGGTGGGAGGCCGGGTGGTGCTGGTGGTCATCTTCGACAACCGCACCTCGCTGGGTCTCGTGCGCCTTCGCATCAAGAAGGCCTCCGACGAGCTCGAAAAGGTCTTCGCGGCGCTGGCGGCACGTGCCGCGGTCCCCGGAGCCGGCTCGCCGTTCGCCGAGATCTCCGACGCCGACATCGATAACCTCTTCAGCGAGTAACCCCGCGCCATGTCCTTCATCAACTACTCAAGCCGCGAGATCAACTGCAAGATCGTCTACTACGGCCCCGGCTTGTGCGGGAAGACGACGAATCTTCAGTACATCTACAACAAGACCAATCCCGAGACGAAGGGCAAGCTGATCTCCCTTTCGACCGAGACTGATCGCACCCTGTTCTTCGACTTCTTGCCGCTCTCGTTGGGTGAAATTCGCGGCTTCAAGACGCGGTTCCACCTCTACACGGTGCCAGGCCAGGTCTTCTACGACGCGAGCCGCAAGCTGATCCTCAAGGGGGTCGACGGCGTGGTGTTCGTGGCCGACTCCCAGGTCGAGCGCATGGAGGCGAACATCGAGTCGCTCGACAACCTGCGCATCAACTTGAAGGAGCAGGGCTACGATCTCGATAAGGTCCCCTTCGTGATGCAGTACAACAAGCGCGATCTTCCCAACGCGGTGCCGGTGGAAGAGCTCCGCAAGGTGCTCAACCCCCGCAACGTCACCGAGCGACAGGCCGTCGCGCCGACCGGTGTGGGCGTGTTCGACACGCTGAAGGACGTCGCCAAGCTCGTGCTCACCGAGCTCAAGAAGGGCGGACAGTAAGATGAAGCGGTGGGGGATCCGCTCGGCTGTCGTGCTCTTCATGATTGCGGGTGCGGCCTGGGCGCAAGATGGCGGCGCGCCCGCGGCTGCTGCGGCGCCCGCTGCCGAATCGGCGCAGACCGCTGACGAAGCGTTCACCACCCGGGTCAAGACGCTCGAAGAGCAGGTGGTCGACCTGAAAGAAAAGATCTTCCGCACCAAGGCCCGGCTGCTGCTGCTGCAGGAGACGGTGCTGGGCGGCGATCTCTCCAGCGGCGCGCGCGCCGTCATCTTCCACCGCAACGAGATGGGCGCGCAGTTCATTCTCGAGTCGGTCGCCTACGCGCTCGACGGTGCTCCCATCTTCACCAAGGTCGACGCGGCCGGTGATCTCGACAAGCGCGAAGAGTTCGAGATCTTCAACGGCCGCATCGTGCCGGGCAACCACCAGATCGCCGTGCGCATGGTCTACCGCGGTCACGGCTACGGCATCTTCAGCTACCTGGAGGGTTACAAGTTCAAGTTGCAGTCGAACCAGACGTTCAATGCAGAGGCAGGCAAGGCGACGACGGTGAAGGTGGTGGGCTTCGAGAAGGGCGGCATCACGTCTGACATCAAGGACAAGCCCGCGATCCGCTACGACATCTCGTCGACCAAAGACCAGGCCACCAAACAGAGTGGCGGAGACCAGGCCGGTTCTCCTCCCGCGACCGAGACGAAGTGACGCTGTCGTCACCGATGCCATGACCCGCTGGATCACCAAGGCGTTCTTCATCGTGCTGTGTGCTGGGGGGCCAGCGCAGGCCCAACGCGGCAAGACGTCGGCGGCGGAGCTCCAGGCGCAGGTCGAAGAAGTCGCCCGCGCGGTCGAGATCGCCCGCAACAACATCGAGCTGGTCGAGAAGCAGTACACCCTGCGCGAAGAGACCTCTGACGAGGCCGCTCGCCTGCAGCGATTCTCCGACGGCGAGATTCAGTACCTGCTCAACGATTATGCGACCGCCGCGGTGCTCTTCTATGACCTGGTGGCCAACAAAGATTTCCAGAAGGGGCCGCGGTTCGCCGACGCCCTCTTCTACCTGGCCGATTCGCTCTACATGCAGAAGAACTACCTCGGCTCGCGGCTCTACTTGCGCCAGCTGCTGGCCCTGCGCGCCGGGCATTACAAGGAGGCGCTCGCGCGTTACCTGGAGATCGCCGGCCGCCTCAACGAGTTCACCGGCATCGACGAGTACATCATGCAGGCGCGCGGCCTGTCGGGTGGCGCGTTGTCGCCAGAGCTCACCTACGTCTACGCGAAGTGGATGTTCCGCCGGCAGGATCTCCCGGTCGAAGAGCGGGTCGAGCGCAGCCGCGCCATCTTCCAGACGCTCGCGGGCGATCAGAGCGGCCCCTTCCACGTGCAGTCGGCCTACTTCATCGGCGTTGGCTACGTGCGGCTCAAGCAGTGGGATCAGGCGCTCGCGCAGTTCCTCGCCGTGACGCAGGGCCAGGCGCGCGACGACAAAGAACGCGCTGTGAAGGAGCTCGCCGACCTCTCCATGGGCCGGGTGTACTTCGAGGTCGGCAAGTACGACGACGCGATCGATCGGTACGCGCGCATCGGCCAGGCCTCCGACAGCTTCCCCGATTCGCTGTACGAGATCGCCTGGTGCTACGTGCGCAAGGGCGAGCTCGAGCGCGCCAAGAACGCGACCGAAGTGTTGCTGCTGGTGGCTGAAGACTCCGTGCTCGCCCCCGAAGCCAAGATTCTGCAGGGCACCCTGCTCCAGAAGCTGCAGAAGTACGACGAGGCCATCGACACCTACACCCAGGTCATCAACACGTACTCCCCGGTACGCGACGAGATCGATGCGCTGCTGACCGTCAACAAAGACCCCGTGCAGTATTTCGACGAGCTGCTGGCGCGCAACGAGAAGACCCTCGACGTCACCCGTCTGCTCCCCCCGGTGGCGCTCAAGTGGGCCAGCACCCGGCAAGAAGTCGCCGAAGCGGTGGAGATCACCTCGGCCCTCGACGCCTCGCGCAAGGGCATCGAAGAGTCCGGCGCCATCGCCGATCGCATCTTGCGCTCCCTCGACGAACGCGGCGTGGAGAGCTTCCCCGTGCTGCAGGAGGGCTACACGCGCGCCGACGCCGTCGACACCTCGCTGACCCGCGCCGAAGCCTCGCTCACCAACATCGAAGAGGTCGTGGTCGATGCGCAGATGACCGACGATCAGAAGCGCCAGCTGGGGGAGCTCAAGCAAAAGCAGTTCGAGCTGCGCAAGCGCATCGAGACGCTGCCCACCACCAGCGAGCAGGTGAAGGCGCGCAAGGAGCGCATTCAGGCGGCCATCGACGCGCTCGACAAGACGGCTTTTCAACTGGGCATCGACATCCAGGCGCAGCAGGCCCAGCTGACCGCCATCCGCAAGTTCGTCGACGACACCAGGGTGCAGCGCAAGGACAAGCCCGCAGACGAGAAGGCGTTCCTCGAGAAGGTGACCCTGGAGCAGCGCGCCCTCGATGGCATGCAGGCCCAGCTCGATGACCTGCGCTCGCAGATGCTGTCCGAGCGCAACAACGCCGACAAGGCGGTCGGTGGCGAAGGCCTGCTCAAGCAGGAGTACGCCCAGTTGCTCGAGCAGGAGCGCCAGCTGCTCGGCCAGTCGCGCCAGCTGCTGCCTGGCGATGCCCAGAAGGTGCTGCTGCGCGCCGACGTGATTCGTGCCGACTGCAACGCGGTGCGCGAGCGGGTGGTGCGCAGCAAGGGCATCGTGCGCGAGCGGGTGGCCCAGAAGGCCCAGAAACTGCGTGAGCAGGTGTTGCTCGAGCAGCGCCTCATCGAGGGCTACCGCACCGAGACCGCGGCGGTCACCGGCGAGACCCGCAACCTGGTGGGCCGCATCGCCTTCGACAGCTTCAAGCGGGTGCGCCAGAGCTTCTACGAGCTGGTGCTCAAGGCCGACGTCGGCGTGGTCGACGTCTCCTTCCAGCGCAAGCAGGACAAGACCAGCTCCATTCAGAAGCTCGCCTCCCAGAAAGACAGGGAACTCAAGCAGCTGGATGACGAGTTCAAAGAAGTGCTCAAGGACGTCGACTGATGCGCTTCGGAACTCTGCTCAGCGTGCTGTGTCTGGCGGCCACCCCGGCCTTCGCCCAGGCGCCCGGGGCCCCCAAGGGCAAGGCCGCGGATGCGGGCGTGGCCACGCCTGACGCCGGCTTCACCGGGCCGCAGATGCCCACCCCGTCTGCAGGGGGGGAGACCAGCAAGACCGACGTCGCGCCGGCCGCCAAGCCCAAATCGCGCTTCTTCGAAGGCATGGGCACCACGCCCGAGCAGAAGGCCCATCTCGAGGAGCTCACCCAGGCCCTCGAGCTGTATGAGGCTGAATCGCGCGAGTTCAAGCGCGAGGTGCAGCTGCTGGTCGAGAAGAAGTACGAGGAGAAGCGGAACACGCTGGCCAACAGTTACGAAAAGGCCATTCGCGATCTCGAAGTGCTGGAGCGCCGCGAGCGCCTCGACGCCATCGCCGCCTTCGAGGAGTTCCTCACCCGCTACCCCAACGACCCCCGCTACACGCCCGACGTGATGTTCCGCCTGGCCGAGCTCTATTACGAGCGCAGCTCCGACGATCAGGCGATCGCGATGCGCGACTACGAAGAGGCGCTCAAGAAGCTCGACCCGGAGAAGAACATCGCCCCGCCGCCCGAGCCCCGCATCGACTTCAGCAAGTCGATCGCGCTCTACACGCGCCTGCTCACCGACTTCCCCACCTACAAGCTCAACGACGCCAGCTGGTACCTGCTGGGCTACTGCCAGGAGAAGCAGGAAGACTTCGAGAAGGCGCGCGGCTCGTACGAGCAGCTGATCGCCCGCTACCCGAAGTCGCGCTTCACCACCGAAGCCTGGGTGCGCATCGGCGAGTACTACTTCGATGCCTACGACGTGTCTGACGCGCTGGTGCGGGCGGCCGAGGCCTACGAGCACGCGGTTGAAGACACCAAACACCCGCTCTACGACAAGGCCATCTACAAACTCGGATGGGTCTACTACCGCATGGACCGGTTCGACGACGCCGTCGCGCGGTTCTTGAACCTGGTCGACTTCTACGAGGCCGACGCCAAGAAGAAGGGCGAAGAAGAGGTCGGCGGCGATCTGCGCAACGAGGCGCTCCAGTACACCGCCATCAGCTTCGTCGACGAGAAGTGGGGCTCGTTGGCCAAGGCCCAGGAGACGTTCGCGCGCCTCGGCGGCCGCCGCTACGAGGGCGAGGTCTACCGGCGCATGGCCGACGTCTACTTCGATCAGACCAAACACCCCGAGGCCATCGAGGCCTACCGGTTGGTGCTGCAGAAGGATCCGCTCAACAAAGACGCGCCGAGGATTCAGCAGCGCATCGTGCAGGCCTACGAGCGTGATCGCCGCCTCGACGAGGCCTTCGCGGAGAGCTCCAAGCTCGCCAACATGTTCGTGGCCGGCACCCCGTGGCACGAGAAGTGGAAACGGGATCCCGAGGTGGTGCAGGCCGCCGGCGAGCTCGCCGAGAAGAGCCTGTACTCGACCGCGATCTACCATCACCAGCAGGCCCTCGTTTACAAGCAGGAGGGCAAGTTCGACCTCGCCAAGGGCGCCTTCGAGACCGCGGCCAAGGCCTACGACGGCTACCTCCAGCGGTTCCCCCGCTCGAAGAACGCCTACGAGATGGAGTTCTACCTGGCCGACTGCCTGTACAACTCGTTCCAGTTCGGGCTCGCCGCCAAGCGCTACGCCAACGTGCGCGACTCGAGCCAGGACGTGAAGTACCAGCTCGACTCGGCGTACTCGGCGGTGCTCAGCAACCAGAAGCAGCTCGATCTCGAGGTGAAGAGCGGCGCCGCCCGGCAGTACCCGGTGCTCAAGTCGACCGATCGCCCCGAAGGCGAGAAGGTGGTGCCCATCGAGCTGACCGCGCTCGAGAAGCAGCTCGTCGATGCGTCTGACAAGTACCTGCTGCGCGCCAAGCCGGGCGACGACAAGTCACCCAGCATCGCCTACCGCGCGGCCGAGTTGTTCTACACGCACAACCAGCTCGACGAGGCGCGCAAGCGTTTCGAGTCGATCATCAACACGTACCCCAAGGCCGAGGTCGCGAAGTTCGCCACCAACCTCATCATCGAGAGCCACCTCATCGACAAGTGCTGGTCGTGCGTCGAAGAGGTCGCGGCCCGCCTGCGTGAGAACAAAGACGTCATCGACCCCAGGTCGGAGCTGTACGCGCAGCTCACCAAGTTCGAGCTCGGCGGCAAGTTCAAGCGCGCCGAAGAGCTGATGGCGAAGGGCTCATTCGATGAGGCCGCCAAGAAGTACATCGAGTTGGTCGCGGCCGAGCCCAAGCACGAGTTCGCCGACAAGGCGCTGAACAACGCGGCCGTTTGTTACGAGAACGTGCAGCGCTTCGACTCCGCGCAGAAGTTGTACGAGCGCATCTTCAGTGAGTACCCGAACTCCAAGCTCGCGGACGGCGCTCTCTTCCGCGTCGGCCGCAATGCCGAAATGTCGTACGACTTCGACAAGGCGATCGAGAAGTACCAGAAGCTGGTGAAGGACTACCCCGCCGCGAAGGATCGCGAAAACGCCCTCTCGAACACCGCCCGCGTGCTCGAGGCGCTCCAGCGTTACCCCGAGGCGGCCTCCGCCAACCTCCGCTACGCAGACCTCTATCCGAACAGTGAGGATGCTCCGAAAGCGCAGTTCCGCGCGGCGCTCATCTACGCAAAGCAGGGCGACAGCGCGAAAGAGATCTCGGCGCTCAGTGAGTTCGTCCAGAAGTTCTCCAGCAAGCCCGCGCAGGTGGAGTTGGTGATCGACGCCAAGAAGCGCATCGGCGACGCCTTCAAGAAACAGAAGAACGAAGTGGCCGCGAAGAAGGCCTACGAAGCCGCCGCCGACGAGTTCGACAAGCGCAACCTGAAGACCGAGACCTCGCCCATCGCCGCGGAGGCCGCCGCCTACTCGCGCTTCGAGTTGGCCGAGTACATCTTCGCCGACTTCGAAAAGATCAAGATTGGCGGCACGGGCAAGGCGCTCACCAACAGCTTCACCGCCAAGAAGGCCGGCGTGAAGAAGGTCAACGACGCCTACGACCAGGTGATGAAGTACAAACGCGTCGAGTGGATCCTCGCGGCGTTCTACCGCAAGGGTCACACCCTCGAACGGTTCGCCCAGACCATCCTCGAGACGCCGGTGCCCCCCGAAATCAAGCGCCTGGGTGAAGAGGCGGTGGTCACCTACCAGGACACCCTGTCCGGTCAGACGGTCGCCCTCGAAGACAAAGCCGTCGAGGTGTATTCGGCTGCGTGGGCCGAGGCGAAGAAGTACCGGGTCAGCAACGAGTGGACGAAGAAGACCCTCGAGTCCCTCAACCGTTTCCGCCCGAAGGAATACCCGATGCTCAAGGAGCCCAAGTCGCTGGTCTCGCAAGAGCTGGTCTTCCCCGATGGCGCGGTCGGCTCGGTCACGGGCAACGAACGCGCGGTCGCCGCTCCGCAGAAGCTCGGCGAGGGTGACAAGTGAAGCGCCTGCTGCTGATTGGTTTTGCGTTCGTCTCGGCCTGCGCCACCACGCCCGAGGGCGCTCCGAAGGACGACGGCAAGCCCGTGGCGGAGACGCCCGAGGTGCCCTACACGCCGAAGACGGAGACCGCCCCCGCGCCCACCTCCGAGGTGATCAAACCGGCCGCCGGTGGGCAGGTGCCTGGTACCGAAGCCGCTCCCGCTCCCGCTCCGGCTGCCGCGCCCGCCTTCGATGCCTCGACGCAGGCTCGTTTCAAGGAAGGCGTGAGCGCGCTGGCCAGCGGCAACACGGCCCAGGCCGAAGCGGCCTTCAGAGACGTACTCAGCCGCAACGACAGAGCCGCCTATGCGTGGACCAACCTGGGCGTGGTGGAAGAGCGCAAGGGCGACCTCGGCGCGGCCGAACGCAACTACCGCCGGGCCATCGAGCTCGACCCCGCGCAGGAGACCGCGTGGGACTACCTCGCGCGGCTCCAGTGCCGTCAGCGCAAGTTCAGTCAGATCGACTCCGAGCTGCGCGCCGCCATTGCGAAGAACCCCGCCGCCATCGCCCCCCGCAACGCGCTCGTCTACACCCTGCTCGCGCAGAACAAGCTGGAGCCCGCGGCCTCTGAAGCGAAGAAGGTGCTCAAGGCCGACGAGCGCAACGTGCGCGCCATGCAGCTGCTCGCGCAGGTCTACTTCAAAGAATCGAAGACCGAGCTCGCCCGCCTGGTGCTGGAGAACGCACGCACCATCGACGCCAACGACGCGGCCACGCACAACGCGCTGGGCCTGGTGTTGCTGCAGCTCAAGCAGCGCCCGCAGGCGCTCGAGTCGTTCCGCCAGGCCACCCTGCTCAAGCCCGACTTCGCCGAAGCGCGGAACAACTTCGGGGCGCTGCTCAACGACGCGAGCGACTACGAGTCGGCCGTCAAAGAGCTGGAGGCCGCCGTCGCCGCTGCGCCCGAGTTCACCGTCGCGCACCTGAACCTGGGCAACGCGTACCGGGGCCTGCAGCAAGCGCCCAAGGCGATCGCCGAGTACCAGCTCGTGCAGAAGAGCCGCCCCGACCTGTCTGACGCCGCCTTCAACCTCGGTGTCACCTACCTCGACATGGAGATCGCCGGCGTCGAGACCGTCGAGCGCTACAAGACCGCCATCACCTACTTCAATCAGTACAAGGAGAAGGGCGGCAAGGACGAGCGCGTCGAGCAGTACGTGAAGGACGCCAACAAGGGCATCGAGAAGGAAGAGCGGCGCAAAGAGCGCGAGAAGAAGGATCAGCTCAAGAAGGTCGAGAACGCGAAGAAGGCGGAAGAAGACGCGAAGAAGAAGGCCGCCGAAGAAGCGCAGGCGAAGATCGACGCCGAGAAGCAGGCCAAAGCCGACGCCCAGGCCAAGGCCCAGGCTGACGCCGAGGCCGCCGCGAAGAAGGCGAAGGAAGACCAAATCGCCGCCGACAAGCAGGCCAAGCTCGACGCTGCCGCCAGGGCGAAAGCCGACGCCGAAGCCGCGCGACTGGCCAAGCTCGGCGATGCGGCCCGGAAGAAAGAAGAGGCTGCCGCCGCCAAGAAGGCCGCTGCCGACGCCGCGAAGCAGAAGAAGCTCGATGACGCCGCGGCCGCCAGGCAGAAGAAGCTCGACGAGGCGGCAGCCAGGAAGGCGGCGGCCGAAGCGGCGAAGAAGCCGGCCTCGAAGCTGGGTGATGACGACCCGGCACCGGCCCCTGCCCCCAAGCCCCCTCCTGCCGCTAAGCTGGGAGACGACGACAAATGACGCGACTCCTCTTCTCCATCGCCTTGTTCTCTTCGCTCGCGCTCGCCCAGGATCCCGGGGCGGCCAAGAAGAAGAAGGTCATTCGCCTCGATGCCATCACGGTCGAAGGCCGCATCCAGAAGCCGCAGGCGTTTTACATCCTGCAGCGCTCCACCCTGAACTTCGACGAGCTGAACCGCGCGGAAACCTTCGTGCCCAAGGTCGAAAAGAGCGTGGAAAAAGACGCTTTTTAGGAATCTTGAGTACCGCTCCCCTGAGAGCTAAGAGTTGAGAGTCCCTCCGGTTCATGGAGGCGGCGGCGGTTTTCAGGAACCGAGTCCGCCAGTCGCTGTCTAAGGAAAGTCATGGCTCAACCGCAGGCTGGCCTGAAGCTTCTTCGTGTCGCGCTGATTCAGGGCAGCAAGATCACCGAAGACCGGACGCTGAAGCGTCGAGGGCCGGTCTCTGTCGGCCAGAACGCGACCAATACGATCGTCGTTCCCGTCTCGAACCTTCCGCCCTCGTTCACGCTCTTCGAGGCCGTCAACGATCAGTACTCGCTGGTCTTCACCACCGCGATGGAGGGGAAGATCTCGGTCAACGGCCAGGAGATCACGCTCCAGGACGCGATCGCCAAGGGCGTGGCGAAACAGCGCCGCGATGCCTACGTGATCCCGCTGACCGACGCCTCCAAGGGCCGGGTTGCGCTGGGTGAAGTCTCGTTGCTCTTTCAGTTCGTGGCGCCTCCCCCGGAGCCGCCCAAGGTCGCGCTGCCCACCGAAGTGCGCGGCGGCATCCTCAAGCAGATCGATCAGTTCTTCTTCATGATCCTGGCCGCGTCGCTGGTGGTGCACTTCTCGGGTGCCACCTTCATCGCCTGCCAGCCGGTGGTCGAAGAGCGTGAGTTGACCCTCGACGAGCTGCCCGACCGCTTCGTGAAGGCGATGATGCCCGTCGAGATCAAGCCGCCGCCTCCGGTCGAAGTGGCCGACAACGGCCAAAAAGACGAGCCGAAGGAAGACAAGAAGGTCGAGAAGGCCGCTGAGAAGCCAGCCACCAACGCCGCCGAGAAGAAGGCGCAGCTGCAGGCGAAGGTCGCGCGCTCGGGTCTGCTCAAGGTGATCGGGTCTTCCGGCGCCGGCGGGGCCTTCGAAGACGTGCTCGGCAGCTCGAGCGGCGTCGGCGACGTGGCCAGCGCGCTTTCGGGCGCCAGCGGCGTCGGTGTGGCGACGGCCGATTCGTTGGCAGCGGGCGGCCCCAAGGGCGGCACCGCCGGTTCAGCGGCAGGCATCGGCGATCTCGGCACCTCGGGCGGCGGCAACGTCGGCCTGGGCGAGAAGAAAGAAGCCACCGTGCGCGGCGGCGTCTCGATGCAGGCCCCCGAAGTCGACTCGACCGACGTCGATCGCGAGAAGCTCGCGGCCTACGTGCGCAGCCGCAAGGGCGCCATCCAGCAGTGTTACGAGAAGGAGCTCAAGCGAAACCCCAGCCTCAAGGGCAAGGTCGTGGTGCGCTTCAGCATCACCCCCGCGGGCCGCACGAGCGACATCGACATCGAAGAGAACACCCTGGGCAACGAAGCGGTCGCCAGTTGCATCAAGACGACCATTCGTGGCTGGGTCTTCCCCTTCAAGCCGCCTTCCGACGTGCCGGTCGCGTACCCCTTCGTCTTCGCGCCCGCCTCGTAACTCGCGCTCGCGAAAACGCGTGGCACAATGAGCGCCGTGGATCGCGTCGCGCTTCTCTCAGGCTCTCCGCTCTTCGAGATGCTCTCCAACCAGGAGCTGGACGCGGTCTGCGCGCTCCTGCTCCCCAGAGAAATCGCCGCGGGCAGGGTGATCTTCGCCGAGGGCGCTCTGGGCGACGGGCTCTATTTGATCGCTTCAGGTGAAGTGGAGGTCTTCCAGGCCGCCCACACCAACCCCATCGCCACCCTCACCACCGGTGAGTGTTTCGGAGAGATGGCCCTGGTCGATAAAGAATATCGATCGGCCACGGTGCGCGCCCGCACGGACGTTCAGCTGCTGCACCTCTCACCCGAGGGGCTGGCCGAGTTCCGCAAGGGCCAGAAGGACGGTTTTGCGTTCCTGGTGATGAACATCGCGCGCATGCTTTCGGTGCGGTTGCGAGAGGCGAACCTGAAGTTGTCGCAGGCGTGAATCGGGGCGCGGGCCGCGGGCACACAAGGACGTCTGCATTTGCATCAGTACTCTCGTTGACTTACATGCCTCTGGACCGTACCTTTGGTGTCTTCTCACGCGGTTGGGGGCCTCTTCTTGATTCGTCGAGCCATCATCGTTCTCCTGGTCTCAGCGGCGACGTTCTCGCTCGCCCAGGCTCCGACCGCTGAAGGCACTGACGCCTCCAAGGTCCCCGATCCGGAAAAAGTGAAGACGAGCGCCGACTCGGTGGGTCGCATGCGCGGCGCGCTCAAAGACGTGCTGCAGAAGCTCGAAGAAGCGCGCAACACGAAGGACGTCGTCAAGCTGAACTGCGTGAACGAGAAGCTCACCCAGATCAAAGGGCTGCTCCGCATCTCCGAGCAATCCGACGTGCAGTTGCAGGAAGCCGTGGCCCGCAAGGAAACCGCGACCGCCGAACACGAATTCACGAAGGTGACGATCGCACGCTCGAAGGTCGAGCAGCTCCGGGCCGAAGCGGAGCAGTGCATCGGGCAGCTGGCATTCCGAACGGACGAAAACCTCTCAGTCGAGGTCGAAGTTCCGGACTACCTGCCGCCCGGAGATCCGACCCAGATGCCTCCGCCCATTTCCATCGACTCACGGCCGCCTCCGGCCAGTCCGACGATGTGAATGTGACGTCTCCGTTTAAGGGATTGGTCATCACACACCGTGTGCTAAGGCCAAAACACCACTGATGACTTGGTCGAGGGGAACAGGTTTTCGCGCGCTCATCGCGCTGACGGTCGCGCTGCTCGGTGCGCCGTCCTTCGGCCAGGTCGCCAAGGCGCCCGGGTTCAAGATCGGCGAGGGCCGACTCCACCCGTTCTTCGAACTCGACGGGCGCTTCGACTCGTTGGTGGGCCGCTTCACCCCGGGCATCGACTCGCCGGAAATCGTCTTCCACTTCCGCGGCGGGGCGAAGTTCGATCTCGATACCCCCTCGACGTTGGTCAACTTCAACGGCGCGGCCGAGTACCTCTGGTACACCGGCCTGCTCTCGCCCGGCTCCATCGCGCTCTCGCAAGACGGCCGCGGCTTCCGCGCGAACGTCGGTCTCGACGCCAAGTTCAACCGCGACGGCGCCGTCGAGTTCCAGGTCGGTGACAACCTCGTTCGCAGCGATCGCACGCAGAACCCCGCACTCGCGGTCGGCGCGCTCTCGCTGTTCAACAACCTGTACATCGCCGTACCGATTCACCCGGGCGGCCGTGCATTGGAGATCACGCCGAAGGCAGCATGGTCGATCGAGCTCTTCGAGCCCCTGCTGTTGGGCCTGGTGGCTGGCTGCGCTGCGGGTTCACCTTGCGACCCGGGGCAGGTGCCGTCGTCGAACTACAACAACCTCAACTTCGGGCTGAATGGGCGTTGGAAGTTCCTGCCCAAGACGGCGCTGATCGTCGACGTCAACCTCGACTGGCGCACGTACATGGTGGCGGCCTCGGGCAACGACGCCAAGGTGCTGCTGCGCGCCCAGGCCGGTCTGGCCGGCCTCATCTCGCCCCGCATCGCGGTCACCTTGCTGGCCGGCTACGGCGGCGACCTGAGCAACAGCTCGATTCACACCGTCATCGGCACGGCGGAGTTCTCGTACACCGTCACCGAGCAGTCGCGCATCGCTGTCGGCTACGTGCGCAACAACATCGCGGTGCCCCGCATCGGAACGGCCATCGACGACCGCGGGTACCTGCGCGGGAGCCTCGGCCTCATCGGCGGGCGGCTGTTGCTCAACGCCCAGGTGGCGGCGGACTACTTCACCTTCCTCGCGGCGCCAGTCAACGCGATGGCGCCGGTGCCCAACCCGACCCGCAACGACTTCCTGCTGAGCATCTCGGCGGGCCCTACGTTCACGGTGACTTCGTGGTTCGACATCGGCGCGACCTACACGTTCTCGCTGCGCACCTCGACGATCCCGCTGAACAATTTCCCCCGGCATGAAGCGATGCTGCGCCTGGCCTTCCACTACTGATTCCGATGCGGCCGCTGATGGTGCTGATGATCGCAGGCGGGCTCGTGACGGGCTCCGCGGCGTGCCGGTACCCCTCGAACCTGGGCGATCTGAAGCCGAACCTGCTGCTGACCGACGCCGGCGTGAGCAACACCCTGGCGGCCAACGATCTGCTCGAGGTGCGCGTCTACCAGGAGCCCGATCTGAGCGGCGTCTACCGCGTGGACGGCGACGGACACATCGACTTCCCCCTCTGCGGCAAGGTGCAGGTGGGCGGCGTGACGGCGAGCGGCGCTGCGGAGGCCATCACCACCTGCCTCAAGAACGGCTTCGTGCGGCGGCCGCAGGTCTCGGCGCTGGTGAAGGAGTTCAACTCGAAGAAGGTGTTCGTCTTCGGCGAGGTCAGCAAGCCGGGCTCGTTCGCCTACGAAGATGGCATGACCATCATCCACGCCATCAGCCAGGCGGGCGGGCTGACCCGCTCGGCCGCCAAGAACAGCGTCAACGTGACGCGCGTGGTGGATGGCAAAGAAGTGAAGTTGCCGGTGAAGGTGGAAGACATCGTCATCGGCCGCGAGAAGAACTTTCAGCTCGTGCCGGGCGACATCATCTTCGTGCCCGAGAGCTTCATTTAGAACGAAGTGGGTTGCCAGCCGATGCTGGTGACGAACTCCGAGCAGACCGAGCTGAGCTCGACGCAGAGCCCCGGCGCCGCGGCCTGCACGTCGCCGTAGCGGGGATCGTAGGGCGCTCCGTCGATGCGCTTCATCTGCCCACCGGCTTCGGCGATCAACAGCGCGCCCGCCGCGGTGTCCCACGGCTTCAAGCCGAACTCGAAGAAGCCATCGAAGCGGCCCGCGGCCACGTAGGCGAGGTCGAGCGCCGCGCTGCCCATGCGCCGCATGCCTTGCGCCTGGCGCACCAGGCGGGTGAACAGGCCCAGCGGCGCGTCGGGGTTCTGCTGCACGTCGTAGGGGAAGCCGGTGCACAACACGGCTTCTCCAAGCGCGGAGACGGAGCTGGCCCGCAGCGGCCTGCCGTTGAGCGTGGCGCCTTCCCCCAGGCCCGCGCTGAAGAGCTCGTCGCGCAGCGGATCGTACGAGACGGCCGCCAGCAGGCCTTGAGGGCCCTGCAACGCGAGGGTCACGCAGAAGTGCGGCACGCCGTGCGCGTAGTTGGTGGTGCCATCGAGCGGGTCGACGAACCAGGTGAAGTCACCCTGCCCCACCGCGCCGGTCTCTTCGGCCAGCACCGCGTGCCGAGGCGCCTCGCGCGCGAGCCACTCGAGGATCAGCGCCTCGCTGGCGTGATCGGCATCGGTGACCAGGTTCGAGCGCAGGCCCGCTTTGATCTCGATGGTGCGGGTCTGATCGAACTTGTCGCGCAGCACCGCGCCCGCGGCCCGGGCGATCTGCTCGGCCAGGGTGCGAAATTCGCTCACGGTGAGGGCTCGGCCAGCAGGCCTTCGATCTCCGAGAGCCAGGTGGCGAGCTGGCCTTCGTCGAAGCCCTCGTGCACGAAACGCACGGTGCCCTTCTTGTCGATGAGGAACGCGGTGGGCATCAGCTTCACCTTGAGCACCGATTCGGCGAAACGCGCTTCGGGGTCGAGCAGCACCGGCAACGACACCTTCGTCTCGGCGAGGAACGGCGCGATGGGCCGGGGATCGGCGTCGACGTTGATGGTGAACACCTCGAGGCCGCGCGTGGCGAACTCGGTGGCGAGGTCCTGGTAGAGCGGCAAGGCATCACCACACGGCTCGCACCAGGTGGCCCACACGTCGATCAGCACCACCTTGCCGCGATGTTCGGAGAGCTTGAACGCCTCGCCGCCGGGATACCGCGGCAACGAGATCTCCAGCGCCTTGCCCGACTGGGTCAACGGGGGCGTCTTCTCCACCAGGTCAGGGCCTGCCGGCTTGAAGGTGCAGCCGCACAACGCAAGGGCGACCCAAAGGTGTCTCACTTCGCCCCCAGACGGATCAGCAATGAATCGATGAAGCCACCGAAGCTGCCGTTCGACATCACCAGCAGCACGTCGCCCGGCTTCGCGTCACGAACCACTTCGTCGAGCAGCGCAGCCACCGTGGTCTCCGCGCTGGCGGGAATGCCCTGCGCGGAGAGTTCGCGCGCGAGGCGGGGCACATCGAGTTCTTCACCTGCAGGAATCTTGTCGTGCCGCTCGGCGATCTTGATCGACGCGCGGGCTGCGCCCATGAAGGAGCGGGCGTAGTCGTCTTGATGAATGTTGCGGCGCGAGGTGTTGGAGCGCGGCTCGAAGATCGCCCACAACCGGCGGCCCGGATAGCGGCTGGCCACGGCGGCGATGGTCTCCTTCACCGCGGTGGGGTGGTGCGCGAAGTCGTCGATGACCAGCACCCCGCCCGGCTCGCCCCGTTCTTCCTGGCGGCGCTTGATGCCGGTGAAGGAAGCGAAGCCCTGCGCGATCTCCGCATCGGTGAGACCCAGAGACACCGCCGCCGCGAAGACGCCCAGCGCGTTCTCCACGTTGTGGGCGCCCGCCATGGGGAGCAGCAGCTCGGAGCCCGCCACTCCGAAACGGGCGCCTTCAGGCCCCAGCCGCAGGTTCGCGGGCACCACGTCGGCGCCGGAATCGGCCCTGGAGGAGTAGGTGATCACCTTCGCCTTCGAGCTGCGAGCCAGGCGCACCGCGTTGGGCCAACCAGCGCTGACCACGATGGTGCCATCAGCCGGCATCTGCGCGACCAGCTTCTCGAACGACGACTCGTAGTGCGCAAGGTCGCGGTAGATGTCGGCGTGGTCGAACTCCACGCTGGTGAGGATGAGCGTCCTGGCCTGGTAGTGGAGAAACTTGGGGCCCTTGTCGAAGTAGGCGGTGTCGTACTCATCACCTTCGACGACGAAGTGCGGCCCTTTTCCCAGGCGGTAGTTGCCGGCGTAGTTCTTGGTCACGCCGCCCACCAGGAAGGTGGGATCTCTGCCCGCTGAAGCGAGCACGTGCCCCATCAGTGATGAAGTGGTGGTCTTGCCGTGCGTGCCGGCGACGACCACCGAGTGGCGGTGCTTCAAGAACAACGAACCGAGCGCCGCGGGGAAGCTCATCTGCGGAATTTTGCGCTCACGCACCGTGGTCGCTTCGACGTTCACCTTGCGGATCACGTTGCCGATGATCACCAGGTCGGGCTTCGCGACGTCGAGGTTCTGCGGCGAATACGGGGTGAGCGCCTGAATGCCCCAGGCCTCGAGCATGTGGCTCATGGGGGGATAGACGTTCTCGTCGCTCCCGGTGACCTCGTAGCCTGCGGCCTTCAGCATGCCAGCGAAGCTGCCCATACCAGTGCCGGCGACGCCCACCAGGTGGATGCGCCGGGGGAACGAGGGATCGACGGTGTCGAGCGTCAGGCCGTTGTCATCGGATGCAGCGGACATGACGCGAACCTCTCACTCCAGTTTCAGCGCGTCGAGCACCGCGTCATGCACCTGGGGCCGGAAAGCACGAATGCGGATGTTCGCCCGGCCCAGGGCCACCCGGTTGGTGAGGAAGGCGACGACCAGGTGGCGCTCCAGGTCGATCCACAGGCTGGTGCCGGTGAAGCCGAGGTGGCCGATCGCGCCGCCCTTGCCGAAGCGTTGCCCGCATGAGGCGCCCGCTGCGGACGGCGTGTCGAAACCCAGCGCGCGGGTGCTGTTGGGCGTGCCGTCGTGCCCCCAGGGCAGCGGGGGCGCCCACCGCCGATCGAGCATCGCCTGCCCGAAGGTCGCCACGTCGAGCGCGGTGCCGAAGAGGCCGGCGTGACCGGAGACCCCGTCGAGACACCAGGCGTTGTCGTCGTCGACCTCACAGAGCCGGGTGGGTCGCTCGGAGACCTTCCACAAGCCCTCTTGGCCGGGTGCCGGTTCGCGCGGGCGGGTCTGCCCGGTGGGCGCGAAGACGGTGGGGAGCGCAGGCCAGGCCGAGATGCGCCGGTACCCCGCCTCGAGCTCGAGTGGTTTGGCGATGCGAGCCGAGAAGAGACGATCGAGCGGGGTCCGGGTGGCGGCCTCCAACACGGCCCCCAGCAGGATGAAGCCGAGGTCGCTGTAGACCGACTGCGCGCCGACGGGGTTCTCCTGGGGCGTGGCAGCGACGCGCTCGAGCACCGAGCGGCGCACGGCGGCTCTCAGCTCGGGTTGGGCACCGTCGAACAGTTCGGGGCGATCGAGCAGCTCGCGCTCGAAGTACGGCTGGAAGGCGGGCAGCCCGCTGCGGTGAAAGAGCAGATCGCCGAGGGTCGCTTTCGCGGCGGCGTGCGGAAGGAACTGGGTGAGCGGCGCGTCGATGGGCAACCCTGCATCGAGCACGAGCGCGGTGGTGCTCATCACCTTGGTGACGGAAGCGAGATCGAAGACGCAGTGTGGCTCTGCGTTGCCCAGCGACAGCACGTGGTTTCCCCGGTGAAACACCTCGAGCCGGGCGAGCGGATAGACCTGTTCGTCGACACCCCGTTGAAGAAGCGCTTCGAGGCTCATGGGAACGAGAGGGTCTGCGCGTCAGCGTCGAGGCGCACGGGAGCGCCCAACATCACGGGCTGGTTCACCTCGCCGTGCCCGATGCGAAAGCCGGCCGCGCAGGGGATGCCGAGCGTGAGGGCGAGTTCGTCGAGCACGTCGGCAGAGGTGGAGTCGTTCTCGTCGCAGCCGGTGAACTCGCCGAAGACGATGCCTTTGACGCCGTCGAAGAGTCCGGCGAGCTGCAGGTGCATCCACATTCGGTCGAGGCGGTAGGGCTTCTCTCCCACGTCTTCGATGAGCAGCACCGCGCCGCGCAGGTCGGGCAGCCAGCGCGTGCCGATCAGCCGCGTGAAGACCGAAAGATTTCCCCCGAGCAGGGGCCCCACACCGATGCCCTTGTTGACCGTGCGGCTACCAGTGAGCGGCGCGACGGGCTGGCCTTCGAGCAGCGAGAAGAGACGTTCGATGACCTCGGGTGGCTGCTTGCCCAGCTGGGTGAGCACGGGCGCGTGAAGCGAACGCCAGCCCTGCTTCTGCGCTGCACAGTGAAGGGAGGTGAAGTCGGAAAAACCCACCAGGTGTTTGGGTGAGGAGAGCCGCAGGGAAGGCAGCAGCTTCATCGAGCCGTACCCGCCCCGCGCTGCGAAGACCGCCTTCACGTTGGCGTCGTCGAGGGCGGCCTGCAGCTCGGCTCCGCGGGAGGCGTCGGTGCCGGCGAGGTACCGATGGGTCTGAAACACGCGCTCGGAAAAGACGGGCTGATAGCGGCGGGCGATGACCTCGAGCCCCTTCTCGAAGGTGGGGCGATCGAAGGGGCCAGAAGGCGCGACGACGGCGACGCGGTCACCCTGGCGCAGCGGCGGAGGCGTGAGGAAGCTCACCTGCGGTGTTGTACTTCAGCCCGCGCTAGAGTGGGCCGGTGCAGTTGCCTCCCCCGAAGAAGCCCCACAAGTTCCCCGTGCCGTACGGGTTGTTCATCGTGCTCGCGGTCTACGCCCTGTGCGTGCTCGGCTACATCTGGACGAATTACTGGGACAGCCCCGAATACAAAGCGGCGCTCGGTTACGCGCGGGCGTTGAGCATTCTGGGCGTCGACGACGGGCGCAAGTGCACCGAGGCGCAGCTGGTCAAGGCGTTCGAGGCGACGCTCGAGGCAGCGCGGTTGATGCCCGATGAGCGGCAGCTGGTCGACCACCTCGAGAGCCTGCGGCACCGCTTCGAAGAGCGGAAATTCAAGCTGAACCCCGACCTGGTGAAGAAGGCCGAGATGATGTCGGCGAACACGATGCGCATCGAGAAAGAGCGCAAGGCGTGGCTGGTGGTCGGCTCACGGGACCGCGGCTGGGCGCCGGATCAGCTGTTGGCGGGCCCGGAGCGGGTGGTGCTCTGGAGCATTCCCGGTGGCGTGTTGATCATCGCGTTCTGGGCGTACACGCGCTTCAGCGGCAAGGCGGCGCGTGACAGGGACCACGAAGAGGATCTCAAGAAGGCGGAACGCGAGGTCGAGGAGTTGGGAGACTTCAGGCGCGGGCTGGGTTCACGTCCGGCTCCGAAGGTGGAGGACGACGCGGACACGTTGGCGCAGTCGCCGCCGGTGAGAGCGAGGCCGAAGACCGCGTCGGGAGTCAGAGCGGTCACGAGGCCGCCCTCGCTGACCGCGCGACCGGCCGTGAAGAAGCGCCCACCCGAAGAATGAAAGTGTCTCCCTCTCCCTTCAGAGGGTCGGGGTGAGGGGCTCGATCCTCTGGAGCACGGCCCCGAAGAACGCATCGGTTCCGTGCCGATGCGGGGCCACGTTCAAGAATCCGCGCGAGTCGATCAACTCGGCGTCCATTGCCGGACGAACCACCCGCAACTCCGGATGCTGATTCAGTACCCCATCGATCACGCCCTCGTTCTCAGCGAGCGTGAACGTGCAGGTCGCATAGACAAGCCGCCCGCCCGGAGCGAGGTGCCGCAACCCCGTCTCGATCAACCCGCGCTGAATCGCAGGCATCGAATTCACGAGGCCCGCGTCGAGCCGCCACCGCAAGTCAGGCCCGCGGCGGAGCGAACCCAGCTCCGAACAAGGCGCGTCGATCAACACGCGCGAGACCATCAGCGAGGCCGGAGCCGTCGCTCCATGAATGAGTACGCGCGCATTCGCCTTCGCCGCCCGGGTCCGCAGCCGCTCGAGCCGGGGCAGATCGACATCCGTCGCGTGCACCTTCCCCTGCGGCCCCACGATGGCCGCGAGCTGCAGGGCCTTCCCGCCCGCCCCCGCACACAGGTCGAGCACTTCATCACCCGGCCGCGCGTCGACGAGTTCACCCAGCAGCTGACTGCCCTCGTCTTGCACCTCGAAGCGGCCGAGGAACTGCGGGGCCAGGCCGAACAAATTGGGTCGCCGCGTGGTGACCACGAGCGCTTGCGACGCCCAACGTCCGAGTGTGGTTTCGATACTTGCGGCGGCGAGCTGCTTCTGAAGTTCCTCGCGCGATCCCCGGGCACGGAGGCACACGGGCCCGGGCCGATTGAGCGCCTCGGCCATCGCGGCCGCGTCGTCACCGAAACGGGCCTCCATCTGGTCCGCGATCCAATCGGGAAACGAGTACCGGTCACGCCAGAGCGTCGGTACCGGTCGGACCGCGTGCAGCTCGACCCCGAGCACTTCAGCCGCGCGGGTGAACCCACCCAGCTCGAGGGCGAGCACGGCCAGCAGCTGCAGGCCATCACCGTCGACCTGAGCGCGCAGTCGACGTCGCCACAGGCCGACGCCGAAGAGCGACTCCGCACAGACGGCGCGTTGATCGGGGGTGAAGTCGCGATGGGCCCGCAGCAACTTGTCGAGCGCGCGTTCAGCCGGAGTGCCGGACAGAATCTCGCTCAGCGCCGGAGCGAGGATCGGCCCCAGCCCTTCCAGCGCGGGCCAGGGAACGGTGGTGAGCCGGAGCTCTGCTTCAGTCAGCACGGCCCAGAGTCCGGCGAAGGTTGGCGCGGGCGGCCGCGTCGAAGCGGTCGTGGAAGAGGTCGGACAAGAAGATGCGATCGACCTCGAGCAGGTGCTTGAGAAAGCGGTTTCGGTTGGACCGGTAGATGCGCTTCGGGACCTCCCGGTACTCCTCGGCGATGGCGGCGTCGTAGGCGTCGAACTGGCCGGCCGGGGCGCCCAGAATGGCCATGTCGCAGTCCAGAAAGTGCCGGGTGTCGTCGTCGAGTTCGGCGCGCTTCAACTTGCCGTGCCTGGCGGTCAGCTCGATCAGTTTCCGAACCAGGCCTGAATCCAGCGATTCCCGGGGGAGAAAGGTTTGAATGGCCTCCTCGGCCAGGTCGGCACTGCGCGCCTCGTTGTCGCCCTTGCCCGCCAGATAGACGGCGTCGTGGAAGAGCACGGCCAGGTACACCTCGCGTGGATTTCGCCAGGCAGGCACCGTCTGGAAGTGCTTGAGCGCCTCCTGGACGTGGGAAAACGAGTGGTACGCCCGGGGAGGGACGGCGTAGGCGGCGGTCACCGCCCTCATCAGGCCTTCCGAAAGAGTGAGCGGAAGACTGTTCGTCAGTGTTGACATGAAGGGGTCGTCCACTTTAGAAGCCGTCGCCGCACAAGCACCCAATATTCCTTGATAGCTCAGCTGGTAGAGCAGGCGACTGTTAATCGCCGGGTCGTAGGTTCGAGTCCTACTCAGGGAGCACAGCTTTTCGGTAGTGGGAGAAACCGCAGACCCCGAGAGGGACTGCGGTTTTTCTGCTTTCAAGCACCTTCCTTGCTTCTCCCACCGGCCTTCGGGGTGATCACGATCCTCCCGTCGTGGTGAACCACGATGCGGTCGATCAGATGCTGAACGTAGGGCCGCGCGACGTCGTCACGGCGCAGGAGTCGGGGCCACTCCTTCAACACCACGTCGACCGACGCACTGTGCCGGTGGGCAAGTGCTCGCGCCCTTGGCTCCGTGCAGACCACTCGCTCGATCGCGTCGAGCACGGCGTCGTCGAGAGTCTTGAGCGGAATCCTGAATCCCGGGCACGCCTCCTTCCCGACGCGCAGCAGGTTGCGGCAGTTGTAGTACCCGTAGGTGTACCGCCCGTCGACCACGCGCTTGCCGCTCGTCTCGTACTGGTAGCTCGCGCCGCAGGCGCCGCACCAGGCGAGCCCCTTGAGCAACTTCGGCTGCGAGGGAGCTCGGCCTGGACAACGAGCGGGCTCGCGCTGCCGTCGGAGCTTCTGCACCAACGCCCACGTCTCGGCGTCGATGATCTGTGGGACCGCCAACGAGAGCCACTCCGACCTTGGCCGGAGCAGGCCGTCCTTCCGCATTCCCCAATGCACGGTGCCAGTCAGCGCCTCTTCGCTCAGAAGCAGCGTCACCCTGCTCTTCGACCACAGGTCACCTGCCCGCGTTCGCAGCCCGCGCTGGTTGAGTGTCCGCGCAACGGACTTCGCGCCGCTCCCGGCGATGTAGAGGGTGAACGCCTCGCGCACGAGCTCGGCCTCGAGCAGCTCCACTTCGAGCCGATGACGCACCAGGCCCGGCCTGACCTCGACCCGGACGCTTCGGTAGCCGAACGGCGCGCGCGCTCCCGGCCAGAAGCCCTGCTTGACCGCCTCGCGCATCGCGGCGGAGGTCCTCAGGCCGTTGAGCTCCGACTCGTACTGGTCGATGCACTCGAACAGCCCTTCCATCAACGTCCCCATCGGGTCGTCGGCGAAGTCCTGCAGGACGGAGAGCACGCGAACACCTGCCTTTCTGAGCTTGGTCTTCACGACGCGCGCGTGGGTCGCGTCGCGCGTGAAGCGGGATGTGTGGTGGACGACGATCGTGCTGATGGTGCTCGTCGGCTTGAGCGCGTCACCGAGCAGCCTATTGAACACTGGCCGGCTCGCATCGGTGCCCGACGCGCCCGCCTCGACGTACTGCTCCGCGATGAGCGCGCCGTGCCGCGTGGCGAACTCGGCAATCGCCTTGCACTGCGCGGGGAGCGAGAGGTCCTTCTCGGCCTGTTCGGCAGTGCTGACGCGGGCGTAGGCCACCCAGTCGCGACGATCACCTCGCGGGCGCATCTTCGACCTCCGGAACCTGCACCCGATCGATCAACATCAAGAGCGCGGGCTTGATGAGTTCGCGCTCCCAATCCGGTAGTTCGACTGGCAACACCTCAAGGCCAGAGACGATCAGTGGAAGTTCGCGCGTGCGCCGTTGACGGGGTCTTTGCTGGCTCATGCACGGGGCAAAGCCCGGGGCGACGGAGACAGGGGACGGCGATTCGCAAATCCACCGTTGGGCCGTTGGGCAAGAGGGCAGGCTCGATAGGGGTTCCACGTTCCAGAAACGCGGTCCTGCAACCCGATAGAGGACATGAACCCGACGAATTCTCGGAGAGCACCTGATTCCGAACGCTTGTGGCGACGGCCACGGTCGTCGCGGCCTCAGCTCCGCTTCTTCGTCGCGGAGTTCAGGGCTCGCTGCGTCTTCTCGACCGCCTCGACCAACGTGGCTTCGTCGGGCAGACGCGTGCGGTACTCGGCGGCCATGACCTTGTTCGGCAGGCCCTCGAGCGCGTACTTCGCCACCGCGTGGTCCTTCTCAGCGCAGAGGATGAGGCCGACCGGAGGATTCTCGCCAGCCACCATCCAGTGCTCGCGCGCGTAGTTCAGGTACAGGTGCATCTGCCCCGCGTCCGCGTGCGTGAACTTGCCGATCTTCAGGTCGATGACGACCAGGCAGCGAAGTTCACGATGGAAGAACACGAGGTCGACTCGGTACCACTCGTCGCCGACGCGGAGCCGTCGCTGGCGCCCCACGAAGGTGAACGCGCCACCGAGTTCGAGCAGGAACGTCTCGAGTTGCTTGATGAGCGCTTCCTCAAGCTCGAGCTCAGAGTACTCGTCTTTGAGACCGAGAAATTCGAGCACGAACGGGTCCTTGATTGCCTCCTCAGCCGAGACGGCGTCGCTCGGCTCGGCGACCTGGCCTTTGCTGAGCATTCGCGCCTTGTTTCGTGAGAGGGCCGTCCGCTCGTAAAACTGGCTCTGGATCTGGCGATCGAGCTGCCGGCTCGACCACCCGCCCCGAAGCGCCTCCACCGCGTAGAAGCGCCGCGCGACGGGCGATCGCACCGCCAGCAACCGGACGTAGTGCGTCCAGGGCAGAGGGAATGCCTCGGCGAGCCGCGCCACCAGACCAGATTGTGCAGGCAGTGCCTGCACAATCCCCGCGACATCCAATTGTGCAGGCACTGCCTGCACAATCTCCCGGTGCTCGACGAAGAACGAGCGCATCAGGAACAGGTTCCGCCGCCCAAACCCTCTTCCGAATTGCCTCGTCAAGTCGACAGAGAGCCGCTCAACCAATTGCTCGCCGTAGTCCGCCCGCCCCCTGCCCTTCTGCTCCCCCTCGAAGATTCGCCGTCCGACAAGCCAGTAGGTGGACGTCATCAGGGTGTTGACGGTTCGCGCAGCGGCCGTTCGAGACGCGACGAGCAGCGCGGCGACATCGTCGAACACCTCCACGTAGTCGCGGTCACGCACGGGCACGGGCTTCTTCGACGCCATGAGTCCAACCTGCCCTCGGGATACCCGAAGTTCAAGCGGCGATGCTGCGCCCCGCCGCCGGGCACGCGATAGGTTCCTCGCACCATGCCGGGCCCGACAGGTGACGAGCGTGAGGCGATCATCATGGCGATCGCCGACACGGAGAAGGTGATCGCGCGCGTTGCAGAGGAGCAGGCCGAGCGTGAGCGCCAGCTCTCCGAACTCCGAACACGCCTCGCCGAGTGGAATGAACCAATCCCCCGATCAGCACCGCTCGCGGCCCCCACGATGAGGCCCGACAGCAAGGTGGAACTCTTCCTGTCCCTCTTCCGGGGCCGCACGGACGTCTACCCCACCCGCTTCGTCCGAAAGCGCGACGGCCAGGCCGGTTACGCGCCGGATTGCCGCAACAAGTTCGTCAAGGGCGTCTGCGATTTGCCGAAGGTGAAGTGCGGCGAGTGCGCGAACCAAGCCTTCCGACCGTTCGACGCCGCCGCAGTTCGCGAGCACCTCCTCGGCAAGCACGTGATGGGGGTGTACCCGCTGCTCGAGAACGACACGTGCTGGTTCCTCGCGGCCGACTTCGACGAGGGAACCTGGCGAGACGACGTGAGCGCGTTCGTCGCAACCGCACGGCGAGCAGGCCTCCCGCCGGCGATCGAGCGCTCTCGTTCTGGCAAGGGGGCACACGTCTGGTTCTTCTTCAGCTCTCCAGTGTCGGCCACGTCCGCGCGCAAGATGGGCTGCCATCTGCTGACGGAGACGATGGCAAACCGCCACGAACTGTCCATGCGCTCCTACGACCGGCTGTTCCCCAGCCAGGACACGATGCCGCGTGGGGGCTTCGGGAACCTCATCGCGCTCCCGCTGCAGGCCGGGCCACGGAAGGAGGGGAACTCGATCTTCCTCGACGATGGGCTGGCGCCAATCGCAGATGCGCTCCAATGGGCTCACCTCGCGACCATCGGCAGAATCGCCCCTGACACCGTGGAACGAATCGCTGCGGAAGCGACTCGGCAGGGAACGGTCCTCGGTGTTCGTGCCGCTGAGGTGAGCGACGAAGACGCCAGCCCGTGGACGCGGAGCCCCACTGGGCGGGCCAGGTTCCAGCCGATCACAGAGCCGATCCCCGAACGCATCGAGGTCGTGCTGGCGCAGAAGCTCTTCGTCCCGAAGGCAGGCCTCCCATCGTCGCTCCTCAACCAGGTGAAGCGGCTGGCCGCCTTCCAGAACCCCGAGTTCTACAAGAAGCAGAGCATGCGGCTCTCGACGGCGATGACCCCGAGGGTCATCTCGTGCGCCGAGGAACTCCCTCTTCACGTCGGCATCCCGCGTGGCTGCCAATTCGAGCTCGGACAGTTGCTGGCGAGCCACGGCGCCAGGATGGCGCTCGTCGATGAGCGAATCGCCGGCACCCCACTCGACGTTCGGTTCACCGGCGAACTCACCTCCGTCCAGCAGACGGCGGCCCGAGCGATGCTCGCGCACGACACTGGTGTCTTCGTGGCTCCGCCCGGGGTCGGGAAGACCGTGCTCGGAACCCATCTCATCGCCGCCCGAGGGTGCAACACGCTGGTCCTCGTTCATCGCCGCCCGCTACTCGACCAGTGGCTCGCGCAGTTGGCGGTGTTTCTGGGTCTCGACCCAAAGGAGATCGGACAGATCGGCGCCGGCAAGCGCAAGCCCAACGGTCGGCTCGACGTCGCGATGATTCAGAGTCTGGTGCACCACGACGCAGTCGATGAACTCGTCGGCCAGTACGGCCACGTCATCGTCGATGAGTGCCACCACCTGCCCGCGGTCTCGTTCGAGCGGGTGCTGGCGCAGGTCAAGGCGCGTTACCTCGTCGGGCTGACCGCAACACCCCTCCGCCGCGACGGGCATCACCCCATCACGCAGATGCAGCTGGGCCCGGTTCGGTATGCCGTCGACGCGAAGGCGCATGCGAACAAGCGCCCGTTCGAACATCGACTGGTGGTCCGGGAAACCGGCTTCGTGACCGAGAGCGCTGAGGCGGACGCAGGAATCCAGTCGCTGTACGCGGCGCTCGCTCGCGACGAGGATCACAACCAGATGATCCTCGACGACGTCATCGGCGCACTTCGTCGAGGCCGCTCGCCGATCCTGCTGACCGAACGCAAAGACCACCTCCAGTTCTTCGCGAACGCGTTGAAGCCGATCGCTCGCCACGTGATCGTCCTGCAGGGCGGCATGGGCGCGCGCGAACACCGCGAAGTTCGTGAACGACTCGCCGCGGTGCCCGACCTCGAGGAACGCATCCTCATCGCGACGGGCCGCTACATCGGCGAGGGCTTCGACGACCCGCGACTCGACACGCTCTTTCTGGCGATGCCGGTCTCATGGAAGGGCACCCTCGTGCAGTACACGGGACGCCTGCACCGACTCCACCCCGGGAAGACCGAGGTGCGGCTCTACGACTACGTCGACCGCGAGGTGCCGATGCTGCTGCGGATGTTCGAAAAGCGCCTGCGGGGCTATCGAGCGATTGGCTACGCGCGCGGCGAGGCCCCGCTCGGTTTCGCCGAACCGCGCGAGGACCTGGTCATCGAGTACGACGAAGAGGCCATCTCGAAACTGGAGACTGTTGATGAGTTCACGTGAGAAGCGCGCCCAGAAGCCGAGCATCAGCGCGATCAAGACGATGATCGAAGAAGCGACCGTCGACGCCTACGACGAAGGAGAGCAAGCGATGGGCTGGCAGTGTGCCTTCGACGAACACCTCGAGTTGCCCTTCATCACGCGAGTGCTCGGCGTCGAGGTAAAGGTCGAGAGGATCGAACTGCGCGACGACAACTGCATCGTGGCCATGTGCAAGCGGGGGCGCGAACGCCAGGCCATTCCGTTGTTCGACTTGCCCCTCCCGAAGCATCCACCCGCGGGCTCGGAGTGGATCGCGGCCTACAGGTACTTCTCCCGCGGAGCCCGCTCATGAACCCCGACCGCACCTCGCTCAAGTGGATCGAAGCCCGCAAACGCCATCAGCTCTCTCACGCGCATGTGCAGATGGCGCGCGAGCTCGGGATGAACCCGAAGAAGCTCGGCAAGCTCGACAACCACAAGCAGGAGACCTGGAAACTGCCGCTCCCCCGCTTCATCGAGGAGCTGTACGAGAAGCGTTTTGGAAAGGCGCGACCCGACGTCGTCGTCACGATAGAGCAGCGCGTGGCTGCCTTCCGCAACAACAAGGAGGAGCGCCGCGAGAGGAAGAGGCTCGCGCGAGACCTCGAGGGCAAGGAGGGCTCGACGAGTCCAACAACTGAGAACCCGGCCGAAGCGCCGCAGCCGATCGACACACGCCCAGAGGTGCGCGCACTCCTCGCGAACCTGAAGAAGGAGAGGGTGCGGAAGGCCCTCAACGCGCTGATGCAGTCGTGCAGCGGCGAGTGGACCTACTTCGACCCCGTGTACCGGTACTACCACCAGAGCTTCAAGGTCTTCGGGCTCCAGGCCAAGACACTCGAGTTGGTCGCGGCCCTCCAGGCGCTTGCGCCAGACCGGAAGCTGAACGCGCGGTTCATGAAGATCGTGACCGAGGGCACCGGCAAGACCTTCGAGCTTGAGCACAACCAGCGGTGGGACGAAGTCACGCGGCCCATCATCGAAGCGTTCTTCCACGCGCGCTTCTTCCTCGAGTGCGCGGTGCGGTCCGCCAGGACGCTTCGGGCGCCGCCGCAGCTCTTGCCGAGCGACTGGGCCGCCCTGCTCTACCTCTTCGATCTTCGGTAGGGAGCAGCAAGCCCAAGGCAGAGTCGACGCAGGCCGAGCTGGAGACACGCCAATTGTGCAGACACCGCCTGCACGATTCCGCGCGCTCTAGATGCCTTGTTGTTTCAATGACTTGCCGGCTTGCTGCGCCTGCGACCGTATCTTATATTCAGGATACGAGAGACGGTCATGACCCAGCCTGCCAACCCACACCTCGAACCCGGTCGCGTGTACCGCACCCAGGACCTCGCTCAATGGAGCGCGAACCCGCCTCGTCTAGCGAAGCGCCTGGTGAAGGAAGGAGCGCTCGTGCCGTTGGCCCGCGGCCTCTTCGCCCATCCGAAGCGCGGCCGCTTCGGAGCGGTTCCCCCGGGCGACGACGACCTGCTCCGGGCCTTCCTCGATGGCGCGCCGTTCATCATCACGGGGCCCGCTCGATGGAACACCCTGGGCCTTGGAGCCACGGCAGTGTTCGCGACGCCGCTCGTCTACAACACCAAGCGCTCGGGCAGCTTCTCGCTCGGAGGCCGCGGGTTTCAGCTCCGCCGGGTGGCCTTTCCATCGGCGCCGACCCCGGAGTGGTACGTGGTCGACCTCTTCGAGCACTCTGCTCAGGCCGGTGTTTCGCGGGACGTACTCACCGCCGCCCTCAAGCGGGCGCTTGCCGCGGGACGCTTCGATGCCCATCGCCTCCGGGAGACGGCAGAGCGCTACGCCACGAAGGTCACGAAGGCTCACCTCGAGGCGGCGATGGAAGCGGGCCACGCTTGAGCTTCGTGCACGACGATTTGGAGTTCGACGACCTGATCCGGATCGTCGCCGAGCGCCGAGGGTTGGCGGTGGGCCTCGTCGAGAAAGACTATTGGGTCACGCACGTTCTCTGGTCGCTCCATGAGCTCGGGCTCGAGGTCTGGTTCAAGGGCGGAACCTCTCTCTCGAAGGGCTTCGGGTTGATCGAGCGGTTCTCCGAAGACCTCGACCTGAAGCTGGAGCCCGGCAGCGCCGCGCTTCCGCCGGTCACCAACTGGAAGAGCGAAGGGACCAAGGCGACCGCCGAACGCCGCGCGCACTTCGAGAAGCTCGTCACGATCCTCGACATCGGCGGGATGAAGGCGAGCCTCGACTCCGACGACAAGTCCTGGCGATACGCGAACGTTCAGCTGACCTACCCGGCGCGACACCTGGGCCAGCTCGGCAAGGTCATGCATCCCTTCGTCCTCCTCGAAGTCGGCAACGCGCGCGTCACACCGGCTGTCACGCGGGCCATGAGTTCCTTCGTGCACGAGCACCTGATCGCCCAAGCCCAGCTCGCGTCGTTCTCAGACAACCGGCCGAAGGCGGTGAGCTGCGTGCATCCACTGGTGACCTTGCTCGAAAAGCTCGACGCCCTTCATCGCCGGTTCCCGAACGAGAAGACCGACGCGGCCGCGTTCGTTCGCCACTTCGAGGACGCGGCTCGCGTGATCGCCGGCATCGACGGCCTCCCACCACTTCCCGACTTCCCCGACGTCACTGCGCTGGCGAACGAGATGCTCTCCCAGAAGCAGATCGCCCGATTGCCATCTTCCATTGATGCCGCTTTCAACCCTGGAGTGGGGCCGCGCTGGGACTCGATTCGTTCAGCTCACACCGCGATCGGCCTGATGTTCTGGGGCGCGCGCGTCGAACTCGATGACGCCTGCGCCGCGATCCGCGGGTGGGTGACCGCCACGTTCGGGTGAAGGCGAAGCGACTGGGCCGCCCTGCTCCACCTCTTCGGTCTTCGGGAGGGCATGCCCGCCCAATGAGCGGTGCTCGAGCGGCGAATCCGGCAACGAATCCGGCAACGGTTGCCGGATTCCCGCTGCACGGGTCCCTGTCGACGCGAACCGGGCCATCGTGGCCTGATTCGCGGCTCCTCTTGACCCAGGACCGCAGGCGGCCGGGTGCCGGGTGCCGGGTGCCGGTGATGATCGGGGCGACACGGAGTTCCGCGCCGCGGCCCTGGCGGCTACAAGCCGCGGCCATGTCACCGCTGCTCCAGCAGGAAGCCCTCGAGGTCCTCACCGCCGAACTCGATGGCCACACCGGCCGAATTCCCCCGAGCCTCGCGGCCGCCCAACTCCTCCGCGCGACCGAGGGAGGCGACTTCGCGCTTCAGAAGGCCGCAGCCGACGCACTGCTGAGGAGAATTCGCGCCGTGAGCGACGAGTGGCGGCTCGCCCAGCGCCGCCGCGGTGCCCGCCCACGGGCGGGCGCACACCGAGTCATCGTGGCGCGCGGAAGGAGCTACCAGGTCTGGGTCGGATCCTTCCGTGAGCTGTCGGGCAGTTGCGAGTGCGCTGACTTCGCGCGCAGCTCGCTCGGCCTCTGCAAGCACCTCTGGTGGGTGCTCGAGCAGGGCTTCGACGCGCACGGCAGCGCGAGCGACGCGGCCCGGTCCGCCCAGACGCTCGAATGGAACCCTGTTCGACCGCTCACCGGCGAAGGCGACTGGCTCGCGCGCGTGCGGTGGCGCGGCGAAGGGCGCGCTCAGTGGCCATTCGACGCAGCGGGTAACCTGCAGGCGAAGTTTGTGCGGGCGCCCGATCGCCGCCGCGAAGTGGTCGACGAGCTCCTCAAGGCCCAAGGCCTCGACCCCGCCCTCAGCGGGCTGCTGCGCCGCGAGCGCGCCGAACTCGAGAGACGTCGCGAGCTCACGCCGTCGGCGATGGACATCAAGCGTGCGCTCAAGAAGTTGCGCCACCCCCTCTTCCCCTACCAGGTGACCGGCGTCTCGCGCTTCCTCGAGGCCGGCCGGCTCCTGCTCGCCGACGACATGGGCCTGGGGAAGACCGCCCAGGCGATCGCCTCGTGCCATGTGCTCCACGCCACGGGGCGGGTGAAGAAGGGGCTCGTCGTGGTGCCCGCGGCCCTCAAGACCCAGTGGCTACGCGAGTGGAAGCACTTCACCCACGCGCCCGCGAGCATCGTCGAGGGGCCTCCTGCGAACCGGCTTCGCCAATATCGCGGGCTCGACTCTGGCTTTCTCATCGTGAACTACGAGCAGGTGCTCAAGGACCTGCCCGCGCTGGAGCAGCTCGCGCCAGACCTGGTGGTGCTCGACGAGGCCCAGCGCATCAAGAACTGGGCAGCCAAGACCTCGCTCTCCATCAAGCAGCTCCAGCCGGCGTGGAGGTTGGTGCTCACCGGCACCCCGCTCGAGAACCGGCTCACCGAGCTCGCGTCGCTGATGGACTGGGTCGATGATCTCGCGCTCGAGCCCAAGTGGCGCCTCACCGAATGGCACACCACGCGCGCTGACGGGGCGCGCGACGCGGTCGGCGCGAAGAACCTCGACACGCTCCGCGTCCGGCTCGAGCCCGCGATGCTGCGCCGGCTGAGAAGAGAGGTCTTGAAGCAACTCCCGCCTCGAACGGACACTCGGGTACCGGTGGCGATGACTGACGAGCAGCGCTCCGCGCACGGCGCGCTCGACCAGCCCATCGCCCGGTTGCTCAGGACCTCCAAGGTGCGGCCGCTCACGCAGCCTGAGTTCCTCAAGCTGATGTCGCTGATGACGCAGCAGCGCATCATCTGCAACGGGCTCGCCCAGCGCGACTTCGAGGCCCTGTGGCCCGGCCTCGCCGGACATGGCCCGACCGAGGCGAGCCTCCGTGGCCTCTTCAGCCCCAAGCTCACCGAGTTCCGCGAACTCGTCGCGAACCTCGTGGTCACGCAGGGGCGCAAAGTCGTGGTGTTCAGTCAGTGGAAGCGAATGCTCCACCTCGCGCGGTGGGCCATCGCCGATCTCCTGACTGACTCGCGCGTGCGTGCGGTGCAGTTCACAGGTGACGAGAGCCAGAAGCGCCGCACGCAGAACGTCGTCGACTTCCACGACGACCCATACACCCGCATCTTCTTCGCCACCGACGCTGGCGGCGTGGGCCTCAACCTTCAGCGCGCCGCGAGCGCTTGCGTGCACCTCGACCTCCCCTGGAACCCTGCGGTGATGGAACAGCGCGCCGGCCGCGTCTATCGGCTCGGCCAGACCAAGCCCGTCGAGATCTATTCCCTGGTCGCGGACGAAGGCATCGAATCGCGCATCGCCTCGATCGTCGGCGGCAAGAAGGCGCTCTTCGACGGCCTCTTCGATGGCTCGAGCGACGCGGTGAACTTCGAAGGCGGCAGCTCGTTCCTCGCGAAGCTTGAGGAAACGCTCGAGCCCACGCTCAAGGCGGAGCCCGTGCCGCTCGCCGAGGCCGCAGAGCCACAGCCCGACGAGTCCGAGCCCGAGCCCGACGTGAGTGACACGGTCGCGCCCGTGAGCGCAGCCCAGAGCCAGTTCATGGGCGGAGTGACGATGCAGCGACTGCCCGACGGCCGCCTGGTGCTCGAGGCCAAGCCCGAGGTGGCCGCCGCACTCGCGTCGGTCTTCGAGGGGATCGCCGCGATGTTCAGGCAGCAGGCGCGGTAAGGCACGTTGGTCAAAATGAGGAGTCCGGCCTGCTGTGGGGGGATTGTCCAGATGCCGTCTGGACAATCACGGACCGCGAGAACGTTGCCGTCATCCCACACCGATTCGTTTCAGGACCCCGCGCAAGCGCTCCTCGGCGCCCTGCACGTCGCGACCTTCCTCGACGGCGCGCTCGAGCTGCGAGGTGAGGATGAACAGCTCGAAGAAGTGCACTCGGGACGGCGGGAGCGGGCGCCCCCCCGCAGCGGCGTACGCGTCCAGCAGAAGCTTGAGCCCGCCGTCCCTCTTGAACGGGCGGCGCGCGCCACGAGTCACCACCGCCAGGTCGTATGCGGGGTCACCCACTTCAGCCCGCTCCCAATCAAGTACGCCCGGCGGCGCATCGAAGCCGAGGTGGATGTTCTGGCCGAGGAGGTCTCCGTGCAGGAGGACACCCGGCTCGGGCGGGGGCAGATGCGCCGACATCCATTCACGGGCGAGGCGCAAGAGGGCGTGGTCACCGCTGAGCGTGGCGAGTGCCGCCTCGCCATGGTTTCTGCAATCTCGCGCTTCGAGGAGCGCTCGAGGCAACTCGGCGACGGGAAGGGCGTGAATTTCTGTCGCGATCTCGCCGATGGCCTGCCACGGCTTGAAGGTGACCTGCCTGTCTGAAACGAGGTCCAGGGGAAGACCCTCGAGAAGTTCCTCGACGAGAATCACCCCGCCTTCGTCTCGAAGCGCACCAAGCACCTTCGGCACGCGGATCCCGAGCTCCCGTTTGCCGAGTGCGGCGAGCAGCTTGAGCTCGAACACCGCGCGCCGGTCGTAGTCTGGCTCGGCGAAGCGATTGGGGACGAGCGCGTAGACATCCAGCGGCTGTCGCCCCTCATTGATGGTCGCGCGGTACGCGTCTCTCGACAGGCCGGTGCCGAGGCGCTTTACGAAGCCGACCTCAACCGCGCGTCCCAAAGCGCTCGAACAGACGCGGTCGATCGCGCGCTTCGCGCGGGCCCAGCCCGCCCCCGAGTCGGCCCGAAAGTTCGCGTCGCGGTACTCATCGACACTGAGTCCGTAGGGGAAGCCCGCCTCCGTGAACCCGGCTGCGAGGATCAGCTCGCCGCCGGCATCGACCCGGCCAACGTCAGGTTCGATACCGGGTTCGTTGCCTTCTTTCGAGGGTCGCCGACCGCGAACGGACTTCATCGCGGGGGACGATACCGCAGGCCCAACCCACCTCCGGAGTTGGTGCAGCGACCAATGGGGCCCCCATTCGTGGCGGGACGGCGCGAACTTGATCGAGCTGGCCGATCAATTCCGAAGCGTCTCCTTGGGTTACGACGATCTGGCCGGCGCGAACGAAGTTGTGCTGTCCCGAAATCGGACGCAGAGAGTGGTTCGCAGCTCGCGCCCTACGCGGAGCAGCAGGTCTCCGGTCACCAACCGGAATCACCTTGAAAGTTAACGACGGCCCCGAGGAGAAGTCTTCGGGGCCGTCGGCTTTTCTGCCGATGATTCGCGGGTGTTTGCGCCGCCGGCGCGCTCCCGCAGAATCCGACGGTGAGACGACAGAGAGAAGGCTCTGCCCACGTACTCAGCCGTTTCTGGACGGCTTTTCTCTCGGTTCTCCGTCCCGCGGGGAGAGAGGAACCCAGACCGTTTAACAGTTCGCCCTCAAATCCGTGGACGGCTCGGCCGGCGCTTAACTGGCCAGGTCGCCGATCTGCCGTTGCCACTCTGCGGGGACACGAGGACGGAGCGCTCCGGTCGCTTTCCGCCATTTATCCGCCACCGATTTGGCGTACAAACGCCTCTCTGCGGGCCGAAACAGAGAATCAGAGAATGGACCTGAGACTCCCGGCGTGAAGTCGGGCGGTTGGGCCGTTGTATCCGCCATCTTCGTGGCGTAATCGACGTTGATGCCCCAGCGTCAGGTGCCGACGTATCCGCAGGTGGAGGTCCAGACGGCCGCCCTTCCCCGCCGACCCTGGCGGTACACGCTCACCCCCACATTGCTCGCCCGGCTCGTGGAGATCGGGGTCGCGCAGGGCGAGCTCAACGCGGCGCCACTCAACTTCCACCGGCGTCGGGAGCGACTCGCGCAGGCTCGACGCGAGCGCATCTTTCTCGAGGTGAAGCAGTACTACCGGAGCGTCACGATGGGCGAGGTCGAGGCGGTGCTCTCGGGCGAGCACATTCGAACGCCGCGCCCCGACATCCTCAACGCGATTCGACACGCCGTCGTCGCTGAGGACGCGTTCGCGAACTACGCGCATTCGGAAACGAGTCTCACACCGGAGCTCGCGGTCGCGTACGCGAGCATTCACCTGGCGATTCCCGGAGGAGAACCGACGCGTTGGTTGCCGCTCCACCCGGGTGGGCGCGCGCAGGTGTTGGCGCTGCACCGACGCGCGGTCGTCGTTCCTCAGGCAGTGCGTGACGTCTTCGCGTGGGTCGATGGCGATGCGTTCCTTGCGAAGCCAGGCGTGTTGCGAATGGCCGCGTTGTTCCGACTGCTGCACCTCACGTTGCGATGGTCGGCCATCGAGGTGCTGCACCACGAGCTGCGGGCGACCGGCATCGACCGACACGGCTTCCTCGTCGGCTCGAAGGCCGGACTTGCGGGCCTCGTCTTCACCAGCGATCAGTCGGCCGCGGTGAGCGAAGGCGACTTCACGGAGTTCTTCGAGCACTTCGCCGAGCAGCTCGCGGTCGTGTTGCGGCAGACGGGGGAAGAACTCGGTCGACTCCGCGGCGGAGAAGCGCACCTCCCCTGGGAGGTCGTCAGGCCGCCCGACTCGCTCGACGCCGCCATCGTGAAGGTACTCGAGCGCGCGAGGGACGCCGGCAGCGCGCTCATTGCGCAACGACTCGGCCGCGACGCCCCGCCTCTCCGCACGTTGCAGAGGCGGCTGAGCCAGATGGTCAGCGACGGCCTGGTTCTTAAGGCAGGCGTCAGGAAGAACGCGACCTACTCGCTCCCGCGGCGTTGAATGGGGCTACTTCTTCTTTCCCCTCGGTGGCTCGCGCACCTTGAGCTTCGGCCGAACGTGCGTGAGCGTCCGCCCGACCGCGCCTTGATCGCGCGCGCGTAGGCGCGGCCGCCGTGGCACGCCGGCGGGATGTTCAACCGAGACAACGCAGGCGTGAGCACGAAGCATTGGACGGCCGAC
>JAUYRZ010000132.1 GCA_030695565.1 Archangium sp.
CGGCGGAACGGGCGGCGGAACGGGCGGCGGAACGGGCGGCGGAACGGGCGGCGGAACGGGCGGCGGAACGGGCGGCGGAACGGGCGGCGGAACGGGCGGCGGTAGCGGATCAACGGGCAACTGCAACCCTGGGTGCACCAACGGACAGATCTGCTGCCAGGTCTCGGGCTTCACCAACGTGCCGGTGTCTCAGCGCACCTTCCAGTGCCTCACCGCAACGGCTGGCCGTTGTCCCGCGCCCGATCTGGTCGTCGATCAAACCAGGCTGTTCGGATACCGCCTCGACACTCAGACCTTTGGAGCCAGTTCATGCGCGCTCGGCGAAGGCTGCGTGGACGCTTCCGGAGTGCGTCGCCTGCTCAGGTTTACGACGGTGAGCATCAACCAGGGCGAGCGTGATCTCGTGCTCGGCTCCCCGCTGCAAGGTGGCGGCTTGTTCCAATTCGACACCTGCCACAACCACTATCACTTCCAGGGGTATGCGACGTATCGCATGGTGGATGCGAATGGCACGCTCGTCGCGACTGGGCGGAAGCAATCCTTCTGTCTCATGGACGGCCATCGCGTGAGCGGGTCGCAGCCTCAGACCTACGACTGCGACAACCAGGGGATCAGCGCAGGTTGGGGCGACACCTACGCCTCGGACCTCGATTGTCAGTGGGTCGACGTCACCAATGTGGAGCCAGGGAACTATTTCCTCGAGGTCATCGTGAACCCGGATCGACTGCTGCTCGAGAGCAACTACGGCAACAACCTCTCCCGCGTTCCAGTCACGATTCCCTGACCTTGCTCCGCGTGTCGGCCGAGGCACAGGCCAGCACCTTGCAGTTGCGCACATATCTGTAACCAGTACACCACGGGAGCAAATATGAGTGTAAAGCATTGGTGGCGGGGGGCTGTTCTTGCTGTTCTCACTTTGCTCGGCTGCGGTGAACCGCCGATTGACGACCAGAACGTCGGAGTGAGATCCGACGCCGTCTGCGTCCCGGTCTGGAACCCCACCTGGCAAGAGGGCAGCGGCGCCAATAGTTGGTGGGCGGAGTACGCGGTTGCCCCTGGCGCTGGCGGTGGCAGCGTCGTCGCGGTCTCGCTCCGGCTGCCGAACGGCACCGTCATCGCCCTCGCCAATCGCTTCGGCAAGTGGGTGAACTCCACGCCCTTCATTGCGACGAACACACAGGTCATCGTGCTCGCCAGAAATTCACTCGGGCAAACCGCGCAAACCCTGCCTTTCCAATACCTCACCATCAATACGCCGGTGACCGATCCCTGCAACGGCATCCCTGAGGACGCGGGCGTGGTCGATGCCGGCGCGGTCGATGCCGGAGTGGACGCTGGCGTGCGTGATGCCGGCGTGATCGATGCCGGCGTGGCCGACGCAGGGTGCGCTCCGCCGCCGTGGAATGCGGTGTGGTCGCAAGGAAGCGGCGCGAACATCTGGTGGGTGGAGTACGTGATCAGCGGCTCGACTGTCGCCTCGGCCTCGCTCGAGCTTCCCAGCGGCAGCCGCATCACCCTTTCCAGCATGTTCGGCAAGTGGGTCGGTAGCGCGCCCAGCGCGATCCCCGTCACCACGCAGGTGATCGTTCACGCCACCAACACCCTCGGTCAGGCGGTCCGCACCGTTCCGTTCCGCTACCTCGCCGACACCACGCCGCAGACGGCCGCGTGCGGCACTGGCGGTGGCGGTGGCACTGGCGGTGGCGGTGGAACGACGGGCAGTTGCTCTCCCGGTTGCACCGGCGGACAGCTCTGCTGCCAGGTCTCGTCGATCAACACCGTGCCCGCGGCTCAGCGCACCTTTCAGTGCCTCACCCCCGTCTCTGGCCGATGCCCGGCGGCCGATCTCGTCGTCGATCAAAGCCGGCTGCTGGACTTCTACCTCGAGACTCGAACCTATGGAGCCAACGCCTGCGTGCTCAACGAGGGCTGCATCGACGCTTCAGGGACGCGTCGACTGCTCCGGTTCACACTGGTGAGCAGCAACCAGGGAGAGCGCGATGTGGTGCTCGGCACGCCGCCCAATCCCAGCATCTTCCAGTACGACACATGCCATGGGCACTACCACTTCCCGGGGTATGCCCAATATCGCCTGGTCGATGCGAATGGCAGCCCCGTCGCGTTGGGGCGCAAACAATCGTTCTGTCTCATGGACGGCCATCGCCTGAGCGGGTCGCAGCCTTCGAGGTACACCTGCGACAATCAGGGCATGAGCGCGGGCTGGGCTGACACCTACGTGGCCAGTCTCGATTGTCAGTGGATCGACGTCACCAGCGTGCCCGCGGGGAACTACTTTCTCGAGGTCACCGTCAACCCCGAGCAGAACCTGCTGGAGAGCGACTACTCCAACAACGTCTCCCGCGTTCCAGTCACGATTCCCTAGACGACAGTCACTCGAGCGACAGGGCGCGCCGGAAGACCTCACCGGCGCTGTCCCTGCTGGTGGCGTGCTCGAGGCCCCGATGCTCCCGTGGCAATCCCTCTTCTCGGTTTCGGTTGTCCCGAACTTCAATTTCGCCGCGCGGGCTGCCGAGCCTTAATTCACCGCATGGCCATTGCCCTGCGGACGTTCGCCTCTACCGACCTCGATCAGGTGCTGCGCCTCCACGCGGAAGTGTTCGGGGCGCCCGCCTCGCGGGAGCTCGCTCGACGCTGGGTGTGGTCGCAGGTGGAAAACCTCTGCCCCGAGCGCTCGCCCAAGTGGGTGCTCCAGGCTGACGGCGCGGTGGTGGGCTTCCTTGGAACGGTCCCCATCCCGTATCGCATCGGCGGCCGGCGGGTGATGACGCACTCCACCTGCGACTTCATGGTGGCGCCGCAACATCGGTTTCATGGCATCAACCTGCTGCGCGAGTGCTTCAAGGTCTGTGAGTCCAGCGTGAGCCTGGACGACGTCGCCGCCACCATCGCCGTCTCCAAGCTCCTCCGGGCCCAGCAGACGGGCACCATGCACCGGTACCTCAAGGTGCTCGACGCGCGCGTGGGGCTTCGCCGCTGGCCGAAGCTGCTCGCATCGGCGCGCCTGGTGTCTCGACCCGCGCGTGCCGCGCTCGCGTTGCGCGATCTCCCCTTCTTCCTCCGCCGCGCCCCGAAGGTCACCCGCCACGACGGGAGCTTCGGCGCGAGCTTCGATCGGCTGTTCGAGCGCTGCCTGGCGGCTGATCCGCTGCAGGCCACCGTGGAGCGCGACAGCCGCTATCTGCGCTGGCGCTACGGCCCCCAGTCACCGCAGGCGCACCGCGTGGTGGGCATCGTCGAGACCAACCGGGAGCTCCAGGGCTACGTGGTGTGTTGCGCTTCGCGCGGCGAAGACCACAGGGGGTACATCCTGGAGTTGGTCGCAGCGCCGCATGCTCCGCCTTCGCTGGTCGACGGGTTGGTCGCCTTCGCCGTGCGCGAACTGCGGCGGCAGGGCTCGTGGACGGCGCGCTGGCATCTGCTGGAAGACGCGGCGGAACGACGCCGGGCCCACTTGCTCAGCTGGGGCTTCCGCCGCCACGGCGACCAATATCAGTTGCTCACCAGGCTCCCGAACTCCGCGCCGCAGCGACCCGTCTGGCACCAGGAGTTTGGTGACGGAGAGGCGAGCCACGGCTGTGTCTCGTAGTCCCACAGCGCTGCTCTTGCGAAGGCACCATGATCATCGACAAGCTGAAGAAGTTCATCGTCACCGAGTTGCTTCAGAGTGACATCGAACTCGACGACGACACGTTGCTCATCAAGTCGGGCACCCTCACTTCGCTGCAGGCCGTCGAACTGGTCCAGTTCATCGAGACCGAGTTCGGCGTGGAGATCGAGCCCGAGGAGATCAGCGAGCATCAGTTCAGGTCGCCGCGCTCGGTGGCCGAGCTGGTGGAGCGAAAACAGGAAGGGCAGCGCGGGGAGGTGGCGTGATGTTGCCTGAGTGGACCCTGTTTCACCTGCTGCAGAACGCAGCCGAGCGCGCGCCCGACCAGGTCGCGGTCGTCGACGACGACAAGACCCGCCATACCTATGGCCAGCTCCAGCAGGCCAGCGCTCGCCTGGCGCATGCGCTGCGCGCGCACGGCCTCAAGCGCGGCGATCGCGTGGGGGTCTATGTGGAGAAGAGCTTCGAGGCGCTGGCGGCCATGACCGCGTGTGCTCACGCCGGCGCTGTCTTCGTGAACATCAACCCCCTGCTGAAGGCCGCGCAGGTGGGGCACATCATGAAGAACTGCGGCGCCCGCCAGTTGATCGTCGACGGTGAGAAACTGTCGGCAGAGCTCCCTGCCGTCGACGTGGCGTACCTGCGCGGCAAGGCGCCCCCCTCACCTTCGATCGCGGCGGACTGCGTGCGGCTGGACGACGTCTTCAAGCACGGTCCTGCCCTCGAGCCGCGCACGTGCGCCACGCAGAGCGAGCTGGGCACCATCATCTACACCTCGGGTTCGACCGGCTTGCCCAAGGGCATCATGCTCAGCCACCACAACCTGGTGGTGGGCGCACAGATCGTCTCGACGTACCTGGAGAACACCTCGAGCGATCGGGTGCTCAGCCTGCTGCCGCTCACCTTCGATGTGGGGATGAACCAGTTCACCACCATGCTTCGGGTGGGCGGCACCCTGGTGCTGCAGCGCTCGATGATGCCCGGCGACACCCTCGCCAATCTTCGGAAGGAGCGCATCACCGGGCTCGCCGGCGTGCCCTCGGTCTGGGCGCTGGTGCTGCAGAACAAGAAGAGCCTCGAACGCGAGCCGCTCAGCGAGCTGCGCTACGTCAGCAACACCGGCGGCATGATCCCCAGCACGCACCTCGAGCTGCTGAAGACGGTGCTGCCGAAGACGAAGATCTTCCTGATGTATGGTTTGACCGAGGCGTTCCGGTCGACGTTCTTGCCGCCCGAAGAAGTGGGTCGTGGCCCGGCCTGCATCGGCAAGGCGATCCCCAACACAGACATCTGGGTGGTGCGCCCTGACGGCACCCTGACCGCCGACGACGAGGAGGGCGAGTTGATCCACCGCGGGCCCACGGTGGCGCTGGGCTACTGGGGCGACCCGGAGAAGACGCGCGCGGCGTACCGGGTCAACCCCTTCGCGCCACCTGAGCTCAACGGCGCGGACATGGTCGTCTATTCAGGGGACGTGGTGAGGAGAGACGCGGAGGGCTTCCTCCACTACGTCGGCCGCCGCGACGAGCAGATCAAGACGCAGGGCTACCGGGTCAGCCCGCTGGAGATCGAGGAGCTGCTCTACGGGACCGGCCGGGTGCACGAAGCCGCCGCGTTCGGGAAGAAGGACGAGCTGTTGGGGCAGCGCATCGTGGTGATCTGTTCCCTGAGCAACGGCGCTGCGGCCACGCCCGAGGAGCTGCGCAGGCTGCTCTCCACCCGCGCACCCAGCCACCTGGTGCCGCAGGAGGTGCACATCGTTCCGGACCTGCCGAAGAACGCCAACGGCAAGACCGACCGCAGCCTGCTGCGGGGGCAATACGCCTGATGACTCAATACGAAAAGGCGCAGGCGCTGGTGGAGGTGCTGGGCGAGCGCCACGGCGATGAGTTCGCGCTGGGCGGCATCGCGGTCTCGGCCATCGCAGAGCAGGTGGGCACTCCGTTCTTCGCCTACGCCGGAGACGCCCTCACCGCGCGCCTGCGCAGGGTGAAGAAGACCCTCGGTCCCGAGGTGGAGCTGTTCTTCTCCCTGAAGGCGAACCCCAGCCTGGGGTTGTGCCAGCTCATCGCCCAGGAGGGGCTGGGCGCCGAGCTGGCCTCGGTAGGTGAGCTGCGGCTGGCCCAGCGCGCCGGCTTTTCTCCGCGCAGGGCGATCTTCGCCGGCCCCGGCAAGAGCGACCAGGAGCTGCGCGAGGCCATCGAGTGGGGCCTCGAGTCGATCAACGTCGAGTCTGAAGGTGAGCTGCTCCGGGTGGCAGCGGCCGCAGCGCGGAGCCACAAGACCGCCCGGGTCAGCCTGCGCGTCAACCCGCTCAGCCAGCTCAAGGGCGCGCAGATGCGCATGGCCGGCGGCCATACCCAGTTCGGCATCGACGAGGAGCAGCTCGAAGGCGTGCTGGCGCGCGTGGGGCGTCACCCCGGGATTCACGTCGCGGGCGTTCACGTCTATGTCGGCTCGCAGGTCGCCGACGTCGAGGCCCTGCTCGCGCACTGCCGGGTGGTGATCGAGCTGGCGGCGCGAGTGGCCGGGCACAGCGGGACGCCGCTGGAGACGATCGACTTCGGCGGCGGGTTCGCGGTGCCCTACTTCGAAGGCGCTCCCGAGTTCGACCTCGAGGCCTTCGCGCGGGGCTTTCAGGTGATCGTCGAGGAGGGACGGAGGCGGCTCGGCCCCTTCCGCCCGATCATCGAGCTGGGCCGGTACCTGATCGCCGAGTGCGGCGTCTACGTCACCCGCGTGCTCGACGTGAAGCATTCGCGCGGCCGCACCTACGCGGTGACGGACGGGGGCATGAACCACCACATCACGGCCACCGGCAACTTCGGCCAGGTGTTCCGCAAGCCGTACCCCATGCTGGTGCTCAATCGGCTCCAGCAGCCTCGCGACGCTTCGATCACCGTGGTGGGGCCGTGCTGCACGCCGCTCGACGTGCTCGGCCACGACACCGAGCTGCCGAACGTGTCGCGCGGTGATCTCATCGGCGTCTTCTACAGCGGCGCCTACGGCTACAGCGCGAGCAGCCTGAACTTCCTGAGCCACCCCACCCCCGCGGAGGCGCTGGTCCTGGGAGGTGAGCTGCACGTGCTTCGCGAAGGAGGCGCGGCAGACCAGGTGTTGGCAGGCCAACGAGCGCTCCCTGACCGATCAACGGACACGCGCAAAGCGGGTTGAGACCTCCGAGACGGCGCCAATGCCGCTGGCCATCTCCTGCCCTGACACGACGACGCCCGCGAAACCTTTCGGCTCGCGGGCGTCTTGTTGAGTTGCGGGGGCCCGCACTCGACATTTGCGGCGCCCCGTAGAACGTTCCGGGTCGTTGTCCCCGCCCTTCACCCGACCTCCAACCCGATCGTGCAAGGGTGAGCCGATTCCGACGACCCCGAGCAGGGCCTACGCCGTACATCGAACGTGCGGATTTCGAGCGCATCAGTTGCTGACCAGGCCCATGCAACTGATGCGACAAAGTACCCTCGGAGACGAGCCTGATAGGCGAGGGCGCCTGTGGACCATCCGTGTCGTCCCAGCTGGCCAAGGGCCCGCCATGCGAACCTGGCGCAGAGGAGAGTGTTCACTTAGCGCGAACAAGGCGCTCGTAGTGGGGCCTGTCGTCAGGGGGGACTTGGTCCAGAATCTTCTCGCCGGAAACCAGCCGGAGGACGTTTTCAACTCGTCGGCGACCTCGATAGGTCGCCTCGAAGAACGGATCGTCGAACGAGATTGCCCGCGCTTTCGCGAACACCTTGGTGCTTGTTTCCACAACGGCACTGACGACCTCGGACTGTTTTCGACCCGCGTGCGGCCGAGCAATGTCTGCGAGAAAGTCGCCGAGCGCTCGAATGTCAACCGCTCGCGTTAGCAGAGCTCGCTCTCCCGACCAGAGCTTCTCCTCGACCACTTGAAAGTAAGCCTTGAGCAGTGCGTATGTGTCTGCGTCTCGCTCTTCGAGGTACCAGCCGCGAAGGGCTGCCCCATCCTGCGCCTCCAAGTCGCTGCGCTTCACCCTGAACAGCGTTCGAGCCTTGAGCTGATCGCGGTCCCGTTTGGGGTTCCGAGTCAGCAAACCCAAGGCAGCGTCAACAACAGCCGCCATCGGAATCGCCCGCTTCGCACCGGGAAGTGCCTCGGCTGTAGGAGCGCCTTCCGCTTCGATCTTGACGCGCTGGTGGAGCGGGGAGTCCTTCTCGAAGTTCAGCCGTCTCGCCATGAACACTGCCAGCTTCTCGGGCGACCACTCATTCCGCGACTGATCATCAACGTTGTACCCGTAGAGGTTCATCGCGAGACCACGCCGAACGGGCTTCTGGTTGGTGTTGATTGTCGCGAACACGAAGGCCTGCACCGGCTCGGGCAGTCCAAAGAAAATCGCGCAGAGCAGATCGAAACGGTCCGGGGGCTCTTTCACGAAATCGAATGCGAAGAGGCGGTGCTGTCCGTCAACCACGCTTGCCTGCCGAGCCCCCTCCGGGATCGACAACGTCGCCAGACCCTTCGGTCCGACCTCAATCTTCCACGGCGCCGCCACATCGTCGTCGCCCGATGCGTCATCAACGGCAAGAATGATCGAATTTGGAAATGTGGCGTCAAATGTGCCGATGAATGCAGCGATCTGCTTCATTCGCTTTTCATCAGGCGCCCGCTGAGCTTCAGCGAGTTTCCCTGCCATGGGCCAACCCGGCTTCGTGGGCGTCTCGACCATTCTGAGGGGAGGTGCGTTAGTCGTCCTTCGGAGCACCTGAGCCGGGATCGACGCGACCCAGAACTCGCCAATGGGTTGCACGACTCGAATCGCTGGCCCAACAAAGAGAGGACTATTTGCCAAGGTCTTGCTCCGGATCTCCGCCCATCGCCGCGCTCGGGGCTGCCTCCATTGAGAATCGAGGGTCGATTCCGTTGACGAGCCACCACGTCAACCAAACCGGCGCCACCACTCCGAACAGGGTCAGCCACGGGACCTGCGAGTCGGGACTCGCCTTGTAGACGAGGGAGTAGGTCAACCATCCACATCCAGCCAGCGCGACGAGCGAGATCAGAAAAAGGTTGAAGCGCACGACGCGATTCGTTTCGTCCTTGTTGATGAAGAGGTCGCCGATCGCCGAGAACACGATGGCGAATGCGTAGGTCGCGATATTGAGTGCGACATCCTTCGGCTGCGCCTGCCCGACAGCAGCCATCACTTGCGAGAGCCACACGCCCGCGCCACCCAAAGCCGCGATGACACCGACCAAATACGGAAGCGTCCCCGCGAAAGTGTAAGGGGTGAGGAACCGATCCACGATTACTAGCCGGATTAGCTCCCGCCACTGGGCTGTGAGTTTCTTGAGGACGATCCAGATTTTCAGCAGCATACCTTTGCTCGCCCCCCAGAGAACCTTCAGCACTTTCCAATCCTCCTGCCGCCGGGAGCCCGCGCAAGTTTCCGTGCTTGGACCATTGGGCGGCTTGACGCTACTTCTGCTCCCAGGTTTTTACCCTGATGATGCCGGGGCGCCCCGGAAGCCGCGTCACCGCCACACCATTCGGGAGCCCGCCAAGATCCACCGTCTCCCCGAGCACCGCCTTCAGTGCATTGGGACGCATCGCATTGGTTCTGAACGAGAGTCCGAGACCGATGTTTTCAAGGAAGTTCTCGTCTTCGGAGTCGTAGTCATCCGGCGACTGCGAGATCAGGAACATCGTCATCCCCTTCGAGCGGCTCTCCCGCACAAGCCCGATAAGCGACGGATGGCCGTAGCCGAGCACCTTTCGCGCCTCGTCAATGCCCACGACAAGCCGAAGCGCACGGTGGCCCTGCTCATCGACCGCGGAGTCAGGTAGTGATCGGCAGTGGGCATACAGGGCGTCGAGGACCAGAAAAACGATCAGTCTCTGCGCAGTCTCCGTCGCCTCGGATACGTTGATGATCCAACTCCGGCTAAAGAAGTCGGCCGGCTTGAATCGCGGCTCGAACAACTCCCACGCGGTTAGGTCGTTGAACGTCGAGGTGACCGTGTCGTCCTTGCGCTTCTTCTCGGCGTAGACCTCGCGGAGCTTGTCCCGGACATCCTTGAACTTCACAACAGCGCTCGCGGTTAACGCGCGCTGAGCAGCCTCACGGAGCGCATCGAGCTGCGCCCCACCCGGCCTCGACTGCGTCACGAGCTGAAACGACTCCCGGAAGCGCATAGCCGCATTCGTAATCTCTGTTGGGTTCCGATCGGCAACGTGAAGGACATCGAGCGGCACGGGACTGCGAGGTGCCGAGATGACCTCCGCCCCTATCTGACGAATGAGATCTTCGTCCGCCGCGAGGTCACCCTTGGCCATGTCGAAGAGAATCACCGGACAGCCCGACAACTCCCGGACCTGCTGAATCAGGCTGACAGCTAGTCGCGTCTTGCCCGTTCCCAAGGTCCCCATCACCGCGACGTGCGGTGAGTTTCCTCGCCCGTTGAGCAGCCACGTCACTGGCTGCTGGGTCGCAATGTCGATGCCGGGGTCGCCTAACGCGAGTTCCACTGGAACGGCCCGAGGCGAGAAATCCCCGTCTGCCCCATGTCGAAGTGCCCGCGCCTTGCCACCCTCGCGCACGCCCGCTCGCCCGCCGAGCTGGAGAACGAACCGGTCGAAGTCACCTTCGCATCGCTCCCATTCTTCGCTGAGGAGGTCGATTCCCCGATTCCAATGGCGTTTCACCAACTCCTGCACGTCGCGAACCGAGGGGTTGTCGAGCTGTGCGTGCTCGACCAAGAGAGCCACCCACACTGCGAGGTCGTCACCAAAGAGATTCTGGCCAACGATGATCTTGCCGTCTTCTTCGTCGGTATCTGACTCCTGCGCTGGCGGAGCCTTAACCGCTAGACTCCGAGCGATGGCGAGGCGGGCTGGCTCGTAGCGAGACTTCAATCCGAGAAGACTCATCAACTTGGTGTTCAAGTCGTCGGCCCGCAACGAAGTTTTGAACCCTGCGTTGTTTAGGGCGAGCAGTGTTGGTTCGGCCACGATCAGAATTCCTCGAAGTAGCCCTTGCGGACCTTGTTGATGCCGACGCCGTTGGCGATCTCCTCGTGGTCAATCACGTAGGATTCGCACACGCGGTCCTTTACGGCCTCCAGATAGCGACCCGAGACCTCATCCGGTTGCGAAAGGAGGATGACCTGCTCGCCAGGGCGCTCGGTGAAGTACCGGAGCACGTTCTTCCTGTGGTCGGGGTCGAGTCGAGCCAGAGGCGTGTCCATTACGACAGGCACCGAGCGCGCCGAGACCCGCGCAATTGCAGCGATGAGGGAAAGTGCGAAGATTTGATCCTCTCCCGCTGAGGCGTCCATCGTTCGAAGGTCTCGCCCCTCATCGCCGAGCAACTGCACGTTGCAACTCGCGTCGATGGCGATCTGCTTCACTAGCTTCTTGTGCGCGAGCGCCTGGTAGGCCTCAGTCATCTGCTTCCCGACGCGCTCGATGTGCTGCGGGTAAGACTCCTGAATAACTCCATCGAGCATGTCGGCAGTTCGGTCAGCCATTGCAGCACGCGCGAGCTGTGGCTGGGCCTTCTGGTGACCATCAGCGAGCCGCGCAAGTTCACGGCGCTTCGGAGCAAGCTGTCCTTGGTCCCCCTCAACATGACGCTTCAGATCCTTGACGCGTCCGTCGAGCTCGTTGTGCTCCGTGCTCACGCGTTCAAGCTCATCGGTGAGCTTTCGAGCACGGTCTTCGACGCCACTCAACTGCGCGATGCGCGAAATCTGCTTCTTGATATCGCGCTCCGCCGTCGCGAGGTTTGCGAGCAAGTCCTCAAGCTCCCCGAGGGCCAGCTCATCGACGTCCTTCAGCCGCGCTTCGAGAACCGCTCTCTCCGCAATTCCCAAGTACCTGTGTCGATACGAATCCGCACAGTCGGCAGGAGGCGGATACCAGAGCGACTCCCAGCCGAGCCGAACCTTCTGCCGAACTGCTTTCTCCTGCTCCATTGTGAGCGGAGGCTCGACTCGCGGCTCTGGTCCATCAAGCGCCGTCAGCAACTTCGTCAACTTCTCCGCGCCCTGCTCTTTGCCTGACTCCCAGCGAGAGCGAGCGGCTTCTCCCGACAGTCGGCGCATGAGCTGTTGTCTCAGTTCGCTGCCCGCAATGGCGATAGCCAAATCAGTCCGGACGAGGGCGGCGAGCCTCTCTTTGATTCGGTCCTTTTCTCGCTCGAACTTCCCCTTGTTCTCATAGAGTTCCTTGAGGTTGGCGGAGTTCCCGCCGTGGATCGAACTGAACTCCTTAACCAGTCGATCGCGCTGATTCTTGAGCGGCTCCAGCTTGGGCTCGATTTCTCCTAGCTCACCCTCAGCCTTCTCGAGCTTCCCCTCAAGCTCGCGCACCTCAGCTCGAAGCCGTTCAAGCGTCTCGTCACCCACCTTCGGAACGCTGTTGCGGCGTTGCTGGGCAAAGGTACGCAGGTCGCTCTGGAGCGCCCTCACTACCCTAACGCCAAGAATGCTCTCGATGCCCATTTGCACCTGAGCGGACATGTCGCGCCGCGCGAGGCGTTGAACCTGTTCGCCATCGAAGAGAAAGAACTGGGCCAAATGAACGGGCAGGAACTTCTGGGCGATGAAATTCCGCACGAAGTCATCTTGGTCCTCAAACCTCGGCACCCGAACCGGGTCTTGCTCAGGCCCGTGCCAGATCCGCACCTCTTCTTCGTCCCGCCGGTGCTTTCCGTTGCCGGAGAAGTGCCAGGTTCGCTGAACCGTGATCGCCTCGTCGTCATCCTCCAACTCCACCGTGACGCTCGCCGATGAGCGGCCCTGGTCGAGCGCATGGGCGTGCAGCGCCCGCTGAAGAAACTCGTCGTAGGACTGGGCGAGGCGCTCATCTTCGCCATCCGTCATGACCGCGCGGGCGACCATGGCAAGTCCATCGCGGCCAAACAGGCCCATGACGATGCCTTCCAGCAGGCTCGTCTTCCCGAACCCGTTCTTCGCGCCGATCAGCACGACGTTCTTCTTCTTCGTCGGTGGCGGAAACACGAACTCGGCCTGAACGTAGGCCTTCCAGTCTCGGAGCTTGATTGATCGTATGTACATTTGGGAGAGCAGCCCTCAGCGAGCGGGTGCGTCGTCTTCGACAGCGGAGAGGATCTCGTCAAAGCGTTCGTGAAGACCGCGCTTCACTTTCTTCCCAACTTGATCCAGTTCAGCCTCTACGAGCTGCTCGATGATGGAGATGGAAATTTTGTTATCCCGGCACCGCCGCTTCAGCGCGTCGCGACCCGGACCCGGTTCGAGCAAAGTAATCCCTTTGGACTTCAAGCGCGCTCCCGGCTCGCGTCGTCGAGCGCGATAAGTCTTCGCGCGGTGTCGACGGTGTCCGTGGCCCAGATGTTCCGGATCCGTTGAACCTCGTCGTCCGAAATCAGCGGCATCCCGACTTCGGCCTGTAGCTCAATTAGCCGGTCGAGAATCTCCTGACGCGCAGCGAGTGTGAACGGGCCGGGCATAGCCGACCCGTCGGGCATGTAGGTGATCGCGCCCGTCCGTCGCTCAGCCGACCGCTTGGTACGATCGAGCCTGAACTGCGCGAGCCAATCGCGGAATAGCATCAACGGCTCAAGATGATCGAAACCGGCGTCGATCATCGCCTCCATGCTCCTGTCCTTTTCGACAACGGTACAGGTCCAACAGCCGAACCGGGACGACGATGTGCCGCACGAAGGGGCCTGAGACTTCTCGATGACAAGTGGGCACTCGCCTCCCTGTGCATTTCGGTAGAGCGTGACCAACTCCCTGTTGCTGCCTCCCCACGGTGGCGGTCTCTGAAGGAGGAGCGCCCAGACCTCCTCGGTAGAGAAGTCCACGATGGGCCGGAAAATCATGCACCCCTTGAGATCGTTGTGCGGGTTGAGCCGCGTGCCGTTGTCGTACTTGTTGACCGTCTGAGTCCTCGTCGCGGACTCTCCTCGACGAACGCCGAGAAGCAGGATGACCTTCGCATTCGCGGCGATCTGCGACTTGATGTATTCCGACGTCGGTTGGATCTTCATTCGGTCGGTACACCACCGGAAGGTCCGATTGGGGGAGGGGTAACCCCTGCCAATGAGATTCACCCAAAAAGTCTGGTCTGGGTGCGGCTGCGTCTTGGCGACCCGAACCGGAAGGCGGAGGCTTTCGGCGGCACGCCCGACGCGAGCAAGCATCGAGTCGACGTAAGTCGCCAGGACCGGCGATTCGACCAGCGTGTCGTTGCAGAGCACATGCACCGTACGCTGCCGGTCGCTCGGGGCGAGATCCAAGAGCATCTCGAAGCAGAGTTGCAAGACAAGCGTCGAGTCCTTGCCCCCAGAATATCCGACGATCCACGGCGAGGCGTGGGAGGGGTCAAGATACTCTTCCCGCATCTCCGCCTTGGCCGCTTCCCATCGCTCGCGTGGTGCTGTCTCTGCGGCAGGACCGTCTCTAGTCGTCATCGAATTTGCCACTGACCCCTCTCGGCGAAAGACGGCGCACTCTTACGGGGTCGAGCGGTGCATCGCAACGAGAGGTTGGGGAAAGCTCCTGCACCCGTGCAGAATCTCGCGGGGCGATTGACACCGGCCCGAGATCGAGCCCGGAAGTTGAGAGGTCCTCTCGCCTGACTCGCCCCGCGGCGGGCGGTCGTGCCCACCACTCGCGCTCCGAAAGTGGGCAACGCACAATCGGCGGCTGGGCAGTTCCTCCGAGGGAATTGTGCTCCGCGACGGCGCGCGGATTGTGCATCGGACCGCCCAATTGAGGGCCACCCTTCCCGGAGAACGATGCACAATTCGGCAAGCGGACACCGCCGCGATTTGCGTCAACCGGTGACGGAAAAGGGTCCCCCTTCTCGGATTTGCTTTTCCTTCCTGCTTTGAACGACGCGACCAAGGAGACCGATTCGTGTGCTGTGTCGGCGCGTGCGCGGGCCCTTCGGCACGTGCGTCACGCTCGGCAACAGAAGCCCGAGCGACAGTCGCGTGACCGATCAACTTGCGTGCCGATGACTTCAGCCGCCAGGTCTCGGCAAGCGAGCATCGATCCGCCGTGGAGTCGAAATTGTCGAGTGGGCATCCGGCGGGTCCTTCACCCGGCGGGTATGTCCACCCGACGCAAGAACACGACCCCTAACAAATCCGCGGAAAACGCCCCCAAATGTCCGGGATCGCCTACCAAGCTAACGTCTTGTTCTTGTTAACGAATTCGGACTCTTCAGAATTCTTAAAAAACGTACTCTAGGAAGGGGGAGCGAGGAGTTCGTGGGGCGCCACCCGCAATGCCGCCGCGAGCCGCGCGATGGTGTCGAGAGGCACGTTTACGATGCCTCGTTCGATTCGCTGAAAATACTGGAGCGAGAAGTCCGCCTCTTCAGCGGCGCCTTCTTGAGTGAAGCCCACGTGGGCGCGCGCCCGCTTGAGGTTCGCTGAGAGAATCCGGCGCAGCTCCAGATGAACTCGGGTGCGAGCGACGAGCAGTCTCTTCCCCGCCCGTTTTGGTCGCGCCCCTTTCATGAAGCGCTGACGGTTCCACTACAACCTCACGGGTTGTAGAACCCATTAGGTTTCAAGGAGGCTTATGAGCCGATCACCAACCTACGTTGGGCTTCTTCTGTGCGTCCCTCTTCTTGCGCAAATCGCAAATGCGGATGGCACCGCTGAGTCGCGAATTTCTGCAGTCAAGAAGCTCGACCTGGCTGAGCACCTACTCGACAAAGGAGATGGCATCGGCGCGGCTCGTGCCCTTCTCGAGGCAGACTCGTTCGACGAGCACGCCGATCCAGAACGCCGAGCAAGAATCTACGCGCGAGTGAGGCCCGACGAGGAAGATGCGGAGCGCGACGCCGCAGTGCGACTAAGGGATGAAGGGGCGCGAACCGACAAGGACATAGCCGACGAGGAGCTGGCAGTTGGGGCAAGTACTCTTCTCAAGAAAGTCAGGAGCCTCCTCAAGCGCGGCAAGCTGACTGAGGCACGAGCACTCTTCGACGGCCTCTCCGAAGATGTCAGGCGACAGAACGCATTCACTGCAGGAGCCGAATGGGACGCGGTGCGAATCGAGATGATCGATGGGTTCATCGCCCAAGGCCTCAGGAACGCACGAAAGAATCAGCCCAACCAAGCCGATGCCGATGCTGAAGCGGCGAAGAGCCTCGGCGGCGAGATCTCCTTCTTGCGTAGCGCAATTGAGTCGACCTCAGACCGCAAGAAGGCGCGCGCTGAAGAAGTTCGGCGCGAATTGCGTGAACGCATGTCTAGCCGATTGCGGAACGCGCGGTTCATTTGGCTGCCACAGGCAAACGCCTGGGCCGACGCCTACTCCAGAGCGATGGGTGCTCTCGCGAATCCACGCGATTGGCGCGGGACGCTGCGCGAAGAGCAGATCCAAGGTTTCTTGAAGGCGCGCGAAGCCGCGCGACCGCGGCTTCATCGAATCATCGAACTCTGCCGTTCGATTGAGCGACTCGCGAAGGGCGATGAATGCGCTGCCCACACTGACCGCTGCGCGATTGATCTCGCCGCCGCGGAGATCGAATTCGAACAGATTCGAACGAGCCTGGAAGGTTGGCTCCACGCCGCGATCGAGGATCGCCAAAGAGCCCTCGCGCTCTGATTCGCGGACCCTGAGGGTTCAACCGAGAGGGCTCACGCAAAGGTCGAGGCAATTGCGGCCTTGCCGCCGCTTTCGTCGACTCCATGTCGTCTTGTGGAGGGCGCTCGGCCACGCGGTCAGGCCCGATGCCATACAAGCGCCCCAATTGGGGTCGTAGGTCACAAACGCCGGTGCGGATCGCCCTCCGTCCGGTCCCAAGCCGTTCGGCGCTTCCGCGCCGATTCTAAGGGCCGATAACAAGAGGTTATCGGCCCCACCCACCACCAAGGAGAGACCATGGAAGCCGTGACCACGGCTCCCACCGGGATCGCTTCGCTCGCGAAGCCCCGGGGGAGTCGCATCAAGACCAAGACCGAACTTGCGAAGGTCGCGATGGCCTTCGCGACCGCCGCCAAAGCGGAGAACACGAGGAAGGCCTACCGAACCGATTGGCGAACCTTCGTTGCGTGGTGTGAACAACACGACGTGAGCGCGCTCCCCGCCGACCCTGAGCATGTCGCGCTCTACCTTGCCGATCGCGCAAGCGATGCGAAGGTCTCAACGATCTCTCGCGCCTTGGTAGCAATTTCGCAGGCGCACGTGCTGGCGAATCTCCCGTCTCCTCGCTCAGCCGGAGTCGTCCGTCAGGTGCTCCAGGGCATTCGCCGCAAGCTTGGTACCGCCAAGCGACAAGCCCGCCCGCTCCTTCCACGCGACCTTCGAGAACTCCTCGCCGTGCTCCCTTCATCACTGATCGGAGCGCGTGATCGATCGCTTCTCACCCTCGGCTTCTCTGGAGCGTTTCGACGCTCGGAGTTGATCGGCCTCAATGTGGACGACCTCGCTTTCGAGCCGGACGGCCTGAAGGTGGTCCTCCGGAGATCCAAGACCGATCAGGAGGGGAAGGGGCGCGTCGTCGGGATCCCCTACGGCGCTCACCCCGAGACGTGCCCCGTGCGACTTGCTCAGAAATGGCTGGAGACTTCAGCGCTCGCGGAGGGCCCGCTCTACCGTCAGGTCTCGAAACTCGGGCGGCTTGGTGCCAAACGGTTGAACGGGCGAAGCATCTCGAAGCTCATCAAGCGCCGCGCTCACGAAGCCGGTCTCGATCCCGAACTCCTGTCCGGCCACTCGCTGCGGAGCGGACTCGTGACCGCCGCCGCGAAGGCGGGGAAAAGCATCTCGAGCATCAAGCGACAGACAGGCCACCGATCGATCGCCATGGTCGAGGAGTACATCCGGAACGCCCACGTCTTCGAGGACAACGCCTTCTCGGGTTTGGACCTGTGAGACGACGCAACGAAACCGTTCGGAGCCCCACGGCGGTTCTCCCTCACGTCGTCAATCGCGCCACTCTTGGGCTCGTCCTGGATTGGTACTCATGTCCCTTCATGCGGCTTCGAGTCCCAAACTCGCAGTTCGCACGGCGTCGATACCTTCAGGAGACGCGCCCTGCCCTTCGCTGGTTCTGCCGCAACCACCAGGTGAAGGTCCCAAGTTGGCTGTGCGACGACCGGCAATACCTCGAGCTGAGTCGGAAGGATCGCTGCGCGCTTTTCGGCGCGGCGCCTCTGACCATCATCGAGTTCCCACGTTGTTAGGCGCTTCCGAATGGCCTCTTGTTACTCTTCGCTTGGCAATCGGAGGGGTACTGGGTCAGAGCAATTTTTTCCTTTTCTCCTCTCGCAGCGCGCTCATGACTACCAAGCGGAACAAACGAGGAGTGCCGCGAACCCTTCAGACGCTGATTGAGGAACTCAGTCGCCTCCAGTCGCAACTCGCTGGTGCCCGGCCGGAGGCGAGCAAATTGGTTGTCGCGACGATCGTCCGCAAGTTCCCCTGGGACGTTCTTGACCAACGACGACGCGAGCAAGGAAACAAGGCGCTGGCCGATGCCGCGATCCTGCTCGAGATGCTCCTTCGGAAAGTGAGTACCAGGCGGCGGCAACCCAAAGCCGAGCGCTTCCGTGAAGTGCGTCAGCAACTTCAGGTACTCGCCAGTCACAGGGAGTTCGACGAGTGTCTCCAAGATGTTGCGTCGTCGCTGAGCCACGCGGCGCTTCACGCCAGCTCCGACCAGGCAGCACGGCGTCGGCCATCCGCCATCCAGTTTCTCGGTACACTGCGGGAACAACTGCTCGAGAGCAGCGAGGTAGTCCGCGATCTGGCCGAGGGCGGCGGACCTGCGCACGCTGCGTATGGCGTCCTCGCACGTTCTTGCGGGTTGAGCCTGACCACCGTGAAAGAGGCTGTCGCCGGTCGCTAACTCGAGGTTGCTGACCGGGATCTGCTTGGTAGCCGGTGCTCCTGTCGGTGCATGAACAATCGCCGACTCCGAGTTCGTGACAAGCAGTGGTTGAGCATCGCTGAGGCCGCGCGTGCGTTGCGCGTCAATGCGAGGTTGGTCCGGCGAGCCGCGAAGCTTCGGGCGCTCGGGTCGTTTCTCGCCGCAGGCCGCCTTCTCATCTGCATCCCTACCAACAAGGCCGCGCGTGATCGCGCGCGAGCCGCACTCATGAGGCTTGATCCTTGACCACCAAGATCATTGCAGGGCCCAAGGACCAGGCGCGAGCGGCGATCGACGACCTGGCTACGAAGTGGGGACTCACCAGCGCCCAGACCGAGCGAATCGTTCTCAGGCTCATTCGCGTGCTGGGCCTTCGCCTGCGAGAACCGTACTTCGAGAACCCGGGACATTCATGGGCGCCGAGTCGGATCAAGATCGGGCAGTGGGCGTGGGTGGGAGGAGGTTGGAGAAAGGCGTTCCTGCGGCCTGCGTTGCCTCCTCCGAAACGGCGAGCCGACTTTCTAAGTGCAAAGGCCGACTTCCAGACAGCCACACCGCTGACCTTCACGCGGGTAGTCCGCCATCTCCTGGGGGACAAGGGCGTGGTCCTCGGACAACAGCCACGAGCAACGAGTCGCTTGGTAGTCATCGACCTTGACGCGAAGCAGAACGGAGGGCCCGTCAAGCGTCGCTATTCGAGGGTGGTGGATGCGCTGGGTCTTCGAGGCCAACACGCCGTTGTGAGATCGTCAGCGAGCGGCGGGCTCCACATCTACTTTCGGGTTGCTGAGAACCAAGGCGCACCGGAACCGCGTCACCAAGTCGCACACCAACTCTCGACCGCCGGGATCAAGATCGAGAACGGCTACTGCGAAGTCTTCCCCAAGGGCTCCAGCAATCTCAGGGTGCCTTTCGGAGAGCAATCGCGGCTGCTGCGGCGAGGAACGCTCCGTTCGTACAGAGCCCCTCACCTCGATCAAGTTCTCCGATTCCTGAAACAGATTCGGCGGAGCGCAGTCGCCCTCCGGGTCGTCACGACCCATGGCGTATCCGCGCCATCACGGAGCCTCATTCGGCGAAGCCCAATCCTTGGTGCATCGAGCGGCGGGCCGAACCTTGGCGAACCGCGGTGTGCGGAGAACGAGCCGAGCATCGAAGAGATCATGCGCGGGATCACCGGTCCTGGGCGCCGCAACAAGGAGTCCTTCAGGCTTCTCCAGTTCTTCGTAGGGAAGGGTTGGGACGACGTGAGAATTCACGCGGCCTTCACTCACTGGCTCGATCACGGCGACCATCACAGCAAGGACTTCGAGAGAGACGCGAGTGCTGCAAAACGAAAGCTCCTCGCGGACCTTCCAGGAACGCTTCGGCGCATCAGGAGCTTTCGCGGCACGACCAAGACTCGGGCGTCATCAACTCCCTACCTCTCCCTCTCCCCCTACAGATCCTTGGTCTGCACTCGTGCGGAGGAAGAGGGCGTGTCCAGCCGGGCATATCTCGCTCGCTACCAAAGTCCAAAAGACGAGCGCCTCGTCGCGAATGAGCCAGCTTGGCTACGTCCCAAGCTGCTGCACCTCATCTCGATCCTCCGATTCGCGCACCAGCTCAACGGAGTGCTTCACATTGATTTGAGGAGCGCCGAGGTCAGCAGCATCAGCGGTCGCCAACGACTGGCGGAGCATCAACTGGACCGACGTCGCGTCAGCAGAACCAAGACGCATGTCCGCGCGCGGGCGCCCTACAGAGTCATGTTGGACGCGGCGATCCGGCAGAAGGTCATCTCGAAGGTGAAGTCCGGCGTGTGTGGCGCGCACGGCGACATCTACAAACTCAACCCCGCAATCACGGAGCCAAAAATGAGCGACGAATCGACGTTGGTACATGTACCAAGCTGGAAGCAGCACGAAATGAGAGTGCGCCACGTGACGAGGTACTCGACGTCACCAGTCTGGCAGCACGCGAAAACTCCGAGCTTCGAAGAACTCGCACGAGGCCTCGGTGGTCTTCTCGCCGATGCACGCCTGAGCAAGCGGCAGAAGTCGAAGGGAGGCCCAAGTGAGCGATGAGAGCACTGTCGTAATCTACGCGCGAGTCTCCACGGACAAGCAGGACGCGCGGAGCGTCGACGATCAAGAGCGACGGTGCCGTGACTTCGCACAACGGAACCGGCTCAACGTCGTTCGCGTCTTCAGCGACGTCGCGATCAGCGGGAGCCATACCGACAGGCCGGGACTCCAACGACTTCTCGCCGAAGCAAAACTGGGCGCCTTCGCCCACGTGCTCGTTGATGACCTCTCGCGCCTCAGCCGCAACGACATCGACTTCAATCAACTCGTCTTCAGCGCGCTGTCATCACGCGGGATCGGAGTAACGGACGTTGCAAGTGGGGGTTCGTCAACAGATGGGCGATCACACCAGCACTTCAAGTTCAACGCGCTCCTGAACTCGTTTCAATTGGACCAGATTCGCCGCAACACCCATCGCGGTCTCGAAGGCCGACACAGACACGGGTTCTCCACAGGTGGGCGAGTCTTCGGCTACACAACCAAACCCGAAGCCCAGCCTCAGGACCCACAGCGCATTCGCAAGGAGATCATCGTCGATAAGACGCAGGCGAAGATCGTTGTTCGCATTTTCGACATGTACGGCAGGCTGAATCACGGCCTTCGCGAGATCGCTTCGACCTTGAACGTCGAGCAAGTCTCCGCCCCGGGTGACGGCCGTGGAAACAAGCGCCACGGTCCGGGATGGTCTCCCAGCACCGTGCGCGCGATCCTCAAGAACCGTCGCTACTTAGGTGAACTCACTTGGAACGCGCGCAAGCATGTTCGAGAGGAGGGAAGGAAGAGCCGCCGCGCTCTTAAGAACAAGAGCGGCGACGTCATCGTGCTTCAGCGACCAGACCTCGCGATCGTCAACGCGGAGGCTTGGGCGCGTGTGGAGCAGCGTTTTGAGCGGAACACTTCGACAGGCGCCGGACGTGGAAGGCCGATCGGCTCGGGGAGGAAGGAATGGCACCTCCTTGGAGGAATCCTCCGGTGCGCGGCGTGTGGCTACGCCTTCGGCATGACCGGGTCGCGATGGAAGAACGGGGTTCGCTACCAAACACTCGGTTGCCTCCGCGCGCGTGTCAGGGGCCCTGAGTCTTGCGAAAATAGACGCACCGTCGCGGAACTGAAGCTGAACAAGATCGTGGTCCGCCAACTTCGGGGCCTCCTCTCCGACCCTGACCTCCTCAGTGAGGTCGCGGCCGGATACCAAGCGCGAGTTCGCGAGCTACGAAGGCGACCCAGCCATGAGGTGCTGGAGCAACTCGCGAGGGATCTCAGCGACGCCGAAGCAGAGATTCGCAACCTGACTAACGCACTCGGGAAGAGTGCTTGGTCAGAGGCTCTCGCGGATGCACTCCGGGCGGCGGAGGGGCGTCGTACCAAGGCGCGCAATGCCCTCGACCTTGAGACGCGTCGGCAACAACCGGCGCCTTCCTCTGATCTCGACACCCCCGAGGCAGCAAAGGGCCTGATCGATCGCGTGTTGTCTCTGATCGACCGGGATCCGAAGAGCGCCAACGTGCTCCTTCGGAAGCATCTCGGAACCATCGTCATGACGCCGGACATGAAAAACCCCCGAGGCGGTTTTTCCGCCTCAGGGGCCTTCACTTTCGGGGTTGCCGAAAAAGATGGTTGCGGGGGCAGGATTTGAACCTGCGACCTTCGGGTTATGAGCCCGACGAGCTACCTGGCTGCTCCACCCCGCGATATGTGCCCCGCTAGTACGTGGCAGGCTCTGCGACGTCAAGCCCCTTGTCGCCCTGACTTTTCGTAAAAGCGAACTCCCCCGATGTCCCGCCCCCATTTACCTGCTGCCCTCGCCGGTCTTCTCGGCGTTCTGCTCAACGTGCTCGCCGTCGGCGCCCTCCGGCCGATTCCGCACACGTATCGCCCCGGTGACGTGCCGGCCTGGCTCGCGGAGACCCTCGCCCACCCCGGCCACACCACCTTCAGCGCCTGGGCCTTCACCATCGGCCTGGTCTGCCTCGCCGCATTCGGGGGTGGGCTCGCTTTCGCCTCCCGGACCTCGTGGGCCACCGTGGGGGCAGGCCTGTTCGGCTTCGGCGCCTTGCTCGATGCCGCGGGGACCATGGGGCCGGTGGCCGCGCTCCATGTCAACTCGGCCACCGGGCTGGGGCTGCTGTGGATGAGCTTGCTGCTCGATTCGGCTTTCAATGGCCTGCTCGGGCTGGGGTTGATCTGTTTCGCGCTCGGGTTGCCGGGTGATTGGCCCCGGGGGCTGAGGATTCTGGGTTTCGTCGCCGGGATCGCCAGCCTTCCCGTGGCGCTGCAGTTTCATTCTGATGACTTTGCCCGCCTCCTCGCTGTGGCGGGGCCGCTGTGGCTCAGCTGGGTGATCTGGGCGTCGGTGTTGCTCCTGAGGGCTGAGAAGCGTGCGTGAAACGGTCTCGCAGCGGTTTGCGCGGCGGGTGATCACCATTCCGGCGACCGTCGTGGCGTTTGGGGTCGTCGCTTTCGGCTTTCCCTTGATGCTCATGGTCGCTCTCGCGACCGACTTGCTGGCCCCTCACCCCAACCCTCTCCCCCGCCGCGGGGGAGAGGGAGCCTCGTTTTCGAGCACTCGACTGGCCGTGGCGGCGCTTTGTTTTCTGGCCGTCGAGAACCTCGGGTTGGTCTTGCTCGGCTGGACGTGGGTTTCGACTTCCGCCCACAGCAAGACTCGCGCGTCGCGCACCTTTGCGATCCAGCGGCTGTACACCGGGTGGCACCTCAACTGGGTCAGCTGGGTCTTCTCCCTCACCTTCGTCATCAAGGGCGCTGAGCTCGTGCTCCCCGGCCCCCTGCTCGTCTTCGTTCGCCACGCCAGCCTCGTCGACGTGCTCATCCCCGGGGCGTTCATCGCCAACGTGCACAAGGTCGAGCTCCGCTACGTGCTCAAACGCGAGCTGCTCTTCGAGCCCTGCCTCGACCTCGCCGGCCACTGGATCCCCAATCACTTCGTCGAACGCGGCGGGAAGAACACCGAGCTCGAGCTCAGCGCGATCGCCGCCCTCAAGGGGGGCATCGGGCAGAACGAAGGCGTGATCATCTACCCCGAGGGCACCCGCTTCAGCAGCCGCATGCGCGAGCTGACCATCGGCAAGCTCGAGGGCGCTTCCAAAGTCCGCGCGGAGAAGCTGCGGCATCTGCTCCCGATTCGGCTCGGCGGGGCAATGACGTTGCTGGGTGCGGAGCCACAGGCAGACGTGCTCTTCGTCGGGCACCACGGCCTCGAGGGCCTCACCCGGCTCGGTGACATCTGGCGCGGGTCGCTCGTCGGCCGCACCATCACCGTGCAGTTCTGGCGCGAGAAAGCCGAGCACGTGCCTTCCGGTGATGAAGCACGCCTCGCCTGGGTCAATGAGCGGTGGCAACTCGTCGATGATTGGCTGGAGGAGTTCGAGTGATCGCTCTGGGTGCTCTTTGCGCGTCGATGCTGGTGCTGTGGGGCGTCTCGGTGAAGCTCCGTGACTCGAGCATCGTGGATCTGTTCTGGGGTCCGGCGTTCGTGCTCGTCGCGTGGCTGACCGTGTTCGAATTCGGGGCCACTCCGCGGGGGGTGTTGATTGCGTCGCTCGTCAGCGCGTGGGGCGTACGCCTCGGCGCGTATCTGGCCTGGCGCAACCTCGGGCATGGCGAGGACAAACGGTATGCCGCCATGCGCGCAAAGCATGGGGCCGCGTGGTGGTGGCGCAGCTTGTTCATCGTGTTCGGACTTCAGGGCGTGCTGGTGTGGATCGTCTCGTTGCCCGTTCGCGCGGGGATTGCTTCGGAGTTTGGGGGCTGGTCGTGGCTCGACGCGCTCGCCTGCTCACTCGTCGTCGTTGGGATCTTGTTTGAGTCCCTCGGCGACTGGCAGCTCGCCCGTTTCAAGGCGGACCCGGCCAACAAAGGGAAGATCATGAACCGTGGGCTTTGGCGGTTCACTCGGCATCCCAACTACTTCGGCGACTTCGTTGTGTGGTGGGGGCTGGCTTGTTTTGGGACCTGGTTCACTTTGATTGGTCCCGTCGTGATGAGCGTTCTGCTCATTCGGGTCAGCGGGAAAGCGCTCCTCGAGGCCGGAATGAGAGGAAGGCCTGGCTTCGATGAATACGAGAAGGCCACCAGCGGGTTTTTCCCGTGGTGGCCTCGTTCGTAAGCCCTCTCCCCAACCCTCTCCCCCTCGGGGAGAGGGAGAGCTCACTTGAGCGTCAGGCCCTTGAGCTTGTCCGCCAGCGAGTTGAACCCGCCCGAGCTGGTGACCTTCTTCGCCTGATCCGCCTTCCACGCGTTCAGGTCGGCGCGCTCTTCGCTGCGCTCAGCCTGCACGATGGACAGCTTCAGCTTGTCGCCGGTGATCTCCACCACTTCGGCCTTCAGCTGCTTGCCCATGGGGAACATGCGACGGAGATCCGTACCGCGCTCCGTGCCCGTCTCGCTCGCGGGGATGAGCCCCGAGAAGCCGTCCCACTCGATGAAGATGCCGTAGGTCTCGATGCGCGTGACCTTGCCCGTCACCACCGTGCCGCGCTTCGGCTTCGGTGCACGCACCACCTTCACTTCCGTCGCGCCGGCCGGCTGCTCGGAGGCCCCGGTCTCTTCACCACCACCCGACGACGACACACCTTCGCCAACGACCACGCCGTCCTTCACCAGCCGCAGACCGATGCGCTTCTCGTTCTCGTCGACCTTCTCGACCTTGACCTCGATCTCCTGGCCAACGGTCAGCACGTCCTTCGGGTGCGCAATGCGGCGATCCGACATCGCGGAGATGTGGATGAGCCCATCGACACCCGGCGCCAGCTCGACGAACGCGCCGAACGGCTGCAGGCGAACGACCTTGCCCTTGAGCAGCGCGCCCTCTTTCGCGATCTCCAGCATCGCCTTGAACGGATCCTCGAGCAGCGCGCGCATCGACAGCGTGATGCGATCCTTGCGCTTGCTCTTGTCGGGCGAACCGGGCTCGGCGTCCTCCATGCGGAGCACCTCGACCTCGACCTCGTTGCCCACTTCGACGACTTCGCTCGGGTGACCGATGCGCACGTGCGACAGCTCGCTGACCGGAATGAGCCCTTCCAGGCCCCCCAGGTCGACGAACGCGCCGAACGCCTGCACGCCCACGATGCGGCCCTTGAGCACCTTGCCGACCTCGAGCGTCTTCTTGAGCTCGATCGCCTTGCCCTTGTTCTCTTCTTCCACCAGCGCCCGGCGGGAGAGGACGACGTTCTTCTCCTTCACCTCCGTCACGCGGAAGGTGAGGCGCTGACCGACCAGGTCTTCCAGCTTCACCGGCCGCACGTCGACCTGCGAAGACGGGCAGAAGGCGCGCACGTCGCCGACCGCGATCTCCAGGCCGCCCTTGTTGACCGACAGCACCAGACCATCGACCGGCAGGCCGGAATGTTTCGCGTCGACCAGCATCGACAGTGACGCGGCGCCCTTGGAAAGCTTGCGCGAGAGCTGAATGCCCTTGGCGCCGGTCTCCATCACGAACGCTTCGATCTCGTCGCCCACGCCGTAGCGCAGAATGCCCTCGGCATCCTTCAGCTCGTCGAGATCGATCATCGCCTCGTGCTTGCCGATGGTCGCGAAGACCACCTCGGCGCCGAGCTGGAAGATCTTCGCGGTGACCTTCTCACCCACGCGCGGCAGCTGCTTGCGCGTCGGCACGCCGCCATCACGGGCGTGCTTCTCGAACATCGACTCGAACGACTCAGACTCGGCGACCTCGTCGGCCACGGAGTGCGTCGGCACCACCGGCTTCGGCGCAGTCTCGGTCTTGGCTTCAGTCTCGCCGTTGGCGGTAGGGGTGACCGTTCCTTTGGTCTCCACCACCACGCCTGAGCGCTTCACCACCACCATCGGCCCCGGCCGCTTCTCTTCGCGCGGCTTTCGCTCTTCGCGATCGTTGGTCTTCCGGTCTCCGCGCTCACCCGGCTTCGCGGTGGCACGGCCCGACATTACGTCCCCAAACGTGGGCAGCGGCTTCTTCTGGTCAGTCATGATTCCTCTGAAATTTCGATACTTCTGGAGCGGTTCCCCGCCGAACCGGGCGCGTCCTATCGGATCAACGGCCTCGAAACCAGTGCTAGGTACCCCGGAACCGCTCTAGCACCCGCTCCAGGTGGACCTGATCGACCGGGTCGAAGGCTCCCAGCTGGGCAGAGTCGATGTCGAAGACCGCGATCAGGGCTCCCTGCCGGTTGAAGACGGGCACCACGATTTCCGAGGCGCTGCGGGAATCACAGGTGATGTGGCCGGGGAAAGCGTGCACGTCGGGCACCAGCTGCGTCTTGCCGGTGGCCGCGGCCGTGCCGCAAACGCCCTTGCCGAAGGGGATCTCGAGGCAGCCCAGGGTGCCCTGGTAGGGGCCCACCCGGAGCAGCTTGCCGGGGGTGACCACCCGGTAGAAGCCCGTCCACAGGTGGTTGAAGGCGTGGTGGACCAGGCAAGAGATGGTCGACATCGCGGTGATGTCGTCGTCCATGCCGTCCAGGATGGACTGTATTTGGGCTTCGAGTTGACGCCACGCCTCCGGCTTCGGCAGGTGGCGGAGGTCGTTTGTGGTTTCGGACATGTGTGGCCCCTCACCCCGACCCTCTCCCCGCTTCGCAGGGAGAGGGAGATCAGGGGATCAGTTTGACGGCGTCTCCGTCGGTGGTGAGTTGCGTCTTGCCGTCGTTCTCGAGGACGACCTCGCCTATCGCGACCGTGTGCACCCGAGACTGTTTCGCCCCGTTGAAGGTGCCCTGCACGCTCACCACCAGGTGACCTCGGCCCGTGAAGTCCACCCGCAGCGCGCGCACCTCGCCTGACTTCACAGCCGCGCCCGAGATGGCTTCGGGAGGCGTGGTGACGGTCACCCCGTCGATGCCCGAGATGACGACCGCGACGTTTTCGCCGGGACCACTGAAACGAAGCCTCAGCTGGGCCGTCGGCGAGCTCACCTCTGACTCGAGCGAAGTGGGCGCTCCGGGCTTGAGGGTGACCTGCGCCGGCTCAGCCACCTTCTTCGAGGCGGAGCAACCGGTGAAGAGAAGCAGTGCAGCGATGAGGAGAGTTTTCATGGGCTCGTGATCGACATGGACACGTTGTAGTTGCCGCTCACCTGCCCGTAGCCCTGCAGCACGACCACGTAGGTCGCGCCTGCGGTGGTCGGGAAGCTGATGGTCTCGAAACCGGTGGTCGTGTCATCCGCCCAGTCGGCATAGGCCCCGCGCCGGAAGGCCGCGATCCACACGTCTTGCGTGGAGTTGGAGCGCACGATGACCGTGCGGCCCGTGCCGGTGACCACGTAGTACTGGTTCTGCTGGTACGAGTTCGAGGGGAAGCCGCCGCCCAGGCCGATGGTCCCCGTGAAGGGGATGGCCGCCGGGGTGAACATGCCAGCGAGGCTGCTGTCGCCTGCTCCGAAATCGGAGGTCACCGGGCCCACCAGGTACTTCGCCAGCACCGCGTTGATGCCAGCGGCGTTCGCTCCGGGCTGCGCTTTGAGGCCGGTGACGAAGGACGCCAGGGTGGTCACTGCGTCGGTCGTCTTCTGCGGCCCGGTGAGCACGTCGTAGACCGCGGCCAGACCGACGCCGACCTGATCGTGCGCGCCGTCGGAGGTGCTGTCGTAGAGATCGTAGATCGCCCGCAGCACCGCGTTCTCGGAGAAGGCGTTGGGGGTGGGATCGTCGGTGGGGTTGGGGATGGTCTCCGCGTCGTAGCCCCAGGCGTAGAGGGTGCCGCCGCTCCAGAGGCTGTCGGTGTACATCGTCTCGGGCAGCACCATCGCGGCGACGGCGGTGCCCCACGCTTCACCGAAGGCGATGCGCGGATCGAGCACGTCACCGCGGCCGTGCGGCCCACCCGGGCTGTCGGAGCGCGAGATGTTCTCTTCGAAGTAGTGACCCCACTCGTGAACGATCACGTGCGAGTCGAACTCGTCGATGTCTGCGCCGACCAGGCCGAGCACGTAGATCTCGTTCTCGCCGGAATCGAAGTGAGAAGTGCTGATCTGACCGAGCGCCTTGTTGCCGCTCTGCGGGGCGTTGTTGGGGCTCCAGTTCACCTTGAGCGCGGGGAAGTTCGCCGCCGGGCGCACCGCGATGAACGCGCGGGCCGCCGTGTACATGGAGTCGAGGATCGCGAACGGTGCCGCGCGCCGGTTGGGTCCGAAGGTGGTGCCGGTCCAGCCGCTGCCAGCGTGGAGATCGAGCGTGGTGACCCCGGCGGTGAGCGCGCCGCCGATCGCCCAGGTCACGTTCGAGGCAGTGTTGTCTTCGACCTGGATCACCGGGGTGCCGGTTCTGGCGAGCGCCTGCACCTGCAAGGCGCCGGGGCCCGCGGTGAAGGAGAGCGCGTAGCTGCCGTCGGCGGCCGTGGTGGTAGAGGCGAGCACGGTGCTGCCCTCGACCACGCGCACCACGCCGTTGCGCACCGGTTTGGGGATGGTCTGGTTGAAGTAGAGCGTGCCGCCCGAACCGGGCACGTAGCGCGCGGGCACGAAGTCGTAGGTCACGCGGCCGGTGATGGTGTGCGGGCCTGCGGTTCCGCCACCTGCGCCGCCTCCGGTGCCCCCGCCTGTTCCTCCGCCCGTCCCGCCTCCGGTGCCTCCACCCGTGCCGGCTCCTCCGCACTGGGTCGAGGTCACGCAGTTGGTGAAGGTGGTGAAGCAGCTCGTCGCGGCGTCACAGGAAAACGGTGCGCTGGCCAGGCAGCCGGCTGCGGTTCCGGTGGTGTTGCAGGTGATCCCCGCGCCGCCGCCGCCTCCCGTTCCACCACCCGTCGTTCCGCCTCCGCCCGTTCCACCTGCGGTACCTCCGCCTGTGCCACCGCCTGCTCCGCCTCCGGTGCCACCGCACATGCCTGAGCCCTGGCAAGCGGCGAGCGTCGCGAAACACTGGCTCGCGGCGTTGCAGGAGAAGGGCGAGCTCGTGGTGCACCCGGCAGCGACTCCCGTGGTGTTGCAGGAAGTGGTCGTGGTTCCGCCGCCGCCTCCGGTCGCCGTGCCGCCGCCCGTATTGGCCGTGAATTGGCAGCGGCCGAGCTGGCAGGTCTGCGGTGAGACGCAGACGTCGCAGGCGTTGCCCGCAGCACCGCAGACCGTCTGCGTTCCTCCGAGCTGGCATTCATCGTTGGAGTCACAGCAGCCCGCGCAGTTGCTCGGCGTGCAGTTCGCGGTCGGTTGAATCTGGCAGGCGCTGAGTGCGAGGACGCAGCCCAGGGTCAGGTGTCGGAAGGTGGGGGTCATGCGCGCTCCAGGAGCACCGTGCTTAGCACCAGTCGCCATTCCACCGCTTGCCTTGGGGAAGGTGGGCGTTCGAGGTCTCCATCGGGGTCGCATCGGGCAGGCCGCTCTGCCTCGGGCGAGGACCCTCACTTGTTGCGAAATGTACAATCGATGAAGACAATGCCGACCGGCTGCACGGATCGCCGTCGATTTCGGCGTCGATTGTATGTTCCGCAACAGGCACACCTGAACGTCTTCGCCAGAAGTCGAGAGGCCTGTTCGCGTCGTGCAACTTCTGAGGCCCTTCGACACCACGCACTTCAAGGCTTCAGTTGAAGCGCACCTTCGTCTTCACCCCGCTCTTCACTTCTTCCTGGAACGGCTTCACGCCTTCCTGAAACACCTGCAGCACGATCGTCGACTGATCAGGCGAGGTGTCTTCGAGCTCGAACTCCATCCCCGTGCTCACCGGGTGCGCGTGCTCGATCTCCACCAGCACCGCCACCGACAGCGCCGCATCGTTCGCGCGGGGATCATCTCGCAGCGAGACCTTCGTCTCCTTGATGACCAACGCGATCGGCGCGGTCGAGATCGACAGCTTCAACGGCCGGGTCGCCAGCTTGACCAACTGCTCCTTGAGCCTGGTGACCTCGAGCCCGGTGATCAGCCCATCCCGATTCGAGTCGACCGCTTCCCGCAGCAACAGACAGCGGTCGCCCGAATCGACATCCATCACGATGAGCGCAGACACCTTCGTCTTCGTCAGCGTGACGGTGAGCTTCTTGTGAAAGCCACTGGGGTGCCCGAACGCCGTGGTGGCGACGAGCAGCCCCAGCAGCAGGAGCGCCCTATTCCGGATCGCTGTGGAACCCATGGAAGAGCTTGCGCACGTCCGGCATCACGCGCGGAACGAAGGGCACGTCGTTGCCCACCGGCAAGATCCGCTTCTGCACCCGCAGCGGCTGCTTGATGGTGCGATCGACCCAGATGGGGTTGGTGAACGCATACGGCGTGACGATCTGCCGCTGCGTGGGCTTGTACTTCCCGAACTTGGGCGAGAAGCCGAACGACGAGCCGATCACGCCGACCGCGTCGCTGATCTCGAGTGAAGGCACCTCGTACGCCGTGTGCACCGGCCACATCGACTCCTCACCCGCGGCCTCGACCACGATGAACGAGCCATCGGGAATGTTGCTGTAGCGCCTGACCACGTCGAGCCGGTTCACCTCGCGCGTGTCAGGCACGTCGATCACCTCGAGCTTCACCGGCACCTTCGCGTCACGGCCACCCCGCAGCACCGTCACCCGCTTGAGATCCATCCACGGAGCCGCGCGCGCCACGATGTGCACGTCGATCACGCCGTCTGCCGCGACCACCGTGCTGCCCAGGCCCTGCTCGTTGACAGTGACCTCCAGAATCGGCCCGTTGGTGACCAGCGCTTTGCCCGCGTGAAGGCCCGCGAAGACCGCGTCTTCATCGAGGGCGCGCATGGTGCCGTCGGCCGTCTCACCGACCTGCACGTAGGTGCGCGGCAGACCGGCCTCCGACTTCTCACCGTGCGAATCGGAGTTGCCCGTCGCGGTCACGCGCTGCCCCCGCGAGAGCAGGATGAACCAGTCATCCTGTGCACCGGGCTGCACCGGCTGGAGCTCGAACCCACCATCGGCTTCGATCTTCACCACCTCGTTGAGGATCTCACCGGGCGCAGGCAGACAATCGGTGTTGGCCGGAACCCCGGGCCCGCAGCGCGCCACGGTCGGCTCAGGCCCCGGAGGAGGCACCGCGGGGATGCGGTAGGGGAACATGATGTCCATGCGCTTGCCGTTGAAGACCTCCATCGCGTCGAACTCGCGCGAGAAGTTCGACGGATCGTACGGGGAGAGCCCACCGTCAGGCAGCGGCTTCGTATCGACCGAGACCGCCGAGTACCCGGGCAGCGGCTCGCCCGTGTAGCCCGAGATGTTGAAGGCGTTGAAGTACCCGAGGATGGTGTCGCGCGGGTGATTGACCTGCACCACCGTCTTCTGCGGATCCGTACCGAGCGCGCGCAGCTGCGCGAACAGCTCACCGGGCGGCCGGAAGAACCACCGGAAGCTGCCGTGCTGCACGGGGCCCGGCTGCAACGCGAGGGGGAAGGCGTTGAAGTGACCCATCTCCAGCGTGGTGAGCTCGAGGCCCACCGAGCTGGCCAGCCAGTCGTTGAGGTTGAGCGAGTCGATGGTGGGGCCGTAGTCGGCCACGTAGTTGTGATCAGTCGAGACCACGAGATCCACGCCTTCGACCGCGAAGCTGGTGACGCGCGCTTCGAGGTTCATGTCGCTGTCGACCGACTTGATCGAGTGCACGTGGAAGTCAGCGCTGATCCACCCCGGCGTGCCGACCACCTGGGTGAGCTTGAAGCCCACGTTGGTGGTCTTGCCCGAGGTGATCTCGATGTCCTGCTTCTGCAGGTCGTACTCGATGCCGCGCGACGCGTAGACCGTGTACTTGCCCGGGCGAATCGGCCGGCCGCCGGCACCATTGGCGTAGAAGAACTTCTCCACGTACTCGCGCGAGGCCGGATCAGCCGCGGAGTCGGTGATCAGATCCGACTGGCGCAGGCGCTCGCCGATCTTGAGGTCGTAGAAGAACTGCCGCGGCTGCAGCGTGGGATCTTCGTTCTCGTACACGCCCAGCACCGTGATCTTCGCGGGCAACGGCTGACCCCGCTCATCGGTGACGGTGACGCTCAGATCGCCGGGCTGCTCCAACTCGAAGTTCAGGGTGGCGGAGCCGCCTTCGGTGACCTCCACCTCGACCGCGCTCTTCGCGACCGAACGAACCCGATCGAGCGCGTAGCCGGTGTATTTGCCGGCGGGCACCGGCGCCGTCCACACGCCGCCTTTGCGCGTGGTGGCCTGGGTCACGTAGTTGCCCGCGCCGTCCTTCAAGACCACCGAGAGCCCCTCGAGCGGCTGGTTGGTCTTCGCCTCGCGCACGTAACCGGAGATCGTTCCGTAGGGCGTCGACTCGCGCACCACGAACTCACGCCCGTTGGGGCGGATGGTGACGTCGCGCATGTCGTAGACGATCTTCTGCACGCTGCCCACGTCACCCGAGCCGACCGCGAGGAACGCGGTGTAGCTGTAGCTGGCGCCCTTCGGCAGCATCTGCGGCGCCTTCGCGAAATACGTGCCCAGGAAGCTCGAAGACGCGATGGGGATGAGGATCGAGTCTTTGTTGGCCGTCGGGTAGAAGTTGCCCGCCACCGCGCGTTCGCTCTGCAGGTAGCTGCCCGCGCTGTTCTGGCCGGAGACGAAGGCGTAGCTCACGCCGTCACCTTCCGTGGCCCACATCGAGGTCACTTCTCCGGGCAACGCGTCGAGCGAGGCGGGCCGCTTGTAGACGTCTTCCAGGTGGAAGCGCATGTCGAAGCCGGCCTGGCCGGGCACGAAGAGGCGCTGGCCTTCACCGAGCAAGGTGACGAACCCGAAGGGCACATTGAGCCCCCACGACGCGTCGCGGGTGCCGTTGTTGGTCACCGTGACGACGATCTTCAGGTACTGCTTTCCCGGCTCGAGAATGTAGTCGCAGGTGAAATCGAGCGGGTCTTTCGGGTCGACCACCTCGGTGAACGCCTTCACCAGCGAGATGAACGCGCCGCTGCGGCCCGACACCCGAATCGAAGCCGCCTTGCCGTCGGACCCATCGGCCAACACTTCGACCTTCGCGGGCTCGAGCGCGGTGAGGAAGAACGCGGGGAACATCTCGGTGAAGTAGTCGTTGCCCTTCACGCCACTGGCCGAGCTGGCCTGGCCGCCGCGCACGAGATCGATGTCGATGAGCGAACCACCGAAGCTCCCGAAGCCGCGGCTGGTGCCCACGTTCTGGATGATGGCGTGCATCACCCCGTTGGAGAGCTTGAAGTCACCGTCGGCGCCCGAGGCGCGTTTGCCGCCGATGAGATCGGTCGCGTCTCTGGGAGCGGAGTCGGTGTCACCCAGCGCCCGCACGCCGCCGATCAACTCGACGCGGCTGTTGATCTGAAACGCACGCGCCGGGGCTTCCGTCTTCGTGCAGGCGCCGATCAACACCAGCGCACCGAGGAGCATTCGTTTCATCGGCTCACCACACCGCGTGGATCATCGCGTCCACGCTGTCGTTGGAATAGGTGGCCCGCGCCTCTTCGTTGCGGTGGGTGTACTGGAGCAGGATTCGGAACGGTAACTCGAACGGGCGCCAGCCGACCATGGCGGCCACCTCGATCACCTGGTCATCCGTCTGGGCGTTGCTCGGCTCGAAGAACGCGAACCGCGCGGCCGCCTCGAGGCCGGTGGGCGTGTGCTGGTAGCGCACCTGCGCGAGCGCTCCGAGAGACGAGTCGGTGGGCAGGCCCGCGTAGCTGTACGACGACGACTTGCCGAGGAACGCCAGCAGCCCGGTGAGGCCCATGTGGCTCGCCGAGAGGTCAGCGCCGTAGGAGAGCTGGTTGGTGGTGAGCTGGTTGGGCCGCGCTCCGTCGGTGCGCGAGTTGTAATAGCCGTTGAGGCCGAGGGTGATGCGCTGGCTGATGTCGAGCTCGACGCGCGCGACCGGGGTCACCGCGTTGTTGTCGTTGAAGAGGTGGTTGAGGCCGTTGCCGTTGAAGACGCCGACCGCGTACTTGAAGCCGAACCGATCTCCGAGCCGGGTGCTGCCGATCTGCACGCCCACCTGGCGATCCGGGGCGAGGCCGGTGCGCGGGCCGTAGCCCTCGGGCGGGGTGAGACCACCGGCGAGCACGGAGCGGCTCACGAACGGAATCGCGCCGTCCGACTGCAACATCTCGGCGTAGTACGGCGGGCGGAACTGGCCCGCGCGGATCTGAAAGAACTTCGCGACGTCGTACTGCACGTACGCGTCACGCACGTCGACGATGCGGCGGCCGGTGAGCGGATCGTTTTCGTCGACCAGCGGCGCCGCCAGCTCGATCGAGGTGTAGACGGTGAACTTGTCGACCGGGCGAAACTCGAGCCCGAGACGGAAGTCAGCCACGCGGAAGCCGCCGTTGCTGCCGACCAGCTGCTGGTCTTGAAAAGGGAACGTGTAGAAGACGCCGACGCGCGCGAAGCCGGTGAGCGTGAACTTCTGGTACCAGGGAATCTGCACGACGGGTGCAGCGGGCGCCGCTTCAGGCACCACCGCAGCGGGAACGTCTTTTTCCTGAACCGGTTCCGGCGCGGCCTCGGCGGGGGTCTGAGCGAGCGCGAGAGAAAGCACGAGAGCGAGCGACATGATGATGGTTCTCCTTCAGCGGAAGACTTCGTCGAGCGAGCGGCCTTGTGCGGCCGCGGGCGTGGGAATGGTGAGCAGACGCGACATCGTCGGAGCGAGGTTGATGGGCTCGGTGGTGCCGCCCTGCCCCTTCTTCACGTTGAGCCCGAAGAAGACCAGCGGCACGGCGCGATCGTAGAGCCAGGGGCTGGCGTGCCCCGTCTTGTCGTGCGCGCCGTAGGTCCAATAGGGCCTGGTCAGCACGATCAGATCGGGCGAGCGGCCGACGAAGGCGCCCCGCGCGTAGAGCTGGCCTTGCGGTCCCTCGAGTTTTCCAATCGGCAGGAGGTCGAGCACGCCGGGTTGGGCCCGCGCGATCTTGCGAAGCCGTTCGATCACCGGCTGCGCCTTCGCGCGCAGTGAGGCGGTGAAGGTGAAGCCCGGCGTCTTGGAGCCCGCGAACCACTCCTGCCGGCCGAGCTGATCATCGAGCTCCTTGTCGAGCAGCTCCTTGAGCGCCTTCAGGTCGACCCGGCCGGCGTCGAGACCACGCGCCTTCGAGAGCTCGGGCACCGGGGGCACGCCGTGATCAGACGAGAGCACCACCACGTACTTGCCCTTGCCCACCAGCGCGTCGAGGCCGGTGAGCAGGCGGCCGATCTCTCTATCGATGTGCAGGTACTCGTTGAGCGACTCGGGCGAATCGGGCCCGAACCCGTGCCCGATGCGATCGTGCCCGGAGAAGCTGATGGTGAGGATGTCGGGGATCTCGTCTTGACCCAGGCCCATCGCCTTCACGCCATCGAGCGCGATGTCGACCTCGGCGGTGTCGAGCGGCGCCTGCAGCAAGGGGTTTTCGGCGAGCGGCTCGCTGTCTCCCGCGCGTTGGGGCAGCGGCGGCGCCTGGCCGGTGACGCCCCCACCGGGAAGTCCCCAGGCGAAGGCGCCCTTGAGCACCAGCTGCGCGATCCGCTCGTTGGTGGCGGCGAGAAAAGCGGGCGGCTCCTTCGCGTAGAAGGTGCTGGTGGTGAAGAACGGCTTCTCGGCGTCGAACCACACGGCGAGCCCCGCGTGGCCTGCGCAGAGAATGGCCGACCGATCCTTGGCGCTGATGGAGAGCCCCAACGCCTTGTCGTCGGCAGACTTCGCGGCGTCGACCAGCGTGGGTGCACGCAGCCAGGTGGGCGCGGTGCCGTCGCGCTCGCGAGGTTCGCGGCCGAGCACCTTGAAGTTCGAGTCTTGCGTGGAGAGGCAGGCCTTGCCGGTCTCCGCGTCGATCCAGTCGTTCGAGGTGATGCCGTGCACTTCTCCGTACGCACCGGTCAAGAGCGTGGCGTGACCGACCGAGGTGATGGTGGGCGCCGCTTCGTAGCGGGCCTCTTCGAAGGTGTAGCCCTCGGTGGTGAGGCGTTTGATGCCCGCGGTCACCTTCGGCATGCGCGCGTGAAACGCATCTGCGGAGAGCTGATCGATGACGATCACCACGCCCAACCGGGGCCGCTCTGCGAAGACGGGAGCCGCCACGAGCAGGAGGATCACACCGAGTCGATGCACGGCTGGCGCTTCTAGCCGCCTTCCCGAGGGGGAAGGTGACATTTGGGGTTCACCACTCGCGGGTGAAGACCTGCACCTCGCCCCGCGGGTTCTGGGCGCTGATGTCGCTGCGGCGATCGTTCCACGTCAGCTGCCACGGCTTCTCGGAGCCCTCGAGGCGCATGGTGTTGCCGTCGCCCTGGAGCTCCTGCAGCGGCTTCGCGTCATCGGGCCGGTAGAAGACGCGCTTGTCGGAGACGAGAAATTCCTCCTTCGTCTTGCGATCGATGTAGCGCCCACTGCGCCGCGACCACGCCCTGGAGATCACCTCGAGCGAGCCGGTCGAGGTGAGCTTCGCGCGCTGCTCTGCGAGCACCACCACCTCAGGCAAGGCGTCGTCTTGGAGCTGGTGCTTCGCGGTGATCAGCCGGGAGATCACCCCTGCCTGGTCGAGCGTGCTCACGTCGTTCTCTGACCCAGCGTTCGAGACGTGGAAGAGCAGGCCGCCGAGCAACGCGCCCTGGTCGTCGTAGGTGAGCAGGTACGTCTGCCGGTTGGTGTCGGCGTCGTACTGGAGCAACAGCACGAGGGAGCGGGTGCGGCGGATCGCGGCCACCGGCCAGAGCTGCTTCTTGCCACCCTTCTCTTTCCACGCGCGCAGTCCACTGAGCGCCTCGGAGGAGTCCTTCAGAAAACCCAGCGCGCCCGCTTCGGCGGCCGTGAGCTTCACCTTGTGCTCTTCGAGATCCTTGATGGTGATGGGCAGCGTGGCGGCGGGGAACTTCTTGAGCACGTCCTGAAAGACCGGCTTGGCGCCCAGCACCGCGGACGCCACGAGAAGCGCGAAGACCATGCACCTCACTTACACCTGTTCGGCTAGAACGGCCTCCGTGACCCTGTCTTCGATGTGTGCCGTGCACCCGAACGCGCCGTCCGTCGTCACCTGCCGTCGATGTGGCCGCTTCTGCTGCACCAACTGCTTGCCCCAGTTCGAGACGTGCCCGGAGTGCGTGGCGCGCGCGACGATCTCGGTGCCGCCGATCGAGGGCCGCGCCACGGTGGCGATGGTCGCGTTGATCGCCAGCGTCGGCATGCATGCGCTGATGGCCGCGGTCGCCTGCGCGCAGCTCGCCACCGGTGACGTGGGCGAAGAAGGGGTGCTGGCGATCGTGGGTGGGCTGGTCGCCCTGCTCTACCTGGTCGTGTTCATCACCACCATCGTGCTCGTGTGCATGTGGTTCCACCTCGCCACGCGGCACGCCCTTGCGCGGGGCGCGTCGATGGAGGTCGAAACGCCCGCGGCGGCCGTGGGGAGTTGGTTCATTCCCTTCGTGAACCTGGCGCGGCCGTTCAACCTGGTGCGCCGCATGCTCGACAGTGCGGGGCTCGATGCGGGCGCGGTGTCGGCGTGGCAGGTGTTGTGGATCACGGGGAACATCACCGCGAACATCTCGAGCCGCGTGGGCGGCATGGGCGGAATTGGCATCGGGTTGCTGTCCGACCTGTTCATGGTCGGCGCGGGCATCACGTTCGTGCAGATCATTCGGAAGCTGAAGTGGCCTCCGGCTGCTGCGCTGGTGAGCTGAGTTCCAAGCCCTGGGGAACGAAGGGGTTCCGGGATCATCAGCGGGGTCGCATCGGGCAGGCCTCTCCAGCATCGGGCGAGGACCCGCACTTGTCGCGGAATGTACAATCGATGCGTCGAATCGCGAACGCCCGCGCGGCACAGCGTGAAAAGCGGCGTTGATTGTACAATGCGCAACAGGCCGCCCGACTGTCCGTACGGCAGCAGCGTGAAAAGCGCTCTCGATGCAGTATCCGCAACAGCCACCTGGTCACTTGAACATCTGCGGCAGAAGTCGAGAGGCCTGCTCGCGATGAGCAGCGCTCGAGCACCTTCCCCACCACGCACTTCAAGGCAACCGTTTCACTTCCGCCTGGTCGGTGGCTTCGGCGCTGGTTTCGGAGCGGGTTTGGGTGCCGGCTTCGGCGCAGGCTTCGGGGCGGGCTTGACCGGTGCGGGTTCGACGGGCGGCGGTGGCGCTTCGACCGCGACGACCTTCTTCGGCGCCTCGAGACCGCGCAACGCGAGCTGACGGAAGACACAGCGGCCTTCCAGACACCCGACCGCGACTTTGGGCGAATCACCCAGCAGGTCTCTCCAGCCCGGGCCCAAAGACAAGGCGTCAGCCAGCACGCGCGCGTCGCGGCCTTCACCAGCGGTGGCCACCAGCTCGCCCGACTCGGGATCGATGCGGAAGGCGAGCCGCTGACCCGCGCGTTTGACGGGAATCGGTGCCTGCATCGAGCCGCGCCGGTCACCGAGCGCCCACTCGAGCGTGGGCTCCGTGTCACCACCGGAGATCACCAGCGCGACGTAGCGGCCATTCGCGCCGAGCAGAATGAGCCCACCCCGCACCTCGGGTGAACGGCGCCCCAGCAACCTGTTCACGGGAGCAAGGCGGCTCGGGGTGACGTCGAGCAGATCGATCACCGCCGAGAATTCGAGCCCGCTGCCAATCACGTCCGCATCGAGGACCACCCGGCCCGCGCTGTCTCCGTCTCCGAAGTCGATCACGCCGGCCTGCACGTCGGTCTTCCGCCCCAACGCCATCAGGCCCACGGTGTCGGGCCCGTTACCGATCGACACCTCGTGGGTGCGCTTGTCCACCCGGCCAGGGCTGGTGAGCGGAAACTTCGCGCCGAAGTCGGTGAGCAGCTCGACGCCAGAGGGCAGCCGCTTCGTCTCCGTGTTCCCGCGCCAGTACGCGACCGCGATGATCACCACCGCCAGCGTCACCACCGACCAGGCGGCGATGCGCACGACGGTTCGCCCGAACTCGCGGGTGCGCCGTGAGAGGCGCTGCAGGCGCGTCTCTTTCGACTTCCCGAGCATCGAGTTGGGCTCGGCGATGCGCTCGAGGTCCGTGATGAACGCCGACGCGGTCGGGTAGCGATCGTCAGGCGAGGTGCGCAGACACTTCGCGACGATCGCGTCGAGCCGCTTGTCGACACCGGGCTTCTTCATCGACGGCGGATCGAACTGGCCCACGGGCAGCTCGCCGGTGAGCGTCTCGTAGAGCATCACGCCCAGCGAGTAGATGTCAGCCCGCGGGCCTGCGCTCTTCGCGTCGACCGACTGCTCGGGCGCCATGTACGAGGCGGTGCCCATCGAGACGTGGGTCTGGGTGAGGTTGCGCTGCAGCGGGCCGTGCGACTCGTCGAGACCGGCGAGGCCGAAGTCGGACACCATCGGAATGCCGCCGGCCTGCTCGTCGAAGAGGATGTTCTCAGGCTTGAGATCGCGGTGGATGACGCCGCGGCTGTGCGCGTACTCGATGGCGCGCGCGACCAGCAGGATGGTGGTCAACGCGGCGTTGCTGTCGAAGTTCCCGTCGCGCATCTTCTCGCGCAACGAGGGGCCGTCGACGAACTCCATCACCCGGTAATAGGTACCGCTCGCGTTACCCCGATCGACGATGGAGACGATCGACGGGTGACGCAGCGTCGCCAGCGCCGCGCCTTCCTTCTCGAACCGCGCGACGAATTGTTCGTCCTTCGCGAGCTCCTGCTTGAGCAGCTTCACCGCCACGTTGCGCTGCAGTGACAGCTGCGTGGCGAGGTGCACTTCGCCCATGCCGCCTTTGCCCAGCAGCTGCTTGAGCTCGTAGCCGGGGATGACGGGCTTCGACTTGTTGCTGATGGCGGTGTCCATCATGGGCCCGCAGAGTACGGGCAGCCGGAGTCCACCGGACATAATTCCTGAGCTACGTGCGGCGAAGTACGCGGCGCACGATCGCTGACGCTTGCGGAACCTTCAGAACGATGCACCCGATTCCGTAGAGCGCGCAGAAGAGCCCCAGCAGGCCAAGGCTCATCGGAATCCGCGGGAGCGCAGGCGGGGCGAGCACCGAGCCACCCCACTCCGCCGCGACCGTCTCGACGACGCCAAACTGCGAGCCCAACCAGAACTTCACCGCCAGGGTGATGGCTCCGGCCAGGAGCGCGGCCGGCCAGACTTTGGCGAGCTGCGTTCGGGTCGAGGGCAAACCGCCCAGCTCGCGGCGCAGCGCGCCTTTGAGCAGCGACATCTCGAGCCACGCGGTGATGCCGGTGGTGATGGTGATGAAGACCGCGCCCAGATGCTGCGGAAGTCCAAGCTGCCCGGGGAGAATCTGCACCGCGTAGTAACCGAGCGCGATGCCCAGCGTGACGCGGATGGTGGCGAACTTGAGCGGGCGCTTCGTGTCCTTCAGCGCGTAGAACGCAGAGGAATACAGGCGGCCTGACGTCTGCGCCGAGAGCGCGATGGCCGAGCCGATCAGCAGGTACCAGGTGAAGCGCGAGTCGGCGGCGGTGAACTTGCCCGACTCGAGCAAGGTGGCCGCGATCAGATCGCCCAGGAACAAGAAGGCCACCGCCGAGGGCACCACGAAGAACGACATGCGCTCGAGGCCTGCTCCGAGGCGCTCGCGAATCGCCTTCGTGCGCTCTTCGACCGACTTCGTCGCGTCAGCGCTCATCTCAGGCAGCTCAGCGGCGGAGATCGCCATGCCGAACAAGCTCACCGGCAACAGCGCGATGGTCTGCGAGTACGTGAGCGCGGACACCGCTCGCTCTGAGATGAGCGAGGCGTAGGCCATGTCGACCCAGCTGCTCACCTGCACCACGCCGCGCGCCAAAACGGCGGGCAGGAAGTTCTTCACGATCTGCTTTACCGACGGCAGCGAGAGGGAGGGCCTGGGCGAGAAGCCTCCCAGCAGCGAGAGCACCCTCGGGAGCTGAACGATGAACTGCGCGATGCTGCCCAGCACCGTTCCCCATGCGGCCCAGGTGACGATCACGTCGAGCGTCTCGCCTCTCGCGAGCAGCAGCGCGGCGATGATGCAGCCGTTCCACACCACGGGCGCGGCGTAGGAGAGGAAGAAGCGTTTGTGGCTGTTGAGGATGCCCAGACACCAGGCGCTCAGGACGAGCACCCCGGTGCCGGGGAAAATCAGGCGCACGAGCTTGATCGTCAGCTCTCGTGAAGCGCCTTCGTAGCCGGGGGCAATGACGTCGACGAGGAGTGGAGCTGCGAGCACGCCCAGGCCCACCATCAGGCCGACGAGCAGGCAGAGCAGACCGAAGATCGCTCCGGCGACCTTGCGCGCTTCTTCGTCGTCTTTCTTCGCTCGGAGACCTGCGTAGACCGGGATGAACGAGGCGGAGAGCACGCCCTCTCCGAGCAGGTTTTGCAGGACGTTGGGGATGCGCGTCGCCGCGGCGAAGGCGGCGGATTCGAGCCCGTTGCCCAGGAAGTGCGCGAAGAGCTTCTGGCGAATGAGGCCCACCAGCCGCGACAGCAGGATCCCTGCGGCCACCAGCGCGGCGCTTCGACCACTCTTTTGCGGCGGGGGGCTCACGGCTGGCGCACCTTATGCGAGCGCTGTGCCTCGTCGACTTCGCCTGTTGCACGTCCGCCCCTCACCCCGACCCTCTCCCCGCTTTCGCAGGGAGAGGGAGACGCCGCTTGATTCCCGTGGCAAACCGACTGCATGAGCCGCATCCTGGTCGTCGACGACGAAGCGAACCTCCGCAAGGTGCTCGCCGCGATTTTGCGGAAGGACGGCTACGAGGTGACGGTCGCCGAAGATGGCGAACAGGCCCTGGCCGAGTTCGAAAAGAACGGCGCTGACGTGATCATCTCCGACCTCGTCATGCCCAAGCTCGGTGGCATGGACATTCTTCACAAGGTGCGCGCCTCGCGCTCGGCCGTACCGGTGATCATCATCACCGCGCACGGCACCGTCGACTCGGCCGTCGAGGCGATCAAGCTGGGTGCCTTCGACTACATCACCAAGCCCTTCGAGCACGCTGAGATCCGGGCCGTCGTCGCGAAGGCGGCGCGCACGCAGGAAGCGAATCAGGGCCACGTCGCGCCCGATGGCAGCGCTCGCAAGTCGATCATCGGCGGCGGCAGCCACATGGAAGACCTGTTCAAGGTCATCGACAAGGTCGCTGACACCCCTTCGACCGTGTTGATCACCGGCGAGTCGGGCACCGGCAAGGAGCTCGTCGCCACCGCGCTCCACCAGGGCAGCTCGCGCCGTGACAAGCCGCTCATCAAGATCAACTGCGCTGCGATCCCCAAAGACCTGATGGAGTCGGAGCTCTTCGGTTACGAGCGCGGCGCGTTCACGGGCGCCGTGTCGAGCAAGCCCGGCCGCTTCGAGCTCGCTGACGGGGGCACGCTGTTCCTCGATGAGATCGGTGAAGTGCCGATCGAGATGCAGGTCAAGCTGCTGCGCGTGCTGCAGGAGAGCGAGTTCGAGCGCGTCGGTGGCATCAAGACCACTCGGGTCGACGTTCGGTTGATCGCCGCGACCAACAGAGATCTCGCCAGGGAGACGGAGGCCGGCCGGTTCAGGAAGGACCTGTTCTACCGCCTCAACGTCGTCCCCATCGTGCTGCCGCCCTTGCGTGACCGCGCGGATGACATTCCGCAGCTCGTCGTGCACTTCATCGAGAAGTACAACAAGCGGCTCAACAAGAAGATCGAGACGATCTCTGACGAGGCGCTGGTGCTGCTGCAGGCGTGGCCCTGGCCCGGGAACATTCGCGAGCTCGAGAACCTGATGGAGCGCGTGTTGTTGTTCGCCGATGGCCCGCGGATCGAGGTGAAGGATCTGCCCGAGGGTGTGCGCGGGGGCATGCAGGCGGCTCCGTCGTATTCGTCAGGAGCGACTCCGGCTCCGGGTGAGACTCCGCTCAAGGATTTCTTGAAGCAGAAGCAGGCCGAGATCGAGAAGAGCTTCATCGTTCAGGCGCTCGCGAAGACTGAGGGCAACGTCACTCGCGCGGCGAAGCTGCTGCAGATCAGCCGGAAGTCGCTGCAGACCAAGATGAAGGAGTTCGGGCTGCGGGATGAGGAGCCGGTGGTTGAAGAGTAGTGGGCCCCTCACCCCGACCCTCTCCCCGCTTCGCAGGGAGAGGGAGTTTCTTCGACTCACTTCTGATCTCTCGGCGGAGTCCGTGGCGTTGCGGACTCTCACGCTGCAGATGCTTTCCCGCCTCGTCCCTCTTGGATTCGCTGAGCGGGGATTGGGTGAGGTGCTGAGCGCGTCCCTCAAGGACTGTGAACGGGTGACGTACTCGTTCGAGAACGCCGACCGGCTTCAAGCGGGCGTCGACGCCTGGTACTGCCGTCACCTCGCCGGCCTGCCCCACGCGCCTCCCGACGCGGCTGAACTGCGAGCCGCACTGCAGTGGCTGGCCGACGACGATCAGCTCATCTACGCGTGGCTGATTGGCGAACAGGCCAACCGCTGTGGTCTCGAGGTCCGCGTGAAGTTGGACGAGCCGCGCCCGCTCCAAGAGCACCCGCTCCACGACGCGTACTGGCTCACCCACCTCGTGCTGCTCGACAGCGACTACCTCGCCCGCCCGCTGAGCCACCCTGACGCCCCCGCCTGGGGTGACGAGCTGGCGCAGCTGGTGCCCTGGCTGCTGCGCGAGCCCAACCTCGATCTCGCCGGCGAAGTGGCCTTGTGCCTTCGCTTCATGGGCCGCGATGCGGGGCCGTTGCTGAACCTGCTCGAACGCGCGGGGCCTGGCGTGGATGCGCATCAGCAAGCAACCGCGCTCCTTGCCCTTTCAGCGGAGTGAACCCGCTACAGCTCTGTGGCAGAAAACTCGCAAGGATCACTCACGTCGGTAGGGTGACGCCGCCTTCCCTGACCCAGGAGACTTCAATGCCCGAGATGCCCACGCTGGGTGCTGCACCCAAGAAGAGCCCCGTCGCTCCCATCGCCATCACGGCCGTCGTGGTGGGCCTGCTCACGGGCGGCATCTACTGGGTGCGCAGCAGCCCTTCGGACACGGGCCCCGCGGTCGCCACGCCGCAGCAAGGTGAGGCCGCGCTCCCCCAGGCAGGCGAACCCTCAGCCCCCGGAGCACCCGCTCCCGTCGCCGCGCCGGTGGTGGCCGCGCCCGTCGTTCCCGAAAAGGGCGGCCTGCGTTCGTTTCAGGTGACCATCAACGGCCCGCTCGAGTCGGCCATCGTGGCCTCCGAAGGCAAGGAGGTCGGCACCCCGCTGACCCAGGTGGTGAACCGTTCGCTCGTGTGGTGGGTGCGCGTGCCGCAGGATCTGGTCAAGGGCGACACCCTCGCGGTGGTCTACGAGACCCGCGAAGGCCAGGAGCCGCTGGTGCACGCCGTGCGTTTCGAGAGCCGCAAGCAGGGCCGCACCTTCGAGACCTACCGCTTCAAGACCACCGGTGAGAACACGGCCCGCTACTACCAGGCCGATGCCAGTGAGCTGGAAGAGCGCCTGGTCGACAGCCCCCTGGAGACCTACGAGCAGATCACCTCGCTGCTGCGCGATGGCCGCAAGCACAAGGGCGTCGACTTCAAGACGCCGTCGGGCACGCCGGTGCTGGCCACCTTCGACGGCGTGGTGGTGCGCAAGAACTGGAACTTCCGCGGCAATGGCAACTCCATCGAGCTGCAGGAGACCGGAGGCCAGGGGCGCACCGCGCTCTTCCTCCACCTGTCCGAGGTGCCCAAGACCCTGGTGAGCGGGCAGCGCATCAAGCGGGGCGAAGAGATCGCCAAGTCGGGCAACACCGGCCACAGCTTCGCGCCGCACCTTCACTACCAGCTCATGCGCGGCGACAAGGTGATCGACCCGTTCGTCTCCCACAAGACCACCCGGCGCAACCTGGCCGCGGGTGAGCGCCCGGCCTTCGAGAAGCGCATGGGTGAGCTCAAGGCCCTGATTCCGCCATCGCAGGTCGCCGGAGGCTGAAGACTGGCGTTACTGCCGGGTTCGACCTACCTTTCGAACCCGATGAAGCGACTCAGCTTTCTGCTAGCGGCCCTCCTCGGAACCACCGCGTCTGCCGCCGAGATCACGCGCGTCGCGTCGTCCTTCGAAGAGAAGGACCCCTTCGGAATGTTCCTCGACTTCACGTTCGATCGCACCGCCGACCGCGGGACGATCACGCGTGAGTGGTACCAGCTCGGCGAGCTGCAAGACGTCACCGAGCTTCGCTACCAGAAGTACGACTCGCGCCTGGGCATCGACGTGAACCTGGGCATCTACAAAGATTTCGAGCTCCACGTCGGGGTGCCCATCGTCTTCCAGCAGGATCGCACGTGGAAGTTCGCGGGCGGCACCAACGAGACGAACACCACCATCAGCCGCAACTGTTCGCTCGACCCGCAGGGCAGCCAGTGCGCCAACCCCGGCAGCGGTGAAGGCCAGCTCTTCACGCTTCCCGGTTACCCCGACGGTACCAACAGCTACCGCTCGGGCCTGGGTGACTTCACCTTCGGCCTCGCCTGGAACCCCTTCGTGCAGAAGAAGGATCCCAGCAAGCCGACCTGGTCGTTGCGCTTCGACTACACCGCGCCGACCGCGGCCCTGCTCAACCCCAGCGTGGCGACCAGCAGCGCGAACCGCGGCAACATCGGCGACAAGCTGCACCGCTACGCGTTCAGCACCGCGGTCAGCAAGCGCATCAGCAAGTACGTCGAGCCCTACTTCGAGGTGCACTACACGCTCGCGTGGCGGGGCCCGGGGTTCTATTCGAACTGCGACGACGCCTCGGCCGATCGCCAGGGCCGCCCGGAGAACTGTGGCAAGCCGGGCTGGGAGCGTTCTGAGACCGGCGTCAAGCCCGTGCACACCGGCGGCTCGATCTTCGGCGTGGAGATCACCGCCTTCGAGCGCGAAGAACGGCACCAGCGGGTGGCCTTCGATTTCCGCGGGTTCGTGAACTACTTCTCCGAGGGCCGCTACTACAACGAGATGTCGGATCTCTTCGGCAAGCTGCTCTACACGTCGGACTACGGTCAGATGGGCGGCCAGTTCGGCTTCGTGGGCCAGGCAGCGGAGTTCGTGATCCTCAAAGCGAACGTGTCGTTCGCGTACAACTCCGAACACTTCCTCACCAACGAGAACATCGGCAAGGATCTCACGGGCAACGGCACCGTCGACGTGACCAGCAACCCCGAAGAGATCAACCCGAACTTCGACGAACGCATCGATCGGGTGGGCCGAAGGTTTCGCCTGGAGCAGCAGTTCATCTTCCGGCTCCAGGTCTCGGCGACCTTCAACTTCTGATTCAGACCTGACCGCGCCGCGGCAGGCCTGCGACGGCGCCCAGCTTGGTCACCACGTGCGAGCCGACCAGGCACCCGAACCGGGCGTGGCCTTCGAGCGCGTCGAGGTCGGCGCCTTCGAGGGCAGCGCGCGTCGAATAGAGCCGGGTGAGGCCGTAGAGGAAGCCAGCGGTGAAGCCGTCGCCTGCGCCGGTGGTGTCGATCACCTTCACCCTCTTCGCCGGCACCACCCGGGTCTCACCGCGGAACCGCAGTGACGCGCCTTTCGGGCCGCGGGTGACGATGGCCACCACCACGCCCTTCTTCTCGAGCCAGTTCAACGCGTCGTTCACGTCGGTGGTGCCGGTGACGAACTCGATCTCTTCTTCGGAGAGCTTCACCACCGCGCAGCGCTTGAAGAGCACGCCCAGCAATTTGCGCAGCACCGCGGGGTCCTTCCACAAGTGCAGCCGCAGGTTGGGATCGGTCGAGGTGATCTGCCCGGCTTCGTACGCCTGCTTCACCGCTTCGCTCACCGCGGCGCGTGCGGGGGCGTGAATGAGCGAGTTGGTGCCCACGTGCACGACCTTGCTCGAGCGGAGCAGCTTCGCCGCGGCCGTGGTGTCGCGCGCGTCGAGGAACGTCTCGGCGGCCCGCGTTCGGTAGAAGGTGAAGCTGCGTTCGCCCTTCTGGGTGAGCGAGACGAAGCCCAGGCCCGTCTTGCCTTCCTCGGTTTGCCGCAGGTGCCGCACGTCGACGCCTTCACGCTCCAGGCCCTGTTTCAGGAAGTGACCGAACTCATCGTGACCCGTCACGCCGACCAGGCCCGACTTTGCGCCGAGCCGAGAGAGGCCGACGGCCACGTTCGCAGGCGCGCCGCCGAGACACGGAGTCCAGTGGGTGACCTCGCGCACGCGTTGACCGCGGCGGTTGGGGAGAAAATCGACCAGCGCTTCACCGAGCGAAATGACGTCCATTCAGTCCGTCCCCACCTGTTCCATGAAGTCGGCCGACTTGAGCTTTCGCCCCAGGTGATGGCCGATGAAGATGTTGAGCAGCTCGCGGCTGCGTGCACGGAGCTCAGCCGGCATGGGCGTCCGCTCCCCCGCCTGCAACCGGGCGAGCGCGTCGACCACCTCGGGACGCACGGGAATGCCAGTGGGCACGCGCAAGCTGCACGAGTGACACACCACGCCGCCGTGTTCCGAATCGAAACGCGGTCGGTCGCCCGTGGGCTGAGCGCACAAGGCGCACGGAGTGAAGCGCGGCATGAAGCCGGTGTACTGCAGCGCATCGAGCTCGAACTTGATGAGCGAGGTGGGCCCCGCCTTCTTCTCCTCGAGCAGGCCCAAGTACTGCGCCAGCGCGTCGAAGAGCGGCTCGTGCGGTTGGTGATCGCGGGTCAATTCGCGGCACAGCTCGAGGCAGTACATCGCGCGGGCGATGCGGGCGAGATCGTCGCGGATCCGGTGGAAGGAACGAATGACGTCCACCCCGTCGAGGCGGTGGGTGTCTCCGCGGGTGCTGACCAGGCGAGCGGTGAGGTGGGTGCCTGCCTCGAGCGCGCCCGCGAAGCGCCGCTTCGACTTCCGTGCGCCTGCTGCGAACGCGGAGAGCCGGCCGTGACCGCGGGTGAACAACGTGACGATGCGATCGGCTTCACCGAAGTCGATGGTCGAGAGCACGAGTGCTTCGTCGGAGAAACGTTCCACGGGCTACCGGTGCGTATACCGAATCGCCAGGTCGTACATCGCACTCAAGGCCAGGAGCACGCTGACCACCACCAGCGCCGCAATGGCGCTCCACATCACGGACGACGCGCGGGCCCGGCGATCGACCTCGAGGGCCTGGGGATCGAAGTGTTCAGCCCGAGGCGCTTCGGGGATCTCGTGGAACCGATTGACCACGTCGTCGGGCGAGAGGCCCACGGCGGTCGCATAGCTGCGGATGTAGTTGAGGACGAAGATCCGCTCGGGGAACCGTTCGCTCTGCCCCGCCTCCAACGCGCCGATCAACGTGGGCGGGATCTTGGTCTGGCGCGCGACGTCATCGAGCGAGAGCCCGCGCAGCTCACGCTGCATCTGGAGATACCGCCCGAGCTGCAGGTAGTCGGCAGCCACTTACTTCTGCTGCTCTTTGAGCTGCTTGCAGAGGTCCTTCTGGTCGTCGTTCTGCGACTTCTCGAAGCACATCTGGAAGGCCTTGCTGGCGCCCTCTTTGTCGCCCGCGTTGGCCAGGCAGAGGCCGTCACGCTGCCAGGCATCGGGCTGATCGGGGCAGTGTTCGCGATAGCGCGCGAAGTACTTGCAGGAGTCGGCGGTGTTGTTGGCGGCTTCGTACACCTGGCCCAGCCACACCTCGCCCAGGCAGTACTTCGGGTTGACCTGCAGCACGGCCTTGAGCGTCTCGATGGCCTGCTTGCTGTCGCCCTTGCGGAAATACGCCCAGCCGATGTTCCCCTGAGGGATGTACGGGGTGCGGTAGTTCACGTCGCTCAACGCGAGCTCGTACTGCTTGATGGCGTCGTCGTAGCGCTTCTGATCCATGTACAGCCCGCCCAGGTTGGTGCGCGCCTCGGAGAACGGATCTTTCAGCTCGAGCGCCTTGGCGTAGGCGACCTGCGCTTCTTCGAGCCGCTGGAAGCTCTTGTGCAGCACCAGCGCCTTGATGTGCCACGCGTCGGCACTGGTGGGGTCGAACTTGAGCGCGTCTTCGGCTTCTTTGAGCGCGACCTGCGGCGACTTCACCAGGTTCTGCACGGCGATCTCGTAGTGGAGAACCGCCTGATCCTTGTCGCGCTCGCTGACGTGCGCGCAGCCCTGCATCAGCAGCGCAAGACAAAAGGCAGAGAACAACTTGCCCAGCTGCACCACCGACGCAGCGGCACCCGTTCCGGGCTTGGTCCGTTGACCGCTGCCCGAGCTCACCGGCGCGCCCATAGGTGCACCTGCAGCGGGAGGGGGCGGCTCTCTCATGAAGACAGGCATGGTGCGGATGATGGTCTCCTGCTCGTCGGGCGGACGGCCGCGGAAGTTCAGGTTGTCCATGATGAACCCCATGGACTCCACGAACCCCAGCGCTTCCGATTCTTCACCCTGAAATTGTTCCGCGGGCACGGTGCCGTTGGAGGGAACGTAGACGGCGCTCTCGCCGCTCTCCTGCATGTACAGGTAGACGAACACCGCGAAGCCCGAAGGCCCACGCAGCCCCAGCACGAAGGCCATGGCGGGCCCCGCTTTGCGCCCGGGGATGGCCAGGTGAGGCGCGTTCAGCGATTGGTACAGCTGCACCACCTGGTCTTTGACAGCCGGCAGACCTTTGAGGCGCTCGTCGATTGAGTACATGGTTACCGAGTGGTGAAGCTGAATTCTTGAGTCACATCGGCGGTGTCGGCTGCGGTGCGCGTGAACGTCACCAGCTGCTTCTCGATGGTGACCTGATCGGTGGTGGTGTTGCCCTCTCCGATGATCACCCGGAAGACGTGCGAGCGCGACATGCTCTTGGGCGACGACGGATTGGCGTAGCGCTTCTTGGCCTGGATGATGACCAGGTTCTGCCCCGGCTTGAGCTGCTTGGTGATGTCGGTGACCAGCTGGTCGTCGCCGTTCTTCAAGGTGCGCATGAACTTGCCGTTCAAGAACAGGTCGACCTCGTATTCGGTCATGCCGGTCACGGTCTGCTCGGTCACCAGGAAGTACTTCTGGGTGATGGCGCTCTCAGGGCGGCTGGGCTTGTCGGGCGTGCCGCTCAGGTTCACCTTCTTGACCGAGTAGCCGGGCGCGTCGATCTGCACGTTGCCGCGCTCATCGAGCCGCACGGTCACCTTCTCGAAGGTGTGATTGGTGAGGCCGTCGACGCTGACACCGTTGACGTAGACCTCCACCGCCAACGCCGGCAGCGAGACACAACACAGGGCGAGCAGGATGCGCTTCATGTGGAGGACATATACCTGACTTTGCATTCGCTGAACCGTTGGCACCCGGGGGAAATTCGCTTACTGACGCGGCATGTCGTTTTTCGCCCGCCTCAAACTTGCGCTCGCGATTCTGTTTGGCACCACCCCGGATGACGAGGCCCGCAAAGCGTTGGGTCCTCCCCCGGCCGCGCCGCCCCCGCCTGCCCCTCCCGCGCCGGTGATCGTCAAGCCCACCCCGGAGCAACAGCACGCCGCCGCCTTGTTCATGCTCGGGCTCTTCCAGCGCGAGGGCCGCCTGCTCGACTTCCTGCAGGAAGACATCGCCTCGTTCACCGATGCAGAGGTGGGCGCTGCTGCCCGGTTGGTGCACGAGGGTTGCCGCAAGACGCTCGCTCAGTACGTACCGATCACCGCGGTGGTGAAAGAGACCGAAGGCGCCACGATGGAGATCCCCCAGGGCTTCGACGCCAACCGGTTCCGGCTCACAGGAAACGTGGCGGGGGCTGGACCGTGGAAGGGCAGCCTCAAGCACCACGGCTGGGTGGCCACGAAAGTGTTGCTGCCTGACGTGCCGACCACCGTCGACGTGAAGGTGATTGCGCCTGCCGAGGTGGAGCTCCCGTGAAGTACGCGATCGGCATCGACCTCGGCACGACGCACGGCGCGTTGTCGTACCAGCCGATGGACGCGAAGAGCGGCCGCGGCCCGAATCAGGCCGTGTTGCCGGTTCCTCAATTGACGGCGCCGGGCACGGTGGAGAGCAAGCAGCTGCTCCCTTCGTTTCTGTACCTCGCCGGTGCGGCCGAGTTCCCGGCGGGCTCACTCGGCTTGCCGTGGAACAAGTCGCTCGAGCACGTGGTGGGAGAGCTCGCGCGCAGTCATGGCGGCAAGGTGCCCACGCGGCTCGTGTCGTCGGCGAAGTCGTGGCTGATTCATCCGACCGTCGATCGCCGCACGCCGATTCTTCCGTGGGGTGCGCCGGCTGACGTGAAGAAGGTGTCTCCGGTCGAAGCGAGCGCCAAGTACATCGAACACCTGCGTCATGCGTGGGATCGCGAGCTGGGTGAAGGCGCTCCGCTGGCCGAGCAGGAAGTGGTGGTCACCGTGCCTGCGTCGTTCGACGCTGCTGCACGCGATCTGACGCTCGAGGCCGCGCGCCAGGCCGGTTTGCCTCGCGTGACGTTGCTGGAAGAGCCGCAGGCCGCGCTCTACGCGTGGCTCGAGGCGATGGGTGATGGCTGGCGCAAGCAGCTCAAGCCGGGCGACGTGTTGTTGGTGGTCGACATCGGTGGTGGCACCAGTGACTTCTCGCTCATTGGTGTGAGCGAGGTGAATGGTGAGCTGCAGCTCGAGCGTAAGGCGGTGGGAGATCACATCCTCCTCGGCGGCGACAACATGGATCTCGCGCTCGCCTACACCATCAACGAGAAGTTCAAGGCGGGCGGCAAGACGCTCGATCAGTGGCAGCTCACGGCGCTGACCGCAGCCTGCCGCGTGGGCAAAGAGCACCTCTATGAGCACCCGCGCGCCGAGAAGGTGGCTGTCAGCATTCCGGGGCGTGGTTCTTCGCTGGTGGGCGGAACGCTCAAGTCGGAGCTGATGCGCGAAGAGCTCGACGCCGTGCTCACCGACGGGTTCTTCCCGCTGACCAAGATCGCCGATCCAGTGGTGCAGCCGCGCCGCTCGGGTCTCGCGCAGGTCGGCCTTCCCTACGCGCAGGACGCGGCGATCACCCGTCACCTCGCGGCGTTTCTCACCAGGCAGGCGGGTTCGCTGGGGCTCGGCACTTCATTCGCGCGCCCCACAGCGGTGCTCTTCAACGGCGGCGTGCTCAAGGCCACCAAGCTGCGCACGCGCGTGATGGACGCGCTCAACTCGTGGCTGATGGACGATCAGGCTCCGCTAGCGCGCGAGCTGGAAGGCGCCGACCTCGATCTCGCCGTGGCGCGCGGCGCTGCGTACTACGGCTGGGTGAAGGCGGGTCACGGCATCCGCATTCGCGGCGGCACCGCTCGTTCGTATTACGTGGGCGTGGAGTCAGCGACGCTCGCTGTTCCCGGTTTCACCCCGCCCGTGAAGGCGCTCTGCGTGGCGCCTTTCGGAATGGAAGAAGGCACCCAGGCCGACATTCCTCCGCAGGAGTTCGGGCTGGTGGTCGGCGAACCGACGCGCTTCCGGTTCTTCTCCTCGTCGACGCGTCGTGACGACAAGGTCGGTGAGCTGCTGGAAGACGCCGAGCGTTCGAAGGAGCTCGAGGAGCTGCCGCCCATCGAGACTTCGTTGCCAGGCACCGGGGGCGCGCTGGTGCCGGTGAACATTCAGGCTGCGGTGACCGAGCTGGGCGCGCTCGAAGTGCGTTGTCTCGAGCGTGAAGGCAAGGGCCGCTGGAAGCTCGAGCTCAACGTTCGCCAGGACTGATGTCGTAGCTCCCTCTCCCTTCGGGCCCTTCGGGAGAGGGTTGGGGTGAGGGCCTCGAGGCAGGTCAGCGTTCACCGGGACTGATGTTCAGCTTCGCGTGCTCGGCGAAGACGCGAAGCTGACGCTGGAACACGCGGCCGTTCTTCGGGCCCATGCGCAGGAACTGCTTGTCTGCGGCGCTGAGCGCTTCGAGCGAAGGATCCTTGAAGGCGTAGACCGCGCCTTTGGGGACGAGCTCGACTTCGCCTTCCAGCACGCGGCGCTGCGTGAAGCGACGCAACGCTGACGCGAGCACCTCGTCGAACACCTTGCCGGCCGGACTGATCTCCGCGAACGCCGAGTCGCAGAAGCGCTTGAAGCCGCTGTACGCGTCACCCGCTGCGGCCGCGTCGATCGAACCGGCCACACGCGCGAGCACGTCGTAGCGGGCGTAACTTTCGGGGTTGATGAAGAGGCGCTCCTGCGCGGGTTCAGATTCCATTTCACGCACCGCGAACTCGCCTGGGACGCCGAGAAACGGCAACGCGGGCTTCACGTTCTCTCCGTCGGCGACCAACTGCGCAGCGGCGACGAGGTGACGGAGGCTGACCAAATCGAGCCACCGCGCGTAGAGCTGATCAGCCGACCACGCAGCGGCCTGCTCCTTGAGGTTCGTGTCGCCTTCTTCGACCGAGATCGGCAGCCCGCTGTCGATCAGCTCCGGAGGCTCGACCTCGGTGAGCGCCACCTGGGGTGAGCCTTCCGGGCCACGTGGCTCGTTGACGATGCGGTAGACGACCAGGTAGCCGACCACCATCGAGACCAGCGGCACCACGAAGTACGGCCAGATGCGTTTGCGCCGCGGCGGGAAGTCGGGGGATGGGTCGTTGTAGTCAGCCATGCGCACGAGCACTTCAAGCCGCGTACCAGCGCAAATATTTCTGGTTGAATCACCACTTCCCGAAAGGCCTCATGATCATCTTCAACGCGCTCGCGATCGTCGTCGGCCTCATCATCGGCATCTTCCTGGGGCCGCTCTTCTACTTCTTCCCCGAGTTCATGGACTCGACGCAGGGCAACGTCTTGAGCTGCGTGCTCATCACGGTGATCAGCATCGCGAGCGACCTGGTCGGCTTGAAGGGGCGGATCTTCTTCCTGCCCATCTGGTTGTTCGGGCTCATCGGCATGGGCGTGAACCTGCACACGTTGTGGGGCTGGTGGGGCCCGGCGCTCGCGGCCACGTTGGTGGTGGTGCTGTTTGGCGGCTTGTTGGTGATGGGCGCGTGGAGCGAGCGAAAAGAGTGGGCTGAGGCGCCCGCGAATCTGAACGCAGCGCGCGACACCCTGGCGAAGGGCGTGAGCGAAGAGACTTGGGAGCTGCTTGCCAAAGCGTTCTTCGTGCCTGCGTGGGGCGGTGCCACGGTCGAACGCTGCAGGCACAACCTCGAGGTGCTCGCGGTGGCACGGAAGGCGATGCCGGAGAACGCGGGCGCGCTCGAGCTGCGCATCTTCGACGCGTTGAACGTGGCCTACCGCGCGGGGCTCGCTCCGGTGATGGAAGGCAGCGAGAAGGTGGAGATCCCCACCGAGGTCTCCGCGGCGATGGTGGAGATCCTGAACAACAAGGGTCAGCTGCCGGAAGAAGAGGACCGCAAGGATCTGCTGGAGGAATTGAACAAGGCAGCTGTCGTTCCGGCTCCAAGCTGAAAGAGAACGATGCAACCGTGTGCGCGCCTGATCGTGGGCTGCATGCTCAATTCGCAGTCGTTGAGACACCGACCATTTGGCTACTCAGGCAGCGATGGCGCACCCTGCCGCGCGACAACACGTTTAGCGCGTACAAGAAAACCTTCCCCTCGGAGTTCGACCATCCCCGCTTCATTAACCACAAGTTTCACGGGAATGAGGGGCCCGTCGAGGGTCGCCGAGATCTCCGATACTTCAACCATGTGCAGCACCCATCTTCCATCCACTGGATTAAGGAGAACGATCTCGGCCCGCGAATGGGATGCAGCGTATTTCCAGAGAATCGCACTCCAGACGCCACTCTCGAACAGAGCACATACCTGACGCGCACCCTTAATCCATTCGCTCATGGACCAACCCCGTAGCGGCGACTCTCCAGCACAACGGGCGCCATGAACGTGAACGGTTTCATCGGATAGCGCACGTCTCCTCCTTGCCGAACTGGGTCTGCAGTGCCGGAAGTCCGTTCTTACTCAAGCGGTCGGCGGCTTCTTGAGGGACATCAGTGTACCAACGGGATTCGTGACGAACCGCCTCGCGACTGATCTCTCAATCTCCGATCGAAGAATTTCGGCACTGGGCTCGTGAACACGCCCATCGCGAGTGAGAAAGACGCAGTCCCACAGGTCGGCGATCTGACAGATCGTCTCGGGGTATCCGTTGAAAAGTCATCGAGAATTACGCTGAGGCGGTCGCCCTGTTCTTGCCCCCACATAACGATCTCGTTCGACCACGAAGCGGCGCGAGGCAGAAGAGCGTCCGCTTGCGCAATGAACCCGGGGTGAGGCTGTCGTTGTTGCCAGCAACCCATTTCCTCGAAGGACGCAAAGCTCCTTGCCGGCTGCGGCTCTCCTTGGTTCAGCGCTTCGCGCGGGATCAGCGCGACATGGAATTGCCAGATCGCCACCTACTCTCTCCTCCCGCCCAAACGTGGTCTGTCGCTGACAACATAGCGTTCATCAGCCAGGGCCTCAGCATCGAGTGCGACAACACTCGCAGTCGCATCAGACAGGACCAGGCCACATCAAATATGGGCTAGCCCTCCTGCGGTACAGCGATAAGAGGATCTCTGAACTGTTGATGCCCTCCCTGTGAAAACGTCGGCGCGTCTTCCTCGGCTTCTAACTGGCTGGAGTCTGTGTTGTATCGATCAGCAGCACCTCTTCGAGTTGAAATGCATCGGGATCGTTCGCGCCCCAGTGCTCGCCTTCGCGGCGACCAAAGAACCGTAAAGTCATTGTGGGAAGATCCGCATCAAGACTGAGAAGCACTCGAAAACTTCCCTCTTTCTTCAGTCTCTCTGCAAGCTCGATGGCCGCCTTGGTTCCCTGCTGAATCAGAATACGAAGCCGCTCGGTATCTGAGGCGCCAGCCTCATCGATAAAGTCATCCACGTGGAACTTGTTAACAAAGGCTTCGTAGCCGGTCGCGTCCTGAAACGACTCCGGTCCGGTAGCGTCCGCGACGAGCGGCTCAAGTAGCAGGCCGCCAGCACGCCTTACAAATGGCGCCCGGACCAACCGGAGGAGGCGCGGATGTAACTCGATCTTTGGAAGCACTTCGCTCAGCCGCTCAGCCTCCCACCGAGCCACAAACCTCCGGTTCATTCGCATCACCCTCCCTCCCCAAGGAACCTTAGGCCCTTCTCGATGACTTTCTGCAACTCGGGGGGGCTTTGCCAAGAGTTGGCCTTGCCCATCGGCCGCAAACCAACGGATCCCCACTGATTTTCTGCGGCGATACTTGAGATCTGAACAGCAAGGCCAGTTCGCTGAGGAAGAATTTCGCAACGTCTGCTGGAGGATTGTGCAAGACGGCTGACATTCTGTCGCCGAGCGGACAGTGAGCCCTCTCCCCGACCCTCTCCCCCGCCGGGGAGAGGGAGGACGTTGGAGATAAGGGTTGACCCCTTCCTGAGGCAGGAGACACTTGGTTCCAAGGGCTGCGGCCAGATGCCGTGCGACGTCGACGGGTGCGTCACCCGCCACGGACATCGGGTCACTCTGAATAGACAGAATGGCCGCGAATTCGCCGGCAATCGGACTGACTACACAGACGATCTCTGCCGCATCCCTTTCGGGGTAGTTGGCGACATCCTCGATGATCGAGATGCGGTGGGTGGGAAGCGAAAAAACCTTCGCGAGAGCTCCACGGATCGCCTCCGCACTGAGTGCTTTATCCACGATGAGATCGAAACCGACAAAATCCATCATCGAACTGTTCTATCCGCCTTCGACGCGGCCTCGACTCGGGCGTTCCCACGTTCTTCATTTGCCCAGGATCCCATGCTCAACCACTCCTCTCCCATTCGGTGCGGTTCACCACGGTGAAGTTCAGAAGCACGGCGTGATCAGTGACGGCGTTCCGGAACGCAAGGGCCGACCGATTCGCGCGATCCTTGAGGTTGCTCCATGTGAGGGCATCACGCTCAGAAAAGTCCGCGATGAGGTCCATCCGGGGTCGAATGCCGCCTTCGACCATTTCAAACCCCTCGATGCCAATGATCGCGAAGTCGTTCTCGATGCAGGCCTCGATGAAGTCGGAGCTCGTTGGAAGGTCGAAGTACCGCTCGCCGACTCTGAGAAGGGAGCGGTCGGCAAAGAAGGCTTCAAGCTGCTGCTCAGTGATCATTGCGCGGGCCCTGTGTCGATGATGCGACTGACGGCGGAAAGTCGGGTTGCGCCAGTCCTATTCCTGATTCAGCTCTTCGCGTAGGCGGGCGATCTCAGCCAGCAGCCGCGATATGTCTTGCCGCGCACAAGCAATGAAGTCGTAGTCAGCGACGGTTGCTCCCGAGAGTTCGATGTCTTCGCCGCGGTTCGAGCCCTCGCCGGTCATGATGAAACTCGATCCGCTCTCGTGATCGCGACCTTCGATGTGCGCCTTCCAGGGGCCGGGGGCGGCCGCCAAACTTCTCGCGCGGATCTGTTCCAACTCCTCATCGGTCATCGCAGGCTCGGTGGTGCGTCAACGGCAGCGCAGGAGAGAACTATGATTGCAGGCATGGACTGGAAACGTTTCCACGAAGCCACGCTGATTGAGGTGACCACTGACTGGGCATCGGGGAACATTCGCGCTCGCGTGAGGCTGAGCGAGGAGTCTGGCAGAGACGTCGAGCTCCAGGTCGCGGGCTTCACCATCCTGCACTGTCCGCGAAAGCGTCCTTGGGGACCAAGCGTGTCGATCAACGAGGTTCGCGTCAGTGGAATCCAAGATGGGCGGCATCGGATTGAAATCGAAGTTCAGAGCGGCGACGTGATCGAGAAGGAAGGCTAGTCTGTTGACGTCGTTGTGGTCTGCTGACTGACGTTAACACTACTACGTCAGATCGCTTGGCTGCCCCAGCCGACGGAACGGGAAGTGGCCGCGGATAAAGCGGGTGACAAACGTGCCCTTGGAGTGAGCTGAGAGCAGGTCTGTGTACAGAGCAGCCGGAACACCGAAGTACTCGTAG
>JAUYRZ010000049.1 GCA_030695565.1 Archangium sp.
CTCTCCCTCTCCCTTCTCTCCCTTCTCTCCCTTCTCTCCCTTCGGGTCGGGGTGAGGGGCAAGTGGCAGTACACTCGAGCCAATGAAACGACTGTTGATCCTGTCCGCGTGCTTCTTCGCCGGCTGTGGCACCTCGATGGGAATGATCACGCAAGACGCCGGTCAGCCCGATGCATCCGTCGGAGGAGGAAGTGGAGGCGGAGCGGCGACGGGAGGTGGAGGCGGAACCGCGACGGGAGGAGGAACCGCGACGGGAGGAGGAACCGCGAGCGATGGCGGTGCAGTCGAACTCAACGGCGGCAACACGTGTGCGACGGCCCCCGATGTCACGGCGGGCGGTGTGTTCACCGGAACCACCGACGCGGCGGACGCCGGCATCACCGACGACTACGGACCTTCCGTCGGCTCGTGCCCGTCTGGTGGCGCTGCTTCAGGCCGCGACGTGGCGTACGCGATCACCGCTGCGGTCACGACCAGCTACACCGTCACCGTCACGCCGCTCACCGGCTCGTTCGATCCCCTGCTCTACGCGCAGCTCTCGTGCGGCACGAACGCCTGCATCGCGGGTACGACCCTGAACGGACCTGGGCAGGCAGAGACGATCACCTTTTCTGCTCCAGCGGGCCAGACGGTCTACGTGATCGTCGACGGTGAACTCGCCAGCAAGGGACCGTTCGAGATTTCGATTCAGCCTTGAAGGTCTTGTTTCTGTTCGAGACGTTTCGTGACCCGCTCTGCCCACTCGGGCTCGAGCTCGATGCAGGCCACCTCGCGACCCAGCTTCAACGCCGCGGCGGGAATGGAGCCGGAGCCCGCGAACGGATCGACCACCAGCTGCCCCGGCCTGCTCCACGTGCGCACCAGCGGCTCGAGCACGCCGAACGGTTTGTGGTTCGGGTGGTTGCCCCACGCAGCGGCTTCCCCGTCATCGTCGTACCCGGCGACCGCGGCCCAGGGCAGGGCGGGAGAATCGGGTGACTGCGGCTCGGCAGGACTGCGCGTGAACACCAGCGCGGTCTCCACCACCCGCAGGATCTCCTCTCCGCTGTTGCCCTCGCGCGTGCGTTTGCCCCAGACGAACTCGCCTTGCACATGCCCGTACCCGAGCTCACGACACGCGGCGGTCATCGGCTCGCGGCCGAGCAGGTTCATCCACAACACCAGCGGCGCCTCAGGCGTGAGGTGCTTCACCGCCACCTCCAGCCACTTCTTCGTGAAGTCGCGGAACTCGCGAACGTTCTCGAAGCGCCGCACCGGACCGCGGTCGATCTTCTTGTGCTTGGGATCGCGCAGGTCGCCGTCTTTGCGCCGCCGCGTCAGCAGGCAATACGGAGGGTCGCTCAGCAACCCGTCGGCTTTGCGGCCGGCGAGGGCGCGCTCCCAGGTCTGGGCGCTGGTGGCGTCTCCCTGCGTGCACTGAGGCGACATGCGTTGCATTGCTCCTGCGAGGCTCCTACCACGCAAGTCATGACGGTCATCCGAGACATGACAGCTGGCGATCTCGACGCGGTTTCGCTGCTCGCCGAACAGCTCGTGCTGCTCCACCACTCGTGGGACACCACGCGGTTCTTCACCACGCCCGACATCGCGCACGGGTACCACCGCTTCTTCGGCTCGCAGCTGAAGAAGAAAGAGGTGCTGCTGCTGACCGCGGAGACCGACGGAGTGGTGGCGGGGTACCTGTTCGGCACGCTCGAGTCGCGCGACTGGGCCAAGCTGCTCGATGCCCACGGAGCGGTGCACGACCTTTTCGTGGCTGCGGGCCAGCGGAAGAAGGGCGTGGCGCAGGCCCTGATGGCCGAGGCGAAGGTGCGGTTTGCCCAGCTGGGGGCCACGCAGGTGGTCTTGTACTCAGCCGCGTCGAATGTGGAGGGCCAGGCGCTCTTCAAGCGCATCGGCTATCGGCCCACGATGGTCGAGATGACGTTGGACCTCGAGTGAACCCGCGCCGTCAGCGCGGCAGACCCACCGAGGTGTGCGCGTTGACCGCGTCCTTCACCTGACCGGGCATGGCCGCCTGGTTGTTCAGGTGGGGGCAGTTGGCCGCCTTGCCCGCACTCGCCGCCGCGTTCGCCGCAGCGCCCGTGGTCGACGTCTCGTCGTTCGCCAGCCGGATGCCCGCTTTCGCCTGACCGGTGATGGTCGAGGTCGAATCGAACGCGCGCATGCTCAGGTTCGCGTCGACCTTCACCTTCATCGACGCGGCGATCGCGGTCGACTCCGAGATCGAGGCACCCGTGGTGGGCGGCAACTTCTGGTGCTCAAAGAGATCCCTCAGCTGCGTCACCGGAATGCCCACTTCTCCGGTCGCCTTGTCTTTGGTGCCGAAGATCGACAGCAGCGCGGAGTACTCGACCAGCGCGATCGCCTTCCCCGCGGGCAGGGCAGCGGCAGCAGGCCCCGACGAATCACGGCGCGCCTGATCTGCGATGGCGGCGGCGAAGCTGCTCAGCGTCATGCGCCCCTTTCCGTCGGCGTGCGCGACGAACGCCTGGAAGCGCGACTCATCGAAGGCGCCGCTGTTGAGGATGGCCGAGTCAGCCGCGTGTTTCGCCGGCCCGCTGCGCAGCTCGAGCACGTTGAAGCTGCGATTGAAGATGTTGCCGAGGAGATCCTTCGGCGTGTTGCCACCCAGCGCGATCGCCGGCAGCGACAGCTCCATCGGCTTGCTGAAGTCGAGCTCGCGGCCTGCGGCGCGCAGATCCTTGAACTTCACGTTGCCGTCCTTGTCCATCGGCACGCGGCCTTCCTTCACCATCGCGGCCAGCACGGGGCAGACGATCGCCATCTCGTGCTGCTGCTGCTTCGTGGAGGGATCCATCTTCACCACGCCGCCCCGCTGCCAACCGGTGAGCGGCTTCTGCGCCTGGGGAACCGCGGGGCCAGCAGTGGTCTTCGCAGGCGAGAGGGGCGAGAGAGGCGAGCGCGGCTTGATGGTGGTCATGGGGTCGTCTTCAGGGAGGCGAGGGACTTCATGAAAAGCGGGGCGCTCGCTTCGTTGAGCGAGGGTTCGGGCACGGTGAGGGTGATGGTGCAGAGCTGCCCTTCGTGAAGCCGGAGCAGGAAGTACTGCCGCAGCGGCCCGCTCTGGGTGCTCAGCGCGTGCGCCACCAGCAGGCCCTTCTGGCCGTCTTCGAAGGTGAACTCGGTCAACGAAGGCGCCTTCATCTGCCCGATGGTCTGCGCCAACTCGGCGACCACCTCGGTGGCGAGGCTCTCCAGCGTCGCACCGGGCCGGGTAGGCCGGGTGTTCACGATGAAGCTGGGCGAGGGGCCGTTGCGGTGCGCGCTGCGCAGGCCGAGGGTGGTCTCTTCGACCACGTACCCTGCAGGTGCATCGAAGGAGAACTGAGCGGCGGAGACCTTCATGGCGTGTGACCTTACACGCAGGGGTGCCTTCGAGTGCAGGTGGCTCGAACGGTGTTCCTGAGAAACGAGAGAACGGTGTATCGCTCCTTCCATGACGCCGCTGCTCCTGGCCCTGCTCGCTGCTGCTCCGCTCACCACCGTCGCCGAAGCTTCCGGCTGGGCCCGCACCGGCCGGTATGACGAGGTCGAGCGTCTCTGCGCCGAGTTCCCCCAACGGTACCCGGGCAAGGTGAAGTGCGAACGATTCGGCACCACGCCGCTGGGCCGCCCGATGTTGAGCCTGGTGGTTTCTGCAGACGGCACCTTCACGCCCGCGCAGATCAGCGCGAAGAAGCGCCCGGTGGTGTTTCTGCAGGGCGGCATTCACGCAGGCGAGATCGACGGCAAAGACGCCGGCTTCTGGCTGCTGCGCGAAGTGCTCGACGGCAAGGTCGCGCCGAAGTCACTCAACGCGGTCACCCTGATCTTCGTGCCCGTCTTCAACGTCGATGGGCACGAACGGTTCGGCAAGAACCAGCGCCCCAACCAGCGCGGGCCGGAAGAGATGGGCTGGCGGGTCACCTCGCAGAACCTGAACTTGAACCGCGACTACATGAAGGCCGACGCCCCGGAGATGCGGGCCATGCTCGGCCTGCTCCACCGGTTCGATCCGGTGCTCTTCGTCGATCTGCACGTCACCGACGGCGCGCAGTTTCAGCACGACGTGTCGGTCACCTTCGAGCCCAGGCGGGTGGGTCCTCCGAGTTTGCAGGCCTGGGGCCGCACGCTCGAACAGACGCTCTTCCCGAAGCTCGAGGCGGGCGGTCACAAGCCGGTGGGCTTCTACCCCTCGTTCGACGACACCGATGATCCGGCCAGTGGCATCTCGGCAGGCTGGCCACCGCCGCGGTTCGGCAATGCGTACTGGGCGCTCCATCACCGCTTCGGTGTGCTGGTGGAGACCCACTCGTGGAAGACCTCGGCGGTGCGCATCAAGGCGACCTTCGACGTCTGCGCAGGCCTGCTCGAAGAAGCCACCCTGCACGGCAAAGACTGGCTCGCCGCGGCGCAGCAGGCGGATCTCGCGGCCACGAAGCGCGGCGGCACCGACGTGGTGTTGATGAGCTCAGCCCGGCGCGAAGGTGAGCCCATCGATTTCCTCGGCTACGCGTACACGCGCGAGAAGAGCGAAGTGAGCGGCAAGCAGTGGGTTCGGTACGACGAGAACAAGCCGCAGATCTGGAAGATGCAGCTGCGCGACGAGCTCGAGCCCACCCTCGTGGTGCGTGCACCGCTGGCGGGCTACCTCATCCCCGTCTCGCACGCGGCCCTGGTCGCGCCCCGGCTTCAGGCACACGGCCTTCGTTTCGAGGTGCTCAAGAAGGGCAAACCGCAGCTCGCCGTGGAGCACATGGTGGTCGAGGGCAAGCTGCGCGGCGCCAGCTACGAAGGCCGCACCACCGTCGACGCGAGAGGCAGCTGGACGAAGGCCACCGAAGATCTGCCCGCGGGCTCGCTCTTCGTGCCGATCGCCCAGCCGCACGCCGAAGTGGTGATGCACCTGCTCGAGCCCACCGCGCCCGACTCGCTCGTCTCGTGGGGCTTCTTCAACGCGCACCTCGAGCAGAAGGAATACCTCGAGGACTACCTGACCGAACCTTTCGCCCGGGAGCAGTTGAAGGACCCCGCGGTGAAGGCGGCCTTCGAGGAGAAGCTCAAAGACCCGGCCTTCGCGAAAGATCCCGACGCGCGGTTGCGCTTCTTCTCCGCGCGCCACCCCAGCTTCGATCAGCGCTTCAACCTGATGCCGATCTACCGGGTCGAGGTCAGCCCGCTCGCGAACTGATGAAGAACTGGTAGTTCGCCTCGAGCCCACCATCGACGTTGATGGTGGTGCCGTTCACGTAGCGTGACTCGGGCGTGCACACCCACTCGATGGTCTGCGCGATCTCGTCGGCGCTGGCGATGTGGCCCACCGGCACCATGGCGGCGAGCTCCTTCTCCATTTTTTCCCAGCCGACTTCGCCGATGTAGAAACGCGACGACTCGGTGTCGATGTAGCCGGGGTTGATCGCGTTGACCCGAATGCCATCGGGCCCCAGCTCACACGCGAGGTACTTCACCAGGATCTCCATCGCGCCCTTCATCGCGCCCAGCAGGCCATGAAAGGGCAGGGGAATGCGGGAGTCCATTCCCGAGACCATCACGATGCTCGACTTGCGCCCGGCCATCAGCGGCTGCGCCAGCTGGCAACCGTGCAGGAAGCTCTTCACCGTGACGTTGAAGGTCTTGTCCATCTGGTGGAGCTTGGTGTCCATCAGCGGGGCGAACTTGGTCGAGGCCGCGTTGGCCACGAAGGCGTCGAGGTGGCCGAACTCGCTCTTGATGCGCTCGAACACCGGCTGCAGGCTCTCGGGCTCGAGCTGATCGGCCACCACCGTGATGCACTTGCGGCCGAGCGCTTCGACGTCTTTTTCCAGCGCCTTCGCGGCCTCTGCGTCACGCCGGTAGGTGGAGACGATGTCGTAGCCGCGTTTGGCGAGGCGCAGGCTCAAGGCCCGGCCGACGCCGCGGCTGCCGCCAGTGATGAGCGCAACAGGCTGAGAGGTGGTCATGGGGGAGGCGAGTTAACAGACGAAGTATGAAAGAGTCTTCGAATGGTCGATGTCCCCTGGGAACAGCTCTTCGAGGCCGCCGAGCTCGCGAGGCAGCGGGCGCACGCGCCGTATTCGAAGTTTCACGTCGGCGCGGTGATCCTCTGTGACGATGGCTCGATCAGCGCCGGCTGCAACGTGGAGAACGCCAGCTACGGCCTGACCGTGTGCGCCGAGCGCAACGCGGTGGGCGGCATGGTGCTGGGCGGCAAGAAGCCGGTGGCCGTGGCGATCGTGGTCGACTCGCGTGAGCCCACGCCCCCCTGCGGCATGTGCCGTCAGGTGTTGGCGGAGTTCGGGGCGCCCACGCTGCCCATTTCTTCACGCACCGTTTCAGGCACCGTGGCGAAGTGGACCATCGCCGAGCTGCTGCCGCACGCCTTCACGCGGTCATTTCTGTAGGCGGAGCGGCCATCGACTCGAGCATCGAGGCGAGGCGATCGATGTCGATGGGCTTGGTGAGGTAGGCGTCCATGCCGGCCTCCAGGCAGATCTGATCGTCACCCTTCATGGCGTTGGCCGTCAGCGCGATGATGGGCAGGTGCAGGCCGGTGCTCTTCTCGGCGATGCGGATGGCGCGGGTGGCCTCCAGGCCGTCGAGCACCGGCATCTGCATGTCCATCAACACCGCATCCCACCGGCCTTGAGCTGCGGCCTCGACGGCGCGTGCTCCATCGGTGACGTGGGTGACCCGGTGGCCCAGCCGCTCCAGCAGGCGCTGCGCGAGGCGGGCGTTGATGGCGTTGTCTTCGGCCAGCAGCACGGTCAAGGAGCGGCGTGCCCGGCGGGCGGTGGTGGGCGCTTCGGTGCGGCTGAAGCCTGAGCCCGGCTTGAAGTGCGCCAGCGCCTCGCAGAGATCGGCGGTGCTCACGGGGCGGGTGAACACCCGCTGCACGCCCGCGGCCTTGAGCTGAGCGCTGATGGGCCGCTTGGTGGTTCGGGTGAGCAACAGCCGGGGAATCCGGTTGAGCCCTTCGTGAACCTCCAGGGCCTCGCACAGCTCGATGCCGCTGGTGCCGTGCAGCTCGTGGTCGATGACCATCAGATCGGTCTGCGATTCGCCCCCTTCGAGCAACTGCCGCACCGCCAGCTCAGCGGCGACACAGGTCACCTCGCAGCCCAGCTGCTGAAGCTGGCTCTGGGTGACGGCCTGGCTGCGCGGGTTGCCGCTGATCACCATCACCCGCAGGCCCTGGGCGGGCGCGGCCAGGCGCGGCTGCGAAGGCGCCACGGGCAAGGGCAGCCAGACGTGGAAGGTGCTGCCTTCACCGGGCCGGCTCTCCACCTCGATGTGACCGCCCATCGCCTTGACCAGCTCGAGCGTGATGGTGAGGCCCAGGCCCGTGCCGCCGAAACGGCGGTTGGTGCTGCCATCGGCCTGGGTGAAGGCCTCGAAGATCGAGTCGATGCGATCGGCGGGAATGCCGATGCCGGTGTCGCGCACCGACACCTTCACGTGGGTGGCGCTGAAGGTGGCGGTGACCGACACCTCGCCGCGTTCGGTGAACTTCACCGCGTTGCCCACCAGGTTGGTGACGATCTGGCCCACGCGCACGGGGTCGCCCAACACCTGGTCGGGCATGGTGGGGCCGACGTCGACGATGAGCTCGAGATCCTTGCCGTGCGCCCGGCCGGCCTGGGCGCGCACCGCCTCGAAGAGGGTCTTGGGCAACGAGAAGGGAATGCGCTCGAGCTCGAGCTTCCCCGATTCGATCTTCGAGATGTCGAGGATGTCGTTGACGATGGCGAGCAGGTTCTGCCCCGAGGTGTTGGCCGCCTCGAGGTATTCGCGTTGTTCGGCGGTGAGCTGGGTGTCGAGGGCCAGCTGCGTCATGCCGATGATGCCGTTGAGCGGCGTTCTGATTTCGTGGCTGGTGTTGGCGAGGAACTGCGACTTCACCCGGGAGGCGGTGAGCGCCTGCTCCCTGGCCAGGTGCTGGTCGGTCACGTCTTGCACCGCCCCGTAGATTCGCACCGTGCGCCCCTCGACCCGCTCGGCGTTTCCCAGGTGGCGAGCCCAGATCTTCTTACCGGTGGCGGTGATCACCTCCAGCTCGAGGTCGTACGCGGTGCCGTCAGCCACGCAGCGCTCCACGGACTGCGTGAGCGTGCGGCTGTTCTCGGGCGAATAGAACGCTCTGGTCATGTTGAAGTCGGGGTCGTAGTCGGGGTCGACTTCGTAGATCTTGCGGACCTCCTCGCTCCACTGCACCTTGCCCGACGCGAGGTCGTAGTCCCACCCGCCGACCCGGGCGAGCGCTCCGGCCTGCTGCATCTGCTCCTGGCTCTGGCGCAGCCGCTGCGAGGTCAGCTCGAGCGGGGTGACGTCACTGGCCGCCGCGTAGAAACGACCGCCGTCGATCGCCGCCGTCCACGAGACCCAGCGCCATTCTCCACTCTTGGCGCGCACCCGGGTGATCGCACCCGAGCTCTGGCCGGCCTGGAGCTTTTCGCGGAAGAGCGTGAGCACCCCGGGGATGTCGTCGGGGTGCACGATGCTGCCGATGTCCACCCCGCGCAGGTCTTCGGGCAACCAGCCCAGCTGCCGGGCCCACGAGGGCGACGCTTCTTCGATGATGCCCGTCGCGTCGCACACCGCGGCCAGGGTGTCGGAGAGGGTGAAGAGCCGTTCGTACTTGGTGGCCCGCTCCAGCGCGCGTTCGCGTTCGAGCTGCGAGTCGACCTCGAGGGTGACGTCGCGGCTCACCGCCTTCACGCGCAGCGGAGCCCCGTCGTCGTCGCGCACCAGCTCGTAGAGCGTGCGCACCCACAACGTGCGGCCGTCGAAGGTGTGGGCTTTCAGCTGAGAAGGGGTGGTGCTCCCGGTGGCGATCAGCTCGGCCAGATGGCGCTGATGGATCGCCCGGATCTCCGGTTCCATCCTCGCCCCGGCCTCTTCGTGGCGCAGCCGCCGCTCGGCGAAAGGACCACCCAGGAGCTGATGGAGCTCGCGTGACCAGGTGGTCTCCATGGTCTTGAGGTCCAGCTCCCAGGTGCCCATGCTGGCCAGGCGCAGCGCGTCTTCGAGCGACTTGCGGTGTTCGCCCAGGCGCCGCTGATCGCGGAGCCGGTCGAGCGCCACGCTGATCATGATCGACAGCTGGGCGGCCGCCACCCGCGCTTCGGGGTCGATCGCCTGGCCCGCGTGAGAGAGCGCGAGCAGCACGCCTTGCGGCTCATTGCCCGAGTCGAGCGGCACGGAGAACGTCTGCCGATAGCCCCACGCGAAGAGCTGCCGCTCCAGCGCGTCGCCTGTCTCGGCCAGCCGGGTCTCCAGCTCGACCTGATCGCGGGTGAGCAGCTGCAAGTGCTGCGAGCCGGTCAGCTCGAGGCCCTCCACCACCAGCTCCCGCGCGGGGATGCGCAGCTGCCATTGACCGCTGCGGGTGCGGGTGAGCAACGCGCCCGCATCGACGCGCAGCAGGGTGGACACGGCCGAGGTGCCCAGCTGTTCGATCTCTGCTTCGTCGCGGGCGTGCAGCAGCCAGGTCACCAGCTCCGAGAGGTCGAGCGCGCGCACGGCACGCAGCTGCACCTCGGTCATGCGCTCCTGCACCTCGGTCAGCCGGCGCTCGCCCTGCTCGCGCTCGCGTTGCTGCACGAGGCTCCAGGCCAGCAACGGCAGCAGCGCCGCGAGGGCGGGCTCATCACGGGGGCCCTGGCCCTCCAGCCACCCGAAAGTGCGCCCCTGCCAGTTCACCGGAAGCACCCAATGGGTCGGCTCCGACGTCGGGGGTGTGGCCAGACTCGGCTCCGCCCGGTGCAGGCGCAAGCTCTCGAGGTTCATCAGGCCGCGTATCCGCTCGATTGCTGTCGGATCGGGACCCAGCTCAGAGAGGCGCTCGCACACCCGCGGGATGAAGTCGGGAACCACGAGCGGTGCTAACGCAAGTGGTGGGCCACCCGCGACCCGCTGTTCGGCTTCGTTCAGGGTTGGGTGCGGTGCCGACGCCACGTTCGCCAGTGTACGCCGAGGTCAGGCCGCTGGCGCCACCTGGTGGCCTTCTGCCTGGTACTGCTTGAGCTTGCGGAAGAGCGTGGCCTGACCGATCGCCAGCCGCTCGGCGGTGCGGGCCCGGCTGCCTCGCTCAGCGGCAAGGGTGGTCAAGATGGCCTCCCGCTCGATCTCGGCCAGGGTGCGCTGTTCACCCAGGTGGCGCGCGGGGGCGGCCGGCTGCTTCACGTCGGGCGGCAGGTCGCTGGCTTCGATGCGTTTGCCCGGGGAGAGCACCAGGGCGCGCTCCATGGCGTTGAGCAGCTCGCGCACGTTGCCAGGCCAGGGGTGGGCCAACACCCGGCGGGAGGCTTCGGGCGAGAGCTCCTTCAGGGGCAACTTTTCCCGGGCGGCCGAACGGGCGAGGGCCTGGCGGGCGAGGGGGAGAATGTCTTCGGGGCGCTCCCGGAGCGGGGGCACCTGCAGCTCGATCACCCGCAGGCGGAAGAACAGGTCTTCGCGGAACCGGTTGGCCTTCACCTCGGCGGCGAGATCGCGGTGGGTGGCGGCGATCAACCGCACGTCGATGCTGCGCGTCTTGTTCTCGCCCACCCGGCGCACCTCGCGCTCCTGCAGCACGCGCAGCAGCTTGCTCTGCATGGGCAGCGGCAGCTCGGCCACCTCGTCGAGCAGCAACGTGCCGCCTTTGGCCGACTCGAAGAGCCCCGGGCGATCGCTGGTGGCGCCGGTAAAACTCCCGCGGGCGTGGCCGAACAGCTCGCTCTCGATGAGCGACTCGGGCACCGCCGCGCAGTTGATGGCCACGAAGGGCCCCGCCTGCCGGCCCGAGGCGTCGTGAATGAAGCGCGCGATGCGCTCTTTGCCGGCGCCCGACTCACCCTGGAGCAACACGCTGGTGTCGACCGAAGCGACCCTGCGGGCCTGCCCCAGCAGCGTCTTCATGCTCAGGCTGCGAATGACCAGGCCCGACTCGTCCTGCTCCGACTCGAGCTCGCGGCGGCGTTGGGCGAGGCGGCGGTCGACCTTCTTGAGCTGCGCCTGCAGCGTGCTGAGTGCTTCGTTGAGACAGTCAGATTCGTAGAAGGTGAAGAAGGCCTGCTGCGCTTCGGGCCAGTCTTCGCGAAAGCGCCCCACCATGCGGCACACCGGGTCTCCCTTGCCGCGGCAGCTCTCTTCGATGCAGTAGACGGTGCGGCCCTGCGCCTTCGAGAGGTAGCCCGAAGCGAAGCCGGCCAGCGTCCAGCACACGCACTCTTCGGCCTGCCCGTGATGGAGCAGGTGTTGATCGGCCTCGTAGCTGTCGTGCCACACCGCCTCTGCGAACGGCGGCGGTGAGTGGGTGGACTGTTTGACCGGCTCGAAGCTCACCATGCCGTGCAGGCGGTGCAGCCGGCCGCCCGCCACCCGCCACTCCCGTTCGTCTTCCCAGGGAATGGCGGTCTTCATGGCCTCGGCGAGGCGGTAGCCGTGCGTGTAGCCGAAGCGGGTGAAGATCGATCGCGCGCCGGTCATGCCGAAGGCGGTGATCAGCTGGCTGCGCAAGAGGCCCATGGCCACCGCGTCCATCAGCACCACGCGTTCACCCGCGAGGGTCATCTCGCCGCCGTCGGCGTCGAAGTCGAAAATGTCAGTCAGCTTGAGGTTTCGGGCGCGCATCGGGGCTCGGAGGTGACTCTCGAAATGAGAGATTCGACTGTCGAAAGGAGAGTAACCCCCTCGGAGACGCAGCGCCACCGGGGGAGGGGCGGCCACTTGCGCGTGGCACATCGGATGCTGAGGGTGTCGACCATGATCAACATCAGAAAGTCCGCTGAACGTGGCGGCGCAGACCATGGTTGGTTGAACACGAAGCACACCTTCTCGTTCGCCGAGTACTACGATCCGAGGCACATGGGCTTCCGCGCGCTGCGCGTGATCAATGAGGACAAAGTGACGGCGGGGCAGGGCTTCGGCACGCACCCGCATCGGGACATGGAGATCATCTCCTACGTGCTCGAGGGCGCGCTCTCGCACCAAGACTCGATGGGCAACAAGGGGCTCATCACGCCGGGTGAAGTGCAGCGCATGAGCGCGGGGACGGGCGTGCGGCACTCCGAGCAGAACGCCTCGAAGACCGAAGGCGCACACTTCCTTCAGATCTGGCTCGAGCCCGACGCGCTGGGCGTGGCGCCTTCGTACGAGCAGAAGCGGTTCGCGCTGAAGGACAAGAAGGGTCTGCACCTGGTGGCGTCACCCGATGGGGCCGACGGCAGCGTGAAGATCAACGCGGACACGAAGCTCTACGGCACGGTGCTCGCGGCAGGAGATCAGGTCGCGCTCGATCTCTCGCCCGGTCGGCACGCGTGGGTGCACGTGGTGCGAGGCGACGTGAAGGTCAACGGCGCCGCGCTGAGCGCCGGTGATGGCGCCGCGTTCTCCGAAGAAAACAAGATCGCACTCGAAGGAACGAAGGACGCCGAAGTGCTGCTCTTCGACCTGGCCTAGCGAACTCCCGCTCCCTTCAAGGGTCGGGGTGAGGGCCGAACGTCCTCACCCCTTCTTGGGAAACCAGGGAACGATCATCGACACGCGCCGCTGATGTTCCGCGTAGTGAGGCCGCCGCGTCAGCGACCGCTTCTCGGCCATGGGAATCGAGGCCCCCGCGAACAACCCAATCATCGCGACAAACCCCACGCCCGACCACCACGGAGCCCCGGCGGCGATCCCAAACAGAAACAACCCGCCCCAGAAACTGATCTCCCCAAAATAATTCGGGTGACGCGACCAGCCCCACAACCCCACGTTGCAGATCGCGCCGTCTTCCCGCTTCTGCTGACGGAAGTTCCGCAGCTGCTCGTCGGCCAGCGTCTCGATCACAATGGCCGCCAGCGTCACCACCGCAGCCACCACATCGAGCACCCCGAACCCGCCCGGGTTCACCACCAACGCCGCGTGCAACGGGATCAACCCCAGCAGCACCATCACGGTGGGCATCACGTGCAGGCCGAGCAGGCTCACCACCCAGTACAGCTTGCCGGTCTTCTTCCTCAGGTCGACGTAGCGCCAGTCTTCATGGGTGAGGCCAGACCAACCGCGCGCCCAGTTGAAGGTGAGCCGCACCGCGTAGAGGCCGACGAGCGCGAGCACCACACCCTGGCGCAGCGTGAGCCCCGCGACGCTGCCGGGGCCGAGCGCGAGCCAGAGGGCCACGGTGGCCGGAGCGACGCTCCAGTACGCGTCGTAGAAGCTCGAGTTGTTGAAGGCGCGCGAGAAGACGAACACCGCCAAAGTCGCTGCGAGATCCGCCGCGGTGACCACGGCCATCGGGTGAGCGCCGGCCATCACCTGCACCACCGCGTACGCGACGAGGTGGGCGATCACGTACGCGAAACCGACGAGGGCGAACCCGGACCACGGACGCTGCTGCACAGCCGAGTGACTCATCGAGTGCCGCGCTTGGCATGACGCGCGGGTGCGAGGCCAGCGAAACCCGTCGACTTGCCCGAGCAGGACCGTTACTCCGATCAATCATGTCGGCTGTCGCCCCTGACCCGTGGGTCCTCATCTCGGTGTTGTTCAGCAGCTTCCCGATGGAGGAGTCCCTCGCGCTCGCCCTTCACCGCGTGGCGATGGATCTGTACCAACGTGGAGATTCAGTGGGCGTGATCGACCAGGGCCTCGCCCACGGTCAGGTGAAGAACGCGCGCAAAGAAGCCGCCATCGGCACCATCACCGGCCCCGTCTTCGAGGCCGAGCTGGAGACCGAACGCGGCAAGTCACACGTGCACTTCATTCTCACCCGTCAAGGGCTCGAGTTGATGGCCGGGCAGGCGCAGAACACGCGCCCGCCGCAGTACCGCAACTGACCCCCTTGCGGATCTGACGCAGCGCGCTAGTTAACGACGCCATGAAACTCAATGTGCTGCTCCTCGAAGGAATTCACGCCGTCGCTGAGCAGGCGCTGGTCGAAGCGGGTCACTCCGTTCGCCGCATCGGTGGTGCGCTCAAAGAAGACCAGCTCATCGAGCAGCTCGAGGGGGTGCACTTTCTGGGCATTCGCTCGAAGACCAACGTGACCAAGAAGGTGCTCGACGCGCCCTCTGCCAAGAGCCTGCTTTCCATCGGCGCCTTCTGCATCGGCACCAACCAGGTCGCGCTCGAGCACGCCATGCGCAAGGGCATCTGCGTGTTCAACGCGCCGTTCTCGAACACCCGCAGCGTGGCTGAGCTGGTGATCGCCGAGATCGTCGCGCTCTCGCGTGAGCTGGGGGATCGCGTTCAGGAGATGCACCAGGGCATCTGGCGCAAGACGGCCTCGGGCAGCAAAGAGGTGCGCGGCAAGACGCTGGGGGTGGTCGGCTACGGCCACATCGGCACGCAGATCGGGATCCTCGCGGAGTTCTTCGGCATGCGCGTGTTGTTCTACGACGTGGCCGCGAAGCTCCCGCTGGGGAACGCGCAGGTGGTGGGCGCGCTCGATACGTTGTTGGCCGAGTCGGACTTCGTGACCTTGCACGTGCCAGAGACGCCGCAGACCAGGCTGATGATCGGCGTGAAGGAGCTGGCCCAGATGAAGAAGGGCGCCTGCCTGATCAACGCGAGCCGCGGCACGGTGGTCGACATCGAGGCGCTGGCCGACGCGATCAAACGCGAGCACCTGCACGGCGCGGCCGTCGACGTGTACCCCGACGAGCCGGAGTCTTCCGACACCAAGGGCTTCAAGACCGCGCTGCAGGGGTTGCACAACGTCATCCTCACGCCGCACATCGGCGGCTCCACCATGGAGGCGCAGGAGAACATCGGGCGCGAAGTCGCGGCGAGCCTGGTGCGCTACGCAGACCTGGGCACCACCACCTCTTCGGTGAACTTCCCCAGCGTCGAGCTGGGCGTGACGCCCGGCACCTGGCGCTTGATGCACGTGCACCAGAACGTGCCCGGGGTGCTGCGCGACGTGAACCGGGTGATCGGCGATGCCGGCGCGAACATTCACGCGCAGCTGCTCTCGACCAACTCCGACATCGGTTACCTGATGATCGATCTCGATTCGGACGTGCGTTCGCAGGTGGTGGAGGGGCTCAAGAAGTTGCCCACCACGATCCAGGCGCGCACGCTGGCCTGAGCGCCAACTGGTGGTCTGGATCTACAGGTCGAGCTGGTAGGTGGCGTGCGCGGCGAACTCCGCGCTCAGGCGCACTGCCCACGCGGCTTCCGTGAGGCACGCCGCGAGCTCGACCGAAGGCGCGGAGACCTCGACGGCGACCACTTCGTCACCGGTGGCTTCCAACTTCAGCGTGGCCAAAGACGCATCGCCGTGGCGCTGTTCACACGCGGCCCGGCCCGCCGACATCAGCCCGCGGAGCAGCGCTGAGTAGTCGATGGCCCGGCCCGCGGTCCCGAAGCCACAACCGCTCATCGAGCTGCCACCGCACCCGCAGACGGTCCCGAAGCCTGCGCCGAACGTTTCTCCCACGATGCCGACGGTCGAAGCAGCGGCGGCCGGTGGAGCTGCGAAGAACGAGGTGACTGGAGAGACGGCGTGCGAGACGAACGCGACCGTCTTCAGCTCTTCGTCGGTCAACACTGCACGCACCTCTCCCTCGCCAATCGAAAGCCCCGGAAGCCGGCTGGCCAACGAACGATCGAGCCGCACCACGCGGCGCACTTCGCGGGCCCAAATCTTTCCGGTGATCACCACTTCGTCAGAAGGCCGCGCGCTCACCGACGCCTTGCGAACGCTGGATCCCTCTCTCAGCTCGCCGTCGAGCGAGAGCTCCTCTTCGTCGAGGCCAGCGCCTTCGACCGCGAACGAGTCGATGCGAATGGGTCGCACCAGGCCGAGCATCGTGTCCGCGGCGCGCACTGGATCGGTCGGATGGCCGCCGACGCGCAGGAAGACGCCGCCGTACCCAGCAGGCACCGCGGCGAGCTCCGCGCTGTCGTCACGCGTCTCGCTGAGTTGACCTCCGGGTCCATCGCGCACCACGAAGTGCACCACCGTGTCGCGGGGAGCGCCCGCCAGTGAGTCAATGGCCGCCTGAGTCGAGAGACTGAACGGCACCAGTTCGTCGGTGAAGACCACCATGCGGCCGATGCCCGCGGTCGAAGCGAGCGCCTGGGCGGCGAGCTGCGCGCCCAGATCGAGGTTGGAGCCGTTGGCCGGAGCGAGCCGTTCGGCAGGCAGCGTCGCGAGCAGGCGGGGCACGTCGCTGGCGGGCACGAAGCGCCCGAACAGGCGCTCGGCGAAGCGGCGGTAGATCACCACCTCCACCTGCGCGTCGGTGGCGTTGGCCAGGTAAGGCTCGATGAGCTCCAGCTGCGCAGCGATGCCTTCAGCGCGTTGGCTGTACGAGCCGTCGATGACGAAGACCACGTTGGGCCGCTGCGGCGCGACGGCCAGCTGCGGCGCGGTGTCGACCTCGAGCCGCCAGAGCGTGCGATCGACCTCCAGTGGATACGTCGCCCAGCGCGCCTCGAAGCCGTCGGCGATGGACACCTGCTGGCGAATGAGAAAGCCGCTGCCGGTGTCTTCGCCTTCGCTCGACGCACCTTCCGTGTGCTCGAGTCTTCCGGAGACCAGCTGGAACTGCGGCGTCGACTGCGCCTCGTCGTCGCGCGGGTACTCGAACTTGAGCTCGCCGGCCTCGTACCAGGGCGCCAGCTCGAGCTCGTATTCCACGTTCACGGCCGCACCGGGCGCGATGCCGAAGAGATCGAGATCGAGGCCGTCGTCGCCAGACCAGGTCAGCATCGCCAGCGTGGTCGGCGCGGCGAGGCCGGGTGAGGTGAGGGTGCTCCAGCGTTCCACCGCGTCTTCACTGCTGGTCAGGGTGGCCTGCACCGGAGCGGCGCCATCGTCGGTGGTCACCTTGAGCGAGGTGGCGATCGCCCCGACGGGGAGGACCAGGTGGCGCTGGATCGATTGGTACTCGCGGGTGTCGTTGCTCAGTTTGCGGGTGACCGTCAGCCGCGCTGCTCCGTCTTCGAAACGCACGCGCACGGAGTGCGACAGCTCGTTGACCTGTTCGGTGGCCCGTTCTTCCAGCCGGGCCAGGTCCTCAGGTGAGCAGGCGCAGAGCGACAACACGGCGGCCACCAGGGTCGGTCTGCGCATGAGCGCCTCGACACCGGGGGCCAGGGAAAGGTTTCAGGCCGTCGCCACGGGAGGCTGCAGGCGACGCCAGAAGAAGTACGACAACCCCCACAACACACCCGTGCCCACCGCCCAGCTCCACGAGGCCGGGCCGTCACCCACAGCAAGGTGGGCGATCAGCGCAGAGACGAGGGTGATGGCGAAGCCGGCGTAGGCCCACTCCTTCAGGCGCGCGGGCACGGGCGCCAGCAGCAGGGCCACCCCGAGAAACTTGGCCCACGAGAGTTCGACCCGGAAGTAGCCGGGGAAGCCCAGGCGGGTGAACGCCTCTGCCACCTGCGGCAGGCTCAGCTGCGCGTAGGCGGTGAAGCCGATCTGCAGGCAGAACAACACGGTAGCGATCCAGAAGCCGATCACCACGCCTTTGGATCGGGTCACCATTTGGGAGGCTCGACGCCGAACTGTTGGGCGTACTCGGCGTTGAGCCGCTGCCAGCCGTCGAATTGCATCGCCTCGGGTCCCACGATGCGCCCGATGGGTTGACCTGCCAGAGCCCGATCGAGCACGTCCAGGCAGATGTGCCAGCCTGCCGCGCCCATCGAGATGAAGCCCTTGTTGATGTTGTGCCAGAGGGTGAGCCGGGTGCCGCCGTCTTTCGGCTCCAGCTCCCAGCGCAGATCCGCGTCGCCCCACGAATACTCGAGCGCCGTCGGTGCATCGGCCCGCTTGATCTGAATCTCCCCGGTCATCGGCGTGCCCACGGTCGAGAGTTTCGCCGTGCCCACCTTGCCCAGCGTGCGGTCCGCATCGAACGGAGCCCACTCCTTCAGATGTTCGGGCTCGGTGAGGGCGGTCCACACCTTCGCGGGCGGATGGCGCAGGTCGCGCACCAGCACGAGGGTCCACTTCTCTCCGTCTTTCTGGATGTCGGCGCCCGCTGCGGGGCCGGGGCTGTAGTTCTCACGGTCGCTCATGACTCTTCTTTCCTTTCGCTGAGGGGGCCTGCTCCATCCTGTCCAAATGCTTCTCGAGGGCGTCGACGTGCTTCGACCAGACACGCCGGAAGGGGATGAGCCATTCGTCGAGCTCCATCAGCGGCTCGGGTCGCAAGCGGTAGAGGCGCTTTTGCGCTTCCACGCGTGACTCCACGAAGCCCGCGTCACGCAGCACCTTGAGGTGCTTGGAGACCGAGGGCTGCGAGAGGTTGAGCTCTTGCTCCAGCTCGCCCACCGAACGTTCGGAGGCGAGCAGCAGGCTCAAGATGGCCCGGCGGTTGGGCTCAGCGACGATGGCGAAGGAAGATTCCACGATGGGTATATATCCATCGGCGTATATTCCCGTCAAGCCATATGAAGTTTCAGACTTTGATCGACACGCCCGCCGCGTCCTTCACGCACTCCGCGACCCACTGGCCCAGCTCGAGGCCCTTGCCCTTGTCGTCCATCCACCGGCCGTCGTCGGCGCGCGAGAAGTGAACGCCGGCGCTCTTGCCTGCGACCCAGATCTGATGGACCGCCTTCTGGGTGTTCACGATGACCTTGGTGCCGGTCTTCGACGCGGTGATGGTGACCATGTCTCCGGTGGCGTCACACTCGACCAGATCGGGATCGACCGCGTCGACCGCGGCGACCAGACGCTTGAAGAACGACGAGACCGAGGCGGTGTAGCTGCTGGCGTCCATTGATCCGAAGCTAAACCTTCAGGGCGCTTCCTGCAGCGGTCCTTCGAAAATGGGCTGGCCGGGCGCGGCGTAGAAAATCAGCTTGCCGGCGGCGAGGTTGTCGTCGGGGCGCTCGATGCCGATCACCGTGCCGGGCTGCACGGGCTTGGGAAACGAGCCCAGCCCCAGGAAGTGCGCGGCGATGGAGCCCATGGAGGGCTGGTGGCCGACCAGCACGATGGTCTCGCCCAGCCGCTCTGCCAGCAGCCCTTCGATGGCGCCGACCGGGCCGTCGGGAAACAGGGTGCGGTTGGCCCGCATGGGGCCTTCGTAATGGAGCGCCTGGGCCAGCAGCGTGGCGGTCTGCACAGCGCGCACGAGCGGGCTCATGAAGAGCACGTTGGGCATGCCGATGCGGGAGACCAGGGCCCCGAAGTGGCCGGGAAGCGCGAGGCGGGCGCGAGACGTGAGGGCGCGCGCTTCATCTTCCAGACCTTCGGGGATGTCAGCGTCGGCGTCTCCGTGGCGAATCAGAAAGACTTTCACGAAGCCGAGCCTGTCAGAAGCGACCTCGGTGCGCGACACCCTTGCGCAGTCACCCGCACCGGCCGACCATGCGTCGCGATGCGTTGGCTGGGTCTCTCCATCCTTCTACTAGGTTGTCCCCGGCCCCCCGCTCCCTCGGGACCGGCGGATTCAGGGGCCGTTGCGCTGGAAGCCGTCGATGCCGGCCCCCTGGTCACCGAAGCGCGGTTGGCCGCCTGGCTGCGTTGGCAGTTCGCGGTGGCTGCCCTGCCTGGTCTCAACCGGGCCGATGGTGGCGCTGAACTTCGCGCCCGCGCCCGCCAGGAAGCGGATCTGCTGGCCGATGCCGGGCTCACCTCCGACGAGGCCGACGGCATCGAAGCGGTGGTGGCGGCGGTGGTGGCCGAACGCAACGTGGCCCGCCTGACCGGGGCCGACGCCTTGCAACAATTCCGACAGGGCATGACCCACTTGAGCGTGGAGCAACGGCTCAAGGCCGAAGCGGCGCTGGCGGATCTGCAGGTGAAGTCGGCGCAAGGATCGTTGGTGCAGGTCGAAGCCCAACACGGTGCCGAGGCCGTGCGGGTGGTGTTGACCCGTGAAGCTGAAGTGACCAAGACGTGGGACGCGCTGCTCGAGGCGCGAGGAGACAAACGATGACCACCCAACGGCGCAGCAGCTGGCTCGATGGCGAAGCCGCCCTCTCCCGCATTCTTTCCCGTCAGCTCGGCGCGGCCTGGGAAAAGGCGAAGCCCCGCGTGCAGCGCATGGGCGAGCAGGCGGCCAATGAAGGTTCGACCTGGGCCGCGCAGGCCGATCGCAACCCGCCGAAGCTGGTCACCCACGATCGCAGCGGCGAGCGCATCGACGAGATCGATTACCACCACAGCTACCGGCAGCTGCAGCAGCTCGGTTACGGCGGCGGCATCGTGGCGGCCTCCTACGATCCAGCGCTCGCGCCAGAGCGGGGTGATGCGCCCAAGTCGCTCACCTTCGGGCTGGGGTATCTCTTCGGCCAGGCCGAAGCGGGCATGTACTGCCCGGTCTGCATGACCGATGGGGCTGCGTACTTGCTGCAGAAGTTCGGCACGAGTGAGCTCAAGGAGCGTTTCCTCACCCGCCTGGGCACCAGCGACATGAACCGCGTCTTCACCGGCGCGATGTTCCTCACCGAGAAGCAGGGTGGCAGCGACGTCGGTCAGATCACCACCACCGCGAAGGGCGGCCAGGGCGTGCCCGGCGAAGCGGTGAAGTTGTACGGCGACAAGTGGTTCTGCTCGAACGTCGACGCCGACGTGATCATGATCCTCGCGCGGCCCGAAGGCGCGACCGCCGGCACGCGGGGCCTCGGGCTCTACGTGTTGCCCCGCCACCTGGAGAACGGCCAGCGCAACGCGTACCGGGTCAATCGCATCAAGGACAAGCTGGGTGAACGCAGCTTCCCTTCGGGCGAGGTGACGCTGGAGGGCGCCACCGCGTACCTGCTGGGCGGGCCGGGCGAAGGTTTTCAGCAGATGACGGTGATGCTCAACCTGTCGCGCCTCTACAACGCGATCGCCTCGGTGGCCGTGATGCGCCGCGCGGTGGTCGAGTCGATCGCCTGGGCGGAAGAGCGCGTGGCCTTCGGCAAGAAGGTGATCGAACACCCGCTGATGGCGGAGACCTTGATGGACATGGCCAGCGAGCAGCGCCTGGCGCTCAACTGGGCCTTCCGCGGCGTGTCGTTGATGGACCGGCTGGAGAGCGGCAAGGCGACCGAAGAAGAGCGCCGCACGCTGCGCATGCTCACGCCGCTGCTCAAGTACGTGCTGGGCAAGCTGGCGGTGAGCCTCGCCTCTGAAGGCGTCGAGGCGCTGGGTGGCAACGGGTACATCGAAGACTGGCCGCTGGCGCGCGTGCTGCGTGACGCGCAGGTGCTGCCCATCTGGGAAGGCACCACGAACATCCTGGTGCTCGACACCTTCCGCGCGCTGCGAAAGGAGAGCGGTCACGAGGCGCTCTTCTCGGAGCTCGAACGCGGCATCAGCGAGTCGCCGGGAGATCTGCAGCCGCGGCTGGGACAGATGTTCGAAGAACTGAAGACCGCGCTGACCGAGCTGGTCAGTGATGCGACGGGTGAACACGCCTGGCGCGACTGGACGGACCGCGCCTCCTTCTTGTGGAACGTGACGACCTCGTTCTCGAAGTCGTTGGGCTACGGCACGGCGACCGATGAACGCGCGGCGCGCCGGGTGTTCAGCAAGTACGCCCGCAGCACGCTGTTGCGGAAAGATCGCGCCACAGCGGCCGACGTCAGGGCCATCGCCTTCACCTGATGGGTCTCGAGCGCTCCCTCTCCCCGAGGGGCGACATCAGTGTCTCCGCGTACCCGCACTTGCTTGAACGAACCCTCTGGAATCATTCCCCGGCTCGGCAGTTGCTTAGCCCACTGCCATGGAGCTTCAGTTCTACAACGCCCCGAACAAGTCCCTCGTCTTCGCCACGGGCGCCGAGCCCTCGATGGCGGTGTGGACGCGCGTCAAAGCGCTGCACGCGCCCTGGCTGGTGGTGATCGACCGCGAAGGCAAAGCGACCGGCGTGCTGCCCGCTGAGTCACTTCGAGATGCGATGCGGCACGGGGCCCACGGCGTGGTCTCGCAGCTGCCCTTCAAAGGTGCCGCGGTGTTGCCCCGCAGCTCGCGGCTCTCCGAGCTGCTCAAAGCGCTCGAGAGCCCGGAGATCGAGGCGGTCTTGCTGATGGAAGGGGGCCAGGTTCACACGGTGGTCACCCGCCAGCCGACCCGCTGATTTCAAAAGTGAAAATTCGTTGGCGAATCCGAAATGCCCTTGCGGGGCGTACGACCAATCTCTCCGAAGGCTTGGGCGCGGCCCAGAAGCTGCTTAGCGCAGCGTCATGCTTGGAACCGGGTCGTCGGCGTCTGCAGCGGTCGTGGTCGAATCGGCACCCCTCTGGGTCGTGGCCGACATGGTTCAGGCGGGGCAGTACGAGGTCGTGGTGGTGCTGAACGAGGATCAGGTGGTGCTCGGGCTGCTGCGCAGTGACGCGGTGCTCCGGTTGTCGCCGCGGTTGCCCGAGGCCCCGGTGCGCATGCTGCCCCTGCAGCGCGTCGTCGAGGTGAAGGCGTCGGTCTCACTTCGGGAAGCACGGCAAATCCTCCAGGATCACACGGTCGATGCGCTGCTGATCGAGAAGCCGCTGCTCCAGGGCTGGATCGTGATGCTCCGCGAAACCGTGTTGGCCGAAGCAGAGCAGCTCGTCGCCTAGCTCTCCAGGCCCGCCCTCTCCTCCCCAAAGCTTCGTGCAGCCGCGCGCGAACGAGGTCTGGCTCGAACTCGAAGGCGGCGTGATCGTCGGTCTCTCCTCCAACGACTGATCATCCGGGCTCTCCGGCGTGCGTACGGCGTCGGTTGGGACGCATGACCCCAGCTGTGCGCTACACTCTTTGCATGACGTTCTCCGCTGCCGATGATGAGGCTGCCGCCCGCAAGCATCGCGCTGCGAATCGAGGTCGAATGACCGGTCGGGTCCTCGCGCTCGGAGAAGAGGGCCCCGTGGAGGCACCGCCTCAGACGTCGGCAGAACGGATCTCGCTGTTGGTCGAGCTCACCGAGGCGGCCTGGGCGATGACCGGTCAGCCGTGGCCGTCGCTGCCTCGTGCGCAATGGCCTGGCCGGGTGAGACTGTTGGGTGAAGTGCCGTGACGCTCCCGGCAGACTTCCGCGACGTGCTGGTCTGCCTGACCGACGCCGAGGCCGAGTTCATGGTCATTGGTGGCTACGCCGTCGCGCATCACGGCCACGTGCGTGCGACGCCGGGCAAGGTGATCCAATTGGGAATGCCGCCGCTGCGCATCGACATCCTGACGGCTGCGACCCGCGCGCCCCTCGCGCCATGACGCGTGGCTCACCGTGCCGTCACGTTCGCGGCCTCCACCCCACTCCACGCGCAAGCAGGCGACGCAAACGACTCGAAGGAGCCCTGATCAGGCGATCAGATCGCTCAACTCGGTGCGGCGCAGCGCGCGCCAGGTGGCGACGAGCCCGATCGCCAGCGGGTAGAGCACCGCGAGCGCGAGGGCGAGCCCCGGGCCCATGGAGTTCGCCAACCAGAAGCCCACCGGCCCCAGCACCGACAGCTCAGGGTCGACGCTCGCGAGAATGCCCACGCGCGCCGCCTCACTGGGGTTGAGCGCCGCGAGCGCGAACACCACCTGCGGCGGCAGCGAGGTGCGCAACAGCACGGTGATCAACAACACGTCGTGCAGCGCGGCCGTGGTGACGAACACCAGCAGCGCCCATACCATCGCGCGCTCGGCGCTCCTCGCCACCGAGGAAATGAACAGCCCGATGCCCACGAACGCGAACACCAGAGCCGAACAGACCGCGAGGCTCTTGAAGCCGATGAAGGCGAGGCCCGGCTCGGGTTCCACCAAGGCCGCGGCCACGAAGCAGCCCACCAGCAGCAACACCAGCGGGCCCACCAGCACCAACAACCGCGAGGTGAGCAACGCGAGGAACCAGGTCGAACGCTTCACCGGCTGCGCCAGCATCAGCTCGCAGAATCCACTGGTCCGTGCGTGCACGACGGCCGAGTGGGTACCGATGAGCACCACCAGGGGGAAGATCACCAACACTGCGTTGGCGAGGTTGAGCAACACGCGGGAGAGGCCGGTGAAGCCGAGCACGGTCGACTCACGCAGCCCCAGCCACAAGAAGGCGCCCGCGAGGCCCACGTAGAGCAACGAAGCGAAGGCCACCCACCGCGAGCGCAACGCGTCGGACAACTCGAGGCGAAGGAAGGCCCGAAAAGGTGAAGGGCTCATCGGGCACGCTGCGCTTTCTCGCGCACGGAAGCGCGAACGTCGGAGAACGAGAAGCGGCCCTGGGCCTCGGGGAGAAACCCGTAGTCCATCGGGGTGGCCTGGCCGCCCACGAAGTGTGCGTCTTCGGGATCGATCCACCCTGAGCCGTCCTGGGCACGCACCCAGCGGGCGGCCACCTTCGGCGACTCGCGGTCTTCCCACGCCACCATGCAGCCCAGGTCGTCGAAGTACCTCCGCTTCCCTTCGGCGGTGATCGCCTGCGCGGAGGGCGGGCGTTCGCTGACCAACATCGCGCAGTGGGCGCACTGCTGCTTGCCCCAGATCGGCTCCACCGCCTCGAGCGGGCGTTCGGCACAGCTCATCACCAGCAGGCACAGCAGCACGCGTCTCATGAGTTCACCGCCCGAAGAGGAAGCACCTTCGCGTTCTGGTTGAGCGCATCCGAATCCTGCAGGGAGAGATCGAGCAGGCGCGGCCCCCAGGTCGCCACCACCCGGCTGACCACTTCGACCTTGTCGACCTCGGAGAACTCGCCGTGAAAGCGCGTCGGGCTGGAGGCGGTGAACCCACGCGCGACCAGGGTGGCGAGCTCGGTGGGCGCCAGCGCTTCACGGAAGCTCAGGTCGACGCGGAAACCACGCAGCTTCGCCAGGGTCTGCGAGAGCGGCGCGTCAGCCACCACGTGGCCTTCGTCGAGCTGAATCACGCGCTCCACCAGGTGCTGCACCTCGTCGACGCGGTGGCTGCACAACACCAGGATGGAGTTGCCAGGGCGGGCCAACACCTCGTCGAAGAACACCCGGCGTGCGGCGGGGTCGAGGTTGGCGGTGGGCTCGTCGCAGATCAGCACGGGCGCCTCGGCGGTGAGCGCGAGCGCGGCGAGCAGCTTCTGCTTCATGCCACCCGACAGATCTCTGACCCGGGTCTTCGCCACCAACTCCAGGTCGAGGCCCAGCCGCCTGGCGCGGGTGGCCACCGCGAGCGGGTTGCGACTTCGCAGCACACAGAAGGCGCGCACCAGCTCGACCACCGGCGCGTCGAGAGGCGGGGCGATCTGCGGCATCGAGGCGAGGCTGCGCAGCGCGACCTCCGGCTCCTTCGCCACGTCGGCGCCGAAGAGGGTGATGCGGCCCTGCACACGCAAGAGGCCACACACCGCGCGCAACAAGGTGGTCTTGCCCGAGCCGTTGGTGCCCACCAGCGCCACGCGTGAACCGGGCGGCAATTCGAGCGAGACGGCGTCGAGGGCCTGCACCGCACCGAAAGCCTTGCTGACGTTCTGAATGGAGATCATCGGGGAACCTCGCGGTGGGGGCGCACGGCCGGCTTCAAGTCTTCCAGCAGCAGCCTTGAAGCAAAGGAGGGCAGGGCAGTGGCCACCGCGTCGTAGAGCCCGAAGGCCGCGGTGCCGCTGAAGTACTTGAGCTCGGGGTGCACGTCGCTCAGCGAGCTGGAGGCCTGCTTCAACTGAAACGCCACGTCGCCCACGCCGTCGTGATCGAGATCGTACCCGGCGTAGGTCGCCCAGTAGTTGAAGGAGAACTCCACGCCGCGCGCGTCTCCGTTGCCGTCGATCTCCACCAACACGTCGTTGGACAGGAAGTCGTTCCGGGTGAACTTCGCGCCCCGTTCACTGGAGTGCGTACGCAGCGCCACGCCGTTGAGCGCGATGGTGTTGCCTTCGAAGAGCACCGGCTGCGAGGGATCGCGCGGGGTGAAGTCGAGGTAGGTACCGATGGTGTTCGAGACGATGAAGTTGCGCTTCAGGGTGACGGCGTCGCTCTCCTTGAAGCCGATGCCCATGCCGGCGGGGCCGCGTGCGCCCGACAGCTCGTTGTCTTCGGCCAGCACCCGCGCGGAGTACATGACGAAGATGCCCACGGTGTTTCCCCGCAGCACGCTGCGCCGCACGGTGGAGTCGTGCGCGTACATGAAGTGGGTGCCGTAGCGCCCACCGGTGATGCGGTTGTCTTCCAGCGTGACGTGACGCGAGTACCAGACCACCACGTCGCGCATGCCGTGCACGTAGATGCGGCGCACCTGCGAGCCGTGGGCTTCCCACAACTTCACCGCGTCGCCGCGTTCGTTCTCTTCCAGCTCGGGGCGGCCGGAGATCTCCGCGTCTTCCAGGCGGCAGTCGTGACATTGCTCGAAGGCGATCCCGTACAAGGTGTCGCGAACGATCACCCGGCGCACCAGCGCGCGTTTGCCCTTGAGCTTGAGCGCGCCGTCTTCGAACGAGGTGCGAATGCCCGAGTGCTGGAAGGTGAGGTCTTCCACCAGCACGTCGTCGCCCTGCAGTTGCAGCACGGTGCCTTTGCCGGTGCCCTCGAGCACCGCCTGTTCACAACCGTGCAGCGAGAGGCCCCGCTTGGCCGAGAAGTCACCGGTGACCTTGCCGGCGATCCAGATCTCCTTCTCTTCGCCCTCCAGCAGCGCGGTGAGCTGCGCTGCGTCTCTGGCCACCGTTGCTCCCTCAGGACACGGTCGATCCAGAGGGCCGAGGGTGGACAGCAGGAGGCTCGCGAAGAGGGCGCTCATTTTTCAGCGCTCTTGAGGAAGGACATGATGAACGGCAGCTCGGTCTTCGGGTCGACGTTCTGGTTGGGCATCGGCACGAAGGTCTCGGCGAGCAGCTTCCTGGCGAGCTCGTCTTCCTTCACCATCACGTCGGGGCGCAGGATCATCTTCTTGATCCAGGTCGCGTCGCGCCGCGCGGTCACCCCTTTGAGATCCGGGCCCACCAGCTTGCCACCGCCCACCTTGTGGCAGGCCACGCAGCCCTTCGAGGCGAAGAGCGCCTCGCCCTGTTTGATGTCTTCGGGCGAGGTGCCGATCACGAAGTCAGGCACCTCGATGACCGTCTTCGCCGGCGGTGCTTCGGCCACCACCACCGGAGGTGCTTCGGGTTTCTTTTCGCAAGCCAGCAGCGACAGCGCCGCGGCCACACCGATGATCACACGTTTCATGGAACGTTCTCCTGAAGGGGGTTTGGGGAAGGAAGGGGCGACCGGCTACTTCTTCGGCTTCACCATGAAGTAGCCCATCATCTCGAGGTGCAGCGCCGAGCAGAACTCGGTGCAGTACATCGGGAACGCTCCGGGCTTGTCGGCGACGAAGGTGATGTTCTCGTGTTTGCCCGGCTCGAGCGACACGTTGATGTTGTACATGTCGATGGTGAAGCCGTGCACCTGGTCCTCGGCCTGCTCGATCGAGGTGAGGTGCAGGCGAACGGTGTCGCCTTCATCGACCTCCACGTAGTCAGGGGTGAAGTGGCTGCGGATGGCGGTCATGTAGATGTCGACCACGTTGCCCTTGCGCTCGATGCGCTCCTTGCCCGGGGTGACGGCGAACTCGTCTTTCTCGTCGGTGAGCGGGTTGGTGCCCATCGGGTAGACCTTCATGGGCTTCAGCTTGTCGGCCTTGATCATCTGGGCGTAGTGCGGCTCGCCGATGCCGATGGGCATGTCGGCCAGCAGCTTCATCTTCGAGTTCTCGATGCCCACCAGCTGGAAGTTCTGCGGGTAGAGCGGGCCGATGTTGGCGAAGCGGTCGATGCTCATCTTGTTCATCGCCACCACGTACTTGCCGTCGGGGCTGACGGTGTCGCCCTCGGCCGCGAGGATGTGGCCGATGTTGTAGTGAACCGAGAGCTTGTCGACGACCTTGAGGCTCTTGAGGTCCCACTTGGCGACCACCGACTCGATGAACACCGAGGTGTAGGCGAAGCCCTTGCCGTCGTAGACGGTGTGCAACGGCCCCAGCCCAATCTCCACCTGCCCGCGGATGGTGTCCTTGAAGGGGAGAATCGGCAGCCCGTAGGGGTCCACGCCTTCGTGGGTACCGGCTTCGATCAGCGCCTGGATCTTCTTGAAGCTGTAGACCGTCGCGTGGGTGTCGAGCTTGCCGCCCACCACGATGTCTTCACCGTCGGGGGTGACGTCGGCGCCGTGCGGGCTCTTGTGCTCGGGGATCAGGGTGAGCACCTTCTCCGGGCCGCTCACGTCCATCATCAGCACCTTGACGCCTTTGATCTCCTTCGCCTTGCCGGCCTTCACCAGCGCTTCGGCCTTCTTCCAGTTGATCACGTGGAGGAAGTCGGTGTCGTTCTGAGACGCGCCTGACTCGACCGGCGGGTTGCCTTCGAGGATGCCGCCGGTGGCCATCTCGGTGTTGAAGCTGTTGATGAAGACGTAGCCGTCAGAGGCCAGCTTTCCGCAGTCGGCGAGATCCTGGGTGTAGGGCGGCAGCTCGACGCCCCACGACTCGCTCTCGATGATGCGGCCCTTCACCTTGTCGAACTTCCAGAACATCGCCAGCCCGCGGTACCTGGTCTTGTACTCGGAGATCGGCGCGTACTCGCGGCCCAGCGGGGCAGGGTACTGGCTGGTCTCGATGACGTACTCGTTGTCGGGGGTGACGAACGCGCCGCCGTGATCGGAGGCCACCAGCTTGTTGGGCACGATCTGCTTGGTGGCGAAGTCGCTCAGGTCGACCACCGCGATGCGCGCGTTGGCCTTGTCGTTCACGAAGAGGAAGCGGCCGTCGTAGTCGCCCTTGGTCTCGGAGAGGTTCGGGTGGTGCACGTCGGCCCAGGTCAGCCGCTGGCCGATCTCGTATTGCTGGCCGCCCGCGAGCACCTTGTCGCCGTAGCCGCCATACCCGTAGCCCTGCCACGGCTCGGGGGTGAACACCGCGATCACCTTGAGCAGCCGCATCGAAGGCACGCCAATCACCAGGATCTGCCCCGACTGACCGCCCGACGCGAAGATGACGTACTCGTCCTTCTGACCGGTGGGTTTGTAGGTGAGCAGCGCGGCCTCGACGTCGGCCTCGCTCAGCTTTCGCTCCACCATGATCTGCTTGAGCCCGGCGCTCGACTGCGTGGTGGCAGTCGACCCGGTGGTGGAGCTGCCGCTCTGGCAGCCGTACGCGAAGGCCGCCAGTGTGAGCAGCGCCGCAAGTGATCCGATCAGCTTCGATTTCATGAGAGCTCCGTGGAAGTGCTGCGCGGGCTCTCACTGCCACCGTCATGCCACCTCGATTCCGAGGGGAACGCGGCTCGAAGATCGGTGAAGACCGACCGGGCGCAAAGGGTGCAGCGCCTCACTCGACGCGCAAGGACTGCATCAACTGGCGAGCCCAAACCCCTTCAGCTTTCGCCAAAGGGTCGTACGCCCGATGCCCAGCACCCGCGCGGTGTCGATCTGCTGACCGCCGCAGGCCTCCAACACGCGCAAGATGTGCCGCTTCTCTGCCTGCTCCAGGGACAGCAGGCCGTCTTCGGGCTCGGGCACCAGCGAGACCGTGGGCATCGCCAGCTCTTCCGGCAGATGTTCCAAATCGACCGGTTGGCCCTGCGAGAGGATGGCGCCGTGTTTCACCGCGTTCTGCAGCTCACGCACGTTGCCGGGCCACGCGTACTTCAGCAGCGAGCTCAGCGCGCGCGGGGTGAAGCGGGCGCCGGGTCGCTCCTGCTCGAGGAACATGTGCGCGAGCACGGGGATGTCTTCGGTCCGCGTCCTCAGCGGCGGTACCACCAGGGTGAACACCTTGAGGCGGAAGTAGAGGTCTTCTCGAAAGCGCCGGTCCCTCACGCACTCCTGCAGGTTCTGATGGGTGGCGCAGACCACCCGCACGTCGACGTTCACCGCTTCGGACTCACCCACCCGGCGAAGTTCGCCGTCCTGCAGCACGCGCAGCAGCTTGGCCTGCAGCGGCAGGGGCATCTCGGCGATCTCGTCGAGGAACAGCGTGCCGCCGTGCGCCGTCTCGAAGAGGCCCTTGCGCGCGTTCTGGGCCCCGGTGAACGCGCCCTTCACGTGACCAAACAGCTCTGACTCCAGCAGCTCACCGGGCAGCGCCGCGCAGTTCACCGCGAGGAAGGGTTTGGCCCGGCGGGGGCTGTTGGCGTGGAGCGCGCGCGCCACCACCTCCTTGCCCGAACCGCTCTCGCCTCGCAGCACCACCGCCACGTCGCTGTCGGCCACCAGGGCCGCCTTCTTGAGCAGCGTCTTCATCGCCGCGCTGTTGGAGACCAGCCGGTTGCACTTGCGGCCCGCCGGCGTCTCCGGGAGCAGCCGGCAGGTCTTACAAAGGCTCCCTCCGCGCTCGAACGGTGTCTCGCAATTGAAGGGGCCTGTTGCGGTTTGTTCAGCCATGTTCCGATTCGGAACACGACGCGAGACCCCCGTCAAGCGCGCTGAGGGGCTGGGCCTGGGTTTGCAGAACGAAGCCTCATGCGGCTCCACGTCGATGCCTTCTACGAGTTCCTCGCCAAGCCTTTGAAGCCGAGGGCGCGCATCGTGTTGGCGCTGCTCGCCGTGCCCCTCGCGCTGTCGCTCACCCAGCCGCTTTGGAGGATCTCCATGGAGGCGCCGCAGTACCCGGCCGGCCTCTACATGGACATCTTCGCCCACACCGTGGAGGGCGGAAACAACGGCCAGCACCTGCAGGAAATCAACGTGCTCAACCACTACATCGGCATGCACACCCTCGATCGCGAGGCGATGAGCGATCTCGACTGGCTGCCCTTCGCGTTGGGCGCGCTGCTCATCTTCCTGCTGCGGGTGGCGGCCATCGGCAACCTGGGCGCGCTGGTGGATCTGCTGGTGATGACCACCTACGTGAGCGGCTTCGCCTTCGCGCGCTTCGTCTACACGCTGTACGTGTTCGGCCATCACCTGAAGGCCGACGCGCCGGTGAAGGTGCCCGGCTTCATGCCCGCGGTGCTGGGCAGCAAGCAGATCGCCAACTTCACCACCCACAGCTGGCCGCAGCTGGGCTCGTTCTTCTTGCTCGTCTTCGTGGTGGGCATCGTGGTGGTGCTGGTGTGGCACCTGGTCGCCGGCCGGCGCGCGGCGGTGAAAGCAGCGGCGTCATGAGACTGATGCCTCAGGCCCCGGTGTTTCCGTGGAAGCCGTTCGTGCTTGCTTCGTTGGGCTTCACGCTCACCCTGGGCGCGCTGACGGGCGCGATCGATCTGTGGAACCTGCGGGTGGCCATGCGCGCAGTGCCCCTCGATCACCACCGCGCTCACGCCTTCGCGCAGCTGTTCGGCTTCTTGTGGTTGTTCACCCTGGGCATCTCGCTCCACCTGGCGCCGCGGTTCTTCGGCGCGGCTCCCCCGGGCCATGCGCGCCTCACCTTCTTGCGGTGGACGGGCATCGGCGGGGTGAGCGTGTTGGTGGCGGGAAGGCTGGGTGCGTTGTTGCCCGGTGCCGCAGCGCTCTCGATCATCGGAGCGGTGCTGGTGGTGGGCGCGATGACGGCGTGGGCTTCACTGCTGTGGGGCTTCTGGCGAGGCGCCCCTCTTCACGACACCCTGCATCGGTTCCTGCTCTCGGGCGTGGCCTGGTGGTGGCTGGCGTCGGTGGTGCTGCTCGCGTGGACGCTCGGTCAGTCCTTCGGCGGGCTGCTGCGCTTCGTGCCGTTGGAGAGCGTCTGGGCGCTGGCCTTGTTCGGAGGAACGGGCTCGTGGCTGTGGGGCATCTTCTTTCGCGCGGGCATCTGCACGCTCCACGTGGCGCGGCCTTCGGAGCGGGCGCAGCAGCGGCTCTTCGTCGCCTGGCAGGTGGCGGCCGGGCTCGCGGCACTGGCTCCGTGGGTGGACACCGCGTGGTTCAGCGCGTTGCAGTCGTTCGCTGCGACCGCGGCCATGGGCCTCGTGTGGTGGACGGTGCGGCCCTTCTCGGGTGAAGGCCTGGAGCGCGAGGGCAATCTTTCGCCTCGCGCGGTGCAGGCAGGGCTGAGCTTCTTGCTGGTGTTCGCCGTGCTCTCCGCGTGGAGCGGGCTGGCGGCGCTCGACGTGTGGGCGCCTCCGCTGCTGCGCGATGCGGCGAGGCACACCTTCACCCTGGGCGGCGTGACCTTGTTGGTGCTCGGTTTCGCAGGCCGCATGGTGCCCGGCTTCAGCGGCAAGCCACTCGCCTGGCGAGGTGCGTACGACGCGGGGATTCTCGCCGTGATCGCCGCCGCGTTGCTGCGCATGTCTGAACTCTTCAGCAACCGGATCGGCCTCGCGCTCGCGGGCGCCTCGGGTGGACTTGCGCTTGCGGGCATGTCCCTGGTGGCGGCCGCGCTGATCAAGAGCATGCCGTCGCCCGCGCCTTCGCCGAGCCGCCGTCGTGAAGGGTGGGCGTTGCTGCTCCCGCTCCTGCTCGTGCCCGATGCGGCGCAGGCGGCGGCGTGTTGCGTGTCGGCCTCGGTGGCAGGCAACGGGCGATTGGTTCCCTGGGAAAAGGCCGCGGCCGGTCTGTCCAGCTCCTGGAGTCACGGCACCGGGCGCTTCGACGTGGGCGGCCGCTTTCGCCCCTTCGCCACCGGCACGCTGGAAGACGAGCTGCGCGTCGAAGCGTGGGCGATCGTGCGGCTCGACGAACGGGTCGAACTCTCGGCGCGCGTGCCCTGGGTCACCGGCGTGCGCGCGTCGACCGATGGCACCAACGCGATCGGCACGGGCATCGGCGACGTCTCTGCCGCGCTCCGGTGGGACGCGGTGCCGCTGGCCGAACACCGCTGGGTGCCCGGCCTCGCGGTGGTGGCGCAGGTGGTGGGGCCGACGGGTCGCCGGCCGGAACAGGCCACCGATGCGCTCGGTGCTTCCGCCACGGGCCGCGGCACCTTCGCGGTGAGCCTCGGGTTGATCGCGGAGATCCTCGAGCTGCCCTGGTTCATTCGCCTCGACACGGTGGGCGTGTTCAACGCGCCGTTCGTTCGGGCCGACACCCAGCAGGTGCAGACCTTCGGGCCCGGGCTGCAGGCCGGCCTCGCCGCGGGGCGCGAGTTCTTCGGCGACCGGTTGGTGCTCGCGGTGGCGTTTCGCCTCGAGCACGAGTTTCCGCTGTGGCTCGAGGGGCGAGCGATCGCAGGCTCGGCCTCGACCGGGTTGTCCACCGGCGCTTCCGCCAGCTTCAAGCTCACGCCGCACTGGGTGCTGACCTCTGCGCTGAGCACCGATGCGCTGGGGCGGGTGGGGCTCTCGCACAACCGTCCTGATCGTGTGGTCTTCAACCTGGGAGTGAGACATGGCTTCTTTTGATCGATGGTTTGCGTTGTGTGGTGCCCTCGTCGCGTTGTCCGCGTGTGGCCCTGATGCTTCAGGCTCACCCACCCGGATGACGCCGCTGACCGGCGAGAGTCAGGCGATGCAGATGTCGCTCTGGTTCCCCGAGCCGCCACACGTGGGCGCCAATGCGGTGGAGTTCACCATCGACTCAGCCGAGGCGGTGACGTTCGAGCTGACCACCGAGATGTGGAGCATGGGGCACGGCGCCGCGGGGAACGTGAACCCCACGCGCGGCGACGACGGCGTCTACCGGGGCACCGCGGTGTTCAGCATGTCGGGCGATTGGCTGCTCCGGCTGCGTGCGTCGTCGAACTCGGTCGAACGCGGCGTCTTCGATTTTCAGATCGGACTTTGAAGTGGCTGCATCAACCCGAAAGGCAATCATCATGACTCGAACACTCCTCGCTTCAGCGTTGCTCCTCGCCTCCTTCGTCACCGCGGCCGAACCCGCGCAGCCCGCGACGGTGGTGGACATCGCGGCGGCGTCGACGGATCACTCCACGCTGGTGACTGCACTCAAAGCGGCTGACTACGTGCGCTCGTTGCAGAACGCGGGACCCTTCACCGTCTTCGCGCCCACCAACGCTGCGTTCGCGAAGTTGCCCAAAGGCACGCTGGAGAACCTGACGAAGCCCGAGAGCAAAGAAGCGCTGCAGAACATCCTCAAGTACCACGTGGCGGTGTCCGTCTATGAGACCCGCTTCATGAGGGAGGGCATGAAGCTCGGCGTGGCCAACGGCGGCAACGTGGTGTTCCACGTGAAGGACGGGAAGACGTATGTGAACGATGCGTTGATCGTCGGCTCGGCGCGCGCGGGCAACGGCATCGTGCACATCATCGATGGCGTGCTGTTGCCGCCTACCAAATAAGAAACCTCGCCCTGCGAAGCGGGGAGAGGTCGGTCCTGAGCCTGCGAAGGGCCGGGTGAGGGGCCCGGCTCCGGAGCTCCGACGGCCTCTCACCCCGACCCGCTCCGCGCTGCGCAGGGAGAGGGAGTCAGTAAAAATACTGCCCGGTGTCGCGGTTGAACTGCAGCCGCCGCTCTGGGCGGTAGGTGACCTTCTTCACCGCCTTCTCGAGCCGCGCCTGGGTCGGCTTGTCGACCCAGTCGGGCACCGAGATCGTCTGCAGTGTTCGCAATACGCTCGAGTCGAGCAGCGCTGCGAACCACGCCTCGGGATCCCAGCCGGGGTTGAGCACGAGATGCTCGAGGCCCTCCAGGTGCGGGAGCAGCGCCGTCCACCCCGCCTCGGTCGCGCGCGCTTCAGCGGCGATCAGCTCGAGTGCGCGCAGCCCTCGCATCGACGGCGCGAGGGTGGTCAGCAGTGCATCGGTCACCCAGTCCGCGTCGTTTTCACGAAACCCAAGACCGTACAGCGTGCCGATCGGCTGCTTGGCGAACGCAACGACCTCTTGCTTCGCGTTGGGCTGCGTCACGTGGACCAACAGTCTCGGTCCCAGGGCGCGGACCAATTCGAACCCCTTGATGAGCTTCCCCATCGAGCATTGCGCGCGCGCGATGAACCCAGGCACCGCCCAGTCTTCTTCCCAGGTCCACACGAAGGGCCGGGCCTGCCCCAGCCACGAGCCCCGGTGTCTCACGCGCAGTGAGGTCATTCGTTGCTGCTGCGCCTGCGTCATCGCGTCGAGCAACCTGAGCTGCATGTACTCCGAGCGCGTGGTCTCACCGGTCGAGCCGAGCCAGTCCGCGTACACGGCAAGCAGCGTGCGATCGTCGGGGTTCTTCCAGATCGCCTGAAGCATCTCGGTGGTCATCGCAGCCTCACGACCTCACGGAGTCCACGGGCCGCACAACGCGGCGTCGACCTCGAGCTCGAACTGCACCCCATCGACGGGACCCAGCCACTCGTTGCGGAAGGTGATGGGCAGCATGCCGCCGCGCGCGGAGCCGATCAGAAACGGAGTTCCCACCCCGACCCGCCCGATGTGCACCACACGCTCGCCGATTCGCGCAAAGAGCCGTCGCTCCGTCGCGCACGCGCGCCAGCCCTTCTGCTCCATCATGTTCCCCATCAAGCCGCCCATGCCAAAGACGTTGGAGAGGCGGTCGCTCTCGGTCGGTTCGCGCACGGCCGACGAGGGCACCCAGCCGTGAAACACCGCCCCGGAGTCGTGCAGCACCGCGACGTGCGACTGGTCTCCTCGCACCTCGAGCCTCGCGAGCGACGGTTGTTCCTTCGCGTGGAGCGTGCCCACCACCTCGCCGCCCGGCGCCGAAAGGAACGGCAGATCTCCGAGCTGGGACAGCACCACCACGGGGGCCAACGTGTCGAAGCCCGAAGCCGCGAGGAGGTCGTTGGGCTGCGGGTAGAGGGTCACCGCCTCGCACGCCATCTCGACGACCGGTGAGGCGACGGGCGTGAAGAGCGCGAGCGCGCCATCGGTGGGCCGCACCATCAGCCGGCCCGTCATGGCCTCGACCGGCGTGAGCCCCGCGCTGCGAGGCAACACCACGGCAGGACCCGCGAGCACCGTGACGCTCGCTTCGAGCACCGGCTCGTCGTTCAAGTTGACGTCAGCGTCGATGATCACGCCCTTCGCGCGCCAGGTACCTTCGAGGATGAAGTGCGGCCCCGCCCGGCGGATGCGGCCCGACATCAGCGAGCCCTGCCAGGCGTTCTTCTCGCCGGTGATGCTCCACGCGCGCGCCATCGGCAGTCCGGTGTGCGGCGCGAGCAACACGCCGCGGTCGTGCCAGCGCGTGTCCTTCCAGTGGCAATAGCCCTCGGAACGCGCGGCGTCGGCGTACCAGCCGGCCTTCGTGGTGGGCGCGCACGCCACCAGACTCATCGAAAGAACGATCAGCGCTCGCATGGCTCAGCTCGTGACGGCGGACAGCCGGGGATCCTGCGGGCCGGCGACGGTCTGCACCGTGATGCCGTGGGCGCGCAGATAGTCGAGCCCGTTCTCACCCGCGTAGCCGCCACCGACGACGATGATTCGCGTCAGGCCCGCGTGGTGCAGCAGCTTCGCGCACATCATGCAGGGCTCGCCGGTCACCACCAGCCACGCGCCCTTGGTCGCCACGCCCGACGCGGCGCAGTTGCAGATGACGTTCATCTCGGCGTGATGACAGCCGATCTCCATGCGCGTACCGGAAGGCACCTTCAGCTCGTCACGCAGGCAGACGGTGTCGCCGCACAGCTCGCCGCCACCACGCGGCCCGCCGTTGTAGCCGTCCATCAAGACCACGTTGCGTTCGGGGTCGAGGAGCAGCGCTCCGAATTTGCGACGGGGGCAGTTCGACGCGTTGGCCAGCGAGAGGCACTGCTCGATGCGAACGCGAATGTGCTTTTCCTTCATGGTGCTCTCCTGGTCGTCATGCAGGCGGCGACGCGGGGCGGGTGCGCGCGCGGATCCACTTGGTGTGCGCGGCCAGCCACTCCTTGCTGCGCTGACCGGGGTGCACCAGCGGCAGCCACTGGAGCTGTTGGTCGCCGACCGTGACGGTGACCTCGGTGCCGTAGTCTTTGTTCGGCTTGAGGAGCTCGGGCTCAGGAATCTGCGCGAGCCGCGCGAAGACGCGCAGTGCCGCGTTGCCCAAGGTGACCACCAGCTTCGGAGCGGCCGTGCGCAGCTCACCCAGGATGCGCTTCTGGTGTTTGTCGTAGGTCAGCTGCGCGATCTCATCTTCATCAAGATGACGCAGGTCTTCGGGCACCCCGTCCCACGGCAGGCCGAACTTCTTGGCGAAGGGCTCGAACTTGGTGGTCACGACTTCTTGCTGGCCGAAGGTGTACCGGTGCAGGTCGAGGCAGTCCGTCATCCAGGCGTCGGCGCGCGAGCTGCGCAACGGCTTGAGCAGGCGCTCATCGAGCCACTGACCTGAGGAGCCGTTGATCACTCCGACCGGACCGACCGTGCCCCACTCGGCCTTCCAGCCCACCGCCGCGGTCCACGCTTCGATGCGCGCTGCTTCGTCTTTGCCGGTCCAGAAGAACTCGGGCTCGGTCTCGACGGCGAGCGCGGCGACGCGTTGAAAAGGGGAGGGCGGCTTCCACTCGACGTGGAGGGCCCCGGGATGAGCCCCGAGGATGAAGAGGCGGCGGGCAGAAGTGGCGGAGGGCTTGCGCGCCTCGAGCGGTCGACCAAAAGGAAAGTGGGGCATCTGGTGCGGCAGTACTACGAGACGCGGCAGAGCACGAACCAGTTGTCGAGTTGGCGGGTTCCCCTCGAGGCGCGGCCGATGGAGACGTGCTTCGAGACGCCGCGCACCAGGTCTTTGGTCTGGTTGAAGACGAAGCGGGAAAGGCGCGCGTCGTTGGGAAGGATCGCGGGCGCGTTGTTGAGCGGCTTCTTCGGGGTCAGCGTGTAGTCGACCAGGACCTCGTCGCCTTGTTGCACCGCGACGAAGTAGCCGGGGCCGACTGCCGTCTTCACGAGTGAAGAGCCTTCGTTGTAGCCCCAGCGCTCAGGCTGCGCGGTGGGCTCGTCGGGCATCGCGAAGACCTTGGCGAAGCGCGTGAAGAGCAGCATCGAGTTCTTCCCTTCATGACGCACGCCATTGAGCGGAGTCGAACTCTGCGGCGCGAGGTCGTCGACGGTGAATCGTCGTGCGCCCGCGACGATCTCGAAGAGGCGAGCCTGCTCGTCACTGCCCAGCGCCATGGTCTGGGCGAGCCGCACAGCGTCCGGCAATTCGTCGAGGAACGAGGCGAGGTCCGCCGCGGTCACGGTGGGAGTTTTGATGCGTTCTGCGAGCGTCATGACGTGTTCGCGTAGCACCGTTCCCAGCGCAAGGTGCTCGCCGGAGTCGGGCATTCCCCTCATCGGGATCGACGACCAAAGCCGCGCTTCGCTCACGACCCGCTGTCAGCGCCTGCTGAGGGGAAAGGGCAGGTGCATTCAACTGTGGTCCCACAAATCTCGCGGCTTTCACCGCACTTCCACTTCTTCTTTCCGTAGCCCTCGACGCCGTGGATGTCCAAGTCTCCTCCATCGGCGACGATCCTCGTCCGAGACTCTATTCCGCTTTCCACGGTGCACTCGCTTCCGCCTTCGTGGATGCTCCAGAAGCAGTTGCCGCCGGGGATTTCGGGACGTTCGTCAGAGTCTTGCTTGACGGTTCCTTTGCTGGCGCACGCCACTGCAACAAGTGTAACCAAGAGGAATGCCCGGCTCACTTGCACACCTCGGAGATGGCTTGAGCTGAGCACTTACTTTGGTCGTCTGGGACGGCCTTCCCGGTCTGATCGCGGCAGTGGTGGACCGCCTCGTGAAGGATGACTGACGCCAGTTCAGCCTCGGTGGCCGGGGGGGGGGAGCACAGGGCCTGATCAAACTGAACGCTGTAGTCGTCTTTTTTGTTTCGGTTAGAGCATCCCAATGCATCCTGCTTATTGCATTTCAAGTTCTGCACGATGTACGCGGGTTCAGAGTTGTCGAGAATCTTGCAGATGTCACAGTTCCCGCTACCGCACTCTTGGAGCTTCTGCGAACACGGGCAGGACTTGTCGGCAGCGCTCGTGCCGCAGCCGGCGTCTTTCGGCCTCGCGCATAGCCTCATCCCAGTTCGTGCACTTGCCATTGGCAGCGAAGAGTCCGGTTTCGTCCGTGTAGTGCAGAGGATTGTTGAGGCGTAAGCCGGGAGGCTGACAGCGCAAGGTGCCAAGTACGAGCAGAGTCTGCGCCGGGGCGACTTCCAGCCCTCGGCACGGCCTTTGCGGTCCAGACGAAACAATGCTTTTGAGCTTGCTCAGGACCCGCCATCAGGCATCACTGGAAAGGGGCAGGTGCACTCAACCTCGATGCCACAAACCTGGCGCTTCTCGCCGCACTTCCACTTCCTCTTGCCGTGGCCTTGCGTCCCTTCAATCACGTCGGTCGTACCAGGACTACGCCTTCTGGTTTCGCCTGCGATCTCCACGACGCAATCAGTCCCGCCTTCATCAATTGACCAATAGCAGTCGCCCCCTGGTTTCTCGGGGCCTTCTGAATCGCTCGGCCTGATGGTCCTCTTTCCGGAACAGCCGAGACACCCCAAGACCAAGGCTAGGATAGTCCATTTCACTGGCAGGCCTCCGCGATATCCGCGGCCCTACACCCAGGATTGCCTTTGGGAGGATCGTGAACAGGCTGTCTCGTCTGCTCACGGCAAAAGTGAGCAGCCTCGTGCAGAATGACAGTTGCCAACTCTGAGGCAGGCGCAGGTGGGGAACAAAGCGCCTGGTCAAACTCAACCTTGAAGAAGTCGTTCGCTTTGCGGTGAGAGCAGCCGGACGCGTCCTTCCCATCACACTTGAGGTTTTTCACGATGTAAGCAGGGTCTGCGTTGTCGAGGATCTTGCAGATGTCGCAGCCGCTGCTGCCGCACTCTTTGAGCTTCTGTGCGCAGGCGCAGGACTTTTGGTCGTCGCTGCCGCAGCCGGCCCGCTTTTTGGCCTCTTGCATGGCCTCGTCCCAGTTCGTGCACTTGCCGTTCAGCGCGAACAGGCCGGTCTCGTCCGTGTAGTGCAGCGTATTGTTGAAGGCGTACGAGTACGCCGGAACGAGCACACCGCCCTTGGCGATGGATACCACATAGCTGAGGTCTTGAAGCATGGGCTCAGGAGAGAGGTATCGGCCCGTTGATGGGTCGTAGTAACGGTTCCAGTTCTCGTGAAGCTCGGTCTCTGGGTCGAAGTACTGGCCGGGGAAGCGCAGTGGCGTCCACGCCCACCAGACCCAGGCCTGCTTCGCACGTACCTCGTATGCCTCCATGTCGAAGCCGTAGTCCGACCCAGACCCTGTCCAGGACAGGGCCCAGCTGTTGGTTGACGAGTACTGCCAGTCACTCCACACATGCGACTTGTTGCCTTGCAACGGTGACTGGACAACGCCCGCCAAGCTCACCGATGAGCTCGTCGAGTAGTTCGACCGTGACATGAGGACGCGCAAGGGGCCATCGAACCCCGGCGGCATCGTCGGTGTCAACGTTGCCACAGGGGTCGTACCAGCGCTGCCGTGAGGGCTGCCCACGCGGTATTCGCGACGATTCGAGTAACCAAGCACCTCGTACGTCGACGTCCCCGCCGTTCCACCACGGTCGAAGGAGACGACCGGTTTGCCGAGATAGTCAGTCACAAGCTCGAAGCTCCCGCACAATCCCACCTCGCCATTGCGCTGACACGTGAGGCTGGGGTCGTCCGCTGCTCGCGCCATGGTGGAAGCAATAAATTTGCTACGGACGATCATCAACGGGCGCCCGTCTAGCCAAATGTAGTCGTCCTCTGGATACTCCGTGGCGCTCGCGGCGACAGTGTTGGAGCCACGATCGGTGAGCATCTGGTGGCCGAGGTCATAAAAAAACTCGTCGGTCGTGTTCCACGGAGTGGTCTTCGCGCGCCGGCGCCCGAATGCATCATAAAAATAGCTGTAGGTGCCGTTCACGTATTGGTTCGAAAGGTAGTTCCCTCCGCTCACCACAGCCGTTTGGTAGACGCTATCAAGACCGGCACCAAGAGTGCTCTGCGGGAAGCCGGTGGTCACGTGATAGAGGTTGAATTCATCCCATGTGTCGGTGCGACGCCCGTCGCGATCGTAGTAATAGTTGTAGCTGCCGTTCGATGGCGCGGTGGCGTTACAGGTCGAACCGAAGGCAGGCCCCCACCGCGTGGAGAACGGCATGTCGACCTGCCAGGCTGCAGTCCAAAATGGAACATTCTGCTGGCAGCTCTGCGGCGCCACCAAAGTGGAGTTAGTTCGATTGCCTCGCTTGTCAAACACCTGAGAGAGTGAAGTGCCCATATTGACGTCGTTGTGGCTGACCAGTCGCTGGGTCTTGTCGTATCCGAATGTCTCCTTGACGACCGAACCGGAACTCCGATGACAAGTCTGTTGCACAACCAGTTGGTCCGCATCCCAGGTGTAGACTTGTTTGAAGATATTACCATTCGGTGTGCCGAGGGTCATTGGGCCGTCGGAAACGAATAACCCGCGCGTCCGCCCCGAGAAATCGTATGAGCCATATGTTGCAGGGAGTGATGAGCAGGACGTAGCGGTCGATGCGGCTTCCAGGCTGCCTCCGCGGTAGTACTCGACCCAGTGTCCATTGCCCGCAAAGCGGTAGGCCCGAAGTCCGCCATAGGGTTCCCATGCGATAGAATCGAACGCGACCGCGCCATCCTTGTTCCAGGATGAGCCATTCCATTTGTGGTAAACGATTGAGCCAGGCCGGTCCATCGAACCCGACGATGGGTAGACGTAGTTGACCTTCCGACCGTGCGGATACGTGATTCCCTCTAGGTCACCGTTCAGAGTGTATGAATACGAGGTGTGTGGGTTCTTGTCCTCTGTTGCGGTGCCATTGCCACAACCAGCCACAGACCCTCGGCGGCGCACTTCGCGAGTCACGCGCCCCGCCTCATCGTACAGATACCAAGTCATTCCAAATGAGTCATTGCGCGAGACCAGTTTCCCTCCAGAAAACAGTGGGGCAGGGCAGCCACTCTCGGGGACGAAGCTGTCGTAACTCAGCGCGTAGAGGAGAATCGGGGCGCCACCGGTTCTCGTTACACTGAGTAAGCGCCCGATTGAGTCATATGCATACTCAAGCATGGTCCCCGCCGCGAACATCTCGGCGCCCTGCTTCTTGATGAGATTGCCGAGCGCGTCAAACTCGTACCGTGCGATCTGGCGCGCGTCTTGGCGCACAGTCCAGGGGAAGGTGATTTTAGTCGTGTTGCCAAAGTCATCCACCTCATAGTCGACGACGCCCGGATTGCAGGGGGCGGTGCCTCCATCGAAATTCACATTGATTGGACACATCGGAGCCGCGACAGAGCCCGAACATCCACTTGTGACTCGCCGAACATTGCCATTGTCGTCGTACTCCATGCAGGTCCGCTCGCTGTTGCTGTCTTGAACTCCGTTCGGATGTGAGTCAATCTCCGCAAGGCGGTCAGCGCGGTCATACTTGAGCCAACTACAGGCCGCGGAATTGACCGCGCAAAAGTCAGGCGCGTGCGCAAAGGGCTGACCGATAGAAACCACGTTGCCATTGCCATCGAAGTTTCGCTTGAGTGCGTAGGTCGATGGGCTCCCGATCTGCCCACCGGTCTGCTCGTAGGTGAGTTGGCCGTGCGCATTCCTCGAGTAGAACTTTTCGGAACGATTGCCGGAAGGGACACGATGAGTCTCTCGCTTCAATCCGTCGTCCGGCCAATATTGGTAGTCGATACGCTCGGTCCAAGAAAGGGCGGAATCGGTTTTGGCTTTCCACTGAAGCAGAGGCGTGCTCTCTCCCCCTGTGCACGTGTCCGAGGCGATGCTGCGGTAACAGAATAATTCGTAATTGCCGCGCGGATACCTGATTTTGGTGAGACGACCAGCCTCGTAACTGAACTCCTTTACTTGGTCACCGCCTGCGACCACCAGGGTCTCCTTCGTAACCCGGTTCACAGAGTATTCGAACTTGCGAACTGCGCCGCTCTCGTCAACTACCTGTCCCGGGAGGCCAGTTACTGAATATTGAGAGTACGATGTATTCAGTGCCGTTCCGCACGTGTTGCCACTATTGGTCGGATAACGCGCAACTTTGGTCAAACGGCCGCCTGACTCATTCTCGAAGTAGAATTCCGTTGTCGGATACGCGCCGGAGCACCCAGTCGCGGCCTCACTCGCAACGATACAGGGGCCTTCGACACGAAGCGTTCGGTTCATGGCATCGGAAACGATCCCAAGGTCACATGAGCGTTGCGTCTTGTAAAAGGTGCCGATCACGCGGGGTAATTCTGTGCCCGCAATGCTGCGCGTCCACCCTGATTCGAAGACGGCATCGAGCCTGTCTCCAGCGTACCTTTTTGTAGACACGACTTGCCCGCCCGCGTGGATGGTCGAGTTGCGTCTCGAGGTCAGCAGGCGCTGCTGAGCAACGCTGCCGTAACCGTATACGTAAGATGTTGCTTCCAGCCCGCCCGAGCCCGTTCGGTCAGATGCGCCAATGGTTCGAGAGGTCACCTCGAGAACACTCTGAGGTGGGCCGGCGTCAGCTGTCGCGAGTCGCTGAGGCGACACTGAGTAGGCGCCGGTCTTGCTCTTGACCGCCCATAGGACGGATGGAGTCGCCGAGTCACACGTAGCGGAAGCACCTGAAGAATTGAGATAGTGGTACTCGACAGTGCCTGCGACGACCGATGGCGACGTGCCAAAATCCTCACGCTTCGTAAGCGAGACGTCGTGCAACGACATATTGTAGCCCCCAAGCAGGCTGTACGTGGACCCGCTCGATGCGATTGAGAAGGTACTGTCGCCACTGCTGGTCTCTCTGTTGATCGTCGAGGTTCTCGAGTACGCCTGTGGCGGGCAACAAGTGTTGGCGATGGGGCAATTGGGGGAGTTTTGCCCGTCTCCGAGAGCAACAGCGGTTCGCGGCGCGCCACCGGCAGTGGAACTCAAGACGCTCCATTGCGGATTTGGATTGAGGTTCGTCTGCGGGCCGAGAACGTGGCGAATGACTGGTACGGGATCTGCGCTGTCACCGCGAACCACTGTAAATTCGAGGCCGGCGTCTCCGTAGCGGTAGCGTTCCTTCAACTGCCCCGTCGAAGAATCGGAGGCACTCGCCAACTCTGGGAAGCCGCGAAAGCTGACGTAGTCATAGTGGGCGTGGGTTCGATTCCTCCATCCGCTTGCTTGCCGACGATTGATTTGAGTACACATCCTCTTGGCAGTCCGGCTCCTGCGTCGAAAACTGCGTAAGCAAACTCGAGTTTGTCAGTCAGGCCTGGGAAGGTAACCTGCTTGATTGCGCCTGGCTGGACATAGTCAGCTGGGTTCGCGTTCGTGACCGTCGTCAACCCAGCGTCTGGACATGCTTCTTGTGCTGTCCGATACTCAACGTCAAGGAGGCGGTTGCCTGGTGATGAATCAATCGACGTTAAAAACCAAACCTCATTCGAAACGTTATATGTATAGTGAAGTATCTGGCCATTGACGTGAGTGAGGTGATAGCCGTTGACGCCAGCGTCAGAACCAGTGCCTACAGAGTAGAGCCTCGACTTGAGGGCTGGAGAGTACGAGTGAGGGCTGAGCCATTCAGAGACCGTGGTAGAGGTAGGATTTCGGAACTCCTGTTGATAGCCCGACAGGTCGCGAACGGCGACGGTTCCTCCACCGAAGGCGGCGGTTCCGGCATACGTAATCGCAAAAAGGCTGTGCCACCAACGAGTGCCGCTGGGGTCGATTCCACTCCTGCCAAAGGGCGCTAGTTGCTCTCGAAGGACAGTGACGCCGACCGCCCCGCCCCAGTTCGCCCACGATGCGGGGTTGGATACAAAATATCGTTTGAAGTCGAAGCGTCCGGTTGCAGTCGAAACCGAAAAGTCTGTGGTTGCGTAGTAGGAGTCGTTGGATGCGGTATCAATGGGATCCTGATCCAGTCGAGGATCGCAGATGTCCGGTGCGATCGGGCTCATCTTGCACCATTGGCCATACGCCAATGCGGATACCGTGAGGCAAGCTGTAAAAGCGATGCGCGTTGTTCTCATTTGGACAAGTCCCTGATGATCTTGGTGTTGCCGTCGGCATCGACTGAGAGGATTTGATGGCCCAATCGAAGATAGATTGTGTCCCCTGCCTGAGCCCACTGTGGCCTTTCAACAGGCAGATCGGATCGAAACAAGGCCCATGTCTTCCCGACCCTTGTTTTGATGTTCAAAATTCGTAGTTCAACGCCTTGATTCGTCGGGATCGAGTAGGCGATGCGTCCGGATGGATGCCAACTCAACTCGCCGACCTGGTGCTCGAAGGAGACTAAATCTTGCTCCCGCCCAGTTGTAGTGTCGAGCAGCGCGAGACTTCGCCCGCTCGTTCCGCAGTTGGCATGAGCGAAGAACACATTCCGCCGGCCGGCGCTACGCGGCCATAGGTGACAGCCACGCGAGTTTGAAAGTCTTTGAAGTTCTGACCCGCGACTGAATTGTGTTCGGTAGACTTGTGCGTACTGCATCGACTGCCCATCAATAGGCGGCGCCTTCGAGTCGTTTGCCGAGAAGTAGACCCATTCGCCGTCTTGAGAGAAAGCCAGATGGTCTAGAACAGAACCTACCCCTTCGATGATACGCGGCGCTCCGTCAAAGTCTTCGAGGAGAGCCAATGCCCGTCTGCCGTTCGGCAGCATGGTGGCGATTGCCCATCGACGGCCATCTGGCGATATGGCGGCATCCAGGACGGCAATATTGCCAATTCGGTCGAAGCGCCGAATGACTGATCCTTGTTCATCGAGTTGTACCCAGTCCCCTGCGCCGGTTGCGAAGAGAAGGTGTGGGGCCGAAGCGATGAGGCAACGCAGGACAATTGCGATCAAGGCACAGAACCGTCGAGCGCCATCGTTGCTGCTTGGTTCACGCCGAAGGCGCTCAATTCTGGCTTCGAGAATGAGGGCGCGCATACCCATCCATCTCTGCTTGGCCAAATCTGATTGCATTCGAAATGGCGGCCTGCCACCGACGGACAAGCATCGCCCGGAGTGCAGCGCTGGGAGCAGATCCCTTTCGGCGGAAGGCCCGGGAGCACCCTCAAGCACAGCCCAGAAGCGCAACCGGAGTTGCCTTCATACTGCGTGCAATCAGCAGCGAATCCGAGTCGCTGAATAGGGGCGGCAAGACCCTTCGTCTGCTCAGTGATGGGACTGAGCCATTGTGGCTGTTGCTCTGCGTTCTGAATGCAGCCAAGGGAAGCCACGACGAGGCTCATGATCAGTCGGTTCATTGCTTCCCTTTCATGGGGGTTGTTCGCTACGGGTGCAGTGATGCGCCTCGTGCGAGCCTTCGTCTCTGTTGCGCCCATCGCCGCCCTCACCACTCCGATGAAACCCTCAGAGAATTTGAGCTTCTATGTCGAGACCCTTGCTGGAGTCAACGCACGCCGGTCGCGCTGATCAGTCATCGACGACGACGGTTACGGCTGCGGTCGTTTCACCAGATTGAGCGATGCGGGCGCGGATCACGTGTGTGCCGGGTGAGAGGTGCCAGCGCAGTTCGTGGGGGTAGCCCACCTTGCCGACCGGGGCTCCGTCGACCAGCCAGACGATCTCTTCATTGGCGGGAGTAACGGCTGCGGCGAAACGCACTGTCGAGAGCTCGCGCGGGGTGTCGGGATCGAAGAGGTAGCGGCTCTTCGCTCTCGGCTGGCGGATGGCGATCTTCGGCGTGACCGCTTCTCCTACCGGGCACAGCGGGGAGAACGCAGCGGGGGCGATGGCGAGGCGTTGTTTGCGCGCCCAGGGCTCGTAGGTCTCGGGCAGATCGAGCAACTGCTGCTTGATGACGAACTGCGCCGGGCACGACGGGCCCGCACGGAGGTGGTTGCGAATGTCCAACGCCACCTCGACGTGAAAGGGACACGCCTCGTGCGGTTCGGTGCCGGCGATGAACCACTCGGAGCGCGTGTTGGTGCAGCTCGGCCCCGGCATGTGTCCCGAGATGGCGCAGACCTCGCGTTGCAGCAGCGAGTCGGGGAGCGGGCGATCCATCATCGGCGCGATGTGCGGTGAGCGGGTGGGGGAGACCTCGTCGAGAATGCGATGAGCGGCGGGTGCTGCTGCGGTGGCGCCTGAGGCCAGATTCATGCGGCGCCAGTCGTGATTGCCGATCCACGTGAGCACCAGCACTCGATCGTCGAACGCCACGGCCCACGCATCACGGTAGCCTTGGCTCGTGCCCGTCTTCACCGACACCGCGTGATCGAAGTCGAGCGGACCACCGACGGGGAATCCGGGCCGGCGTGCACCCGGGTCCGCGAGGATGTGCGCGGTCAGCATCGCGGCGTCGACTGAGAGAATGCGGGCACCTTCGGTTCGAGGGCCGTCGATGAATCGCCTCAGCGGGATCGTCTGACCGCGGTTCGCGAGGCCTGTGTACAGCGTGGCCAGTTCGTTCGGCGTCACCGGCAGCGCGCCGATCGCCAGGCCCAGTCCGTAGGCCTCAGGTGCGAAGCGCACGCCTTTCACTCCGCCTCGCTCGAAGCGGCCGAGGGCTTCGTCGACTCCGACCTGCGCCAGCACTCGCAGCGCGGGGATGTTGCGCGAGTTGCCCAGTGCTTCACGCAGCAGCATGGGCCCCAGGAATGTGTGCGTGATGTTCTCGGGCGCGTAGAGACCGCCGCCGGGTACTTCGAACTCGACCGGGGTATCGGCGATGGAGGTCGCTGCCGTGTGCGTGCCCTTCTCGATTGCCAGTCCGTAGATGAATGGCTTGAGCGCCGAGCCGGGTGAACGACGCGTTTCGAGGAAGTCGATCGCTCCGCGCGCGTCTTTGTCGAAGTAGTTCGCGCTGCCGACTGACGCGAGCACGTCGCCGGTGGCCAGGTCGACCACCATGCCGGCGGTGTTCGTCGCCCCGAGCCCACGAATGCGCGAGAGGTTCTCGTTGAGCGCTTTGAACGCCGTGTCCTGTACGTCGAGGTCGAGCGTGGTGTGGTGCACCACTTCGGCGCTGCCTCTCACCTCACGCGCGGCCGCGAGCAGGAAGTGCATCGCTTCGATGTGACGCTTCGGGCGGGGAACGACTTGCAGATCCGAGTTCAGCGCGATGCGGAGATCTTCGTCGTTGATCACGCCTCGCGTGTGGAGTTGCCCGAGGATTCGCCGCGCACGGTTGAGCGCGAGGCGGTGGCCGTCGGTGGTCCACGGCGACATGCGGCCGGGTTGTTGTGGGAGCGCCGCGAGGTAGGCCGCCTGCAGCCAGGAGAGATCTTCGATTGGCTTTTCGAAGTAGAGGCGCGAGGCGCGCACGACTCCGTGGCAGCGGTTTCCGTAGGGCGCGATCGTGAGGTAGTGCCGGAGTACGTCGTCGTGGCCGAAGCGGTGGATCAGCAGGATTGCTTCCGCGGCTTCCTGCGCCTTTGCGAAGAGCGTGCGGGACTTGGGGTGTTGAAGTCGCGCGAGCTGCATCGGGATCGTTGATGCGCCTGAGATGACTCGGCGGTTGCGGAGGTTCTGCCAGGCCGCTCTCGCGATGGAGGGGAAATGGACTCCGGCGTGCTCGTTGAAGTTTCGGTCTTCGGTTTCCAGCGTCGTGATGACGACTTTGTTCGGGAGGTCTTCGGGCACCGGCCAGAAGCCCCAGGCTTCGTGGCTGCCGGGGACTTCGCCCAGGAACTTGCCCGTGCGATCGAGGAGCAGGTGCGAGGGTTGACGGTGTTGAAGCGTGGGGTTCAGGGTGCTCGCGAACCAGCTCGTCAGGGCGAGGAGGATGACGAGGGTCAGGAGGCTTCGGCGGCCCCTCACCCCGACCCTCTCCCCGCTTTGCAGGGAGAGGGAGCTCATTTTTCGTGCGCGCCCGTCACCACGATCTTCATACCTGCTCCACGACCCCGCACTTCTTCGCGGTACATCAGCTCGGCGTACGGCGGCGGGTGCACGAACTTGCCTTCGCTGCTCGCTCGCACCCGGAAGTGGAACGTGTACGTGCCTCGCGGCAACTCGGTGAAGTAGTAGCGGACCTCCGAGTCCATTCGCTGCACGTAGGTCGGGTTGATCGAGTCCGCCTGAGACGGCTTCGCGTCACTGCCCGACGTCTCCAGGTTCGGATTGAGCGGCTCGAGCCCCGCCGCGATCGGAATGACCAATGCCACGTGGTGACGCACTTCATCGGTCACCAGCTGCGCGTGGATTTCGAGGATCTCTCCGAGCGGGATCGCGAGTGACGAGCCCGTCTTGTCATCGTGGTGCGTGATCGCCGAACCATCCGAGTGCAGCCACGACAGGCTGCGCGACACGATGAAGCCATCCTTCTTCGGCTCCACCAACTGGCCCGCACCGCCCGGCAGGTAGCGCTGCTGCAGCCGCGCGCTCAGCTTGCCGCCCGTGACCGTGAAACCCATCGCTGCGTCACTTTCCAGAGTGCGGCGGCCTGCGCGTTTCGTCTCGTCGAGCACTGCATCCGCCACGCCTGCGATCGCCACCGTCGTCTTCGGCTGCGGCGTGGTGTTCTTCTCGAGGTACGTGCCCAACGCTGCCAGCGCGCGGCGATTGGCGTGCGTGCTGCCGAAGCCGTACTGCGCGTTGGCGCGAGAGAGAAGGGCGTCACGAATCATCGTGTGCTTCGCGTTCGACGGGTCGACCCGCAGCAACGCTTCCCACACCGCGCCCGTCGTGGCCGCCGAAGAGCCCAGGTACAGGCCGTTCCAGCTCCCGCGATCACCACGAATGCCGTCGAACTGCTGCTGACCCTTCACCAGCTTGAACACCACGCTGTCCCACAGCTCACCCTTGAGCGCGGTGAGGTTGGTCTGGAAGGTGTTGGGCCGCTCCGACATCGCCCAGGTGAGATCAGCGAGCGAGACCGCGTCCATCGACTTGCGCTTGGCGAAGAGCTCCACCAGGTAGTTCTCGTCGAGCTCTCCCGTGCGGCCGAGCGCACGCAGCGCGGAGGTCTGCTGGTTGTACCGGTACTCGCTCCACAGCCCATTGAAGTCGGTGCGGAGCACGCGCTTGAGCGCATCCGTCGCACGCCGCAGCACCGTGTCGTCGAGCGTGATGCCGGCCTTGCGCGCCGCCACCATGAACTCCACGCCTTGCGCGGTCAGCGCCACATCGCCACGCCCACCCGGCCAGTAGCTGAAGAAGCCCTGCTCATCCTGGTGCTGCTTGAGCTCGTCGAGGATGCGCTTGCTCGAGGCCTGCACCTGCGGCGTGAAGCGCGTGTCGAGCTCGAGCTTCTTGAGGAAACCACCCAGCGCGAGATCCGGAGACACCTGGCTCATGCGCTGCTCGAGGCAGCCGTGCGGATACGCCGAGAGGTATTCCAGACCGCTGGCCAACTCGAGCAGACCAATCTGGTTGGTGAACACCACCGTCTGACTGCCCGTGCCGGGACGCGGCTTCTCGGGGAAGTCGGGGCCCGAGCTCTTGCCTGCCTCGAGCGTGGTGAAGAGCGCACGCTTCTCGATCGCGCGATCCGGCAGCAGCGGCAGCTTTACTTCAAACGCATCGCCCGCCTTGTCGGACAATCGAGTCACGTCGACTCGTACCGTGAGCGCCGTGTCCTTTGCCGTGGTGACGCTCTTCACGGTCGCAGGCGTGAGCACGGACAGCGCCTTGTTCGCCTTGAGCTCGACCTTCGACTGGCTCACGGCCTTGCCTTCGATCGCGCCGGTGATCTTGATGTCCACCACGCCCGGGCCTTCAGCGCCTTCCACCAGACGCGCGACCGCGCCCGGCCAGAACGAGTCACCCATGCGCACGAAGCGCGGGAGCTGCGGCTGCACCAACACCGGCAGCCGTACCTTCAACGAGGACTGCTTGAGCCCGAAGCGCATGCCGCCTGACACCGCGACCGCACGCACACGGAAGGTGGTGAGGTCGTCCGACAACGTCACCGGAACCACCAGCTTGCCGCTCGGAGGAACCGTCAACGTCGCCGCGTAATAGGGCACGGTCTTGAAGTCCTTGCGCACCATGCGCTTGCTGCCGTTGGTCTCGTCATCGCCACCGTCACCACCGGGCTCCTCTTCGAGCTCGGAGACGCGGCCGACCACCAGGTTGCGCGAGTCGCGAATGCTCACCGCGCGCTGATTGCGGCGGATGAGCTCACTGAGCGGGTCGAGTGGGCCTTCTTTCGCCAGCGAGAGCACCGCTTCATCGACCAGCCAGAGCGTCACCTCGCCGCCGACGGGCTTCTTCTGATCGTCGGTCAGCGTCACCACGAAGTCGTGCTTCGTGCCGGGACGCGCCATCTCGGGGTGCTGCACGTTGACGATCACCAGGTTCTTCGTCGGCTCGACCTGCAGATCGAGCGACGACGCGACGGTGGCCGGCTTGTAACGCGCGTCGTCCGTCTTCCCTTCACCGAGCCGGCCACGCATCAACACCACGTGCATCGGCAGGTTGGGCACGAACCGATCCGTCACGGGCACGTCGATGACCGCTTTGCTTCCGCCGATGTCCTTCCAGAGGTAGCGGTTGCCGCCCGGCTCTTCGATCACCACCAGCGCGCGCGCCGTGGCGAACGGGCTCTGCACCAACACGTGCGCGACGTCGCCGGGCACGTAGCTCTTCTTGTCAGGCTTGAGCTCGAACACCCCATCGCGCGACTTCTGCCAGGACTGCGGCGTGGAGCCTCCGATGTAGAGGTCAGCCGAGAGCGTCTGCACCCGCCCCAGCTTGTCGCGCGCGAACAGCTCGACCACGTACACGCCGGAATCGGTGATCGCGAACGAATGAGAAGCCGCTTCGGCGGCGCTGGTGAGGATCTTCTCGGAGACCTGCACGTCTTCCTGCTCCGTCTGGTACTTCGCTGCGCCCGTCGCGAAGCTCGTCTCGCGCAAGGTGGAGTGCCACACCCGGCGGAAGAGCCGAACGCGGATCTCCTGGCCCTTGATGGGCTTGTCGTCGACTCCGACCGCGAGCACCTCGGGCTTCAGCTCGGTCGCCTTCTCGAGGTAGCGGGGAATCTTGAGGCCCAGCACGAACGAAGGCAGCGCCTTCACTTCGGTCGCGGTGGTCACCGGCTGCTCATCCGGCCCGGTCACGGTCGCCTCGAAGCGGTACACGCGCGGGCTGCCGTCGAGATCGAGCTGGGGGTTCATGGTGATTTCGGCCGCTCCGTTGTCGTCGAGCTCACCTTGTTGTGACGTGACACCGGGCGCCTGCTGCGATGCCGGCCGCGCGAACTGCGTGGAGTTGGCGAAGAGAAAGCCAGGCAGCCCTTTGGGAACCCAGTCGTACGCACGCTGCGTGACCGTCCACGCGATGGGCTGGTTCGCCACGTTGCCGCCTGCGTAGTAGCGGGCCAGCGCCTTCACCTTGAACGACTGATCGTTGCGCACGCGCAGCGCTCCGGTGAGCTGCACCTCGAAGGTGGGCACACGGTACGCCTCGATCTTGAAGCTGCGGCGCGCGAGGAACGACTCGGGGTTCTTGTCGAAGAGCGAGAGCGTGTAGTCGCCCGTCGGCACGTCGGCTTCCTTGAAGGTCGCTTCCAGACCACCGAGTGGAGAGGTCTTGGTCGTCACCGGATACGCGGTGCCGTCGGGGCCGATCACCTGAATGCCGAAACGTTTCAGATCGGCCGGCACGCGCAGCTCGCCGCTCACCTTGGTGCGCACGAAGGCCTTGATGAACACGGGCTCCGCGGGGCGGTAGATGCCGCGCTCGGGGAAGATGAAGCCCAGCGTGGTGTCGTTGACCGGCGAAGGAATCGACTTCGCCAGCAGCCACGACAACCACGAGTCGGAGCTCGACCAGTGGTTGTTCGCGAACACCGGCAGGCGCTCACGCGGGTCGAGCACCAGCACGTCGTCACCTGAAGTCACCGAGACGCGGCTGATGGAATCCCAGCCGACCGGGGCGATCGAGACGCGGCCGTCTCCATCGGTGGTCTGGGTCAGCTCCACCGGGCGCTGAGGCACGCCCGCGCGACCTTCCATCTTCACCGTCGCGCCCCGCACCGATTCGCCTGAGTCGAGCGAGCGCACGTAGATGACCGCGCGGCCGGTCTCTTCGACCGAGGTGACCGAGAGGTTGGTGATCTGCACGCGCATGTACGTGCGCTGCGCCGCTCCGGTGAGACGGCGCAGGCCGACCAGGTACGTGCCGGGGCGGTTGGCGCCCACCACGTCATCGAGCAGCGGCTTCAAGTCGAGGCCGAAGGTGGTGGCGCCCGATTTGTCGGCGAGCGGGAGATCGACCAGCCGTGAGATGAGCGGGCTGCCGAGCAGTCGGATGTGCCGGTTGAGCGTGGTCGAGTCGATGTAGCCGGGCGCTTCGGGCACCACGGGCTCCTCACCGGGGAAGGGCGGATCGCTCTGTTCGTCGATCACCACCGGCGAGGCAGGGAAGGGCCAGAGGCCCGGGTGCATCGGATCGACGCGGTACACGCGCACGTCGGCGCGCGCTTCTCCGTAGCCACGCAGCGCGAGGGTGCGCGGGCCTTTCGCCTCGAGCATCGCGGTGCCCTGCTGCCAGGCGAGGAACGGCGTCTTCCATCCAAGGTGGAAGTAGACGTCGGCCGCCTTCACGTCGCGCAGCGGGCGCTGGGCGTCATCCCGAATCGGCGCGCTGGCGAGGCTCAGTTTGTAGAGCGTGTCGGGCACGAACTTGCCGACCAGCTGCACGCGCGAGCCGTACGACTGAAAGCGCAAGTCAGGCACGGAAGGCTCGAGGCGCACCAGCTTCCGCAGCGCGGTGAGCGTCAGGTCTTGCACCGACGCAGAGAAGACGAGCTGCGGTTGATCGCCGCGATTGCCACAGGCCAGCGCGAGATCCTTCGGCGTCGATGCGCCGCCGACCAGCGGGAACACCGCGTTGCCGCAACGCACTTCCGTCAACGTGAAGGGCGTCCGCGTCGACGCGCGGCCCTGCCAGAGCGTGGTGCCTTCGTTGCCCAGCGCGAGGCTGATGCCGACGACGAGCTGGCGGCCTTCGGGCACGTCTTCGTCGAGCGTGACGGTCCACGTGGAGGGATCGCGGTGTGACGCGCGGGGGAGCGGGGCGAGCGCGTAGCTGTTCACCTTGCGCGAAGGCGAGTCTCCCAGGCCGGGCAGATCTCGGATCTCCAGGGTGAGCATTTTTTTCAACGATGCCACCGGGTACGCCTGAGGGAAGGTCAGGGTGAGCACGCGGAAGGGCCGCAGACCTTCGCTGCCCGGTGAAGGCGACATCGCGGAAGGCGCCGACATCATGGTGGTCAGCACCTTGCGGGCGCCGCCGGCCTCTACGGAGAAGCGCGCGAGTGCGGGCCACGGTTCTGCCGGTCGGAACTGCAGGGTTCGTTTGTCGACCCAGACGTAGGCACCGGGCCAGTCGGGGGAGAGCTTGAGCCGCTTGGCTCCGTCATCGGCGTTCGCTTTGTCGCCGACTTGATCGGACGAGAAGTAGACGGAGATGGGATCGAAGCCGCGGAGAAATTGTTCCGGCAGCAGCGAGGTGCCGCCAGCAGCGGGGCGTTGGCCTTGATCGGCCGGGCGGTACTGCGCGTGAGCCGCAAAGCCAAGCAACGCCATCGCGACCGTGAGTCCCCTCGCCCTGCGAAGCGGGGAGAGGGTCAGGGTGAGGGGGCTGCTCGTAAAAGAGCCCCTCACCCGGCCTGCGGCCGACCTCTCCCCGCGGGCGCAGGGAGAGGTAACTGCGACTTCACTCGACATGACTTCACTCCGATTGATGGCGTTCATCGGGACACCCCGACTCGGCCGAAGAATTCACGCAGGTACTCTTCCGGCACATCGTTCTTCTCGCCAGACAACCCCAGCAGCACCGGCTTGAACGCGAGCGGCACCGCGCCCGGAGCCGGAGGATTTCGAACCGTCAGCAGGAAGCGGCCCTTGTCGAGCGCCAGGTACTGATGACAGCCCTCGCCGACGAGCTGATACCCGTCGTTGTAGACCGCGCACTCCAGCAGCTCGCTCTTCGCCTGCACGCCCAGACCCAGCTTCCCCTTGTTGGCGGTATCGAACCTGAAGAGCCGCACCTCGCCGGGAGCCAGCCAATCTTCCGCGCTCACACCCTCCGCCAACTGGGTGACCGGATCCGCCGTCCACCGCAGAGAGCCCGGCTGCACGCGACCCGCGAACGGACGCACCAGCAACCGATACGTCCCCGGCGACAACACGCGAACCAATTCGCACCCGGTATCGAGGCCATCGACGCTCAACAGATCGTTGCCGCGGAACAGCCCGCACACGCCGCTCTCCGCCGCGACGCGAACGACCGCCTCCTTGTCCAGCACCAGCGTGCGATCGATGCGCCCACTCTGCAGCGGCACCGCGACCGACGAGGTCAGCGCTGCGCCGGGAACGACGGGAAGTTCGATGCCCATGCGCGCCCACTTCTCGCGACCCGGCGTGTGCACCATCGCGCGCAGCGGACCCACGCCGTGCTCGATGAGCAGCTCCGCGCCCGACTTCGCAGGCACCTTCACCTTGCACGACGCGACCCGCGTGCCGTCAGACAACGCGATGGTGCAACGCAGCGCCCCATCGACCGTGGCCATGCGCTCCGAGTCATTCGGCGGCACCGAGAGCCGCACCGTGCCCGGCGTACGAGGCGAGTCTTCGTACAGACCCGTGAACGCCACTGCAGGCGCACCACCTTCGAGCAAGACGGTGGTGACGTCAGCCTGGCCCGCAGGAGAAATCAGCACCACGCTGCCCCCCTGGCCGGTGAGAACACAGCGCCGCAGATCTCCGGTTGGTGCACAGAGATCCATCGCGCCGCCGGCGTCGTCGATCAGCACCGCCCAGGCATCTTTCGGCAACGTGACCTCGAGCCGTGCGCGGGAGTTCTTCGGCAGGCTGAAGCGGCCCACGTCTTTGAAGGTGACGCGCTTGCGCCCGGTGGTGAGCGCCTCCGCCTTTTCAGGCAAGGTGACGGCGCGGCGAACCACGCGCGTGTCGATGTCCTGCTCGCTGGGCGACCACAACCGGCTGGTGGTCTCCATGCCCGCGCGGCTGGCCGCGAAACACGAAGCGTCGCGGCGTTCGCGCACGGCGCCTGCTCCATCGAACGCACACGACGGGCCCGCACGTTCCCCATGCTGCACGCGCGCTTCGATCAGGAAGATCGACTTCGCGCCCGCCTTCACCACCTGCACGAACGGCTGCCGACTCAGCGGAAGCGAGATGGCCTTGTCGTCTGCGCTCGCGACGTTCTCATCGAGAGGCAATGGCTGCGGCTTCGTCCCGACGCCGGAGAACACGGTCGAGCCGGCCTCCAGCGAGACCTCCGGCCCGCACGCGCGCAAGAGCCCTGTCTCCGTGCCGCCGATGCAGAAGATCTGCGCGCTGGTGCGGTAGCGCCCCGCACGCGGAATGTTCACCGCGCTCGCGCTGTCCCCCGAGACCGTGCCCGCGGAGGCCGTCGAGATCGGCCGCGTGCGCAACGAGGTGATCACCGCGGCGCTGCCATCGGTGGTCCACAAACGAACGCGGAACTTCTGCAGCTGGGGACGAACGAGCAGCGTGCAGTCACTCACCCGGCTCTTGCGGTGAATCACGAAACCTTCCGCGGTCTCCAGCGCGCACGACAGTGGCGTCTTGCCCTGCGCGCGCACCGAGATCTCCTGCACGGCATCCTTCTCGGCGAGGGGAACGGCGAACGACACCACCGCACCGGCGAGGGTGAGCTTGGTTCCTTCCACGAGCGGGCCTTTGTCTTCCACCGTGGGCAGCGACACGGTCAGCTTCGTCTCACCGGGCCGCTGGGTCTCGCTCTCCAGCAGCAGGGTGTACTTGCCCTTGAGCACCGGCTCCGCGACGGCGCAGTTCCAGTCAGAGCCGTTCTCACTGCCTTCGAACACCAGCCGGCCCTTCTCATCGAGCAGCCGGCAGCGCACGTCGACTTCACCTTCGGTGCGAAGCCGCAGCGTGCCGTCACGCGGAATCAGCAGCGGAATGATCGACGGAGCGGGCAGGACCCGCGTCATGCCCGGGAGCAGGGTCGCGCTGCCGAAGTGCAGTTGGTACGTCACCCCGACATCACCGCGCGAGTGCTCGGTGAGCAGCTTGTACTGACCCGCGGGCAGGGTGAGCTTCACGCCCGACGGAGGCGGCGGCGCGGCGCGAGCCTGGGCCACTTCGACCGGGGCCGTCTGGGGCTCTGCCTCTTCACCTTCGCCTTCCGAATACTCGCCTTCGCGCTCGGGAGGCGCCTCCTGCTCGCCTTCCCCACTCTCCGATTCGTAGGAATCGCCTTCGCCAGAATCGGAAGGCTGCATCGGCGGCACCACCTCGACCGCCTTGGGAGTCTTGTCTTTCTCCAGCAGGAAGATGCGGCCCTGCATGCCGCCGGTGAGCACCACGTCGAGCTGCGTCTCGCCCTCGAGGTTGAAGAGGAACTCGTCCTTCCCATCGGTGCCGAGCTCGGCGGTGTACCAGGTGAAGTATTCGACCTTGTGCGGCTTGTTGCCCGTCAGGGTGACCGCAGGCCGCACCCTGCGCAGTTGCGTGCGACGCATCGACTCGACGGTGAGCGGCAGCTGCGTCCACAGATAGGTGCCTGCCTTCAGCTCGCGCGTCCCCACGCAGGCCGACGGCACCGCTTCGATGGGCCAGCCTTCGGGATCATCGATGCGGCACAACATCGAAGAGCTGCTCTGGCTGCTGGTGCCCAGCTCGTATGGCCCTTCGGCCTTCACGGTCAGCTTCTGCTGAACGAGGTCGTTCCCCTCGACGCGGAAGTACTGCTCTCCTTCTCCGGTGATGCCCGCGAACTCGCGCACCGGCCGTTTCGAGAGCGTCATCGCGCCGCGGCCCTTGCTGCTGCCCGTGGTGGTCGCGGTGAAGAGGTAGCGCCCCTTCTGCAGGTAGGTCTGGATGAGGCAGTTGCGGCCGCGCCCGCCGCCTTGATTCTGCGCCACGTCATCGATCACCGGCGTGCGCAGCCGGCAGTCGGTGGAGAGCAGGCCCTGCGTGGTGACGTTGTAGAGACCTGCCGCCGCGACGTCGAACATCACTGCCTGGGTCTGGTTCACGCCGAAGTCGAAGAAGGTGGGCACGTCAGGCGTGATGCGCGCCATCGGCGTGAGCGTCGGCTGGTACGACACTGGAGAACTCAGCGCAGGCACCGCACCCGGCCTGGAGAGGGTGAGGTTGACCGGCTGGTCACCCGGGTTGGTGAGCGTGAGCATGTCGGTGGCCGCCGGCACGTTGCAGTCGTTGCCGCTCTTCGGGAGCGCGCCCGCCTTCAGTGCACAGCCGAACGCCGTACCGCCTGACGCGCGCACGGTGAGCGCTGAGGTGAAGGCGATGGGAACGGTGATGGTCTGCTTGCCGTCGAGCTGCAGGTGCAGCGGCTCGCTCGCGGTCAGCGGCAGCGGCTGCACGGTCAGACCCCGCACCGCGATGGTGCCCTGGCGATTGAGCGTGAGCCGGTAGAAGGCGTTCTCCAACGCGACGGAGGGGATCACGCAGCCACCCTTCGCCACGATGGCCTTCGCGCTGGGGTCGCCCTCGGGCGCGATGCTCAACGACTCCACGCCCGACAGCCCGCCGCTGAGCTGCAGCTGGTAGATGCCGGGGTCGAGCGCGAGCAGCTCGTTGCACTCGGCGCCTTCGGCCTTCGACTGGCTCAGGCGCTTGAGCTTCCCCTGATCTTCGACCTTGTAGACCTCGCAGGTGCTCTTGCGGCCGCCCCTGGTGGCGATGCGGAACCGCCGCGACGAGAGCCCGACCCGCTGGAAGACGTTACCGCCTTTGATCTCGAACCAGATGACCGCGCCGCTGTCGTAGTTGAACTCGCGCTCGAGCTTCTCGCCGTCACCGATGCTCGGCACGCTGCGCGCCACGATCGCCGCGATGTCGCCGTTGGGCACCAGCTGCTCGAGCTGACAACCCAGCGGCGCCGAGTCGGTGTCGTTGGGGAGATCGTGCACTCCCACGAAGTAGCTGCCCTTGCTCGCCTTGAAATCGAGCCGGGTGGTCGACGGCCCGTAGTACCCGCCGAAGCCAGCCACCGAACCGTCGGAGCGATACGACGCCCACTCGAGGTGCCCGCGTGTTCCAGGCGGGCCGCGCACCAACAACGCGCTCAACGAGCCCCGGCCGTCGATCAAGGTGCTGCACTCGGGCGCCAGCGAGCCCTTTTCGATCCGGCACGCGGCGGAGGCTGCACGGACGTTCGCCCGAATCGCCTGCAGCTCGACGGTGGAGCTGGGCGCGCTGTCCAGCGTCAGCACGCCAGCGAAGAAGTCGGACGGCACCGCGACCGCGAACACGCCGGAAGCCGGCAGCGTGAAGCCGATGCTGTGCTCGACGGGCCCGGTGCGGAAGCCGGTCTCCACGGTCAACGAGTCATCGACGGAGCTTCCCGTGATGGTGGTGGAGTCACGCCCGTACACGACCAGCTGGTACTCACCGGCCTCGAGCTGGCTGTCGAGCCACCACTCGTGCATCGGCTGGCCCGGGCGCGGCGAGAACTGCTGACGCCAGGGCTGGGTGGGCTCGAGCCACTCGCCGTTCTTCCACAAGCGCACGTCACCCGCGTGACGGCCCGAGATGCGCACCCAGGGAACGCCGCGCTCCTTCATCGAGATCCAGAAGGTGGCCTGCTGACGCGGCTTGAGCGTGGTCAGCACGCCCGAGCCGGGGATCAAGCGGGGCGCGCTCGCGTTGAGCTCCTGGAACGGCGTGGCCGAGATCGTCACCGGGCCCTTGCCGCGTTTGGGCGACTCGAGGCGAACTTTGTACTGACCGGCGTCGAGCAGGAGATCGACCTCGCAGTTCGCCCCGCCCACGTTGCCGTTCGTCGCGAACGGGCCCCGCACGCGATCGATCACCGTGCACGAGGTGCCCGCTGCGCTGCGCGCTGAAAGGTGGAGGGCGGCTGGCGCGTCGAGGGAGAGCAGCACCTCCTGTCGGCCGGTACCTGGCACCGACGGCGCTGAAAGAGTCGCTGCGTTGACGACGAGGAAACACAGGGCGGGAAGTACCGGAGCCATCGGGTGCGGACCGTAACAGCAAGGGTTGGGCCGCCCGGTCTTTCTCAGCGAGGCAGTGGTGCGCCTGCCTCGAGCGCGGCGCTCGAGTGCGTCAAACCAACCGCAACCTGTCTCAACGCGCTCCCGAATCGCCACCCGCCCGATGCAACCGGCCTTTCATCGCCGCAGGCTCGAGCCACAGCCGCCGAGCCGTCTCTTCACCCGACAGCCCTCGCTCCGAGGCGCGTAAGGATTCTTCGCCCTCACCCTGGCCCTCTCCCGCAGGGCCCGCAGGGAGAGGGAGCGGCACTACGACTATGGGAGGTCGTTTCAGAAGATCAGCCCGAGCGAAACCGTCGGCCCACCCGTAGGTTCGACGACGGGGCGATCGGCGCTGCGAGACGTGTCGACCCAGCGCGCGCGATAACCACCCCGCGCCTCGAAGATGAGCAGCCGCAGCACCAACTCACCGCGGGCGTCGACCTGCTGAAAGCCGACGGGCGTGTAGATGACCGCGCCCTCGATCGAGACGACGGGAACGCCCAGCCGCACCGTGGTGCCTATCGACGGCCCGAAGCGCGCCTCGCGAGAGGTGCTCAGCGCGCTCATGCCCCCGAGCACCCGAACGCGGCTGTGCTTCGTCGCCCAGACCGACGCACCCAACAACCCGTTCCAGTACGAGGTGTCGGCCAACGGTTCGCTCAGGCTGAGGGGCGTCACGCCGCCTTGATCCCAGCTGAAGAGGAAGCTCAGCCGCCTGACGTCGAGTTCACCGCGAACACCGATCAGAAACTCGCCACCGGTGCTGCCGTCTCGCGCGCGCATCGGGAGGATCGTGGTGGCCAGGGCCCGCAGCTGAAACCTGTCGTAGCTCTTCTTCTTCTTCTCGTCTTCGTACCCCCAGTCGCGTTGGTCGTCGGAGAACCGATCGCCGCTGCGATCGACCTGGCCACCGGAGCGCGCAGCTCGCTCTTTCTCCGCTTGCTCGAGGGCGGCTTGATCGCGAGCGGCTTGTTCGGTTTCCAGCTGATCCTGAACCTCCTGCGCCTGTTCTTCGGTGACTTCTTCTTCGGGCGGCTTCACAGGCCCCACCGGTACTTCCGGAAAAGCGAGCGACAGGGACGCGGCGATCATGAGCGTGGAGAGCATGGACCTCGGTAATCAACTGCGGCCACAGCTCACACTGCCCAACGAGCCCACCACCTCCACGGAGTGCCGAGGCGCACCTGAATCAGGGGATTCGCGGGCTGTGGCGACCTTGCCCCGCTGCGATCCCGGGAGGGCTGTTGTGTCGCTGGCCTCATGGCGCAAGCCCGCTTCACGAGGTGAAGGCACGGCCGATGCTCACCGGTGAACGGACTGGAGAAATCACCATGAAGGCACTCGTGTACGAGGGACCCCGCAAGGTCTCGATCAAAGAAGTTCCGGACGCGAAGATCGAAGCGCCGACCGACGCGCTGATCCGGATTACCTCCACCAACATCTGCGGCTCGGACCTCCACATGTACGAGGGCCGGACCAGCGTCGAGAAGGGCAAGGTGCTAGGTCACGAAAATCTGGGCGAGGTGGCCGAGCTCGGCGACGCCGTGGTGCGCGTGAAGGTGGGCGACCGGGTGTGCCTGCCTTTCAACATCGCCTGCGGCTTCTGCCGCAATTGCGAGAAGGGCCAGACGGGCTTCTGTCTGACCACCAACCCGGGCAACGCCGGCGCCGCCTACGGCTACGCCGAGATGGGCCCCTACAACGGAGGCCAGGCCGAGTACCTGCGCGTGCCCTTCGCCGACTTCAACTGCCTGCGGCTGCCCGAAGACGCCGAAGAGAAAGAAGATGACTACGTGATGCTGTCCGACATCTTCCCGACGGGCTGGCACGCGACACGGCTCGCGCAGCTGCAACCTGGAGAGTCGGTGGTGATCTACGGCGCGGGCCCGGTCGGCTTGATGGCCGCGTATTCGGCGACGCTCCAGGGCGCGCGGCAGGTGCTGGTGGTCGACCGGCATCCCGATCGGCTGAAGCTCGCCGAGCAGATCGGCGCGGTGGCCATCGACGACTCGAAGGAAGATCCGGTGGAGCGGGTGCTGGAGCTCACCGGCGGCAAGGGTGCCGACAAGGGCTGCGAGTGCGTGGGCTGGCAGGCGCACGATCCCGGGGGCAGGGAAGTGCCCAACGACACCATGAACAAGCTGGTGCAGACCGTGCGAGCCACCGGCGCGATCGGCGTGGTGGGCGTGTTCGTGCCCGAAGATCCCAAGAGCCCCGACAAGCTGATGAAGGAGGGTCGCATCGCCTTCGACTTCGGCAGCTTCTTCTCGAAGGGGCTGCGGCTGGGCACCGGCCAGGCGAACGTGAAGGCGTACAACCGCGAGCTGCGCGACCTGATTCACGCAGGCAAGGCCAGGCCGTCGTGGCTCATCTCGCACCGCCTCGACCTCGATGAGGCGCCCGACGCGTACTCGCACTTCGACAAGCGCGAGAACGGGTGGACCAAGGTGGTGCTCAAGCTCGCCGCTTAGTCGGGGAGCGGGGCCGCTACTCCACCACTGCCGTCAGCTGGAACGCGCCGCCCGCGAGATCGAACGAATCGACCACCACCAGGTAATCACCTGCCGGCAGATCCTCGATCACCAGCTGCGAAGCACCGGCCGCCCCCGGAAAGTCATCCGAGCAGCCCAGGGCATCGCGCGAATCATTCGGGCACTCCGGCATCACGTAGAGCGTGGTGTCGAAGCTGGTGCCCGCACCGGCAGTGCTCAACGTCACCTTCGTCGCACGCTCGGTCAGGCGCAGCTTCACCACCGCCTCCGGCCGGCCCTTCGGATCATTGGTCGAACACCCCGAAGGCGCATCCCACAAGCTGCCGCCTTCCGCGAAGCCGGTGACCATGCCGCCCGCCAGCAGAATCGGAGCGGCGGTGCACTGCGCCGTGCGCAGCGGGCTCGCCGTCGCGCACTTGTTGGTCGCGCCCGGAATGCCCGGTGAACAGGTCAGGTTCGGCGCACACGTGTCGAACCCGCGGATGTCGCAGGCCTGCCCTGCGTTGCGCACGGGGATGGCCATCGGCGCCGCGATCTTCGGAGTGCCCGCGTGACCTGCCCCGTCGCTGGGAATCGCCACCAACTTCGGCACCTGCACATCGAGCCCTTCGCCCGACTGCAGGCGCAGGAAGAACGCGCCATCGACCGCCAACTCGAGCGCATCGTGATCGAACGATGAGAGATCCGGCGTGCCATCACCATCGGAGTCGATGGAGATCGGCGCGCCGCTCGCGTTCTGAAACTGGAAACGAATCGTCGCCAGATCGTCTTCAGGCTCGGTGCCCTCGATCAAGATGGTCGGGCCGCCCGTCGCGTTCCGGTAGAACGCCAGCCGGCCAATCTGCGGCGCGAGGCCTTCTGCACAGACGCTCGGAGTACCGCGGCACCCCAGCCCCGGTTCACATCGATCTTCCACGAAGGTCGAGTCGCAGTTTTCACCCATCGCCCGAACGAGCTGATCGGTGACTGACACCACCTGCTCGTCGGACTGCAGGCCCGACGCGTCGACCAGCGACACGCCCACCTGCATCACCTCAGCGGAGCGCGCGAACACGCTGCGAATCGTCACGCTGCCAGTCACCACCTCGGTGACCCACTTCTTGTTGTCGATCAACACAGAGCCTTCCGACGCTTCAGCCAGGCCGTCGTGGTTGGTGTCGATGGCCAGCACCTGACCGCCGCTCGCATCCAGCAGCCGCACGAAGACGGCGACGGCGTCGAGGTTGCGATCCTTACCCTTCACCGCGATGCGCAGATCCCTGCCGGTTCGGCCCGAGACGCGCGCGTCGGCCAGGGTCAGCTGCGGCGGGTATGCCGTGCCTCCGTCGACCGTCACCACCGTCGAGCTGCCTGCATCACTCTCGGTGCCACTGACACTGCCGTCGCTGCCACCGCCGGAGATCACCGGACACCCCGTGAGCACTGCGCCGACCATCAGCCCTGCCATCACGAACCGCATGAAAGACCCCCTTCAGTTTTGAAACGAAAACGAGGGGCAGGCAGTGGTGCCCGCCCCCCGGTCAATCGAACTTCAGCTCACAGCTCGCAGGTGGTGCCGACCGGTGATGCGCCCGAGCCGACCAGGATGTCGCTGCCGTCGCCGCAATCGACCACGTCAGCGGCGCCCATCGTCTCGATGAAGTCGTCGCCGTCGCCGCTGCTGATGGTGTCGAGCTGCGTGCTGCCCACGATGCGGTTGGCCGAGACGTTGCCCGTCACGTTGCACGCCGTCGCGGTGGCGCAGGTGAGGTTCTCCACGTCGAGGGCGATGATCTTGCCGGCCTGCGAAGCCACGCCGCTCATGGTCGCGGTGACGGCCGCGCCGTAGGTAGAGAAGTCGACCTTGTCGATGCCCGCGCCGCCCGAGATGTTGTCAGCGCCCGCGCCGATGCCGGCCGTCGCGCCCATGATGAAGACGTCGTCACCCGCGCCACCTGCCAGCACGTCGGCGCCCGCGCCGCCCGTAATGGTGTTGTCGAGGCCGTTGCCCGTGATGGTGCAGACCACCGCGGCGGTGGGGCAGATGAAGTTCTCGACGTCGTCGCGCACGTTGTCGAGCTCGCCCGTGTTGCCGTCGTTCGCTGCGTTCAGGTCCATGGTGACCACCACCAGCTCGAGGCGCGAGGCGTAGGTGACCGTGTCGGTACCGGCTTCGCCGTAGACCGTGTCGGCGCCGGCGCCCGTGCTCGCGAGCAGGCCCATGTCGAAGGTGTCGTTGCCCGCGCCGCCGTAGAAGGTCTGGTTGCCCGCTTCACCGGTGAAGGTGTCGTCGCCCGAACCGCCGCGCACGATCTCCACGTCGGCCTTGATGTCGTCGGTCTCGGTCGCCGTCTCACCGTCGGCCGCGCCTGCGCCCACCGTGATGGTCACCGCCGCCGAGCGGCTCGCGTAGGTCACGGTGTCCGAGCCCGCGCCACCCCAGTAGATGTCGCCGTCGGTGTTGACGCTGCCGCCGTTCATCGTGTCGTTGCCGAGGTCGCCGTAGAACGTGTCGTTGCCGTCGCCGCCGGTGAGCGTGTCGTCGCCCGCGCCGCCGTAGACGGTGAGGGGGCCGGTGAAGGCCGCGCCGCCCGTGCCGTAGGCTCCGCTGAGCGCGTTGAACACGTCGTTGCCGCCGCCGAGGCTGAAGGTCTTGGCGATGGTGCCCGAGCCGGTGACCTGGATGTCCTTGAACGCGTCGATGTTGAACGAGACGCCCATCGCCAGCGCGGTGCCGCCGACGGTGATGGTGTCGATCGCCGTGCCCACGCCACGAATCTTGAAGACGTCGGCGCCCGCGCCCATCGCCACGGTGATGCCGGGCGCGGTGACGGTGCCCGGCGCGAAGGTGCCGTTGGCAAAGTCGAGGATGACGGTCTCAGCGCCCGCGGCGCCGGTGATGGCGACGTTCTTCACCGCGGCCGCCGTGGCGCCCGTGGCAAACACGTCATTGACCAGAATGTTGCCGCTGACGGCGTGTTTCGAAATGATCGCCGTCTCACCCGACCCGAGCACCACCGTCAGCGTGCCCGAGGCGAACACCGGGGCGGTACTGAGCGCGGTCAGGGGCGAGGCGATCTCTTCGACGCCGGAGACGTCGCCGAACTGCTCGGCCGTCTCGACGGGACCACAACCAAACAACGAGAAGGCAACGAGGCCTCCCACGACAGCCATCAGATTCTTCCGCATGTGTTGCTCCTTCAGGGTGGAGGCGAGGAGGACGACTCCACGCCGTTGAGGACGGCTCGTCCCTGCTGAGCAATCGACACGCCAGCGCGTGCGCTGAAGGGCGCTCGACTCGATCTGCGCGGTTGGCTCGTGGATCACGGAGACCGGCGGGAACTTCCGAGGTCAGCACCTACCCTCGCTGCGCCTGCGACCTCGCGTCAGCGCCCTGACGCTTGCCCCATGACGATGATTGCTCCAGGCCCCTGCCTCAGGGAGAGTCGCGGCACGTGAAGGCCCTGCTCCTCGTCATGACGTTGTCGGCCGCGGCCTTCGCCCAGACCGCCCGGCCTCCCGCCAACGCGACCACCGAGTCGTCGCGCCTGGGCGCCGAGTACTTCGTGCAACGCGCCGGCGCCGCGTGGACCTACCAGCTGGGCAAGGGCAAAGGCCGGGTCACCATCGTCAGCTTCGTCGACTGGCGCGCCCAGGTGAGCATCGCCCTGGGCAAGGTCACCGGCGGCGCCACCTGGCGGGTCAAAGAAGGCGCCTGGCTCGAGCGCAGCGGCTTGCGCGGTGAACACGAGGCGATTCTTCTGCCCGCTACCATGTCGCGCGGCACCCGCTGGCAAGACGTGGCGTCGATCGAACGGGGCGGCTCCCGGCCTTCGTCGTTCGAAGTGCTCGCGCTGGAGGCCCAGGTCGAGCTGCCTACCGGGATGATCGTCGAACACTGCCTGGCCGTGCTGGAGATGCCCGAAGGCGGCGGCGACGCGTACACGCACTACTACGCCCCGAACATCGGCAAGGTCGCGGTGCAGGGCCCCGAGGGCTGGGTGTACCGACTGGTGGAGTTCCGCAGCGGGGCGCGGGGTCACTCCGAATGAACGCTGCCCGGCTCGCGGCCCTCTGTGCCGTGGTGCTGGCGAGCCAGGGCTGCCGGGCCTTTCACGAGACCGCCATCAAACAGCGCCTCACCCAGCGACGGTTCTTCGCCGCGCGCGAGGTGACGAAGCCGCTGGCCGAGATCGACACGTTTCTGACCTCCCGCAAACAAGACGTGGTGCGCTCGTGGTGCGAGCTGTGCCTCATCAGCGCCCTCACCAACCCCGATGGCAGCCGCACCTACTGCCTGAGCAGCCACGAAGAAGAGAGCTGCGTCGTCGCCCGCAGCACCCCGTCGGGAGGCACCCGCTTCGAGCCGGTGCCGGGCGCGCCGATGGCCTCGGCCCAGGTGGTGCGCTCGTTGTGGAACAACGTCGACTTCGAGGCCTCCATCGCCGCCGAGGTGAACACCGAGCAGCAAATCGCCGAGCTGGCCGCCGAAGAAGAAGAACAGTTCACCCCGAGGTGGAGCTTCATCGCCGGCGCCAAGACGGGCGCGGTGGTCTCGAACGATCCGCCCAGCTTCACCTTCGGCGGGCAGGTGGGCTTTCGGTATTGGGGCAGCCTCTTCGTGGTGCCCGGGGCCGTGGTCGAGGTGGAGAGCATGATTCAGGCGGGGCGCAACCTGGCGACCGCCGGCGCCCAGGGCCGCATCGAGCTGACCTTGTGGAGCGAGGAGAACGCGCGCTTCGTGAACCTCCCCCGCATCAGCTTCCTCATGTCGGGCGGGCCGCTGGTGGGCTTTGGCAAGAACGCCTCCCTCGGGGGGCGCGCGGTGTTCGGCCTGCACCTCATTCATCTGGGCCGCTTCGTGACCCCCTTCTTCTTCGAGCTGGGTTTTCAGGCCCTCGAGGTCGACGAACAGACCGCCACCGGCCTGCGCATCGCCGTCGGCCTGGGCTTCTGAAAGAAAATCAACGGGGCGGTTTGCCTCGGGCCCTTTCGCCACTACAAAGCGCGCTCCGTCAGTTGGGGGCAACACCTTCTCTTCAAGGAGCAAAACGATGCGCTTTTCCCGTGCGATGACTCTCACCGCCGCTCTGGCCGCTGCTGGTTGTGCCACCACCTACGAAGCGAAGTGGGACGAGAAGCCCACCGCCGCGCCGCCCGCCGCCGAAGCCGTGGCCACCGCCAGCAGCGAAGGCGATGCCGCCTGGGAGCAGCGCGGTGACAAGGCCAGGCTCATCGAAGCCATCACCAAGTGGGAAGCGGCGTTCGAGAAGGCGCCCAGCACCGACATCGCCAACAAGCTGGCCCGCGCGCACTACCTGCTGGGCGACGGCTACTACGTGCTCGAGAACAACGCCGAGGGCCGCGACGCGGAGTACCAGAAGGGTCTCGACTGGGCGACCCGCTCGCTCAAGCTGTCCGCGCCGGAGTTCACCAAGGCGATGGCCGACGGCAAGAAGCACCCCGAGGCGATCGTGCTGGCCCCCAAAGACGCCGTGCCCGCGATGTACTGGTACGCCACCAACCTCGGGAAGTGGGCGGCCACCAAGGGCTTCGCCACGCGCCTTCGTTACAAGGACGACATCAAGGCGACCATGACGCACGTGAAGTCGCTCGACGAGATGTACTTCTACGCGGCGCCCTGGCGGTATTTCGGCAGCTTCGAGGCGGTCACCGCGGGGCTGGCCGGTGGTTCGCTCGAGAAGAGCGAAGAGAACTTCAAGAAGGCCGTCGAGCTCGCGCCCAACTACCTCGGCACCAAGGTGCTCTGGGCCGACTACCTCTGCACCAAGAAGCAGGACAAGGCGACCTTCAAGAAGCTGCTCGAGGAGGTCATCGCCGCCGACGCGAAGGTCGACCCCGCCATCGAGCCGGAGAACCGCATCGAGCAGGCCAAGGCCAAGAAGCTGCTCGCCGAGATCGACGAGAAGTTCTGAGCCGGTCCTTCGTCACCTCACCTCAACTCGCCTCACCGGAGCTCTCCTTCATGTCGAAGCGCGCACTGTTGTGTCTTTGTCTGTTTGCTCTCACCGCTCAGGCGCAGACCATCGCCAAGGTCGGCTCGGTCGCGCCGGAAGGCACCCCGTGGGCCGAGTGGCTCGATGGCGTGAAGGCCCGCCTCGAGAAGGACACCGGCAACAAGCTCAAGCTCAAGGTGTTCCTGGGCGGCAAGCTCGGCGGTGAGAAGGAGATGGTGGAGGAGACCCGCAACGGCAACCTCCACCTCTTCGGCGGCTCGACCGGCGCGGTCGCGACCTATGTGCCCGAGCTCAACGTGCTCGAGCTGCCCTTCATCTTCACCTCCGATGCCGAGGCCGACTTCGTGCTCGACAAGCTGCGTGATCGCTTCGGCAAGCTGCTCGAGGCCAAGGGCTTCGTGATGGTGATGTGGGCCGAGAACGGCTGGCACGGCTACGGCGTGAAGGGGAAGTGCATCGAGAAGGTGGAAGACATGAAGGGCCTCAAGATGCGCAGCCAGGAGTCGTACGTGCACATCGAGACCTACAAGGCCTTCGGCGCCTCGCCGGTCGAGATGGCCGTGCCCGAGGTGCTGGGCGCGCTGCAGACCGGCACGGTCGACGGCTACTCGAACACGCCGCTCTTCTCGTTCGCCACCAGTTGGTACAACGGCATCACCAACTTCGCGTACACCAAGCACATCTACCAACCGGCCCTGATGGTGATCTCGAAGAAGTGGTTCGATCAGCAGCCTGAAGATCTCAAGAAGGCCCTGATGGTGCGCAGCGACGAGCGCGCGGGCATCGAAGGCGTGCGCGCCCTCTCGGAGCCCCTGCTGGAGAACTTCAAAGCCGCGGGCAAGAACGTCTGCCGGCTGACGCCCGAGGCCACCAAGGGCTTCTCCGCCAGGGTCAAGCCCGTGTGGGACGCGTTCGCCAAGAAGGCGCCGGGCAACAAGGCGATCCTCGACGCGGTGCTCGCCGCGAAAAAAGAGTTCGCCGCGAAGAAGTAGTTTTCGCAAGAGGGAGCACCGATGGAGCCGTTGCGTCGCCTTGCCGGCCAGGTGGATGACGTCGTGTATCGCGTGGAGCGCATGCTCCTGCTGCTGAGCCTGAGCATGATGACGGTGCTGGTGACGCTCGACGTCATTCAGCGCTCGTTCTCCCGCCAGGTGGGGAAGACCGAGGGCCTGTTGCTCTCGATTTTCTACACGAACCCCAGCGCAGAGCAGACGGCCTTCGTGGTCGACGTGCTCGGCCCGGTGCTGTTCGCGGCGCTCGCGGCGTTGTTCTTCGTGCTCGCCACCCACTCCTCGAGGTCGATCCGGGCGGAGCGCGAGAAGCGGCCGCTGCCCGGGTTTGGCAAGTCGGTCGGCGTGGGCCTCGCCTTGTCGCTGGGCGCCGCCGTGTTCGTGAAGGCGCTGCTCTTCGTCTTCCCCTCCAGTGTTCCGGGCGCCCAGAAGTTCGCCCTGGGCTTCATGCTCTGGAGCGGCATGCTCGGCGCCTCGTTGGCCACCCGCACGCGGCGCCACATCGTGCTCGACCCGATCAAGAAGAAGCTCGACGCCGCGACGCTCAAGCCGTTCTCGTTGCTCGGAGGCCTGCTGACCTTCGCGTTCTGCGCGTTCCTCGCAGCGCTGGGGCTCAAGCAGTTGATGGAGCAGTTCGGCGAGTGGGCCTCGGGCGACGGTATCGGCGTGTACGACGCGCTCCCCATTCCCCTCTGGGTCGTCACGCTCGCCATCCCCGTCACCTTCAGCGTGATGGCGCTGCGCTTTCTGGGGCAGGGCATTCACGACTTCAAGTGGGGCCCGCCGAAGGGCGGCGCTGATGCCCACGGCATCGACCTGGAGGCGCTCGAGAAGGAGCAGCTCCCGCTCGACGGCGGTGCGCCATGATGTGGGCGCTCTACGCGCTGACCATCGCCCTGGCGATCGGTGCCTATCGCAAGCGGAAGAAGGGGCTGGTGGTCTGGCTGGCGCTGCTGTCGGCGGCGTTCTTCCTCACCGGCAAGACCGCGTTCCTGGTGCTGGGCTTCATCTCCACCGCGCTGTTGCTCGGTCAGCCGCTGTTCGTATTGATGGGCAGCCTGGGCATGGCGTTGCTCGCCACCGTCTCGGGCCTCGCGTCGTTCGATGAGCAGGTGCTGGTGGTGCGCCGGTTGCTCGAGCTGGCCGGCAAAGAAGTGCTGCTGGCCATTCCGTTCTTCGTGGTGGCCGGCGAGCTGATGACCCAGGGCAGCCTCGCCCGGCGGCTCATCGAGTTCATGAAGGCGGCCTTCGGGTGGATCCCCGGCGGGCTCGCGGTCTCGGCGGTGGCCGGCTGCGTGTTCTTCGCGGCGATCTCCGGCAGCTCTCCGGTGACCGTGGTGGCCATCGGCTCGATCATGGTGCCGGCGCTGTTGAAGGCGAAGTACCCGGAGGACTTCTCCATCGGCCTGCTCACCACCGCGGGCTCGCTGGGTATCCTCATTCCGCCGTCGATCCCGATGATCGTCTATTCGATCATGGTGTCGTCGGCGACGCCGGTGGATCCCACCGATCTCTTCATCGCAGGCGTGGTGCCCGGGCTCTTCATCGGCGGCCTGTTGGCGGCGTATTCGATCACCCAGGGCATCCGCTTCAAGATTCCCCGCGAGCCCTTCAGCGCCGTGCGGTTGTGGGAGGCCACCCGCCAGGGCGTCTGGTCGTTGCTGCTGCCGGTGATCATCCTGGGCGGCATCTACTCGGGCATCTTCACCGCCACCGAAGCGTCGGCCGTGTCGGTGGTCTACGCGCTGTCCGTCGAGTGGTTCATTCACCACGAGATGGATCGCAAGAAGCTGCTGCTGGTCGCGGAAGGCTCGATGACCGTGATGGGCAGCCTGCTGGTGATCATCGCGCTGGCGATCGTCCTCAACTACTTCCTCGTCGATCAGCAGGTGCCCGACCTGATGGTCGAGTGGATGAAGACGCTCGAGCTGACGCCCACGAAGTTCCTCCTCGTGGTGAACGTGTTGTTGCTCGTGGTCGGCATGTTCATGGACATCATGAGCGCCATCTTGATCATCGCGCCGATGCTCGCCCCGATGGCCGCGGCCATGGGGATCAACCCCATTCACATGGGCATCATCTTCATCGTGAACCTCGAGATCGGCTACCTCACGCCGCCCGTCGGCCTGAACCTCTTCGTGTCGAGCTCGCTCTTCAAGAAGGGCCTGGGCTTCGTGGTGCGCGCCGTGCTCCCCACCGTCACCATCATGCTGTTGAGCCTCGCGGTCATCACCTGGGTCCCGTGGATGTCGCTGGGCCTGGTCGAGGCGCTCAAGAAGAAGCCTGAGCCGGTGCAGCAAACGACGACCATCACGACCGACGCTCCCCCCGCGAGTGATGCGGGCGTGAAGAGCCTCGCTGAGATGATGCGAGAGGCGAAGAACCGGGCAGATGGGGGGGCCCCTGCTCCCGCGCCGGAGACCCGCGTGAAGAGCCTCGAAGAGCTGATGCGCGAGGCGCGGGAAAAGAAGGCGGCAGAAGCGGTGCCCGTCGTCACGGAGCCCGACGCCGGCAGCTGATGTCTCACCAGGCCGGGCCCGGGTGTCCAACGGGCCATGCGCAGGCTCACTCCCCTCGTGTTGTTCCTCCTGGTGTCTGGCTGTGACCCCGTGCGGCTCCCCGATCCGGTGATCGGAGGAGGGGGAGGAGGGGGCGGGTTCTTCGTTTCAGACGGCGGCGGCGGTGCGGGCGGCGGCAGTGGTGGTCCGAACTTCTGCGGGGCAGCACAAGAGCAGGGCGTCACCGAAGAGGGCCCGGCGCCCGCGGCGATCACCGGCGGCACCATGGTGGCCCTGCGCGGCGGTGGTTTCGTGGTGGCCGACCCCGATCGTGCGCGGGTGTGGCTGGTCTCCTCCGACTTTCAGACCATCCGCTCCATCCCCTTGGCCGCGAGCGACGAGCCGGGCCGCGTGATCGAAGGCGCCGATGGTCTCGCCTATGTCTCACTGCGCAGAGCCCATCAGCTCGCCGAGATCGACTTCACCACCGGAGCGCTGCGCAGACTGCCTTCCTGCGAGCTGCCTCGCGGCCTGGCCTGGCGCGCGGCCGATTCACGACTGGTCGTCGCCTGCCTCGGCGGTGCGATCGAGACGATCGATCCAGTCACGGCCACCCGCACCCCGCTGATCACCTCGACCCGGCTGAACGATCTTCGCGACGTGGTGGTGGATGGTGCGCGCCTGCTGGTCACGGAGCTGCGCAGCGCCGCGGTCTGGGCCATCGCCGCCGACGGCACCGTCTCCGCGCTCGCCAGCGAGCCCCTGTTCGAGCTCGAGCCGCACGTGGCGTGGCGGGCGATCGCCAAACCGGGCGGAGGCGCCGCGATCGTCCGCCAGCGGCACCGCACCTCCACGCTGCCTGATGCTTCGAATTGTTCGGCCTACGGCGGCTTCGCGACCGACGTGCGCAGCAGCGGTGGGGGCGCGGGCTCAGGCGGGCTGCGCAACGTGGTGCAGAGCGAGCTGCTCACGGTGAGCGGAACCTCGAGCCTTCGCACCCCTCTCAGCGACGCCTTCTTCGCGGTGGTGCTGCCGGTCGACGTGGCGGTCTCCTCCAGTGGGCGGGTGGCGATCGTCTCGGCGGGCACGGGCTTCGTCACGTTGCTCGAGCCCGGCCAGCGACGCGACCTGCACGTCGCCGCACGGGGCGTCGACACGCAGCTCACCTCGGTGGTCTTCGCGGGTGAGTCGGCGATCGTCTTCACGCGTGAGCCGGCGGCGCTCTTCGAAGTGCGCACCGATGGCGTGGTGCAGCAGCGCGCGGTGCTCGGGGGCGGCGCCAGCATCTCCACCGGTCACGAGCTGTTTCACCGCGCCACGCCCGCCAACGTCGCCTGCGCTTCGTGCCACCCGGAAGCGGGCGAAGACGGCCACACCTGGCCCTTCTTCGAAGGCGCTCGTCGCACGCCCACGCTGCGCGGCGGCATTGGCGGTACGGCGCCCTTTCACTGGGTGGGCGACATGACCGACATGAACACGTTGATGGGCAACGTGATGAGCGTGCGCATGCGCGGGCCGGCGCTCACCCTCGAGGGCGTGCAGTCGGTGGAAGACTGGTTGCACCTGCAGGCTGCGGTGCCCGCGCCTTCACTCGACGCGGCGGCCAAAACCCGTGGAGAAGCGGTGTTCGCCGAGACCGGGTGCCGGGGGTGTCACGTGGGCGCGCAGGGCACCAACAACGCGACGCTCGACGTGGGCACGGGCCTCGCGCTCCAGGTACCGCGCCTGGTGGAGTTCGCGTGGCGAGGCCCCTGGTTCCACGACGGCCGCATGCAGACGCTGGAAGACAGGTTCGCGCCGTCAGCGGGTGGGGTGATGCACGGAGACACCGCCTCGCTCTCCGCGGCCCAGCGGGCGGATCTGCTGGTCTACCTGCAGTCGCGCTGACTGCGCAGGGTGGGGGGCACGGGGCTACAGCGCCCGCTCGAGCTCCCACGCGGCGACCTTGAAACCCGTCGTCTTGTAGAGGTCGCCCTCCGCACCTGCATCGGTGCGCAGCGTGGTGACCATCAACCGGCACCCGCGCGACTTGAGGTACGCCTCGCACTCTTTGATCAACCGTTCGCGAATGCCGTGTGCCCGCCACGCCGGCGCCACCGTGAGCGCCTCCAGCCGGCCGTGCTCTTCACCCGTCACCGGATGGGTGCCGCGCACCCGGGCGATCGCCGCTCCGATCGCCCGGCCATCGAAGTCAGCCACCAACAACCCCTCCGGCTCCTCCGTCAGCGCGCGCTCCAACAGGCTCCGGTACGTCTCCATCCACCGGCTGCGAGCAGGGAAGCTGCGAACGGTCTCACCCTCGAGCGATTCGAGCACCGAGAGGTCTTGAACTTTCACGCGGCGGACGACGAGCGGCATGGCTGCGTTTGTTACCTGAACCCGGCGCCGGGCGATAAGCCTCCGTAATGACGTGGCGCGTCAGCACGCGTAGACATTCTGCCTACATTCGGCTACCTGCGCCCACCATGAGAACGACACTGCTGGTGGGGCTGCTGTTCGTGGGTTGTGGGGTTGCCGAAGCCGAGCTGAACGACGTGGGCGCTGACGTCTCGTCTGAAGAAGGCGAGCTGGGTACCTCGACGCGCAGCTACGTGGTCCTCCGCCGTGACATCCGCCGCTGCGTGGCGCCGCTGTGTGGTGGCTACTGGGCGCACGACGTGAACCGCGCGACGCTCAACGAGCAGTACGTGAGCGCGCTCGACTTCTCCCGCTCCGACCTGCGCATGCCCGAAGACCAGGCCGACGTCACCGGCGCGGCCGACTTCGAAGTGGTGCTGTACGGCAAGCTCGGCCCCAAAGAAGCGCGCTTCAACACCCGCACCTTCATCGTCAGCAGCGCCTGGCGCGGCATGCCGGGGATCAAGTTCAACGAGCCCACCGACACCTTCTTCCGCGTCGAGGGCGCGAACATTCAGTGCATCACCGCGCCGTGCCCGTCGCTGCGCGCGACCAGGCTGCACACCACCACGAAGGTCCTCCACCACGACCTCGACGTGACCCGCGCGTCGGTGCCGCTGCTCGATCAGAACTGGCTGACCTTCCGCGTGATCGAGAAGGATGCGCTGGTGGCCGGCCGTTTCGTCGACGTGGGCCGGGAGAAGGTCCTCGATGCGAGCCAGGTGTTCGTGCACCTGCCTGACCAGACCCAGTCGTGCCCGCGCTACGCGCTCGCTCAGTGCCCGGCCGGCAAGGCCAACATCTTCACCCGCAACGAGAACCGCTGCCAGGTGCCCGCGGGCTGCGCGATGTTCGGCACCTGCCGCTTCGTCACGCCCACCTGCACCGAGGGCTACAACCTCGTCTCGTGGCCGGGCGGTGCATACTCCTGCACCCAGCACGCGTGTGATCCCGCGTTCCTGCACGACTGAGTAGAACCGTTTGCGCCCGGGGTTGCTGGGTCGCTTCGCCTCGGCGCATCTTTCGCTTCGCTTCAGCTGCGCACGCCCAGCGTTCCGCTGGAGCGGCTCCGCTCCCGGGCCCTACGCCCGGTGTTGATTTCGAAGTAGCCTCCCCAGCGTCGACTTTCCCCGGAGCCCGCCATGCCTGGCCGCATCGAATCGCCGATCATTCCGTCGCGCCCGCTTCCCTCCCGCACGCCTGCTTCGGTGACGATCAAGGCGGGTGACTCGCTCTCGAAGGTCGCTCAGCGCGCCGGGGTCAGCCTGGCGGCGCTGGTCGAGGCCAACGCGGGCAAGTACCCGAAGCTGGCCGCCAACCCGAACGCGATTCAAGTCGGGTGGACGCTCACCATCCCCGGTGCGAACGGTCAGACGGCCGTCGCGCCCACCGTGCCCCAGACACCCGCGGGAGCCCCGGGTTGGCAGGCCGGCAACACCGCGCAGACCGCCCAGGTCGGCACCACCACCCGCCCCAACGACTTCGGCGCGAAGCTGGCCGCGGGTGGCGCGCAGGCGATCGAGCTGCGCATGAAGCAGCACGCCGACGGCATCGAGAAGACCGGCATCGGCAAGTACTTCGGCGATCACTCCTCGTGGAAGAAGATGAGCACGGCCGACAAGGAGCAGTGGATCAAGGACAACGCCAAGCCGGGCGTGACGCCTCCTTCGGCCAGCAGCGTGAAAGAAAGCAGCTGCATCGGCTGGGCGCTGGAGAACGTCGGCGCGGCCTATGCGGCAGCCGGAAAGTCAGAGCGCTGGGCCGAGATCCAGCGCCACGTGGTGGCCAACGGCTCGAAGGGCACCGAGCTCGCCAAGGAGCTCAAGAAAGACGGCTGGCAGTCGATCTACTGGAACCCCGACGCGAAGAACCCGGACGACGGCAACGCCGAACACTCGTTCTCCGCCGTGCAGGTCGGCCGCGGCAAGGGCTACTACGGCGTGGCGGTCGACGCGCAGGTGACCAACTACCGGCCCACCGAAGGCAAGGGCACCAAGCAGGACATGTCGGGCATCGAGCGTCTGCGCGAGGTGCCGTTCTTCTTTGGTCTCGCCAAGGGCGGCATGCACACCTTCGTCGGCCGTCAGGGCGAGGTGAACGAGTTCCACTGGGCTGAGATGCCCAACTCGACCAACGCCATCGAGCAGACCCCCCTCGAGAAGTTCGGCTGGAACTCAGGGTTGATCATGGTGCCGCCGGGCACCTGGCCCACGAAGTAATCCTCGCCACCTCACCACCTCAACACCTACCTCCCTCTCCCCGAGGGCCCCGAGGGCCCCGAGGGGGAGAGGGTCGGGGAGAGGGCGTGCCAATCGAGGATGGATCGCGGCTCACAGCGATCATCCACGGCGAGATTGAGCGCACTCAGCCGCTCCATCAGCGCATTGGTCTCGTCCGCGGGAAGCTTGTTGGGCCCGATAATCCGCTGACAGAAAAACGTCCGGCACCCGAGCGGCCTGTCCTCGTACACCGTGCACCGTTTCCCCCCGGCATCGAGGAACGGGCACCCACCATCCGCCCGTGCCGCAGGCAACGCGCGCCGATCCCGAGCCAATCGCGCCTCGAGCACCTTCCACTCGCTGGGCCACAACCACGGCGGCCTCTTCGTCGTCGCCAGCTGACAACACTCCGACGTACCCGGGCACGAGTGCCGCGCCCACGCTGCGCTGCCCTGCCGCAACACCGCGCGCGTCTCGGTCGCCGCCCGTTGCCAGGCGACCTTGATTTCCGCGTCGGTGCGTTCTTCGTCAGGTAGCTTCATGGTCATGCAACCAGGTTTCGGTGGAGCTCAATCCGGCGGAGCGCAGTGTGCCCTTCATGCCGGCTTCAGCGCGAACTTCGTCTGCGCGCGGTGCGGCAACTTCATGTGCGCGGGGTGCGCGGCCAACGGGAGCGAGACCCAGTGCCCGACCTGCCGGCAGTTGAACCCCGTCGGGTTTCCCTACGACGGCAACGCCGACTTGAGCACGTTGTTCAGCCACGTCACCGACAGCTTCCAGCGCGAGCTGGCCATGTGCGTGGTGGGCGTGTTGATCTTCTTCGCGTTCATCTTCGGCGGAGGTCTCGTCGCGAACGTCATCAACAGCATCATCACCACCATCATCGGCCTCGAGTTCGACCCCGCGAACCCGATGCGCAACCTGGGTGGCTTCGCCGCCAACCTGGTGCTCAGCCAGATCGTGGGCACCTTCGTGAACGTGGCGGTGCAGGGCGTGGCGCTGGTCGGGCTCTACCGCGTGTTGATCGACGTGCTGGTGGGCAAGAAGGCCGATCTCGCGCGCATGTTCAGCCAGCTTCATCTGTTGCCTCAGTACCTGGTGATGCAGCTGATCCTCCTGCTCGTCGTGAGCGTCCCCACCTTGCTCTACTTCGGCATCGTCGGCGTGGTGGGGGCCCGGTTGATCGGCGTCGACTGGAACCACCTGTCCAACTTCCGCGCGGAGAAGCTGCTGAACCCCGCATTGTTCGGTTTGTTCGGTGGAAGCCTGATGCTCTTCATGGTGGCGATGGTGGTGCTGCTGCCGCTGAGCCTGTTCGGCCTGCCCGAGTTGATCGTCGGTCAGTGCGGCCCGGTGGAGGCGCTCAGGCGCGCCTGGTTGCTGGGTGAGGGGCAGCGCCTGCGCCTCTTCGGCTACTCGTTCGTCGCGGGGCTGGTGACGATGGCCGGCATGCTCGCGTGCGGCGTGGGCCTCATCTTCGCGATGCCCGTCGCATACATGCTGCTGCTCGCGTTGTTCCTGGCGTTGCGGCGGAGCTCTTCGCTGCCCCCCGCGATGCACACCTGAAGTTTTAGAGCACGCGCAGCACGAAACACTTGAGGTACCGCGTCTCGCGCAAGCTCAGCAGCACCGGGTGATCCTTGCCCGCGCCGCGCTTCTCGACGATCTGCACGCGCCGCTTCGCATCGGCGGCGGCTGAGTCGAGCATCTCTTCGAAGCGCTCTTCACCCACGTGGTAGGTGCAGCTGGCGGTGATCAAAATCCCGCCCGGGTTGAGCAGCTGCATCGCCCGCAGGTTGATCTCCTTGTACCCGCGGATCGCCGCCTCGAGCGCGCCCTTGTTCTTCGCGAAGGAGGGCGGGTCGAGCACGATGGTGTCGAACTTCTTCCCCTCATCCAGCGTGTCGCGCAGGAAGTCGAACGCGTTGGCCGAGACCACCTTCACGTTGGTCAGCTTGTTTCGCTCGGCGTTCGCGGTGATCTGCGCGCACGCGGCGTCGGAGATCTCCACCGCGGTGACCTGCTTCGCCTTGAGCGCCAGCTGCAGCGCGAACCCGCCCACGTAGCTGAAACAATCGAGCGCCTCACCGAAGGCCCACTCGCTGGCCATCACGTGGTTGTCGCGTTGATCGAGGAAGGCGCCGGTCTTCTGGCCGGTGAGCAGATCCACCTCCAGCGTCACGTGCCCTTCGCGATACGTGACCGGGCCGGGGAACTCGCCGCGCAGCACGCCCTTCTCGGGCTCCAGGCCCTCGAGCCTTCGCACGTTGGCGTCGCTGCGGTTGATGATCGCCTTGCAGCCGAACTGCTCGGTGAGCAGATCCGCCAGCAGCTCTTTGCGCTGCTCCGTCGCCTTGTGGAGGAACTGCACCGACAGGTAATCGCCGAACCTGTCCACCACCAGGCCGGGCAGCAGGTCGGCCTCGCCGTGCACCACCCGGTAGGTCGTCTCGTCGGGGCAGGCGCGCTGGCGCAGCGCATCGGCGGCCAGCAGGCGCGCCTTGAAGAAGTCGCGATCGATCGCCACGTCTTCCCACGACAGCCAGCGCAGGGTGATCTTCGACTCTTTGGAATAGAACGCGAGGCCGATGAACCAGCCGCGTTGGTCTTCCACGCGCACCACCTCGCCACCCGCGAGCGAAGTCGGCACGGGCTCGACGTCGGCCCCGTAGATCCACGGGTGGCCGGCCTTCCAGCGGTCGACGCCCTTCCTGGTGATGCGCACGGTGGGATTGGTCGAGGTCGTCACGCTGGGGCCAAAACCCGATCGACGACCACCTGTCCACTCCCATCGTCCTTCACGGTGCAGATGGCCACGTGGGGGTCGCGGGCGAAAAAGAGCTGCCAGCCCTCTTCCACTGCCTGAGCGAGCAGCTGCCGCTTCTCCTCGATCGCCGTCAATGGGTAGAGATCGGAGGCGCTCACCCAGGGCGCGTGCAGATGCGCGGTGGTGGGAATCAGGTCGGCGCAGAACACCAGGGTCTGGTCCTCCGCCTCCAGCCGCACCAACTGCATGCCCACCGTGTGGCCCTCGCTCACGAACAGGTTCACCCCCGCGCAGAGCTCGGTGGCGCCTTCCAGCAGGTGGAGCAGCCCGCTGCGCTCCAGCAACGCGAAGTCGTCTTTGCGGAAGCTGCCGGCGTCTTTCTCCGTGGGCTGGTGGGCCCACTTCCACTGGCGGCGCTGCAGGTGCACGGTGGCTTTGGGGAACGAGAGCCGCAGCTCGCCGCCTTCTTCGCGGGTGGTGCCGCCTGCCGCGTCGAAGTGCAGGTGGCTGAGCACCACGTCGGTGATGTCGGCCCGCGAGCGCCCCAGCTGGGCCAGCGCGGTGTCGAGCCCGTTGGTGCCGTGGTCGAGGCCGTACATCGCCCGGTGTTTGCCGTCCCACCGGGAGCCCATGCCCAGATCCACCAGGATGAGCTTGCTGCCGACCTCCACCAGCATCGAGCGGGTGACCAGGGAGATTCGATTGCGATCATCGGGCGCAAAGCGGCGCTCCCACAGCGTGCGTGGCACCACCCCGAACATCACACCCCCATCGAGGGCGAGACGTCCTTCGACGAGCGGGTGCACGGTCATCGACCCCAGGCGCAGCGACATGCGAAGAGTCTGACAGTCTTGAAGCAGCGTCGCACGCGTCACGGCGGTAAGGTGCTGGCCGTGGCGCACACGTACGATCTGCTTCTCCAGGCGGGCACCCCGGGTGAGGCTGCGCCCGTCGCCGCGTTGGTGACGGCGTTGACCGCGCGGGGCGCTGTGCTGAGCCCCGAAGGCCGTGGGCTCTGGAAGCTCTCCGACGGTGAGGTCACCATCGAGCCCCTCGTTGAAGAGGGCCAGGTGAAGGGGCTCGACGTTCGGGTCCCGCTGCTCGACAAGACGGGTCTCATCGAAGACGTCGTGAAGTCCTTGTCCGACGTCGCCCGGTCCGTGCAAGGCCGGCTCACCGATCCTCAACGAGGTGACGCGGCGACGCTCACCACCCTCTCGTTGCTGCTCGAGGAGTACCTGCGCATGGCGCGTTACGCCGGCGAGTACGGCGCGGTCAGCGGCGCGTTGGGGTTGAGCACCTGGGCTTCGCCCCCCGAAGAAGACTCATCGACGCTTCGGTGGGTGCTGGTCCTTGCGGTGTTCGTGATCGCGGGCTGGGCGGGCTGGAGAACGATCAACGCCATCCGCGACGCCAACAGGGCCGAGGAACCGCCAGCACTGATGAACGGACCGCCGAAAATCCCCGGGAAGTGAGTCGAGCGGCTGCGCGTCTTTGAAGCGCGCGTCGAGCTCGAAGCCGAGGAAGTTGGTCGAAAAATAGAGCGTGCCCGTCGGCGAGAGCAGGCCTCGCGCGTGCTCGATGAGCCAGCGGTGATCACGCTGCACCTCGAAGCGCCGCCCCATCTTCTTTTTCGACGAAGAGAAGCTCGGCGGGTCGAGCACGATCAGATCGAACGGGCCGCGCGCGTCTTCCAGCCAGCCCAGCACGTCGGCGCGGATGACCCGGTGTTCTTCCCCAGCCGCGAACCCGTTGAGCTTGAAGTTGCGCTCGGCCCAGTCGCAGTAGGTGTTCGAGAGGTCGACCGTGGTCGTCTCCGCGGCGCCACCCGCAAGGGCGTGCACGGTGAACGAGCCGGTGTACGCGAAGAGGTTCAAGAAGCGTTTCCCCTTCGCCTCCTGGCGGACGCGTGCGCGGGTGACCCGGTGGTCGAGGAAGAGCCCGGTGTCGAGGTAGTCAGACAGGTTGCACTCGAAGGTGAGCCCGTGCTCCTTCACGTTGACCAGGGTCGAGGTGGTGGTCAGGCGCTCGTACTGCCCGCGCCCCCAGGGCCGCTTCTCGTGGGTCTTGGTGAAGATCTTCTCGGGCACCATCTGGAGCGCCGCCGCGGTCGCTCGCACCACTTCGATGCGCGCTTCGTCGATCGACCCGTCCCGCACCTGCTTGCGGCGCGGGTACTCCATCACGTGCGCGAAGCCTTCGTACCAATCGACCGCGAAGGGCCACTCGGGCATGTCGAGGTCGTAGATGCGAAAGGCGGTCACCTTCTCGCGCTCGGCCCACTTGAAGCGCTGCTTCGCGTTCTTCTGCAGCCGGTTCTCGAAGTCGGACACGTCGCTTACGTACCGCTGATCGTTCCCATTCCGGGAATGAATCGGCCCGCTGCGAAGGGTGCCGAAGAGCCCGTTGAAGCCCCAGCGCCCGGTCTTCCAGCGGAGCAACGCAGGCCGATCGAGCAGGGCGAGGAGGGTCTCGGCTGACGGGGGCGAAGGCGACCGGATATCGATTCATGCAGGGGATGACGGCTGCGGTGCGCAGCGCCCTACACCGGGGTGTGGGGTTTGAGCGTATCCGGCCGTCTTTCCCGCCGAGCTTTTCATCTCCCACCAACAACGCGTGGGTTCTGCGGCTCTGCGCCAGTGTCTGGATTGCGGCTGTCTCGAGCGCGGCTGCTGTCGCTGAGACGTTGGTGTAGGGAGCAGCTCATGCTCCGTTCGATCACGCTCATCGCAGTCGTCGCCGGTTCGTCGGCCTTCGCCGCCGAGGGAAAGTGGACTCCGCAGCAGGTGCTCCAGCAGGGGCCCGCGTGGGTCAAGCAGCAGGGCTTCGGGTTGCCGCTGCAGAAGCTGTGGGATGAGAAGAGCCAGGGCGGGTTGCTCGGCAACGCGGTGCAGCTGCCGGGCTGCTCGGGCAGCTTCGTC
>JAUYRZ010000045.1 GCA_030695565.1 Archangium sp.
GCTCGACCGGCGGCGGCGGCGGCTCGACGGGCGGCGGTGGCGGCTCGACCGGCGGTGGTGGCGGCGCGAGCTGCACCGACGAGTGTCCCGCGGTCGCGAACCGCGATTGCAGCGGCGCCGGCTTCCGCATCTGCGGCAACCTCGACGCCGACTCGTGCCTCGAGTGGTCGCCCGTGACGGCCTGCATGCAGGGCGAAGTCTGCATGAGCGGCACCTGCACCATTCCCTGCGTCGACGAGTGCACCCTGGCCGGCGCCACCCAGTGCAGCGGCAGCCTGGTGCAGACCTGCGGCAACTCGGATGCCGACGCGTGCCTCGAGCTGAGCAGCCCCACGGCGTGCGCGAGCGGAGGCACCTGCATGGCGAACCTCTGCCAGGCCCCCAACGCGCCCGAGGTGCGCTTGCTCTCTCCGCAAGGCACGGTGCAGTCGACCCAGGGCCGCATGCACACGCTGCTGGCCGACGCGACCCCGGTCGCCGGCCGCACGCTGGTGCGGGTGGAGTTCTTCGCCAACGGCACGAAGGTCGGTGAGACCACCGCCTCGCCGCACCAGTTCGTCTACGCGGTGCCCACCGGCGCTGCGACGGGCTCCAGCATCTCGGTGCAGGCCCAGGCTGTCGACAACATGGGCACGCGCGGCTTCTCGCAGCTCGCCACGCTCTCGGTGCGCAACGACATGCCGGTCGCCAACTTCACCGCCACCATCGTCAACAGCAACGTGGTGCAGGTCGACGCCAGCGCGGTCACCGACACCGAGACGCCTGCGGCCCAGCTCGAGGTCTGTTGGGATTGGGACAACAACGGCACCTGCGAGACGGCGTACAGCACCACCAAGCTCGCCACGAACACCTTCACCACCTCGGGCACCTTCACCATCGGCATGAAGGTGCGTGACGCGGCGATGCAGGTCACCAGCACCACCCGCATGGTCTCCTTCGCCGACGTGCAGTACCTCGGCGGCGCCAACGTGATGACCACCACCTGGTACGGCACCATCGTGGTCACCGGCGATCTCACCGTGCCCGCGGGCCAGACGTTGACCATCGCTTCGGGCACGCAGGTGCTCTTCGTGCGGCAGGATCAGAACAACGACATGGTCGGCGACCACACCCTCACCATCGCCGGCACGTTGCTGGTGAACGGCACGGCCGCCTCCCCGGTGCTCTTCAGCGGGCAGGGCGCGACCGGCAAGGTGGCAGGCTCGTGGGATCGCCTGCAGCTCACCGGCGCGGGTTCGATCATCAACTACGCCATCATCGAGTACGCCGACGTGGGCCTCGACGTGCGCTCCAACGCGCAGGTCACCAACACCATCATTCGCAACGCCAAGAACGACTGCATCTCGGTCAACAACGGCGACAACGCCAGCTTCACCGACCTCACCGCCACGCTCTGCGCGGGTGAAGGCATCGAGGTGATTGCGGGCAGCACCGGCGTCACCCTCACCCGGTTCAACGCGACGCAGAACGGGCAGCGTGGGCTCCACGCGTCGGGCGCCAGCAGCGTCACGGTGGACGCGTCGACCTTCGAGAACAACGTGTGGGAAGGCGTGCTGGCCCAGTCGAGCACGGTGAACCTGGCGAACTCGACGGTGGCCTCGAACCAGCGTGCGGGTGTCACGTTCCTGGGCAACGCGGGCGGCACGGTCACCCGAAACCAGCTCCGCGCGAACGCCCGGGAAGGTTTCCGCGTGGAGGACGACGCGACGGGCGCGCCCACGCCGGTGGCGAACCTGAACAACATTCACAGCAACGCGACGGTGGCCTCGGGCACGGCTGAGATCGTGACGGTCAACCTGAGCGCCAGCTCGACGTACCAGACCACCGGCACGTCGACGACGTTCACTGCGCCCAGCGGCAAGACGATCTCCCGCGTGCGCGTGAGCTACAGCGAGACGGACAACTCGGCCAACTACGTGACGGGCTCCGTGCAGAACGGCGCGGGCAGCGTGCTCTCCACCCTGAACACGTCGGTGAGCAACCAATGGCTCTACCTCCCCGCGGGCGTCACGGCCGTGCGGCTGAGCATCTACGACAGCGGCTACTCGGGAGCGACGGACACCATCAGCTTGAACCAGATCGAGCTGCTCGGCACGGGCGCCGCCGACGTGGTGGCTGCGACGCTCGCTGGCACCGTCGACCTGCAGAACAACTACCTGGGCACCTTCCCCAACGTGTTGTCGCGCGTGAGCATGGGCCGGAACACCGCGCTCGACCTGCAGGGGTTCACCGGCGTGCTGTTCGACTCGACCTTCGATCGCGGGCCTTACAAGTCGGGCACGGTCAACACGCAGACCTGGTCGGGGCTCGTCTACGTGACCGGCAACGTCGTCATTCCCGCGGGGCAGGCCGTGACCGTGAACGCGGCGGCGCAGGTGCGCTTCGTCAAACACGACCAGAACGCAGACGGAGACGGAGATTTCACCCTCACCGCCAACGGCAAGCTCGACGCGAACGGTTCGATGACCACCCCGGTGATCGTCGGCGTGCTCGCCCCTGGCACGGGCAACGGCTTCCAGAAGGTCGTGCTCGCGGGGGGGGCCGGCAACACCAGCACCTGGAACAACGTGACGGTGGCGAACGGCAAGACGGCCGTGGAGCTGCGCGGCGCCAGCACGCTCAACCGGGTCACGGTGACCGGCGGCAGCGACGTGGCGGTCTCGCTGGTGGGGGCGAACAGTGCCTCGCTCACCGACGTGGTGGTGACGGGCGGGTTCAGCGGCATCGTGCTCAACAACTCCGACATGGTGACCATCACCCGGCCCGACGTGCGAGGTGCAGCGCGCATCGGCCTCGAGCTGCACACCGGCTCCACGGGGGTGATCGTCAATCGCGCCTTCGTCTCGACGAGCCAGGTGGGCATGGCCTTCTCGATGGGCTCGACCGCCACGGTGGAAGACTCGACCATTCGTGACAACACCGGAGACGGCGTGCAGGTGGTCGATGCCTCGCCGACCATTCAGTACTCGCTCGTCACGTACAACGGCGGGAGCGGCTTTCAGCTCTGGGGCTCAGGCACCACCACCGCTCGCTACAACGTGGTGAAGTTCAACAACGGCACGGGCCTCACGGCCTGGACGCAAGCGAGTGGTTCGCCGACGCCCCTCTTCCAGACGAACAACGTGTTCGCCAACGGAGTGATGGGCTCGTACCGGTCGACCTTCGTGCCGCAGAGCCTGACCGCGAGCTCGACCTACCAGACCACGGGCACCTCGGCGGTCTACACCGCGCCGGTCGGCAAGACGATTCGCCGGGTGCGCGTGACGTACAGCGAGACGGACAACTCGGCGAACTACGTGACCGGCACGATCCAGACGGGCTCTGGCACTCCGTTGATCACCCTGTCCACGAGCTCGACCAACGGCTGGCACTACCTGCCGGCGGGCACCACTTCGGTGCGTTTGAGCATCTACGACTCGGGCTACTCCGGCGCGACCGACACCATCAGCATGAGCCAGCTGGAGACCGAGGGGCAGGAGGCCACCGGGCTCGAGGCGATGATCGCCACCGACACCGGCACGAGTGACGCCCGCTTCAACTACTGGACCGCGGTCATCACCGACGTGCCGATGAAGATCCACGAGTCGCGGGTCGGGTCGATCGACTACTCCGGCTACACCGGCGCAGAGTACCCGTCGGGCACCGTGATGCAGATCGGGCCCCGGCCGTAGGGTTTCGGAGTTCAACTTCGCAAGCTGGTCTCGCTGGTCATCGGAACGACGATGGCCTCGAGGCCGTCCAACACGGCCCGGCCGATGGGCCGCCCACTCGTCAGCGACGCGACGGCCGCGAGCGCTGCGGCCACCTGGAGCAGCTCCATCTCGGTCATCTCTCGAGGTGAGCCATCTTCCAGCCGAAGCACCCGGGGATGAAACGCCTCCTCGAAGGCGAGGCCGACCATCTCGCTCACCACCCCGGGTCGCGGGTCGAGCGCGAGAATGAACGCATCTCCGAGCCCATCGTCGTCGCCGCGTTTGCTCTTGCTGCGTTCGTACGCGGCCAGATCAGGGAGGATGGACAGACTGGGCGGCCGCCCCAGGGTGCCGCCGACCAGCAGCACGCGCGTCGAGCCTGGATCGTTGCTGAAGGTCACGCTGAGCGGCGTGTGCGTACTGAACTGTTGCCACGGTGCCGCACCCACGAAGATCGCGCACGCCCGCAACCACACCTCGCCCGCGGCGGAGAACGCCAACGCCCCCAGCGTCTCCTGATTGACCAGCCCCACCAGCGTCTGCGCTGCGAGCGCGTGCACCGTCTGGGGGACCGGCTCGACGCGCCAGCCGTACTGGCTGCCGAACTCCGCCAGTGACGCGCAGCACGAGGCCCGCGCATCTTTCAGCTCGCGAGCCACTTCCCTGCGCGCGTCGTCTCTGCGCTGCATCACCCGCGATTTCACCTGGCGGTTGTTGGTGTCGACCGAGAAGGCCAGCCAGCACTCGCGGCTGCGGTGGAAGATCGGGCCGCACTCCATCACGTAGATCATCGTCGTTGTCTCCTGGGCGTGATTGCCCGCGCAGGTGGCCGATGCAGCGCCCCTGCCAGTCAGAGGGAAACGTGCGCTTCGAGAGCGGGTTCTCGGGGGGCGAGAGGCGAAGTGGAGCGCCGACTCAGACCGCCACCAGAGACTCAAATCCGTTTGACCCCAGAGCAGTCGAGAGGCCACGTCCACCTCGCTTCCGATACGCTTCGCGCCACCATGAGTTCAAATCTCAACGTCTGGGGCACGCTGACCTTTCCCTCCAACGCGCAGCAGGCCTGGCATCGCGTCGAACTCGACGAGGGCGCGCCCGAGATCGAGAGCGAGTATGGCAACTACTTCACCGCTGAGATTGAGCGTGAGTCGGTGGCGAACGTGCTGGAGCGGGCTTCAGACGCGATGCACTTCGTTCATTTCGCCAGCGAAGGTGATTCGCTTCACGTGCGGGCGGGTCTGTCCGACGACGACTGGGCTCAATGGACGGCGGTGATCGGTGGCCTGGCTCGTGCGGCGGCCCGTGTCGGTGCGACGGGAATGCTCGAGGTCGAGGACGACTGGCAGTTCGTTGGCCGGCTCGAGATCACTCCGGATGGTGCGAGTTGGGTCGATGCGGAAGATGACGAGTTCGCTGAGGACGAGGAGGGGAAGGAGGCGTTGATCGCCATCTTCACGAAGTCCATGAACCTGTTGGAGGGCGGTGCTCCGAAGAAGAAGGCGGCGCCGAAGAAGAAGGTCGTCGCGAAGAAGAAGGTCGTCGCGAAGAAGAAGAAGCCTGCTCCGAAAAAGAAGGCCTCCAGGAAGTGAGTCAGGTCGACGATGAGCCCTGCGGAGCCAGCCTCGCCTGAGCTCTGCGCGCGACCTCGCAGAGCACCAGATTGCACGGCTCGCACCCGCTGTCACAACAGCGGGGCCATCGCTCCGGCGGCGCCCTGAAGATCGGCCGCACACAGGCTCGGTAGTACGTCTGCAGGCCCACTTCATCGCCCGCGGCCGCGATCGCGGCGTCGAGTTGTTCGTCGGTCGGATCAGTCACGGCACTGTCTTCTATGCCCATCCGGCCGGGCCTTGAAGCGCGTGGTGTCGAAGCTCATCGCGAGCGGGCCTCTCGGCTTCGGCCGTAGATGTTCGTGGTGGATGTTACGGAACTCGCAATCAACTCGTTCAGCCGCGATGGCCCCTCCGGACGGGCGCTGGTTTCTTCATTGGTTGTGAGTTCTGTAACAGCTGAGCGACCTCGCCTTTGCAAGGGCGAGCAAGGTGCTCAGCTTCTCAGCAGCGCATCCGGCGTGAGCGGCAACACGATCGCCTCCAGCCCGTCGATCACCGCTCGCCCGACTGGCCGGCCCGTCGCCAGTGACGCAGTGGCTGCGAGCGCACACGCCAGATGCAGCAGCTCGTCGGGTGCAATGAGCGCCGGCTTCGATTGCCGCAGGCGCAGCACCACGGGATGAAACGCGGCCCCGTACGCGAGCCCCACCGCATGACCCATCGTGCTTCCGCCGTCGTCGAAGCCCATGATGAACGCGTCCTCGAAGTGCGGTTCGCCCGACTTGGAGAATCGTGAATACGCAGCTGAATCGGGCAGCATGATCAAGGTTGGCGGAAGGCCGCCAGCTCCACCGATCGCGAGCACGCGCGTGTCGGGCGCCTCCTTGGTGAAGGTGACCGTGAGCGGCTGCCGAATCGAGAACGCCGTCCACGGAGCCGTCTCGTAGAAGAGCGCGCACGAACGCAACCAGGCGTCGGCGATGGGCGAGTAGGCGACCATGCCGAGCGTGTCTTCGTTCTCGAGGCCCACCACGGTCTGCGCCGCGAGCTTCAAGACGCGCTCGGGCACCGAGGCCACGCGCCAGCCATGCTGACGGCCAAAGTCCGCGAGCGACGCGCAGCAGGAGGCAGGTGCGCCCGCGAGCGCCTTGACCACTTCACGCCGCGCGTCCTTGCGCCGGGGCGCCGCGCGCACCTTCGCCTGGTCGTCGTTCAAGTCGAGCGCGAACACCAACCAGCTCTCACGGCCGCGGTGATGCACCGGACCGCACTCCATGACGTAGATCATGGGGCCGCGCAGTGCAGCCGGCTTGCCAACGTGTCTCGAGTGACGTTTTGAGAGAGGGTTCTCGAAGCGCGAGAACCGCAGTGGAGCGCCCGCTCAGACCGCCGCGAGAGACCCGCGTCTTCAGCGCAGGTAACCCTTCTCGGTGAGCAACGCCTGCAGCGCCCGGAGGATGGACGCCGCCTTCGCCTGGTTCTCCTGCGCGGCCGTGATGCGGGCGACCTCCTCGGAGGTGAAGCCGTCGTTGGCCTCATCACCACCCTCATCGAGGAACTCATCGAGCATGGTGTTGGCGGAAGGCGGCTTGTTCATCCACTGCTGCTGCTGCGTGAATCGCGGCGCGTCACTGGCGGCGTCGGGCGTCGAGGTGTCGAGCTCGAACACTTCGCCTGAGGTGGCCGAGATGTGCGCGTCGCGAGCGCGGTTCTGATTGGCCCGCGTCGCCGGGGGCGCCTTGCCGTGGTAGTGCTTGGCGATCGCCGCGCGGATCTCGTTCTCGGACGCCACGGCGATCTGCACGCGAACGCCCAGGCGCGACGCGAGCGCATCGATGGTGTCGAGCTCGGTGGGATCGCTCATCGCGATGGTGGCCGTGCGGTTCTGCAAGCTCACCGGGAAGATGCCGTGATCGGAGCAGAACGCGGCGTCGATCTTCGAGAGCAGCGCTCCGTCCCTGGGCACCATGCCGAGGTGAATGGTGGGCAGGTTGAGCGCCTTGCTCAGCGTGTTCATCATCGTCTCGTCGTCGCAGAAGCCGAGGTCGACGACGACGCCAGTGAGCCGGCCTCCCCACTGCTCGAGCCGCCCCATGGCAGCACGCGCTTGAAACTCGTCGATGACACGAGCCTTGATGAGGAGGTCTCTGAGCTTTGCGACGTTGGTGCGGAGCGCCATGCGCCGCCCAGCTTACTTGCGAGCGTGGTCGAGCGCTTGTTCCCAGCGTCCGGTGGCCTTCAAGACCAGCTCGATGAACTCCCGGGCGGCGCCGTGACCACCTGACCGGTTGGACACGAAATGCACCGCTTCGCGCACCTGCTCGACGGCATCCGAGGGGCATCCCGAGAGGCCGGCGCGGTTCAAAGCAGGGAGATCATTCACGTCGTCGCCCATGTAGGCAGTCTGGGCGGGGGTGACCCCGAGCTCGATGCAGAGCTCTTCGAAGGCGGGGCCCTTCTCGCGGCGGCCCTGAAAGACCTTGGCCAGCTTGAGCTCGGCGGCCCGCACTTCCACGATGGTGGAGCTGCGCGCGGTGAGGATGGCGACGGGCAGGCCGGTGAGCCGGGCGAGCACCATGGCGTGGCCGTCTTTCACGTCGAACCGTTTCATCGCCTCGCCGGTGGGTCCGTAGAAGAGACCTCCATCGGTGAGCACTCCGTCGACGTCGAAGACGATGGCCTTGATGTTCGCTGCGCGGTCAGCGGGCGTCACTTCTGATGACCCAGGGCCCGGCGGATCGCCAGCACGTCACGCAGCGTCTCTTCGAAGAGCTCGAAGGTGAGCGAGCACGGGCCGTCGCACAACGCCTGGTCGGGGTTCTCGTGCACCTCGGTGAACATCGCGTCGATGCCGGCAGCGGCGGCCGAGCGCGCGAGCAGGCCGACGAACTTGCGCTCGCCACCGCTCTCGCCTTCGCCGGCAGACGGCAGCTGCACCGAGTGCGTGGCGTCGAAGCAGGTGACCAGGCCCGCGTCACGCATCTGGGCAAAGCCGCGCATGTCGACGACCAGGTTGTTGTAGCCGAAGGTCGCGCCGCGCTCGGTGCACAGCACGTTCTGATTTCCCGAGTCGAACGCCTTCTTCGCCTGGTGCGCGAAGTCTTTGGGAGCGATGAACTGGCCCTTCTTCAGGTTCACGCCTTTGCCGGTCTTCGCCACCGCGACGATGAGATCGGTCTGGCGCGACATGAACGCGGGCACCTGGATGATGTCGGCCACTTCAGCGACCGCTTCGACCTGCGAAATCTCGTGCACGTCGGTGAGGATCGCCACGCCCACTTCCTTCTTCACCTTCGCCAGCACGCGCAGCCCTTCAGTCAGACCCGGGCCCCGATACGACTTGATCGAAGTGCGGTTGGCTTTGTCGAAGCTGCACTTGAAGGCGTACGGCACGCCGAACTTCGCGCAGATTTCCTTGAGCTTCTTCGCGTGACGGATGGCGAAGTCTTCCGCCTCGATGACGTCGGGGCCGGCGATGACGAACAGCGGGTGGCCGGGACCGACGGTGGCGCCTGCGAGGGTGATGGACGGCGTGGGCATGAGCACCCCTTACCGCAGCAGCTCTCCCTGCGAACTGGCGTTTCGAGGGGGCGGTGACTCAGGGCCGTTGATCGACGACCTGCAGGTTGGCCAGACACATCTCGTCGGCGGTGCCTTCACCCCAGGTGATGGTGGTCGCGCCGGGGTTCTCGAAGGTGCAACGCACGGTGAGGTTGTCGGCCGGCAAGAGCTGCACGGGCTCCTTGAAGACGTAGCTGCCCTGCCAGTGAAAGTCCCACGCGGGAATGTCGAGCAGGGTCGACTCGACGCCGCCGCTGGTGCGCAGAATCTGGAAACGCTGCCCCCGCGTGTGCATGTGCCCCGCGACGCCGATCACCCAGCCGTCACCGTCGGGATAGAACCGGTTGCGAGCCCAGGTGCGCGCGGGGAGCGTCTGCTCCTCGACCCAGCCCGTCGACCCGGGGGGAATCGCCAGATTGAGTCGCGCCAGCGGGACCGCGGAGATCGGCTGCAACGTGCTCTCGGTGGCGGGCGCTGCGAACTCGAGCTCGAGCCGGGTGCGGTCGGGGTCCACCCCGCCTGCGAGGTTGTAGTGAACCTGCATCACCACGAGGCTCCCACCGGCCACCTTCACGCCGGTGCCTGCCGGGTACCGAACGGCGGTCACGCCGGGAACCCACGACCCGAGTGCCCCTGCCGGCTGCACGCCTGAGGCGTTGGGCACCGGGCCACCGAAGCACTGCCAGCCTGGTCCGGCGGAGGCCGCGTCGATGCTCTCGAGGGCGGCGCGGTCGCTCGCGTCGAACAGCGTGGCGATCACGTGATGCACCGTCTTGCGATTGCCCGGCGTGACCCGCAGGGCTGCCGCCATCCGGTCGCCGGGCAACGCGAGGTCGACGAGGAAGCAGCGGTAGTCGTCGCTCACCCGGGCGTCGGGCACGTAGTCGACCCCGATGTCGACGCTGAGGTCGGGCGCCTCGAAGCGCACCTGCTCGGGGGGCGGCAACGCGGCCGGGCTCGCCGTGTCGCCTTCGGGCGCGTTGAGCTCGAACCACGTCTGGAAGACAGCGATCTGTTCTGCGCTCAAGGCACGCGCGTGTTCGAGCGCCGGAGTCGCCCCGCTAGGCATCCACGGTGGCATGCGTTTGGCCGCCGTGGCCGCTGCCATCGCGCCCGCCATCGACTGGGCCTGGGCATAGGTGGTCAGCGCGAACGGAGCGACGCCGCCTTCGACGTGGCAAGCGCTGCAGTGCTGCGAGACGAGCGGGGCGACGTCTTGCGCCCACGAGGGGCGTACGGAGACGTCAGGGCCGACCGGCGTGGGAGGGGTGCAAGCGGCCAGAAGCCAAAGGAAAACCAGGGTGGATGAGCGCATTCCAGGCTCAACACGGGCCGAGCCCAAAGGTTTCGGGGCGCGTCTTCGTGCGGGGGCCGGTGCGGGCTCCGGTCGTCCTCGATGCCCCTGAATACTCAGGTGCTCGACCAGCGCCTTGCCGCGCTGCGTGGTGTCTCGACGCTCCCCTCAGGTCACGTCGATGCCCTCGCGGCGGTGTTGCGCGGGCCTGATGACTGGGCGTGTTTCCGCATCAACCCGCTCGCGCGAAGCCATCGACTTGAGGTTGCACGCCTCACGCGAAGGGAGAGGGGATCACTTGTCTCACCTGGCTTACTTGCGATCGCGCTGCAGCAGCGCCGCGCGGATGAAGCCGGAGAACAACGGGTGCGGCGCGAACGGCTTGCTCTTGAACTCGGGGTGGAACTGGCAGCCCACGAAGTGCGGGTGATTCTCGAGCTCCACCATCTCGACCAGATCGAGCTCGGTGTTCGTGCCTGAGAAGCTCAAGCCCGCTTCACCCAGCTTGCCGCGGTACTGGTTGTTCACCTCGAAGCGGTGACGGTGACGCTCGCTGATGGTCTCCGTGCCGTAGAGCCGCTGCGCGAGCGAGCCCGCCTTCAAGGTGCAGTTGTACGCACCGAGCCGCATGGTGCCGCCCTTGTCCTTCACGCCGACCTGCGACTCCATGATGGTGACCACCGGGTGCGGGGTCTTCTCGTCGAACTCGAGCGAGTTGGCGCCGACCAGGCCGACCACGTTGCGCGCGTACTCGATGACCGCCATCTGCAGGCCCAGGCAAATGCCGAAGAACGGCACCTTCTTCTCGCGCGCGTACTTCACCGCGAGGATCTTGCCTTCCGTGCCGCGCACGCCGAAGCCGCCGGGCACCAGCACCGCGTGGCAGGTCGACAGCATCGCGTCGGCGCCCTTCGTCTCGACCTCCTGCGAGTCGACGAAGACCAGGTTCACCTTGCAGTCGTTGGCGATGCCGCCGTGAGCGAGCGACTCGTTGAGCGATTTGTACGACTCGCGCAGCTCCGTGTACTTGCCCACGATGCCGATGTTCACCTCACCCTTGCCCGGGTGCGTGACGGTCTCGACGATGCGCTCCCACTTCTCCAGCTTGGGGCCGCGCGTCCAGATGTTGAGGATCTCCGCGACGCGCTCGTCGAGGCCCTGGCGGTGAAACTCGAGGGGCAGCTCGTAGATGCTGCGCACGTCGGGCGAGGTGAAGACGTTGCCCGTGTCGACGTTGCAGAACATCGCGATCTTGTCCTTGATGTCCTGACCGATCTGCCGATCGGTGCGGCAGATGAGCACGTCGGGCTGAATGCCAATCTCGCGCAGCTTCATCACCGAGTGCTGCGTGGGCTTGGTCTTCACTTCACCCGCGGCCGCGATGTACGGGAGCAGCGTGAGGTGCACGTAGCAGGTGTTGCCCGCGCCCACGTCGTAGCGGATCTGGCGGATCGCCTCGAGGAAGGGCAACGACTCGATGTCGCCCACCGTGCCGCCGACTTCGATCAACACCACCTCGTGGCCTTCAGCGGCCGCGAAGATCATCGCTTTGATCTCATCGGTGATGTGCGGGATCACCTGAACGGTCTTGCCGAGGTACTCGCCGCGCCGCTCCTTGGTGATCACCGAGTGATACACGCGGCCGGTGGTGAAGTTGTTGAGCCGCGACATGTGCGAGCTGGTGAAGCGCTCGTAGTGGCCGAGATCGAGATCCGTCTCGGCGCCGTCGTCGGTGACGTACACCTCACCGTGCTGCGTGGGGCTCATCGTGCCGGGGTCGACGTTGATGTACGGGTCGAGCTTCACCAGAGTGATGTCGAGGCCGCGATTCTCGAGCAGCGCGCCCATCGAGGCGGAGGCCATTCCCTTACCGAGGGAGCTGACGACGCCGCCGGTGGTGAAGATGAATTTCGTTTTTCGCTGGCGCATAGGCCGGTATTTCCTAAGTGCCCCCTCGGCGTCAACGGCGGAGATCCCACAGCTGGTGTGGACAGTCCTCCCCGCGACAGACAGCCGGGACTTACCCATGATGCGCCCCATGAGATGGCTCTCGTGGATGGCGTTCGGGGTGCTGGCAGCCTGCACCGGCGACATCAGCAACAATCAACCGGGCGATGACGCAGGCTCTCACGGCCTCGACGCCGGCCCTCTGTGCGATGCCCCGCCCGAAGATGCGGGTACCTTCGACGATTTGCTCTCGCCGAGCCGGCTCTTGCGGCGCGCGTCGATGTCGCTGCGAGGCACGCCGCCCACCGATGCGGAATACGCGGCGCAAGAAGCTGCCGGTGACGAGGCCGCCCAACGCGCCTTCGTGAACACCTTCGTAGATCAACAGCTCGCCTCGCCCGCCTTCTACCAGTCGATGTTCGAGCTGGGCCGCGACTGGCTCAACGTGCCGCTCGCGCCGCCCACCGCCGACTCGCCGGAATATGGCCCGCAACAACAGCGCTCGATTCAGCGGTGCGGCGCGGCCACCCCGAACGCGGGAAAGTGGGCGTACATTCGCGAAGACTACGAAGGCGGCATGGCCCGCATCTGTGGTGGGCAGACCCGCGATGGCGGTGTACCCCTCGAGCTGACCGTCGAGCCCTGGTGGGCGCCCGGCACCACCACCACGCTGGTGGGCAGCGCAGCGAACATTTCGGGCATCGGCGTGAACGACTTCCAATGCAACGGCCGCCCCGACAACACCTGCGGCTGCGGGCCCAACGCGGTGAACTGCCACGCCGACTTCGAGCAGTACGCCGGCTGGGAACACTTCCTCTATTGGAACCCCGCAGGTCAGCGGCGCCAGCTCGCCGAGGAGCCCGGCCGCCTCTTCGCGCACCTCGCCTGGTTCGATCGCCCGATGACCGATCTCATCGCGGGCACCACGTCGGTGGGCACCACCAACACCATCTCTGCCTACGTGATGCAGGGCGCCGAGAGCGGCGACCTCACCATGCTCTCCGACGACAGCTGGTGGAAGCCCGGGCGTTTCAGCAGCGCTCCGGTGGACCCGCTGCATCTGTCAGGCGATCCCGAAGGCTGGCGCGAGTTCGACGTGCCCACGCACTCCCGGGTGTTCATCGCGGATCGTTCGTACCGATACGATCCACGCGAGACCGCTGCGCCCATGCTCGGTTTGCCCGCCGCCGGCATTCTCACCAGCATCGGCTTCCTCGCAGGTCAACCGCGCGAACGGCTGCGCGCCTCGAGAGCGCTGGAGATCCTCGGCTGCGAAGTGCTCTCGCCGCCTGCGGGCCAGACCTTCAACACCTACGTCTCCGATCCCGCCAAGGAGGGCCCCTGTCAGCACTGCCATCGCCGCATCGACCCCGCGGCCATTCACTTCAAACGTTTCGCCAAACAGGGCAACGCCTTCGAAGGCTACGGCGCGACGTACCCCATGCCGGCGATCGGCAATTGGCGCTGGCCGGTGCGCTGGCGCACGGGCGCGTACCCCTACGGCGGCGAGCCGTTCTCGCATTGGAACCGGTGGTACACCGCCGGAACGCAGATGACGCCGGTGACGCAGGCGCAGATCGATGCGGATCCCCTGGTGGTGTTCATCGATTTCCTGCCGCCTGATCAAACGTTGCTGGGTCAGGTGAGCGACGGCACCGTGGGCCCCCTGGGCTTCTCGAAGCTGCTCATCGCGTCGGGTCAGTACGATCGCTGCGTGGTGCGCCGCCTTCACCAGTTCGTGCTCGGCCGCGACATCGATCCCGCGAAGGAGACCGGCTACCTCGATCTCCTCACCGCCCAGTTCATCAACGACGGCCGTAAGGCGCGCCCGTTCGTGAAGGCGCTCACCCAATCAGACCTCTTCCAGAGGGGGCTGTGATGAGAACGGTCGTGATGTGCGCGGTGGTGTTGTGGGGGTGTGATTCGCCTCCTGCAGCACCGGTGGCGGTCAAGCACCAGGCCGCGTGTGGGCAGGCCTCCGATGAGACGGTGCGGATCATGCGGGGCCTCGCGCCCAGCTGCGAGGGCTGTCACCTCAACGGAGCACGCGCCTTCTTCGCTTCGGTGAACAGCTTTCAGAACTTGATCGTCGCCGATGCGCGCATGGTGACGCCGGGTGATCCTGAGAACAGCGAGCTCATCAAGCTGCTCGAGGGGCGCGCCACCGGCGCCTTCACCAGGATGCCCATCGGTACGAAGAGCTACGCAGAGCTGGTGGCCGACGGCAGCGCCACGCTCACCGTCGAAGAGGTGAAGCAGTGGGTTCGCGATCTCGCCAGCCAGGCGCGCGACGCGAGGCCTGATGGCGCTGCGCCCCGCATCACCCGGGTGAAGGCAGAGCAGGTGCAGCGCGCGCTCTACCAACAGCTGGGCCTGGGTTACGACGACTTCTTCACCAACGCGGCCGAGTACGGCATCCACATGGCGCAGCCGCGCACCGACGAGACGTACCCGTTCCAGCCGGTGGACGCGTACCTCCCGCCTCGCACCACGGAGCCGCGCGATCGGTTTCACGGCCTGGGCGGTGGTTCGGTGGTGACGCAGGCCCGTGGAGATCTCTCGCCCTCGCCCACCTTCGTGCTCACCCTCACCCAGGTCTCGCAGCGCTGGTGCCGCCTGGGGTTCCGCAAGACGGGCAACGTCGCCCTGTTTCCCTCGGGCACCGCGCAAACCACCGACGCGGCGAACGTGAAGGCCACCATCGCTCGCTGGTTCCTGCATTTTCACGGCACGCGCGCGAGCGCCGCGGAGATCGACGCGATGTACTCGACGGTGTGGGCGCCGCTCTCCACCACCAGCGCGGAGGCCGGTTGGGTCGGCTTGTGCTCCGCGTTCATTCGTCACCCTGATTGGATCTTCTTTTGAAGCTCTCACGACGAAAGCTCTTCGAAGCGGCGTTGGGCGTGGGGCAGGTCGCGCTGCTCTCCCGCTACGGCATCGGTACGGCCCGGGCGCAAAGCGCAGGCTTCAAGCCCACCAAGATGCTCGCCATCTGGTTGGACGGCGGCCTGCACTGGGAGAGCTTCTTCGCTCCCTTCACCTCGGCTGCCATCACCAAGTTCATTCCGCCCCCCGCGGGCGCGCTGATTCCCTTCGGCTACGCGCCCTCACAGGTGGAGAACTTCGATCGCACGCCGGTCGATCTCGACGCCCCGGGCAACAGCCGGAAGTGGCGCGGGCCGGTGTATTGGAATTGGGCCTCACCTGCAGATCGCACGGGCGCGGTGCCCAACTCGGGGGGGCAGCAGCAGTTCAGGCCGTACGGGTACGCGTGGGCCGACCCGGCCTACAAATTGTACGAACGCGCGGCGCTGCTGGTGGGGGCTGATCAAGGCACGGCCTCGCACTACTCCGGCATCGTGGCCAGCATGTGCGGCGTGGCGGGGGCGAACTTCCGCGCGCCGTCGGTGCAAGCCGTGGTGGCCGCGGCGTTGGCCCAGCGTTTTCCGGATCGGCCGATTCCCAACGTGTCGTTGGGTGGGCCGCTCCCGACGTCGTTGGGGCTGCCGGCGTTGGCCGCGCCCACCCGGGTGACCAGCGATGCTTCGGTCGAGCCGACCCTCTCTGATCGCCGCGACGGTGCGTGGTTGGGTTTGCGCGCGCGCGTCGATTCTCCTGACTTGGGCTTCGATGGCGTGGTGGGCGCGGGCACGTTGCCGCTCACCGCGACCGACAACGCGACGCTCGCTGCGATTCGGGCTCGCAAGGGCAAGTCGAACGAAGGCACCGACGCGTTGTTGGGCCAGCTCTACGACACGTACAAAGGCGCCAGCCGCACCATCTCTCGCGACATCTTGAGCACGCTCTCCACCAAGCAGGGCTTTCAGTACCTGAGCGTGGCGAACCCGAACTACCCCACGAACTGGACCGCCTGCATCGGCTCGGCAGATGCCTGCGGCAGCAACCGTTCGATGGCCAACTACGACTTCGCGCTCAAGCTGCTCAAGTCAGACCTGGTCAGCACCGTCACGTTGCGCGCGACGAGCTTCAACAACTTCAGCTTCGACACGCACTCGGCCAATGGGCCGCAGTCTCACGCCAATCACCTGCGCATCGCCTTCGAAGAGATCGGCCGGGTGCTGCTCGAGATGTCGGTGACGCCCAGCGACGCGAACCCGGGCAAGACGCTGCTCGATGAGACCCTGGTCTACGTGTTCAGCGACTTCGGCCGCACGTTCCCCAAGACGGGCAGCGACCACCACCCGGCCACCTGCGCGATCCTGGCGGGCGGGTCGATCATCGGGAACCAGATGGTGGGCGGCTACGACGAGTCGATGAATGGCTCGCCGATGGGCGCCCCGGTGCGGGTGATCGAAGAATCAGGTGAAGCATTGGTGAGGCCGCCGCGCAGTCAGGACATCGCGGCCACCGTGATGCACGCGTTCGGGCTCGAAGGCGGGCGGGACTACTTCATTCCCGGCGGCTTCGGGCACTACGACGGGGTCATCGGCTGAACGGACCGCTGGCTGAGCCGCCGCCTTCTCGCCCTCTTTGACAGCGCCTCGTCAAAACCCGCCCCCAGCGCTGACCGCGCTTAATGCTGCGGAGCAACGCGGCTACTTGGGAACGCACCGCGAGCGGGAGCAGTGTGGCCGAGGGCCACCAATTGGTTAAGAACGCGCCGATGGCTTCTTCTCCCTCACGGTCCGTGGGCTGGTGGCTGCTGCTGGTCGCCGCTGCGGTGTTCGTGCAGGTGGGGCTGGGCGGCATCACCCGGCTCACCGATTCGGGCCTCTCCATCACCGAGTGGAAGCCGCTGCTGGGCGTGATTCCCCCGCTCGACGAAGCCGGCTGGGCGGAGGCCTTCGCGCGGTACCAGCAGATCCCCCAGTACGTTCAGCTCAAGTCGCACCTCTCGCCTGAAGAGTTCCGCTTCATCTACTTCTGGGAGTGGTTTCACCGGCTCTGGGGCCGACTGCTCGGTCTGTTCTTCGGCGTGCCGCTGCTCGTGTTCTGGCGGCGTGGGGCGATCGAGGGGCTCGAGCGTCGGTTGCTTGCGCTGCTGGTGCTGGGTGGCCTGCAGGGGGTGCTCGGCTGGTTCATGGTCGCCAGCGGTTTGCAGAACCTCGTCTATGTGAGCCATCTGCGGCTGGCGGCGCATTTGATGCTCGCGCTGTTCCTGCTCGGCGCGCTGGTGTGGACGGGGCTCGGCGTGCTCCAGCCGGTGACGACTCCTGACGTGAAGCTGCATCGTGCGGGTTGGGTGCTGCTGGGGTTG
>JAUYRZ010000097.1 GCA_030695565.1 Archangium sp.
GCGTTGGCGGGTGGCGGGTCTGCAGGTGGGCACCGAGCTCGATGTGAGCCGGCCTTCATCGGGTCTCGCTTCGGAGGCGGCCTACGGCCTGCTGACCCTGGTGCCGCCTGGGGTCGAGGCGAAGATGGCGGCGCTGCCGCGCGATCTGATCGTCTTGCTCGACACCTCGGGTTCGATGTCGGGTTCTCCGCTCGATCAAGCGCGCCGGGTGACCTCGGCGCTCGTCGACTCATTGACGGATCAGGATCAGCTCGAGCTGATCGAGTTCTCGAATTCTCCGCGAAGGTGGAAACGCGGCTCGGTGCAGGCGACCGAGAGCAATCGGCGCGACGCGCAGGCCTGGCTCGCCCGGCTGCGCGCCAGCGGCGGCACCGAGATGAAGAGCGGCATTCTCGAAGCGCTCGCGCCCCTGCGCGCGGAGAGCCAGCGCCAGGTGATCCTGATCACCGACGGGTTGATCGGCTTCGAACATGAGGTGCTCGACGCGATCAGCAAGCGGCTGCCGAAGGGCTCGCGGGTGCACACGGTGGGCGTGGGCAGCGGCGTCAATCGCAGCCTCACCCTGCCGGCGGCGCGTGCAGGCCGGGGCGTGGAGCTGGTGATTGGCCTGGGCGAAGACGCAGAGCCGTTCGTGCAGCGGCTGCTCGCGCGCACCAACGCGCCCCTGCTCACCGACGTGGAGATCAGCGGCAGCGCGGTGCTCGGCGTGTCGCCTGCGCGCATTCCGGATCTGTTCGGGGGCAACCCCGCGCTCGTCTCGCTCAAGCTGCGGCCCGAAGGCGGCGAGGTGATCATCCGCTCCCGCAGCGCAGACGGTGACGTGGAGGATCGCGTGACGGTGCGCCCGACCGCCCATGGTGAAGGCAGCCAGACCGCCGCCACGCTCTACGCCCGCGAAGTGGTGGAGGATCTCGAGCTCGGCGTCGCCACCGGCGGCAACAAGGCGGAGCTGGATCGGGAGATCGAACGTCTCGGCATCGACTTCCAGATCTCCACGCGCCTGACGTCATGGGTGGCGGTCAGCGCGAAGCAGATGGTCGACCCGCGCGCTCCGCGCCGCACGGAGACCATGCCCCAGGCGCTCCCGTTCGGGATGTCGGCCGAAGGTGTGGGGCTGCGTGCTGCGACGGCCGCTCCCCTGCAGGCGGCCGTCGGCCGGACCCGCTCGATGGCGGCTCCCGCGCCGATGATGGAGAAGCTGTCGAAACGCGAGTCGGCCCGCGGCTCGTCCGCGACCGTCGAGGCGCCCGCGGAAGAGCAAGCCGATGCCGAGGGCTCCGCGGAGATGGACGACTCGCTGTCGACGCTCACCGGTGGCGTCGCCCCTCCTGCCCCCAAGGCCCCTCCGGCGCGCGCGGGGCGCAGCATGCCTTCGAAGAATGCACCCTCTCGCGATGAAGCGCCCAGGGGTGCAGAGAAGAAGAAGGAGGGCCTGGTCGACTTCGCCAGGCGCCTGCTCAAGCCGCTCACGCAGGGCGAGGCGAAAACGCAGGGTCCGGCAGCAGCCGCGCCCACCCCGCGGCGGCTCAACGGCAAGGTGCGTCGCCAGGGCAAACGGTTGATCATCGAGATCGACGTGACCTCGGTCATCACCTGGGCCCCGGGCGGCACGGCTCAGCTCGAGCTGAGCGACGGCACCATCGTCAAGGCGCCGGTGGTGTTGGCCTTGACCACCGCCGAAGGCCAGTACGGCCTGGGGCTCACCATCACCCTGGTGCTCGAGGTCGACGAACGCACCGGAGAGCCCGCCACCGTGCACCTCAGCAATGGCGGCGAAGTGCTCGAGATCGTGCTCTGAAGAGCGCCCGATGAAAGAGGAGCTTCAGACCCTCGGAGCGATGGCCAGCGGCGACGCCCACGCGTTCGCCCGCTGGGCCTCGTCGGTGGAGCAACCCCTGCGGGGTTCGCTCCGGGCGTTCGCGGCCTCGGTCGATACCGAGGCCGTGTTGCAGGAGACCCTGCTGCGCATCTGGCAGGTCGCGCCGCGTTTCACGCACGACGGCAAGCCGAACGCGTTGCTGCGCTTTGCGATGCGCACGGCGCGGAACGTGGCGGTCAGTGAGTGGCGGCGGCAAGGGCGCGCGGATCAGCAGGAAGCGCTCGAGCAGCACCTGAGCGCTGAGCTCACCATCGCGCCCATCACGCCCGACCCGCACCTGCGCGAGCAGATCGTGAAGTGCCGGGAGAAGTTGCCTGGCAAACCTAAAGTCGCCCTCGAGCAACGGCTGGTCTCGGATGGAACCGAAGACGACGGCGTGCTGGCGCAGCGCCTCGGGATGTCGCTCAACACCTTCCTGCAGAACTTCACGCGCGCGCGGAAGTTCTTGAAGGAGTGCCTCGAGAAGGCCGGCATTCACCTCGACGGGGAGCTGTCATGACGCCTGAAGACGAGCTGCTGCTCGAGCAGGTCACCAGCGCGCACCGCGAACGCCACGCCGACGGCAGCATCCGTTCGCACCCGGCGTGGCACGACCTCGACGAAGCAGGCCGCGCCGAAGCCTTCGAAGCGACGCTTACCTTGCGCAAAATGGAAGCCGCCCTCGACGCCGACGGTCACAGCGCCACCGTGCGAGCCCTGCTCAATCGCCTCCAGAAATGACGAAACGAAGTCCCCTCTCCCTTCGGGCCCTTCGGGAGAGGGTCAGGGTGAGGGCCTCACTTCAGTCGAAATGAGTTCCTCCCGGCTGCTGAGTTCAATCGAAGTGAAGGAACCCGCACAGCCAACCGTGCGCGCTTGCTCGATCAGCGTTGATGGCGCGAATGCTGCGTAACGGCCGTGCAGCTGTTCCCCCTTCACTTCGAGAGAACGACACATGAACCCTCAATACGGAATCTTCGCCTGGCTGGTCATCGGCGGTCTGGCTGGCTGGGTCGGCAGCATGATCATGAAGACCAACGCGCGCATGGGCGTGCTGGCGAACATCGCCTTCGGCATGGTGGGCGCGGTGCTCGGTGGGTACATCACGCGCACCTTCTTCAGCGATCACCTGGGCAACAACGGGCTGGTCGCGAGCTTCGGCGTGGCGCTGCTCGGTTCGTGCATCGTGATCGGACTCATCAAGGCGATCTCGGGCAACCGCAGCTTTGCGTGAGTGAAGGCGGCCAACGCCCTCTCCCCCCCTCGGGGAGAGGGAGAGGGAGACGGTGGAGTGTGGAGTTCTGGTTTTGATTCGCGCTTAGAACTTCGCGCGCCGCATCACGAACCGCGGCATCGCCTTGATCGCCGTCATCACCGCTCGCCAGATCGCAGGCGCGTAGACGACCGGAGTGCCCGCATCGATCGCTTCGATCACGGTCTGCGCGACCTCATCGGGATCTCCCGCGAACGGAGGAATCGGCAGCCCCGCGGTCATCGCGGTCTTCACGAAGCCCGGCTTCACGCACACCGTGGTGAGCCCCTGGCTGCGGTACCGGTGATCGAGCCCCTCGAGGTACGCCGAGAGCCCCGCCTTCGCAGCGCCGTAGAGCACCACCGGCTTGCGCGCGCGATCTCCTGCGACCGAGCTGAACACACACAGCGTGCCCGAGCCGCGCAGGAGCAGCTTCTTGCGCGCTTCCTCGCAGAACACGATGGTGTTCGCGAAGTCGACCGTGAGCATCTTGTGAGCGAGCACGGGATCCTGCTCGAGCTTCTCTTGCGTCGCGAAGACGGCCGCGGTCACCACGACGGTGTCGAGGCCTTCCAGCGCCTGCTCCACGCCTTCGAGCGCCGGGCGAAAGCTGTTGGTGTCTTCGAGATCGCACAGCCCCACCGCGACGCGCACACCGGGCGTACCGCGGGCCTCGAGATCCGCCTTGCTGCGGGCGAGCTCGTCGGCGTCACGGCCCAACAACGCGACCCAATCGCCTCGCTCGACGAAGCGCCGGGCCAGCGCGCGGCCCATGCCGCGGGTACCACCTAGAATTGCGACTCGACGCATGGTGACTCCTGCCCGTCAGTCGCCGAAGAGGCGAACCGACTGAGCGCTCTTGAATCGCTTCTCGGGATCCCACTTCGCGCGCACTTCCTGGAAGGCAGGCAGGCGCGTCTCCATGGCCTTGAAGTGCTCGGGGCGGGTGAACTGATCTTTGGCCAGGTAGATGCGGCCGCCTTCGCGGAGCACGTGCTCGTTGAGTGCGTCGATCAGCGCCTGGGTGTCGTCGCGCACCGCGATGTCGAGCGCGATGGAGATGCCCGGCTTGGGGAACGACAGGTACGCAGGGCTCTCAGGGCCGCAGTCCTTGATGACGCACAAGAAGCTCGCCCCGCCCCGGGCGGAGAGAATCTCCAAGAACCGCCGCGCCGCTTCCGAACCGGCCGAGTCGGGCAGCACGCACTGGTACTGCGTCAGGCCCCGTTTGCCGTAGCCGCGGTTCCAGTCCTGCACGAAGTCGAGCGGGTAGAAGAAGCGGAAGGGGTCGACCCGGCCGACCTTCTTCTTCTGCCAGTGCGAGTTGTAGAGCGCGAAGTTGAACGCCTGCACGGTGGGCCGCGAGAGCAGGAACTCGGGCGCGGTGAACGGCATGCGGATGTTCGGGAGCTCTTTGGGGAAACGCGCCGGAGCTTCGTGCGCCTGCGCCCAGCGGCCCTTCATCAAGAAGCCGCGACCCAGGCTCTTGCCGCGCGCGAGGCAGTCGATCCACCCCACCGTCATCGGCCAGTCCTTCGCCGACTGCTTCAAGCACGCGATGTACTCGTCGATGTCGGCGACGCGTTCGCTCTCCTGAATGAGCCAGGGCGTGGGAATGCGGCGCAGCCCGAACTCGACCTCGAGGATCTGCCCGGTCAGGCCCATGCCCGCGACGGTGGCGAGAAAGAGTTCGCGCTCGAGATCGGGGCCACACTCCAGCACCCGGCCGTCAGCCACGCGCATCTTGAGCCGCGTGACGTGCGAGCCGAAGCAGCCGTCGACGTGGTGATTCTTGCCGTGCACGTCGGCGGCGACCATGCCGCCCAGCGTGACGAACGAGGTCCCCGGCGAGACCGGGGTGAACCAGCCGCGCGGCAGAAAGGTGCGGTTCATGTCGACCAGCGACAGGCCCGCTTCAGCGCGGAGCACGCCGGTGGCGGCATCGAAGTGAATGATGCGGTTGGCGCGCGTGGTGTTCACCACCACCGGGCTCGAGGCTGCCGGCAGCGACGAGTCGCCGTAACTGCGCCCCAACCCGCGGAAGAGCACCGGAGGCGCACCGTCGAGGGTCTCCGGTTGGAGCTCCTCGCCTTCGACGAACTGTCGCCCCCAGCCGCCGATTCGGGTGTTTGCCATCACGAAGCGAGCTGTAGACGAGCCCAGCCCTGACTGCAACGCAGTGAACGGGGTCAGAAGGCGCGCTGGAGCGTCCCATTCGTTCCCAGCATTACGGACGGGCAATACGGGCCGCTCTCCGTGCGGGTCCACCAGACGCCCTGCTCGCGCCAGGGGGCGAAGCGGTACTCGAAGACGCGCGTGCGCAGGTACCTCGGCGGGGCGTTGGGGAACGGGTTCGTTTCGAGCAGCTTCAACACCGCGGGAGTGTTGGTGAGCAGGCGTCGTTGCAGCTCGAGCACCCAGGGGTTGCCGGCGCAGGTGCCCAGGGCAGCGAACCACATCTGCCAGTCGAGGCGCGGTTGCCACGGGGCCACGAAGGTGGGCCTCCGGGTGACGTCGCCGGGTTTCCAGGGGAACTCATAGGCAAGCCACGTGGCGCCGTCGCTGCTGCCTTCGACGATGATCTCGGCGCGGCTCTTGGTCATCACCGCGAAGGCGCCGTACGCATTGACGGTGTGGAAGCGGCGAACCACGTCGACCCGTCGTCCTGCGAACATCGCGATGCTCAGCAAGGTGAAGGTGGCGGCGATGAGCCAGGGCCAACGGGTGACGGCCCTCTCCCCCTCGGGGCCCTCGGGGAGAGGGAGCACGCGGTCATCGAGCAGCGGGATCGCCAGAACGAAAGTAAGCAGATTGTAGAAGCTGTAATTCCCCGCAGCGAACAGAGCGGCCTGCAGCGCCATCAACCCCATCCCCGAAACGATCCGAACCCGCCGGGGACCCAGCGCCATCACGGGGACCACCAACTCGAAGGCGAACATCGTCAAACACATCGCCTTCTGAACCCACATCGGCAACGCCGCGATCATCACGCTGCTCCACGTCGGCAGAGGCTGCGACCACCAGTGGTAGGTGAGCGCGGTCAAATCTCTCCACGTGGGATCGCCGCTGCTCAACTTCACGATGCCCGACTGCAGCGTGACCTTGCACGCGAGCACGATCATCACCCACCGGAACGCGGAATGAGGTTCAGGCTCACTCTCCAGACGTGGACGCAGCCCCGGCGGCGCGAAGAACGCTGAACAGAACGCGGCCTCGACGAGCAACACGTCCCATTGAAACGCGAGAAACGGGTGACCCAATTGCACCAGCGACAGCCAGCTCGCCCACAACACGATGCAGGCGATCCGAGGAGCGACGCCGATCACCAACAACACGCCACTCGAGAACGCGACCGCACACAGCAGGTGCAGCATCACGTCCGACGACGAGATCCACAGCAGCGTGGGCACATCGAAGAAGCCCAGGCCCGGAGCCTGCCGCACCGACTCCATGGTGGCGCCTAAGGGGGCGATGCCCTGCATCCCCGCGAGGCCGGGCAGCTGCCACCAGTAGCTCCCCACGGCGACGAGCGTGGTCAACCCCAGCCCGATGAAGAACAGCCGTCGCGTGCGCCGCATTGGGTCGAACGATTAGTTCATCTCGGAACTGGGCACGAGCTGGGGGTTACAGTGCAGCCATGTGTGGGCGGTACGTGCTCAAGGCCAGCGCGCTGGATCTCCGGCGGGAGTTCCGCCTCGACGAGGTGCCGTCGCTCGCTGCCCGCTACAACATCGCGCCGATGCAGGCCGCGCCCATCATCACGGACGCTGCGCCGAAGAAGCTGACCATCGCGCAGTGGGGGTTGCTGCCGCACTGGGCGAAGAACGCGAAGATCGCCCATCAGCTGATCAACGCGCGGGCTGAAACGCTGCACACCAAAGCCGCCTTCAAGGCGCTGCTCACCACCCACCGTTGCCTCATTCCGGCGGATGGCTTCTACGAGTGGCGGCATGAAGGCCGCAGCCGGCTGCCGCACTTCGTGCATCGGCCTGATGGGCACCTGCTGGCGATGGCCGGGTTGTGGAGCCGCTGGCGCTCCCCCGATGGCCTCGACCTCGACACCTTCGTCATCATCACCGCGGGTGCGAACGCCGAACTGCAGACCCTGCACGATCGCATGCCCGTGTTTCTGGATGAGGAGGGCCGCCGGCGCTGGTTGTCGGGGCCGACCCGGGACTTCGCTGCTTTGGACGAGCTGCTCAAGCCCTGGCACGCGTCACCGCTCGTGGCCACCGAGGTCTCCCAGCACGTGAACTCGGTGCAGGTCGACGACGCGGCGTGTCTCGCGCCGCCCGCGACCCAGCAACTTCGGCTGATTTAGGAAAGAAGCGGCGGCCCCCTCGAGGACCTCGTCAGCCCAGCCCACGCCCATCCTCCTCATTTCAGACATTAGAGCAGGTCGCCCGAGAGCCGCCGGCCCTCGCCGATCTCGCGCCGATCGTCGAGCGCGGGCATCACGGGCGCGTGACACAGGGTCGCCAACATTTTTTGGCCACGTCCCTGTTCCGGAGTATCCCACCTTGCTACCCATTGACCTCACAGCGGCACAGTACAGCCTTGTCAGCAACGTGCTCTCGCTTGCTGTTGCAGCAATGCTGGCTTCATTTGTCTTCTTCGTGCTTTCGCGGCAGCAACTGAGCAGCGCGTATCGACCCGCGATGATCATGTCGAGCCTGGTCGTCGTCATCGCCGGGTACCACTACCTGCGAATCTTCAGCAGCTGGCACGACGCCTACCACCTCGTGAATGGCGTGTACGTGCCGACGGGGCAACCTTTCAACGACGCCTATCGATACGTCGACTGGCTGCTGACGGTGCCTCTCCTGTGCGCCGAGCTGGTGGCGGTCATGAACCTCAAGGCAGGCGTTCGGGGCCCCCTGATGGCAAAGCTGGTGGTCGCCGCAGCCTTGATGATTGGCCTGGGGTACCCAGGCGAGGTCAGCACAGACACGACGACTCGCACCGTATGGGGCCTGCTTTCGACCGTTCCTTTCATCTATATTTTGTATGCCCTGTGGTCGGAGCTCTCGAGGGCCGCCGCCGGCGAGTCGGCTGAGGTGAAGGTGCTGCTTCGCAACACACGCTTGCTGTTGCTTGGAACCTGGGGCTTCTACCCCATCGCCTACCTCATGCCTTTGATGGGGGTCTCGGGCTCGAATGCGATGATCTCGATCCAGGTCGGGTACAGCTTTGCCGACATCTTCGCGAAGTGCGGCTACGGCGTCATGATTTACGCGATCGCGCGCGCCAAGATGGCAGCGAACGACGAAGTGGCCGAGGGGCCCGCGTTGAGGTTCGCGTGACCAGGCAAGAGGTCGGTCAGGGGCGTGCCGTGGCCAATACGCTGCTCGGCATGGGCGGGGTCGCAGCGATCGGCGCCAGCGCTGCCGCTTTCGCGAGTCTCGATCTCCGGTTCATCGACCCCTCGAGCATGGCCGCGTTTGGCGCCCTGATGGTGGCCACGGGCCTGATGCAGCATTGGCTGGTTCGGCAGCCCTCGCCCGCACCCGCTCGTGCTCACGACCGCGACCGCGACCGCGACCGCACGTGAGTCAGCGGCGGTTGCCACCTCGGCTGTGCATCTCGACTGCGTTCGATGCGAACGGTGCTGTACGATGTTCGTGCACATGAGCAGCCCGTGGGACGACGTTCGCAAGGAGTCGCTGGAGATGCCCGCAGTGGGTCGTCAGACCACTCCGTCTCCCCTGCCCTGGATGCTGCTGACCGTCTCCATTGCCATGACCATCGGCGTGTTGATCCTCGGGCGCTCTCGGCTGGAAGACGAGCGCGTGCGGACGGCGACGGCGCTGCGGGCCAACGATGAGGTGAAAGGCCAGCTCAAGTCGGCGATCGAGGATCTCGATCAGTCACGCGCCGCCTGCAACGCGGCCGACCAGAGCACCGGCGAATTGCAGAAGCAGATCCTCACGCTCGAGCTGGCCAACCGGCGTCAACAGGAAGAGCTCACGAGGCTCAAGAGCGCTGCGAAAGGACCGAAGCGATGATCGCGCTGGTGCTCAGCCTGGTGGTGGCCGCGCCGTTTCCGCTGCCCGCGATCGATGGCAAGCCGCTGGCGGTCTCCGAGGGGCAGAAGGTGTTCCGCCTGCCCATGCGCTTCGAGAAGGTGAAGTCGTTCTACCTCGAGCAGCTGGGTGCTTCGGCGACGGTCATCGAGAAGAGCGTGGCGGGCAACCGCGTGCTCCACGTGACGGCGAAGGGCAAGGCCGAGTCGTGGGTGAAGGCGGTGGTGCGGGAAGGTGAAGTGGACACCGTCATCGAGGTGACCCCGGTGATGCGGCTCGCCGAGGAGGAGATCTCAGGGAACGGGCGGCCTTTGGTGGAGTTCATCATCGGGCGATCAGGTGATGTTCAGAAGGCGCTGAACACCATCGATCACGCGGAGCAGATGCGGTCCAAGTGAGGTGAGGCCCTCTCCCAGAGGGAGAGGGAGTTTCTGGTCGACTATGAGCGAAACGGGTTCTGGAGAAGAATGGTCTCGCCGCGCTCTGCGCCGACGGAGACGCAGACCACCGGAATGCCCACGATCTCTTCGATGCGCCGCATGTAGCGCTGCGCATTGGGCGGCAGATCATCGATCGTGCGCGCCCCCGCCAGCGGCTGCTCCCAGCCCGGCAGCTCTTCGTAGATCGGCTGCACGCGGGAGAACTCTTCGATGTCGCCCGGCAGCTCGGTGACCCGCTGGCCATCGAGCTCGTAGGCCGTGCAGACCTTGAGCGTCTCGAGCCCGCTCAAGATGTCCATCTTGGTGAGCGCCAGGCCCCACAAGCCGTTCACGCGCGCCGCGTAGCGCAGCACCACCGTATCGAGCCAACCACACCGTCGCGGCCGGCCCGTGGTGGCTCCGAACTCATCGCCCACCTTGCGCAGCCGATCGCCCGTGGCGTCGGTCAGCTCGGTGGGGAAAGGGCCACCGCCCACGCGCGTGGTGTACGCCTTGGTGATGCCCAGCACCTTGTCGATCGCCGTGGGGCCCAGGCCCGAGCCGACCGCCGCGTTGCCCGCCACCGTGTTGCTGCTGGTGACGTAGGGATAGGTGCCGTGATCGACGTCGAGCAGCGTGCCCTGCGCCCCTTCGAAGAGGATGCGGGTGCCCTTCCTCACGTGACCGTCGAGGAAGAGAGACGCCTCGCCCACGAACTCCTTGAGGCGCTGGCCGAGCACCAGGTACTCCGAGACGATCGCCTCGACGTCGAGCAGCGGCTCGTCGGCCTTGGCCAGGCGCGCGAGGCGACTGATCTCTTCCAGCGCGTCGGTGAGGCGGTCTTTGACCCGGCGGCGCAGGCGATCGCCGTCGAGCAGGTCGCGCATGCGGATGCCCCGGCGGGCGACCTTGTCTTCGTACGCAGGCCCGATGCCGCGGCCGGTGGTGCCGATGGCCCCGCCCCCACGCGCCTTCTCCCGCAGCGCGTCGAGGTGTTTGTGCCACGGGCAGATCACGTGCGCGTGTTCGGAGATCATCAGCTGAGCGCTGTCTTGCAGGAAACCGCGGGCGCGCAGCGCGTCGATCTCCTTCATCAGCACGGTGGGGTCGATCACACACCCGTTGCCGATGACGCAGGTCTTCCCGGCGTGCAGCACACCCGACGGAATGAGGTGCAGCACGGTCTTCTGACCACCCACCACGAGCGTGTGGCCCGCGTTGTTGCCGCCCTGAAAACGCACCACCACCTGGGCGTGTTCGGTCAGCAGGTCGACGATCTTCCCTTTACCTTCGTCGCCCCATTGGGCGCCCACGATGACCACGTTCGGCATGCGGCGCTTTTACGCGCTCAGGGGTGCCACCGGTAGACATACCCGCAAGCCCCGAAGCCGGAGTGTTGGGTACCACCAGCAGCTGTCGGCTCGGAACTTCAGTCGGGGCGGCCGCTCCCCTCGGAAACGGGGCGGCATGGTTGCTGCTCATGGGGTCGGCTCCACCCACTTGGAGGATCCCACCTTGATTCCCACCCGCTTCGGTTTCCGTCTGGCTGCCGTCACTCTCGCGCTCACGCTGAGCGCCTGCCTCCCACCACAGACGCCGGAGGAAGACGATCAGGCCTACGTGGTGCCCTCGAAGATCTCCCAGGAGCTCGGCCCCGAAGGCGGGGAGATCGTCGCGCCTGACGACAGCCCGCTGGCCGGCGTGCGGCTCAAGGTTCCACCCGGCGCCTTGTCTTCGAAGGTGCTGCTCACCCTCGATGCCACGCAGGATCCCACGCCCCTCGGAAGCGCCGCTGAACGGGTCGGCCTCCAGGTGGTGATCGGCCCCAGCGACGTGGTGTTCGCCTCGCCCGTCGAGCTCACCGTGCCCATCGACGCACGCTCGCTGGGCCAGCACGCGCAGACGCATGAGGACTGCAAGGTGTGGTTCCGCACCACCGCTCAGTGGGCGCGCCTCGAGCGGAAGCTCAGCGTCGAAGGCGAGGTCACCGTCGAGCTGCCCGGCCCCGGCGTGGCAGCCGCGGGCGTGGTGTCGCGCACCGGCGCGTTGAGCTGCGTCACGCAGCCCCTGTTGTGCATCGGCGGGCTCACCCCGAAGATCACCATTTCCACCTGCACCAGCCCCACCGGCTACTGCATCGTGAAGCTGCCCGCGCCGCAGTTCACGCCCGACAACCGGCTGCCCAACTTCACCATCGTGGGCCGCAAGCTCTATTACACGCACGTTCCGGGCATCGATAAGGTGAGCGTCGCCCGCTACGACCTGGACACCGGAGAATCGGTGCTGCTGGGCACCGTGAACACCACCTCCAGCCCCGAGCCGACGCCCATCGCGGTCGAAGCCGATGGCAGCGCGTGGCTGGCGCTCGACCGCTTCGGCAACGTGAAGTTCAAGCAGAACACCGTGCCCTTCCGCTTCGACACCGGTCTCGAGAACGGGCGCAGCAAAGAGGGCCAGGGCGTGGTGGTGACCGGCGGCAAGGCGCTGCGGTTTCTCGAGGTCGGCAACGTGCGGAAGATGGCCGAAGGCACCACCATCAAGCCGTTCCCCTCGGTCGACGTGCCCTCGTCGCGCACCTTCAGCTTCCAGCCGCGGCCCACCGTGCCCGGTGAAGTGATCGCCGTGGAGACCATCGACTTCCTCGGCTTCAACTTCGACTCGACCTTCGCCCCTGAGGTCTTCGGCGCGAACGCGTACCAGGACGGCGCCGGCTCGTTCAAGAACGAGGGCATCGCCGCGCTGATCCACAACCCGGATCAGGTGTTGTGGAAGACCGCCACCAACGGGCTCCAGCGCATCGCGATCCCCCCGGAGCAGCAGCTGTTGGCCTTCGACGCCGATGACCTCGTCTACACGGCGGGCACCCTGGTGCCGCAGCTGACCATCGTGCGCGAGGACAATGGCGTGGCGGTGCTCCCTCTGACCGATGCGGCCGCGGGCACCGATGAATACCGGCGCATGCGCCCGCGGGCGCTGGTGGGCGTGCCCAACCGGAGCGAAGTCTTCCTGCAGACCGCCGGCGCCGGCACCGAGCAGACGCGGGAGTTCTACCTCGTGCGCAAGTCGAACTGAGTTCCGGCCGGGTGGCAGCGGTACACGTAGCCGCAGCCCAGGGCCTCACAACGTTCGCGAGGTTGGCCTGGCCAGATCCCGGTGCGCTGGGATTCGGCCAGGCCTGCGCTCTCCACCGCGAGCGGATCGGCGAGCGCGTTCGGCTCGAAGTGGCTGAGCATCCGCGGCTCGGGGCTTTCTTCTCGCAAGAAGACGATGCCCGCTTTCACCTCGCGGCGCCCGGGCCCCTCACCCCGCTGCGCAGGGAGAGGGAGCGTGAAGCGCTGCGCGGCGAGCGCGTAGCAGCCGAGCTGGAAGCGATAGGGCTCGAGGCCCGCGGCCGGCATGGTGGCGGTTTTGTAGTCGATGACCAGCAGCTCATCGTCTCGCTCCACCAGCAGGTCGATCTGCCCGCGGAGGATCAACGCCGGGCCGTCTCCACCCGGCAGCCGCAGGGCGAAGGGCAGCTCGCGGTGCACCCGGGCGTTCGACAAGGAGCGCCCGAAGTTCGAGTTCCAGAACCGCTCCACCCAGCCGAGCGCCTCTTCGGTGAGCACGAGGCCCGCGGTGCGTTTGACCTCTCGCAAGGTGGCGCCCAACGCAGGCGTGCCGACCGCGTCGAGGGGCGTGAGCTCGAGCAGCCGGTGCACCGCGGTGCCGCGCTCGCGCACGTCTTCGTCGCTCGAGGTGTCTTCGTCGAGCCACTCACCGCGCATGGCTTCTTCAGACAACCCGACCTGGTGCGCGAAGTGGAACCGCCGCCGGCACGACACGAGGTCCTGCAGCTGGGTGACCGGCAGCACCAGGGCTGCCGTCGTACTCTCCCGGGGCGCGCGCACCTGGGCGATCAGCGCGGCCACTTCTTCCCGTGAGCCGGGCACCACCGGCGCCGCCTCTGCTTTGCGCGGGGCGAGCGCGGCCACGTCGAGGTGTTCGGGGCGTTCACCGGAGACGCGCAGGGCGAAGAAGGCGTTCAGATCGTGGGCCCAGGTGTTCACCGTCGACGAAGGCGGCCGCAGCCCGAGCACCAGGCGATCTCTCGCCCGGGTCATGGCCACGTAGAGCAGGCGCAGGTTCTCCGCGCGCGCGCGCCGGGCGAGCTGGGTGCTGATCTCGGTGGCCGAGCGGGAGCGGAACTCGGTCGCGCCTCTGGGCCGCACCACGCTCAGCCCCAGCGTGCGATCGAACCGCACCGCGGCGGTCTCATTGCGCGGCATGGTGGGCAGGTCGGGCAACACCACGATGGGCCACTCGAGGCCCTTGGCCTGGTGCACCGTGCACAGGGTCACCGCCTCGAGATCGAGCTCGTCGACCACTTCACCTTGCGCTTCTTTCGGCGCGTCGTCGGCCAGCTCCAGCAGCTCGCGGGCGAAAGCAGAGACGCCCACGCCCCGGTTCTCCCGGGTGGTGGCCAGCACCAGCAGCTTGTCGAGGTTGGCCAGGGCCTGCTCTCCGAAGGGCCCGGCGGCGACGGAGACGCGGTATTCGAAGACCTCCAGCACCACGCGCAGGAGTGAACGCAGCCCGAGTCGGTCGCGTTCGGCTCTCAACGCGGCGTAGCGCGCTCTGAAGGTGACGACGCGGTCGGGGAGGTCAGCCAGATCGCCCAGCAACACCCGCCGGCTGTCGAGCTGCCAGCGATGCGAGCCGTCACGGGGGCGCGCGAGGCCCACCCACTGCGCGTCGGTCAGGCCCACCAGCGGTGAACGCAGCACCGCCGAGAGCGAGATCGCGTCGTCGGGATCGGCCAACACCGCCAGCAACGAAGCGAGGTCGACGATCTCCTGCGCGCCGTAGAACCCGCGCCCTCGCACCACGCGGTGCCGCACGCCGTGGCGCACCAGGGCCTGGCGGTAGACCTCCAACTGGGTGAAGCGCTGGAAGAGCATGGCCACGTCGCCGCCGCGGGCTTGCCGCTCCAGCTCGTCTTTGCCTTCGAGCACCGTCCACCCGCCGCTCAGCCCATGGCCGATCGCGCGCGAGACGGCGTCTGCATCGGCGGCGCGTTGGGCTTCGGCGTCGAGCTTGTCGGCGCCCAGGTGGGAGTTCTCCAGCTGCAGCAGCGCGATGCCCCGGGGGGCGCCCTTTCGCACCGCGGTGAGGTCGTCCTGCTCCGGTGCGTAGACGACCTCGAAGTCAGTGGGTGGATCGCTGGCGGCCTTCGGGCCGAGCGCCTGGGTGAAGCCGGCGTTGAGGGTATCGAGCAGCGGCGCGGTGGAGCGGCGGGAGTGGCGCAGGTACGCGCGGCCGCCTCCGTTGGCTTCGATGGCGCGGGCCATCACCTCGAACACGCTGACGTCGGCGCCGCGGAATTCGTAGATGGACTGTTTGCGATCGCCCACCACGGCGAGGAACCCGGGCTCCTGCGGGAGCTGGACGATCTCGTGGTGCTGGGCCTCGAAGGCCTGTGACACCGGGCGAGGACGGCCTTCCCGTTTTTCGGCCAGCAGGAGCACCAGCTCGAGCTGCACCCGGTTGGTGTCCTGGAACTCGTCGACCAGGAGCGCCTTGAACCGGCGCTGCGCGTCGACGCGGGCCTCGGGGTAGTCACGCAGCAGGTTGCGCGCCTGGACGAGCAGGCCGGTGAAGTCGAGCACGCCGCGCGAGGTGAGCGCCTCTTCGTGCGCGGTGGCCACTTCGACCAGCAGCTCGCGCACCTCGGCCTCGAAGGGGGCCACCACGCAGGCGCCGTAGATCTGCGCGAGCGCTTCGACCGCGTCACGCAGGTGTTGCCAGCCGTGCACCTTCTTGAGCGCTTCGCCGAGGCGTTTGTGCTCGGTCTCGAAGTTGTCCCAGGTCAGGCCCAGCGCGATGGCCATGGCCACGGGGTGCCGCTCGCGTTGTTGCGGCTTGCCGGCCTCCACGTTCCGGAGCAGGGACTTGAAGGTCTCCAGCTCGGTGCTGAAGAGCGCGCGCAGGGTGGGCCCGTCGGCGACGGGCACGTAGTCGGGCTGCACGCCTTCTTCGCGGATGCGGGTGGCGATGGGTACGAGGCCCTCGACCAGGCGGCCGAAGCCGATCTCGGCGACGAGGGTGCGCAGCGAGCTGCCGCGTTCGACCCGGGCGAGCAGGATCCGTTCGACGAGATCGCGCAGCAACGCGCGGGCGTCGCGTTCGTCGAGCAGCTCGAAGTGCGGTGAGACGCCGCTGTTGGGTGGGGCGCGCCGGAGCAGCTGCGTGCACAGCGAGTGGAAGGTGCCGATGGTGGCGGCGCCGAGCTCGTCGCGGATCGCGCGCCAGCGGCGTTGTGGGGGGAAGGGTTGGCCCGCGGTCTCGAAGGACTCGCGCAGGGCGGGCTCTTCTCCGCGGCCTTCGGCGAGGGCGTCGAGGCGTTCGCGCAGGCGGCTGCGCATTTCGTCGGCGGCCTTTTCGGTGAAGGTGAGCAGGCCCAGCTCGGAGCAGGCGATGGGGGCGTGGCCGGTGCGTGCGCCGCCGAGCAGGTGCAGACACATGGTGACGAGGCTGTAGGTCTTGCCTGCACCGGCGCCGGCGAGGATGGCGAGGTTGCGCTCGAGTCGAAGCCCGGCAGGCAACCCTATTTCTCCCTCTCCCACCGAGGGGGGGGAGGGTCGGGGTGAGGGGCCCAATTCGTGGACCGGAAATAGAAACCCAGCGTCAGCCCTCTCCCCGACCCTCTCCCCCTCGGGGAGAGGTAGAGCAGGGGCGAGAGGAAGTTCGGGAGCGAGCGGAAGGGCCGGCGCAAGAGAAGGAGCCGGAGCCGGCGCGAACAAGTCGTACTGATCGGCGCTGACCGCCTTGTTCTTCTTCCGGCTCACGGCTCCTCCGCGAGCTGACGCTGCGAAATGCGGCACACCGGCTTCAACTCGCAGTACGCGCAATCCACCGGGCGCGCCCCGAAGTCACCCGTGCGCAACCGCCCCAACAGGTCATGCACCGAGTTGGCGAGGTTGTGCTTGCCCTCTTTCTCCAACCGGACCCGGGTGAACTCATCGGTGGCGAGCAGTTCCTTCACGTTCGAAGACCTGTCGAGCACGGAGGTGACCGACTTGAGCTCACCCTTCCCCAGCCCCAACCACGCCCCGCTGGGCACCGCCTCGGGCATGAGCGCTTTGACGGCGAGCAGGTACAGCGCCATCTGAAACTCGCTGCGCAAGAAGTCCTGCCCGAGCGTGCGCTTCACGCTGGTCTTGTAGTCGAGCACCCCGACCGTGCCCTCGACGAGGTCGACCCGGTCCATCTTCCCGGTGAAGTACACGTCGAGTTCACCGGGCAACGCGGCCGGCAGCGTCACCTCGCGCAGCGCTTCGGGGGCGCGGCGATCACCGAACCAGGTCTCGATGTACTTCGGCCGGGCGAGCCCAAAGGGCTGCGCTTCAGGGCCGGTGACGATCCGGTGCAGCACCGTCACCGCCCATTCCTGAGCCAGCGCCCAGAGCGCCGGGTGCCCGGTCGGCTTGGTGCGAGCGATGTCGCGAGCGCCCGCCTTCACGGCTTCCTCAACCCGCCGCCGCACGGAAGGATCGTCTTTTCCCAGCAGCCCCGCTTCGGTCAGCTCAGGCACCAGCCTGGCCAGCGCCTCGTGCCAGAAGCTGCCGCGGGTGCGTGAGTCGAGCTCTTCCCCCGCCTGCTCCCCGCCTTCGAGATCGAGCACCACGGTGGCCAGCCCCTGGAACGAGCAGGTGCCCCACTTGCCCAGCTCGAAAGAAGAGACCGGGTGCACGGCATCGAAAGCGAGCCGGGCCTGAAGGGCCTCGAGCACTTCCCCGTCGACCTGGCCGGTGAAGGGCCCCGAACGTTGTTCGGGATCGGTGAAGTATCGAAGGCGCTCGGCCTCGATCTGGCTCTTCGCCTTCGCGTCTTGAAACCACGCCTCGGCGGCGAGCGCTTCACCCAGCGCCCCGCGGCGCACGTCGGGTTCGGTCTGCCGGGTGATGGCCGGGCCCAGGGCCTCCAGCGCCGCGCGCACCCGCAGCTCCGCCTCGCTCTGCACCTCGTCGAGCCGGGCCACGGCCGCGCGGTGCACGGGTTCTTCGCGGAAGCCCTCCACGCAACGAGCGAGCGCAGCTCGAAACGGAGACGCGAGCAGCTCACGCCCTCCATCGTCGTACCGCGCGCGGCTCACGGTCACCGATGCAGCCGAGGAGAGCGCGAGGTGGAGCAACAGGCGATCTTCCGCCAGCCTCGTCGGGAGCCGCACGTCACCTTCCCCCACCGTGGTGCGGAACAAAGCGCGCTGCGCGATGCGGTTGAGCGTGCCGCGTTCCTCCTCGCTGAGGAGCGCCAGCGGCGTGGGCCTGCCGGGGAAACGGCCGTCGAGCAGGCCTCCAAGGAAGAGCTGAGCGAACTGGCGGCCAGCGACTTCGCGGGCGTCGATGAGCCAGACGGCGCTGGCGCGGGCGCCACGAGCCACCAGGTTCTTCTCGGCTGCAGAGAGCCGAACCCAGCGGGCGAAGTCGCGCCGGGCCATGAACTGCCGGGCCAGGCCGCTGTCTTTGAGCGCTTCTTTGAGCTCGGTGAGCAGCGACATCAACGCTTCGACGGCGGCTTGATCGCGAGCGAGCGCTCGATCGACCTCGGCAGACATCGAGCCGGCCAGCGGCGGCACTTCACCGCGGCGGGCGGGCTCGAGCAGGCCCAGGCGGGTGACGACGTCCCACCAGGCCTCGAGCAGCTCGAGCGCGGTACCTTGCTCGGGCACGGAGTTGCACCAGCCGATCACCTTGTCGACGGCCTGGGCAAGCAAGTTCACCCGGCGGCCGGCTTCACGGGAGCGCTGCGCGAGGGAGGCGAGGCGCACCGCGTAGGCGCCTTTGGGACTGCCCTCTCCCTCTCGGGGAGAGGGAGGCATTGCTCGTTGTTGGTGAGTTTCGCGTTGTTCGCCTCCCACCACGTCGTCGCGGACGCCCGCTTCCCGGAAGGTGCGGCGCGGCTCGCTGGCTTCTTTGTCGAGCACGGTGATCGACCGGCTCTCGAGCAGCGAAGCCACGTCTTCCGCGGGGAACCCGTCTTCAGGCAACTGCAGCACTGCCAACGCCAGGCGGCCGTGGGGACTCTGGGCCAGGGGAACACCCAGGCGGGCGCGCGCCGGAACGCCGAGGTCGGCGAGCGCTTCGACCAGCAGCTCAGTGTCGGCCGCCAGATCGCGATACGCGATACCGATCGCCTCAGGCGGAACACCCGCGGTGATCAACCGGCGCACCCGCCTCGCGATCTCCCTCGCCTCATCCCGCGTCGAAGGAGCGCAGAACGCCGAGAGCTCGGGCGCTTCACGCGGCCGCACGTCTTCCGAGAAGATCTCCTGACCAATCCACGCGAGCGGGCCATCGGGCACGTCGGCCTCGAGCTCGACCTCGAGCGCCTGCCACTTCGCCTCCACCTCGCGCACGGTGTTGATGATGAACGCATCGGTCGCCGCATGCCCGCTCGCAGGCCACCGCCACACGAAGCGGACACCCGCCGCGTTGCAGGCCTTCGCCAACGCCTCCAGCAACGCGAGCCGGGACGGAGGCACGTCGTGCACGTGCTCGACCTCGATCGACTCGAAACGCTGCAACGCGACCGGAAGCCCATCGGCTGCCACCCGCTCGGCCGCGAGCCGCCACCAATCCGCGCGATCGACCAGCCGGCGCTCTTCCAGAAAACCGTCCACCGCGCGCCACAAGGCGGCGAGCGCCTTCGCCCTGACCGCGAGGCTGCCCTCCACCTGCCCTGCCGCGAGCTCGAGCTGACGCGCGGTGACGGCCTGGCCACGCAGGTGATTGATCAGCTCCTGAGCCTGGGCGGCGAACTCCGCAGAGTGCGCCACCACGCCATACGCGCTGACCGCGTGCTGGGCGGCCAGCTTGCCGAACGCCATGCGCACCAGCAGTGGATTGGCCGGGCCGCGCCGCGAATCGCCTGCGGGATCGCACCGTTCCACCAGCTCGGAGAGCGTGCACACGCCGCGCAAATCCACGAAGTCCGCCTGACGCGACTGATCGAGGAGCCACTGCTCCACCCGATCTGAGTCTGGGACGACGACGAGGCGACGCGACACGCGGCGTTCATATACCCACCCACCGACTTCCGGGGGCGCAGCGAGTGAGGCGAAAACTGCGGCGGGCAGGGATCGCAGGTGACGCCGTAGATGCCCGAGTCGACCATCACCTCAGGTGGAGGCAGCGCGCCTTGCCACGCAAACTCCGTGATGGCCGCGGCCGGGTTCTTCTTGAAGGTACGCCCTGGCAACACGCATGAGGGGGCTCCTTGGGGAGGTCGCGGTGCGACGCCGCTCAGGGTGGCGCCGTTCCACGACCAGCGTACGCGACGCTTGAGCTCAAGGCTGCGTGTTCACGCCCCTCAAGGGCCAGCCCCGAGCTGACTGTTGGAGCTCAGCTCGAGGGCGGGCGCATCCATCAAGGGAAGAATGCAGGAGTGAAGGTGATCGGGCTGACGTCGATGAGCCCCTTGTTCTCGGTCGTGGACGGCACGGTGTGCTCCGCGGTCTCGTTCAGAATGAGGTCGCGCGCGAACACGGTTATCTCCGTCCCCCCGCCTGGCGGTCCTCCGCCTCCGCCGCCTCCTCCACTCCCGCCGTCGCTGTTGTTCCCCCTCTTCTCGGCGGGGCCTCCGTTGCCGGCCGATTTGTCGTCGTCAGGTGTATCGCACCCGAAACTCCCCACGAGTGTCACCACCAGCAGGCTGCTCAAGAGAATCGTCTTCATGATCAGCTCCCATCGCCTTTGGCGCCCGGCAGCGGCGTCTTCAGGTACGGGAACGCGTTGTCGAACTGGTTGTCGCACTGCAACACCGCGTCATGGAAAGGGACGTTGCGTGACGGCGCGTCGACGTTGTTGCCGAGGAGGTAGCCCATCGACACCCTCAGCTCGATGTCGACGACATCGTCACCGGGCCGCCGGCCATTCGGGAAGCCAGCCGGGTCACAGCCGGGGTTGGTGAGGGTGAGCACGCCGTTGACGAAGCACGCCGCCGCACCCAGATTGTTCTGCCGCCCTGCAGGCGTCGCGGGCAGCGCCGTGTTGAGCCGCTGATACTCACAGGTCGATCCGTTCGCGTTCACGCCGGGAACCCCGGTGAGAAAGGCAGCGACCAGGTCACCGCGGGGGAAGAGCGTCGGTGCCGGCGTCTCGAAGAGAAGCTCGAGGATCGCGGGCAACGTCGGGTTGGTCACATACGGGAGGAACTGCGCGTCGTCCTTTGGATGTGAAGAATTGAAGCGATCTTTGTCTTTGATGCCAATCACAACCTCGTTGACGAGCGGCATCCCGAGTCTCGAGACCTGCGTCCACGCGCCCCCTTCTCGTGAAGGCCGATCATAGGTCGCGGCAGGGTTGATGACCCGCGCCTGTCGAACGCTCGCCGTGGACCACGCGCCGACGATGGTTTGAGTACCTGAAGTGACGCACGCGATCGGCAACTCGAGCGCGAGACTCGTGATGTTCTTGTTGTACAGCGCATTTCGAACCGCGCCCCGTTTGGAAGGGTCGGTGATCACGGCCGCAGGTGCATTGACGAGGTCGAAGATGGGCCCGATGTTGACCGCGAACCCCTCCTGCCGTTGGCCAACGAACATGCGCGCAGGCGTGGAGCAGCCGGGAATGTTGACCGTCTGAATGAAGCCGTTCGCATACGCCTCGTAGTTGCCGTCACCGCCATCGGCGTTGCCGAACGACTTTCGGCCCGCGTAGTCGAACGGCTTGATGAACGTGGTGCTCCCGTCTGGCGCGCGGATGGGCTCAGCCCTCCCGGAGCGACGGTCGCCTCTGACCAGCGTCACCGAGTACGTCTCGAGCACCGACAGCTTGCTGCGATCGGCCGGGTTGCCCACGTTGGCGAAGGCGACAGAGACGTTCTCCTTGGCCCCGCCGTCGCTCGGCCCGATCGGCAGCGCGATGCCAGCGCCGCCATTGTTGAGTTCGTTCTTGAAGCGAAACTGAAAGGTGAGGTCCTCGGTGCCATCGCCGTCGTTGTCGAGATGAAGCTCGTAGAGCGCTTCTGGATCGAGGGCGAAGAAGTTGGGCCCGCCGCCGGGGTCCTGCAGGGGAAGGTAGTTGGCGATGAACGTGACGAACGAGCTCCTGCCTGGCTCGTAACTTCTGAAGAAGTACACGTCGGTGCCATCGACCTTCGGGTTTTTGGTGAGGAAAGGCGCTTCGCGATGACTTGACGCGAGCGCGGTTCCGGCGAGCGCGATGATCGCGCAGGTCGTGAGTGAAGTGACGATTCTCATGTGATTGCCTTTCAGAGCCTCTTCCGAATTTACGGGCGCATGCGCCCGAGACCGGGCCGCATGTCTGTAGAGGTACAAATGAGGCTGCATTTCGGCTGAGGCCTGACGGGCAGGCCCACTGGTCTTTCAGCCCACCTGATTCTGGGTTGTGATCACCACCAGTTGTCGACGACCTCGATCTTCAACGGCGCGAGTTCGGCGCTCAGGTCGGCGAGCATCCTGGGCGTCGGCGGCAGCTCGAAGTTGAAGCCGGGATCCGCGCTCATGGGCACCACCCGAAGCGTGCCGATCGTGCCCTTCGGCAGCGCCGCGAGATTCAAGGTGGGCACCGCATCCACGTACGTCTCGACGGTGACGCGCTTCGAGCGAAGATCGCGGTACACGTCGCCGTTGACGGTCAGCTCTTCGACCTTCGTGCTCCTCAGCAGTGCGAACAGTGCGGGCCGCGACTCTTCGAAGGTCCGAAGCTCGAGCCGCATCAACCGCGGGAGACGCTCGAGCACCTTCGCGAGCACCTCGAGTGATGGATCGTGACGGGTGAGGTTCAGCGACTCGAGGGGGAGCTGCGCCCAGAGCGGATCGTCAGTGAGCTCCTCGAGCTCGAGTTGGCGAAGCTTTCGGCACCCACGCAGCGCCGCGATCGGTAGCGCGTTCATCACGGCCAGCTCCTCGAGCGAGGCCAGCTGCGCGAGGGCGTCAGGCGGCACGTTGACGCTGAGCAGGCGAAGCGAGCGCAGGCGGGAGAGCGCGGGCAGCACTGAAGGCAGGAGATCGGGTTCCTTGCTGCCCGAAACGACGAAGAGCTGCTCGAGCTTCGGCATGCGCTCGAGCACGCCGACGGTGGGCATGAAGTCGAGCTGCACGGAGGTCCACCGGCCGGGCACCCCGCCCAGCGCGTCGAGATCCGCCGCGTACCGAAACGAGCCGACCTCGCGAAGGTGGGCCAGCGACGGGCTGGTCAACAGCGCCGCCAGCTCGGTGCGCTTCACGGCCGGTGGCAAGTCGAGCTTGCCCACGGTGCTCCATGCCGGGTGCCCTGCGAGCGCGGCGGCGGCTTTGCCCATGCTGACGGCGACCGGCATTCCGCGCTCGAAGTGAACCCCCATCGACGGAAACGGAGCGCCGAAGGCCTTGTTCGACTTGAGCTTCGCCCGCAGCTCCCGCTCGCGCCGTCGCATCTCGTTCGTGGCTTTGCCATTGGCCCGGGCGATCTGCAGGACCATGAATTCCCCCCGGGGATCTGCGCGCTCGGTCAACGCATCGGCCAGGACCAGGCGCGGCGCATCGTCGTCCGGGGCGCTCCACACCGCGGCGAAGAGGGCTTCGAGTGGGTCGCTGCCAGACTTGATCTGGTTCGAGGTCTTCTTCCGGGCGGGTGACATCGCCAGAACTATACGGGGCTCACTCGAGGGAATAGTGCATGACCACGCGACCGGCTGGATCGAAAGGTGCGGGGCGCCATCGACTTCCTCAAGCGGCACCTCCCCGCTCGACGTGGCTGAGCAGCTTCGTGATGAGCGGCTCAGGGGCTTCGCGGTGACAGAAGTGCCCGCCGGGAATGACGGCGACCTCGAAGGCGCCGCTGTAGTGCGTGCGCGTCGCCTCGTAGACTGAGGGGCTCACACCGGGATCATCGGCGCCCGCGAAGTTGAGCGTGGGCACGGCGATGCGGTGCTTCATGAACGCGGGAAGGAACACACTGGCCGCACGGTAGTAGCCGAGCGCCGCGTGCACCGTGCCCGCGCTCCGGAAACACGCCTTGATCGGCGCCAGCTCGGCAGCGGTGAACTTCCACGTCGGTGACCAGCGGCGAATCAAGACCTCCAGCTCAGCGAAGTCATCGCGCGCGAAACGCTGCTCGGCGCCAGGCAGCCGAAGCGTGGCGAAGTGACGCAGCGCCCAGCCCAGCTTCGGCGTGGGCCTCACCGCCGCACGATGCGGAATACCGATCGCGGTCAACGTGATGACGCGCTCGGGAGCAAGGCCGACGGCCGCGTAGACGGCTTCTGCGCCCCAATCGTGACCGACGAGGTGCGCACGCTGCGCCCCGAGCGCCGTCATCAACGCGAGGGTGTCTTCACCGAGATCGCGCGGGGTGGTGTCGCGAGCAAGCGCTCCACTCGGCGCGTAGCCGCGAAGAAAAGGAGCGACCACCCGAAAGCCCTTCGCCGCGATCGCAGGCCCGATCACGTCCCACGTGTGCGGCGTATCGGGGAAGCCGTGCAGGGCGAGCACGAGCGGCCCTTCGCCCCACGCGAGGTAGACGAAACGCAGGCCGTTGGCGTCGACGACGGAGTGGCTCATGGGCGCTGAACGCTAGCTCCGTCGTTCACTCAAGTAGAAACGGGGTGAGCCACCAGGGCCACACCCGACCACAGCGCTCAGTTCGGTTCGCCGGTGGGGTCACCGCGTGCAGGGTCACGGCGGTCTGCGCGAGAAGTCGTCCCCTCGGTAGTTTCTTGTTGATCAGGGTCGCTTGAACACCCCAGATCGCGCTCAGGAGCGTGATCAGTGGCGAAGGCAGTGGGTTTGAAGACCGTGTTGAAGGCGCTGCAGAGCGAGAGGGCTTTCGAGAACCGCGTCGCCCGAGTACTGCGGGAGACCTTCGACCAACTCTACGACGGCGTTCGTACCGGCCGGTTTCGTTGGGAGCAGTTGAACAAGACAGAGAAAACACACGCTGGAACAGTTCTGCAGCTCAACTTGCGCCGCGAGTTCGACGGCTTCATCGGGGACGGTGTGGAGCAGGACTTCTTGATCGACAACGTGGACGTCGACTGCAAGTTCTCCAAGGACTTCGGGAAGTGGATGATCCCGCCAGAGGCCGTCGGCCATGTTTGCCTTCTGATCTGGGGCAGCGAGCAGGATTCTGCGCATCGAACCGTTTGGTCGTGCGGCCTGATTCAGATCGAAGAGTCGGGACTGCGACCGTCGAAGAATCGTGATGCCAAGCGCAATCTGACACTGGAGGCGATCTCCAGCATCAAGTGGCTCGCGCGCGATGCGGCGTATCCTGAAAACCTGTTGGCGAGTCTCGATGCCGTCACCGCGGAAAAAATCTTTCCGTCAGGCGATTCCCCCTATGCGCGCGGCAAGGGCTCCGAACGGGTGCGCTCGCTCTTTCGGAACGTGCAAAGGCGATTGATCCCTCGGACGGCTATCGAAACGGCCGCACGCCAGAAGGATCCGCTCAAGCGAGTGAGGGGGAACGGCGGTGCCCGAAGTGTCCTTGCGCAGGAGGGCATCATTATTTTGGGGCATTGGGATGAGCACTGCCGCATCGCTTGGGCGCTCAGACTGCCTGAGCCGACGCAAAGCGGTGAGTTCGTCAGCGCTCAGGTGGAACGCACCTCGGATCACCAGCAATCGGTCGAGATCGATGGAGGGCGCTGGCGGCTTGCTCGCCCCGGCGCGGCAGTGTCTCCCGCGCCTGATGTTCCAATGAAGAACGACGACGACTGAATCAGGCGACGAGCCGACTCTGAATCGGGCGCGCGATCGATCGCTTCAGCGTCGAACTCTTTACGAGCGCTGACCGAATCGCAGCGCCGACTGCAGCGGCGACCGGCGGCGGGAACGCGTTGCCGACCTGTCGATACGCTGCGGTCTTGCCGCCGAAGAACTTCCAGTCGTCAGGAAAGCCCTGGATGCGCGCGACCATGCGCAACGTCAATCGAGGGAAATGGGCTTTCGGAAAGTCGGGGCCTGGTGCCTCGTTGGCGATCCCACGCCCGTCCACTCCAAGCGTCGCCCACTCACGGCGCGCGCGCGTCGGCCCCAGATCCGGGCCCCCGTGCTTCTTGGAGCCGCCCACGACAGTCGGCGCGATGCGAGCCGCGCCCTTGGCCCATTCATCTGCGTGCGGCCAACCCCGATCCTCCATCAAGTCGGTTATGACGTCCGCAACGTTCGTGCGGTCCGTGCTCGGCGCAGGCCACTTGAAGTGCTTCATCGCTTCGGGACGGAGCGCCACCAGCAGGAAGCGGGGTCGCAGTTGAGGCACTCCGTAGTCGCATGCGTTCAGGAGTTCCCACTTCACCTCGAACCCCTGTTTGTTGAGCCGCTTGATGATCGTGGCGCGGTACTCGTCGAACTTTCTACTCGCGAGCCCACGAACATTCTCGAGCAGCACCGCACGGGGATTGATGTCATCGATGAGGTCAAGTGCTCGGGGAAAGAGGTCGCGCTCATCGTTCTTTCCCAACTGCTTGCCCGCGATGGAGAACGGAGGGCACGGCACGCCTCCAGCCAGCAAGTCCGCTCCACGGAACTCCCGGCCATCAAAGTCCCACAGATCTTTCTTTACCGGGCGCCAGTTGGGTCGGTTCAGCTTCAGGGTCTCGACCGCGTGAGCATCGATTTCTACGGCGGTGAGGTGCTCAAAGCCTGCTTGCTCAAGCCCGAGCGCCTGCCCGCCGGCGCCTGCGCAGACTTCGACTGAGGTGAATACTGAACGCTTGGCCATGAATCCTCCTTGAAGAGGAGCACCACGTACCACAGCCAACCGACATTCCCGGACAGGCCGAGCCTACGGTGAGGCCGTTTCAGGTCCGCCAGATGTCAATGGGTGGGTACATCATCACTCGTCTCGCTACGGACTCAGCTCGCGAGCAGGGCAAATTTGCAATCTGCTCGGGAATCCGGGGGTGCCATGAGATTTCCGAGCCGCGGACTCCGGCATGCCCCGTTCAGCCAATCAAGACGGGCGGCTGGTTCTGCGTCGCCAGAAACGATCGAGCATCGGCTTGACGCTCGTGCCGTGAATGAGGATCGAGAGCATCACCACCACGATGGTGATCTGAATCAGCTCGCGATCGAGCGCGCGGGGCAGGCCGTGATTCATCGCGTACATCAAGTAGTACACCGACCCGATCCCCCTGACGCCGAACCACCCCGCGATGCTTCGCACCCGCATGGGCGTGTCAGAGCCCAGCAGCCCGAGCATCACGCTCAACGGCCTGGCCACGATGAAGAGGAAGAGCGCCGTGCCCACCGCCCGCAACGTCCAATCCTCCGTCGAGACCATGCCGCCGAGCAGCAGCACGAGCGTCAGCTCCGAGAGGCGCTCGAGGTGTTCCTTGAAGACGAGCGACTCGGCGCTGACGGTGAGCGGCACGTCGGGCGTCGCCTTCTCGGGCACGAGCAGCCCCTGGCGATCTTTGTGCGCACCCGACAAGACGAGCTCGGTCTGCCGCAGCGCCACGCCAGAGAAGAACACCGCCAGAAAGCCCCAGGCCTCGAACGCCACGCTGACCCCGTAGACGACGGCGATGAGCCCGAGCGCGACGAGATCATCCAGCACCTCGTGCTTCGGCGCCTTGCCGCGCAACATCCACCCCAACCGCGCCAGGCCCGCGCCCCCCAGCACGCCGATGGCCATCGCCGCGAGCGTCGCCCAGAGCACGTCGACCATCACCCAGCGCCAACCGAAGTCACCCAGCTCGTGCGCGCCCAGCAACCCCAACCCCAGCATCACGAAGGGGAAGGCCGCTCCGTCGTTCATGCCGGCCTCACAGGTGAGCGTGAAGCGAAGCTGATCGCGATCATCGGGGTGGCGCGACTGCACGTCAGTGGCGAGCACCGGGTCGGTCGGCGCGAGGATGGCCCCGAGCAAGATGCCTGCCCCCAACGGCAGGCCCAGCACGAAGTACGTGAAGGCGGCCACCAGCCCCACGCTCAAGGTCATCGACACCCACGCGAGCCGAACGGCCGGCGCCCACCGTTTGCGCGTCAGGGGCACCGGCATCTTCACGCCCGCCGAGAAGAGCGAGATCAACACCGCGATCTCCGTGAGGGTCTCCAGCAGGTGCGATTGTTCGCGCGCGTTGAAGGCGAAGATGTTGAGCGCCATCGGCCCCAGCACCAGGCCCACGCACAGATAAATGATGCTCGAGGTGAAGGGCAGCCGCGACAGGCTGGTCGTCGCCAGGCCGCGCGCCAGCATCAGGCAGCCGACCAGGATGAACCAATGCGTGGTGGTCATGCGCCCCCTGCTTCAGATTTGATCGCCCCCCCGCCCGCCCGCCACGAGGGTGCTACCTGTTGGAGGGGGCCCCTTTCCGGTGCCACTCCGAGACGTTCCACCACAACGACTCGGCCTGACCCCACTCGGGCCCTTCCAGGTCGGCGCGCACCGCGGCCAGCCGGGAGGTGAGCACCAGCGGCAGCATGGGCAACCTCGTGAACCACGCCCGTTGCATGTGAGCCTCCAGCGAGGCGCGTCGTTCGGCATAGAGCGACGCGTCGAAGGCCTCATAGCGCTCGGCCATCTCGTCGTCGTAGTGCGGGCCGACTGCCTTACTCATGTCGGGCGTTCCCTCGGGCGCCGCCACGTTCATGAAAGGGCCGGGCGAGTTGGTTTCTCGCCCCAGCAGCGCCAGCCCCTCGAAGTCACCGCGTTGAACCGCCTGATCCAGCTGGTCCCGCTGCACGATCTGAACCTCCACGCCCGCCGCCTTCAGGTTGGCCTCGATGAGCCGGGCGAGCAACGCGTGCGTCTCGCTCTCTGCATGGATCGGCTCGACGTTCAGCGTCACCCGGCTCAGCTCGAGCCGCGCTGCCCTCGGCGCGGTGAGCTCGGGCTCTGCGCGCCAGCCCCACCCCACCCGGGTGGGCATGGGCTCGAGCGCCTTCACCATGGCGAGCCGATCCAACGTGGTCAGCAAGGCCTGCCGCGCCTCCAGCGAACTCCACGGGGGCCCGCTCAGGTTCGGCACCAGCACCCAGAGCAGCTCGCCGGGCTGCTCCAGCACCTTGACGCGCGCGTCGCCCTTGAGCAGCTCGTAGCCGTCGGCCGTCAACGTGGGCACGACATCGACCTCGTTGGAGAGGAGCGCCTTGACCGCCTCTTCCGGGGTGAGCAGCTTTGCTTCCACACGCTCGAAGGCCGGCTTCATCGCCGCGAACTGCTCGTTGCGGCGCAGCGTGTGTTTCGTGCCCTTCTCGAATTCGCCCAGCATGAAGGCGCCGCTGGTGGCGATCAGCCCGTCGTTGTTCGCCTGGCTCAGCGCCGCTCGCCCGCCATCGGCTGCGTAGAGGGCGGCGCTCTTCGGAAACACCGCGAAGCCCGCCAGCCACTCGGTGCGCCGCTCTGAATACGTGACGTCGATGGTGCGATCGTCGATGCGCGCGATGTTCACGCGCTGCGCGTCGGTCACGGCATTCAGCGAGAAGATGAGATCGTCCGAGGTGATCCTCGTGCCGTCGCTCCAGCGTGCGTCGGCGCGCAGCGCCCAGCGAATGCGCATGCCTCCATCAGGCAACAACCGCACCAGCGAGTTGGTCATCGCCGGCGCTTCCTTCGCCAGCATCGGCCGGAAGGTGCCATCGGCCGCGCGCACCACCAGCGCTCCACGCCGCGCAGGGAGCTCACCTCCGCCCGGGTTGTCCATCGACGTCACCGCCACCCGCAGCAGCGGCTGCGTGGGAAACGGGTTGTTCGGCACCACGGGCTCTTCAGGGCCGGGCTGCCAGAGGGCGCCCGTCACGAGGCTCAACACCCCGACCGCGGAGAGGATGGGCAGCAGGAACAAGCCCAGTCGATCGCCTCGCTGCGCGGTCTCGTGTTTCGCCTCGCTGAGCCGGAACGCGATGATGCTCAGCAGCAGCGTGGCCGCGACGAAGACGTACGCACCCAGGAAGAGTTTGTCGGCCGCCACCAGGTACGTGACGTTCGGGAGCGTGTCGGCCTGCGTGTAATGAAAGGCGATGCACGAGAGCAGCGCGGTGATGCCCATCGCCGAGCGCACGTCGAGCCGCTCGGGAGGCAGGAGCAGCGCCAGCAACGCCACGAGCAGGATCAACGCCAGCGGCAGCGCGAACTTGATGAGGTAGGGGCCGAAGGGGCGGCGCATCTCCACCGAGAAGGTCGCGAGGCCCTGCCGGGCGTTCTTGCCCTCGCGCGCGATGCTCCCGAGATCGGAGCCGTAGACGCGTTCTTCGGAGCTCGCGGCGAACTGAGGCTCGTACGACCAGCCGCTCACCGAGAACGACGGGCTCATGCCGCTCGCGCCCAGGTCAGGCACCAGCCGGCCGTCAGCGTTGTTGAGGCCGAAGATGATGGGCAGCGTCTGCCGATCGAATGGAAACGCGTGCACGGGAAACTCCCCGCGGAACGTGCCCTGCACCCGCCAGTGCAGGGAATACCACTCGGCTTCGTGCTCGGTGCTGAGCACCTCCTTCGACTCGATCTCCCCGTTCTCGAACGTGACGTTCGGGGGCACCTCGTCACCCAGCCACTTCATCCACACGTGGAGATCGGCCTTGAAGCGCCCGGCCTTCAAGTCGAAGTCGGACACGTCGGTCAGGTACATGCCCACGTAGACGTGGTGCGGAGCGATCGTCGCGGCGGTGGTGATGGTGGTGGTGGGGGAAGCCGCGGCGCACAGAATCAGACTCAAGGCTGAGAACACGGGCGCACCATAGCGGAGCCGCCCGCCTCAAAGCTGGTAGACCCCGGAGCAGCACCTCGCCGCGCGCGCTGGAGGGCGTGAGTCGCCGGCGTGACGGTGGAAAAATGCGCGGCTTTCGCCCGAAAGCAAGAGTGATACCCGGACAGCCATGAATCGGACCTTGATCTTCGCGGCGGTGGTGATCCTCGGCTGTTCAGAACTCCCGATGAGCGGCACGGGTGGGGGTGCCGGTGGTGGTTCCACGGGTGGTGGAGGCGGCGGCTTCGGCAACACCGGCGGCGGCTTCATGATGGGGGCTGGCGCGGGCCCGGGGAGCGGTACCATCACCGCGAGCTCCGGCTTCCGCAGCAAGCCCCACGGGTTCTCCTTCGAGAACTACACCAATGAAGGCGTCACCAACCTCACCAGCGTCGAGCTGCGCCGGCTCTTCGGTGACGCCGTGTGCGCGACCCTCGAGAACGGCGCCTGCACCCTCACGCCCGTGGCGACGCAGTGGATGGAACAAGCCAACGGCGCCATGAACGGCGGCCACTGCTTCGGCATGTCGCACACCGCGCTGCTCATGCAGAAGGGCACGCTCGCCGCCAGCGCGTTCGGCGGCCCTGACGCGTTCGCGCTCCAGAAAGGCGACGAGCGGCTGCAACGGGAGATCGCCTACTGGATGTCGACGCAGTTCACGGCGCCCGGCAACAGGTCGATCACCAGCACCCGGCCCACGCCCAACGAGCTGCTCACTCAGCTCGCCGAGGGGTGGGCCCGCAACGAGCGCTTCACGCTGGCCTTCTTCATGCGCCAGGGCGGTGGCGGGCACGCGGTGACACCGCACTCGCTGCAGACGCTGCCTAACGGCAAGGTCGAGCTCGTCGTCTACGACAACAACTACCCGAACGCAGATCGGGCGATCACCTTCGACGCAGCGGCCAACAGCTGGTCGTACAGCGCCTCGGTCAACCCCATGGCGCCTGCGTCGGGCTACGACGGCGACGCGACGACCCGCAACATCTTCGCGGTCCCCGTGGCCGACGCCGAACAACCGCAGCAGTGCACCTTCTGTGGCAACGCGAGCCCCACCAACGCGATGGCGGCCCCTCGAACCGTCAGCGCGCTGGGCGGGGGCGATCTGGTGGTCGACGACGGGCAGGGGCACCAGGTCGGCACCGACGGCGCCGAGGTCGGCAACACCTTCCCGGGTGCACAGGTGCTCGCCCCGCTCTCGGCTGAGCTGTACGCCGATGACACCGAGCCGCGGTACGTCATCCCCGCTGGCTCCGATCTCACCGTCACCCTGAGCGGTGCACGCCTCGCCGCGCGGGCCGCGTCGTCGGTCTCGATCGTCGGCCCGGGCTACGCCCTCTCCGTGGAGGGGTTGCAGCTCGATCCGGGACAGACCGATCAGCTCTGGGTGAGCGCCGACGGGCAGGCCGTGGGCTACGCCACGCAGGGCCCCGAGACGCCGACGGTCTTCAACACCTTCACCACTGCGGGCGACGACTTCGAAGTGGGTGTGCAGGTGGTCAGTGATGCCGATGGCGCTCAGTTTCTGCTCGAGCGCGCGGGCTCGGTCGTCGCGCTCAAGCTCAGCGGCGCCGGGGCAACCCAATACGGTGTGCTCCTGACGCGCGTGGGGGCCAACGGCAGCGAGCACTTCCTGCACGCCGGCACCGCGCTCCAGGGTGACGCGACGCTCTCGTTCGACCTCGCCACGTGGGCGGGCAACGGCTCGCCCCTGACGCTCTCAGTCGACCTGGGTTCAGACGGGAGCGTCGACCAGACCGAAGTGCTGGTCGATCAAGACTGAGCACACAGCTTGCCCTCGCGTTCGTGCATCGCGTGCGGTGAGTCGGCGATCGCCCTCAACGAAATCGTAAGCGCGACACAGTTCAGAACTCGAGTCTGATAGGCGGGCGCCCGATGGAAACGCTCAGCGAACGAGAAGCGGCTGCTCTCGCCGAAGAAGAGGCCTTCCTCACCAGGGTCCAGACCGCGCTGGACGTCGCGAAGGCGGCGGCTCCGGCGGCCCGGGTCTCGGTGTCCAACGACGAGCTGCGTGCGCTGCGTGAAGAGGCGGCCTCGGAAGACGAAGACGACGTGGGCACGCTGCTGCACGAGCTGGCGGTGCGCCAGAAGCTCTCGGCGCGCACCCAGCCGGTGTTGCCTGATGGCCGCTCGCCGTACCTCGCACACCTTCGGCTCGAAGAAGCGGGCGAGTCGCGCGACTACCTGCTCGGGCATGGCACCTTCATCGACACGCGGCAGAACCTGCGGGTGGTCGATTGGCGCGTCGCCCCGGTGGCGCAGCTGTTCTACCGATACCGCGAGGGCGATCACTTCGAGGAGCAGCTCCCCGGGCGGCTGGCCACGGGCACCGTGACGTTGCGGCGCGTGGTGGTGATTCACCAGGGCAAGTTGATGCAGCTGCTGGGTGACGACTTCTCGATCTTCCGTGACGTGAACGGGGCGTGGCGCTCGAGGGGCAGCAGCTCGCTGGCCACCGGAGGCGCGGGGACTTCGGCGCGTGATGGGCAGCTGGGTGTGTCGATCGGTGCACAGGCGAAGGGCACCCGGGTCGACGTGACGGCCTTGTTGGACGCCGAGCAGTACGCGGCCATCGCCGCCCCGGCCGACGAGCCGTTGCTGGTGCTGGGCAGCGCAGGCAGCGGCAAGACCACGGTCGCCCTGCACCGGCTGGCGCGGTTGACGGTGGGCGCGCCCGAGAAGATTCCGCTCGTGCGTGCGCGGGTGGTGGTGCCTGAGCCGGGTCTCGCTCGCCTGGCGCAGCGGCTGCTCGCGCCGTTGTTGCCTGCCCCCGAAGGCGATGACGACGTCGGCCCCGAGGTGGTGCACACGCTCGATGATTTCCTCCTGCGCATGGCGCGGCGTGCGTTCGGCCCCCTGCCCCGGGTGAACATGGAGCCGCCGGCCCTGGTCACCTCGCTCAAGCGGCATCCGGCCCTCTACGACGCGCTCCGGGAGGCGGTCTCGGCGGAGAAGACGGTCAAGGCCGAGCTGCGCCCGTTGTGGCGGCAGCTGGCGTTGTTCCTGTCTGACTCGGTGTTCCTCGCCAACGTGGTGAACCTGGCGAAAGGCACGCTGCCCAGCACGGCCATCGCCGAGTGCATCGAGCACACCTCGAATCAACTGCAGACGAAGTTCAACGCGAGGGACATCACCGATGCGTCGAGGCGCACCACCATCGATGGGCGTGGCCTCGATGAAGGCACGCCCGATGAGCTCGCGGGCTCGATCGACGTGGAAGATCTGCCGCTGCTGCTCTCGATGTTGTCGTGGCGCAACGCGCTGAACCTGCCGCAGGCCTCGCACCTGGTGCTCGACGAAGCGGAAGACTTCTCGCTGTTCGACTTCGAGACGCTGCGGGCGATCACCAGAGAGTTCGAGGGCCTCACGCTGGCCGGTGACGAGGCGCAGCAGACGCACTCGTCGTTCGCCGGTTGGCAGCGCAGCCTGGAGGTCGCGGGCGCCGGAGGGGCTGCCACGGTGCGGTTGACCACCAGCTACCGCTGCCCGCGGCCGATCGCCGAGCTGGCCCGGCAGGTGTTGGGGCATCTGGCGCCGCAGACGCCGGCGAAGGCGTCGCGCGAAGGGGTGCCGGTCGGCCGGTTTCATTTCCCGGGCGAGGCGCCGGCACACTTGTTCCTGGCGGGGGCGCTCAAGGATCTGCTCGAGGCCGAGCCGCATGCGTCGGTCGCGGTCATCACCGCGGATGCCGCGGCGGCGCGCCGGTTCTTCCCGTTGGTCTCTCACCTGCCGCAGACCCGGTTGGTCGAGCGCGGTGAGTTCCCCTTCACGCCGGGTCTCGACGTCACAGACGTCGACTCAGTGAAGGGCCTCGAGTGGGACTACGTGGTGATCGCCGACGCGAACGCGATGAACTGGCCGGGCACCGATGAAGGCCGGCGGCGGTTGCACGTGGCGGTGACGAGGGCCTCGCATCAGCTCTGGTTGGTCAGCCCGGGCACGCCGTCTCAACTGATCGCCGCTGAGCTCCCTCTCCCTGCGCCCGCGGGGAGAGGGCCGGGGTGAGGGGACCAGCGAGTCACCCCGCCCGCTGGCCCGCCTTCCTCGGAGCCTTCGCAGCCGCCTTCGACAACTTCGCGATGACCCCGCTGGTGAAGGCCATCGCGTTGGACATGAAGGTCGACCTCGCGCAGGCCACAGCCGTGGCGAGTGCCTACTTCCTCGCGTACGGGCTGCTGCAGGTGCCGTGGGGGCTGGTCTCCGAGCGGCTGGGCCGCGTCCTGGTGATGCGCCTGGGCCTGATCGCCGGGCTCATCGGGGCGATCGCCTCGGTGTTCGCCTCGACGCTCGACCAGCTCCTGGTCGCCCGCTTCATCGCCGGTGCCGGCATGGCGTCGGTGGTGCCCTCGGTGATCGCCTGGCTGGGTGAAGTGCTCCCCGCAGACCAACGCGGCAGGGCGGCGACCGACATGAACGCGGCCTACGCACTGGGCGCGGCGTCGGGGGTGCTGGGGGCGGGGCTGCTGGCGGATCGACTCGGCTGGGCCTGGGGCTTCGGTGCGTCCGGAGTGCTCGCGGCCTTCTCGCTCGTGGGCATGAACTTCCTGCTCGCGCCGCCAAGGCCTGCGGTGCCCGGTGAGCTGCGGCAGGCGCTCCGGGTTCCGGCGGTGCGGGCGCTGGCGGTGATCGCGTTGGTGGAAGGAGCGGTGCTGTTCGGGTTGTTCGTGTTCCTCGCGCCGACGTTGCTGGCGTCGGGCGCATCGGCAGGGCTGACCGGTGGTCTCATCGCGGCGTATGGCGTGTCGGTGGTGATCTGGGCGCGCGTCTCGGCGTGGCTTTCGGGGCGCATTCCCCTGCTGCGGGCGATGTCGTTCGGGGGCGCGCTGCTCGTCATCGGGTGGGCGGCGGTCGCCATCTCACCTGCACCCGCGGGCGTGCTGACCGCAGCGGTGCTGATGGGCGCCACCATCGTGTTCTTCCACGCAAACCTTCAAGTCTGGGCGTCGCAGGCAGCGCCGCATGCGCGGGGGCCGGCCATCGCGATGTTCTCGGGCAGCCTGTTCGTCGGAGCGTCCCTCGGTACGGCGCTGGCGAGGCCGCTGTTCGCTGCGGGGGAGGTGCGCTGGTTGTTCGCGATCGGCGCCGCGCTGGCCGCCGTGGTGGTGGTCGGGGCCGTGATGGCCCGCCTCCACCTGTCTCCCTCTCCCGTCGGGAGAGGGTCGGGGTGAGGGCCTTACAAGCCACCGCCCAAAGCCAAGGCAGCAAGGAGAGAGGCGAGGTGCAGGGCTTGCGAAGCACAGCAAGTGGCTTGGGGAAGCACAGCAAGTGCCTTCAGACGCGCAGCAAGTGCCTTCGGGCGCCCAGCAAGAGCCTTCGGCCGCCCAGCAAGTGCCTTCAGGCGCCCAGCAAGAGCCTTCAGGCGCCCAGCAAGAGCCTTCGGGCGCCTAGCAAGTGGCTTCAAGCGCCCAGCAAGAGCCTTCGCGTTCGCGGCAAATGCCTCTGGGCGGCGCGCGTGGATTCGCTGCGCAGCACCCGGTTACTCGCGGGCTGACGGCGCGACTCGTGAGACCCTCACCCCGACCCTCTCCCGAAGGGAGAGGAGACATCATCATCATCATCAGGCGGGCGGAGGCGTCGGCGCGGGCGCTTCGACCGCGTCCGCCTTGCCGAAGATCGCCTTCAAGCTCGGCCCCGCGATCAACGCCGGAACGTTCACGCCCGCTTCACGCGACTCGTTGAACAGGCGCTGCGCCAACCGCATCTCGCGCAACACGCGACCTTCGATGCGATTGACCGACGGTGCATCACCCTCGTTCGCCGCCGCGTTCAGCGACACCGAGCTCGCACCCGTCAACGCCTCGAGCGCCGAGTACGCGCTGTTGAGCCGCGCCTCAGTCAGCCCCACGTCATCCGCCAGGGCCTCCATGATCTCATTGCGACGCAGCTTCACCGCGAGATCGATGGTCGCCGTCAACGAGTCCTGCACGTCACTCGGAGAACTCTCGCTCGCGGGCGCCACCTGGGCGACCTCACCGAGCAGCTTCTGCTGACCACCCGCCAGCGCCCGCAGACGCCGCGCGAGCTCCTTGCGCGCGTTGTTCGCCACCGCCAGGGCGGCGCTGCGCGTGCTGCGCAGATCCCCGCTGGTGGTGTCGGTGGTGTGCGCGACCTCATCTTCCAGCAACACCAACAGCTCACACAAGAACGCCAGGCGCCGCCGCGAATACGTCACGTCGGTGGTGTCGTTGAGCGCGCGATTCATGGTGGCGACGAACTTCGAGGCCTCCTCGATCACGTTCTTCGCCTTGGTCTGCGCACCCCAGGCGTCACACTGCTCATCGGTGAACGCCGAGCGGAACGCCGCGCGCAGCTTGCCGGTGAGCGCGGGCAACGAGCCCAGCGTCTTCACCGCGACGGAGTCAGGCAGCTTCCTGGCGGCGACCGGCTTCTTCGCGGCAACGGACTTCTTCGGAGCGGCAGCAGCAGCGGGCTTCTTCGACTTCGACGACGCCATGGTGTGATTCCCCCTCTTGGGATTGAGGGGGCGAAAGCTACTCCGCACAGGGCGAGGGTCAATCGCAGCGGTCGTACGGAGCGCGGCGTTCGCGGCGGCCGGTGCGCTGCCAGTGCGCGAGCCCTGAACGCTCTTCCCCGCTCGACACGGCCTGCGCCACGTCGGGGTTGGCGGCGAGGTAGCGCGTCTCGTTGAAGTCGCAGGCCGGGTACTGGAGGTCCGACCTTTCGCGCGTGCTGGAGCCGGAGCACTCGAATGACTGCGCCCTGCCCTCCGACTGGCCGAAGCGCGCGTAGTGGGCAGCGCCGGTGGCGAACTGGCCCATGGCCACCGCGCGGGCGACGTCGGGGTTGAGCTTCAGGTACTGGCTCTCGGAGAAGGCGCACTTCGCCACGGCCGGCTTGCACCCCGCGTTGGGGAGCCGGCCTTCACGCGCTCCGAACTGAAGATAGTGAGACGCGCCCGACACCACCGCCCCCCGGCGCACGGCCGCGGCGATGTCGGGGTTCAGGGTGAGGTAGGTGCTCTCGTTGAAGTCGCAGGGGGCCATCGTGGCCTCCGCCCGGCCGCGCGTGCTCATGCCGGGGCAGTGCAGCGCCTGGGCCCGCCCTTCGCCTCGGCCGAAACGCTCGAAGTGCGCCCACCCCGAGGAGAACTCCTGGCGAACCACCGCCCGCGCCACGTCGGGGTTGAGCTGCAGGTACTCGCTCTCGTCAAAGCTGCACCCCACCGGGCTCCGGGTTGGCGCGGCAGAGGCTTTCATCAACACCATCGCGCCCGCGGAGAGGAGCAACGCAGCGGCGAGGATGAGTGCGGTTCGATTCATGGATGCTTCTGTTGCGAGAGCGGCGAGAGCAGCCAGACGAGCGTGACGCCCACGCCCAGGGTGACTCCGAACGCGTGAATCGCCGGCGTGGTGGAGACCGCCAGCAGACCGAAAGACAGCAGCGTGGACACGGCGCCCAGACCCACCGCGAGCCAGGCTTCACCCTGATCAGCCGAGTGCTCGAGCAGGAAGATGCCGTAGTCGACGCCCATGCCCAGCAGCAGCCACAACGCCAGCACGTGGAACAAGGTCAACGGCTCACCCAGGAAACCCACCGTGGCCAACGCGAGACCCGAAGCCACCGCGGTCGGCAACAACGCGCGCCACGCCCTGCCCCGAAAGCGCGAAAACAGCGCGAGGAAGATGACGGTGTAGCCGGCCAGCAGCAGCTCCGTCATGCCCACGCGCCAGCGCCTCATCACCGAAGACAGGTCGGCCGTGCGATCGACGAAGCGCACCCCGGGCAGGGAAGAGAGTGCACCGAGTTCATCGAGCCGATCCCGCTTCGGCGCGTGCACCAGCACCACGCTGGCGTCCTTCAACCAGAGCGGGCGGAGTGCTTCTCCCAGCGAGGTGGCGAGCAGCGTGTCGACCGTGAGCAAGGTGGACTCGACGCGAGGACCCGGCGCGTCGTCGAGCTCGTCTGCCAGCCGGCTGATCACCGCGTCGCGAGTACGGGTGAAGAGGGCGCGCTGCGCTTCCTGGCGGGCCGGCGACGGCACCCAGGAAGACACCGCTTCATGGCCGGTGAGCACGCCCTCCTTCGCGAGTCGCTGCAGCTTCAGGGTCAACGCCTCTTCGCGCTCCAGCCGCTGCGCTTCGTCGTCACCGCGCACGATGAAGAACTGCGCGGGGCTGGGCAGACCGATGGTGGCCGCGATGATGCGCTGCGCGTCGATCAACGCCGGAGGACTGCTCTGCAGCGCGCGGATGTCGTCGAGCGCAGAGAGCCGCGAGACCCCGATGAACGTGACGACGGTGGTGACGAGCACGCCGATGGCCAACGCCTTGCGTGACAACGACGGCCACTTCGAGCGCGTGGCCGCCCACGCGGTGGCGAAGCGGGTCGACTTCACCTCGCCGCGATCCAGATACGGGAACCAGGCCAGCACCGTGAGGAACGCGCCGGCCAGCCCGCCCGAAGAGAACACCGCGACCTGGCGCAGCCCGGGCATCGGCGCGATCGCCAACATCACGTAGCCCGCGACGCTGGTGAGCATCGCCATGAAGAGGCCCGGCGTGAGGTGACGGAGCAGCTCGCGGCGATCTCGCGCCGGCTGGGCTTGCCGCGAAGCGAAGTAGTGAATGCCGTAGTCCTCGGCGACGCCCACCAGGCCCGCTCCGAAGACGAGCGTCATCAGGTGCACCTTGCCGAAGATCAACACGCACACCGACAGCCCAGTCGCCACGCCCATGCCCACCGAGAGCACCACCAGCAGCAACGGCCGGGGCGAGCGGAAGGCGAAGAACATGATCAACATGATCGCCGCGAGCGAGCCGAACCCCACCGTGCTCACTTCGGCGTTGGCCTGCACCGCGGCGGCCTCGGCGAAGAGCGGCACACCCGCGGCGAGCACCTTCACGTTCGCAGGCAGCCCCGCTTTCGCGAGCTCGATGGCGGTGGCCAGGTGCGCGACGCCGTCGAGGGCGAAGGCCGCTCCGGTGAGTTGGTAGCGGAGCAGCACCGAACCATCGACCACCAGGTGATTGCCTTTGGGCCGCACCCGCGTCGACTGCGCACGCTCTCGCAGGAACTCGGGGAAGAGTTGTAGCGGATCGTCGCGAAACTCACCCAGGCGCTGCGACATCGGCTGCTGCAGCTGCATCAACGCCAGCTGCTCGAGCTCTTCTGGCGCGGCGTCGGCCAACCGGTTCATTTGCCCTGAAGTCAGCAGGCGATCCCGAAACGGAAGCAGCTCATCGAGCGCAGAGACGTCGGCCCTGGGGCCCGCGAGGCGTTGCAGCCTGTCGAGCTTCAGCGCGCCAGCGAACCTGTCAGCGGCGTCCATCGAGTCGGCTTCGGTGGGGCCGGTGATCAACACCACCACCGAACGCGAGGCGGAGTCAGACAGGTGGCGCAGCACTTCATCGGCCGCCTGATCCCGTTCGTCGCTCGGCAACAGCGAGAGCAGATCGGTCTCGACCTTCAGCCCTCCAGTCCACAAGTGGGCGTGGTGAGCGAGGATCAACGCGGCGATCAGCGTCCAGAGGATCGACAGCGGTTTCAGGGCTGGCCCTCGGGCACGAGCGTGATGGTGGTCGAGTCGCCGTTCTGTTCCTTGAGCCACACCGAACGCACCGAACGATCACCTTCCAGCGCGATGCTCGCGAACACCTTCTTGAGGCCGTCCGACTTCGGCTGCAGGTTGATCGACCAGCGATCGGCGCCCACTTCTCCGGTGGCCGCGAACTGCGACTCCAGCGCAGCCAGATCGCCTGCCAGCAGCGAGAACAACAGCTGGGTGATCACCCGCACGGTGGGCTCGGACTTCGCGTCGAGCCTGAACACCTCGGCGCCATTCTGCTTCGAGGAGATCTCATCGGCCTTCACGCTGAGCTCCGAAGGGAACGGCTTGAGCGTGTTCCACTGCACGCCTTCACCCTTCGTCACCACGTAGCTGCCACTCGACTTGAGCGGCCGCTTGAAGCCCTTCACCTGCTTGCTCTGCTCGAACGTGCCGCGCTGCACGGCGGCGTCACTGAGCTTCGACTTCACCTGGCTGGCGAGCTCCCCCGGTGCAGCGGCCAGCAGGATCAACAGGAGCGCGTTCACGGTGAGACGCCCAGGCGTTCCCAGAGGATCTTCGGGCACACGTATTGAAGCTCCATGGTCTTCGCGTCCACCGCGACTTGCAGCGTGTAGCCCTTGGTCACCTTGTCTCCCGAAATGCCGCTCGTGATGAGGTACTCGACGCGGAGCCTGCTCTCGAATTCGGTGATCTCTGCGCGGACTTTGAGCGGCTGGTTCAGCGTTGCGGGTTTCACGTACTTCACGCGCAAATCGACGATCGGCCACAAGTAGCCCGACTCCCGCATCTGCTCGTAGCCGTAGTTGAATTTTTCCATCAGCGCCGCGCGCGCCAGCTCGAAGTAGCGCACGTAGTTGCCGTGCCAGACCACCGCCATCGGGTCGACATCGTAGAAGGCCGGGCGGACCTCGATTTCGTGAAGAAGCTCAGGCACGCGGCGGCTCCCAGAAGGGGAAGAAGTTGAACCAGTCGTAGGGCGATTCACGGCACAGCTGTTCGAGTTTCTTCGCGTAGAGCGCGACGTACTCGGCGGCCGCCGCTTCCCTTTTGCCACGCGGCAGATCGACGCGATCGGCCAGCTTCTCGAACCGCACGCGGTAGCTCTCTCCTTCGCGCAGCACGGAGAAGAGAATCACCTGGCACTTGAGCGCTGAGGCGAGCACCCAGGGGCCGACGGGGAACCAGGCCGTAGCGCCGAGGAACTGCGCCGGCACGGTGCGCCCGCTCGCGTCGGAGAGCGGCACGCGATCGCCGGTGATCACCACGAACTCTCCCGCGTCGACCTTCTGCGCGAGCATGGCGGCGGTGGCGGGCGAGAAGTCAGTCACCTGGATGAGCGAGACCTGATTGTCGGGCGAGAGCTTCTTCAAGACCGAGTTGAACTGTTCGGCGTTGCGCGTGTGCACCAGCACGTTGAGCTTCGGGCCGTGTTTGCGCCCCGCGGCCAGCCGGCAGACCTCGAGGCAGCCCATGTGCGCGGTGACCAGCACCCCACCCTGCCTGGCGTCGATCAGGTCGAACATCAGCTGGCGCCCGGTGAACTTGAGCTTCTCGAACGGGTAGCGGCCCGCGACGGCGATGGCCTTGTCGACCATCGACTCCGCGAAGGCGCCGATGTGACGGTAGGTGGTGCCGAAGCCCGCCTTGATGCCCAGGCGGCCGAGGTATTCCTCAGAAGAGCGGCGCGCCAGCTGGTGCCGCAGCACGTAGAACAAGAGCACCGGCGCCAGCACCACGCGGAAAGGCCATCGGCCGAGGAACCGGTCGACGAAGTACATGAACCAGGTGCCGAAGACGAAGCCCGCCTCGGCCACGTTGCCCCAGTGCGTGGTGCGCCCTTCGCTCATTTTCCAAACGCCTTACGCCACAGCAGCCACGGCAGGCGAACGAGCATCCCGAAGAACAAGCGCGTGTGCATGCCGGTGATGCGCACGTTGTCCCAGAGCACGTCGAAGTGGCTCACGCCGTCGGTGGGGTAGGTCACGTGCGTGGGCAGGTTCACCACCTGCGTGCCCTGCCAGACCATGCGCACGGCGATCTCGGGATCGAAGTCCATGCGTTTGCCGATGGACGGCACGAGGGCCGCCAGGGTGCGCGGCACGGGGTAGACCCGGAAGCCGCACATCGAGTCTTTGATCGCGAAGGAGAGCGTGTTGATCCACACCCAGATGTGCGTGAGGTAGCGGCCGTAGAGCCGGCCCTTCGGCACCGACTCGTCATAGACGGGCTGGCCGGTGATCAGCGCTTCGGGATGTGCGGTGGCCAGCTCGAGGAACTTCGGGAGATCGACCAGGTCGTGCTGACCATCGGCGTCGATCTGCACCGCGTGCGTGAAGCCCAGGCGATGCGCCTCTTGAAGGCCTGACATCACCGCCGCGCCTTTGCCGCCGTTCTGCGTGCGGCGGTAGAGCTGCACCTCGGGCGGCTTGACCAACGCGTCGAGCGCCGCGGCGCAGGAGGGCTTGCTCCCATCGTCGACCAGCAACACCGGCAGGCCGCGCGCCCGCACCGCGTCGACCACTGCGCCGATGGCGTGCTCGTGGTTGTACACGGGGATCATCACGACCACTTTGTTCACGAGAGCACCACCCGGCCGCTGGAGTAGCTCGCGGTCTCCGAGCTGAACTTGAAGGTGAGCGTCTTCTTCTCGGGGTTCCAGTCGAGCACCAGCTTCACCTGGTGGCCCGGCATCATCAGCGCCTGGAACTTGAGCACTTCCAGTCGCACCAGGTGGCCTTCGAACTTGAACGCCTCGCGGCCCCAGTTGATGGCCCAGTCGAGCTGCGCCACGCCGGGCACCACGGGCGTCTCGACGAAGTGGCCCTCGAGCACCTTGAGGCCGGGGCCGATGCTCATCTCCAGCACCGCGTGAAGGGGCGTGTGGTGCGACCAGGCGGCGTCAGGGCGCATCGGGCGCTCCACGAAGAGAGAGAGCACGCCGGCTTCGGTCACCTTCCCCTGCTCGTTGAGCGGCAGCGCGTCGACGAAGCGGAACCTGCGGGGAATCGCGACGCGCTCCACCGCGGCTTCCAGGGCGGTCTTGAGCTGCTCCAGCAGGAGTTTGCGATCGAGCGCGCGGCCGGAGGAAGACAGCACCGCCGCCAGGCCCAGCGTCACCCGGGCCCCCTGCATCACCACCGCGCGCGCATCCGTGACCAGGCCCGTAGCGATGACCGTGCGCTCGATGAGCTCGAGGGACACCCGCTTCTCTTCGATCTTCGCGATGCGATCGGCGCGGCCCAGCAGCTTGAAGGTCTCGCCGGTCAGCTCGATGCGATCGGCCGTGGTGAGCCAGCTTTCGACGTCCGCCAGGTGCGCGCTCTTGAGCTCGAGCGTGCCTTCGGATGACCGGCGGAACTGCACTCCGGCCAGTGCGCGCCAGCTCGAGTGGGTGCCTTCACGCCAGGCGATGCCGCCCGTTTCACTGCTGCCGAAGATCTCGATGGGTTGATGGCTGAGCACCGCCAGCGCCTTCTGCGCGCCTTCTTCGGGGAGCGCACCACCTGAGGAGAAGACCGCCTTCAGCTTCGTATTCCACGCAGTCACGTCGGGCAGCCGCTTGAGGTGCGCGGGGCTCGAGATCAAGACGCAGCTGGTGGGCGCGAGGAACTGCTCGAGCTCTTCGGGGTATTCCAGGCGGCGTGGGGTCAACGTGCGGCCGGTGAGCACCGGCCAGAGCACGGAGAAGAGCAGGCCGTAGATGTGCTGGTGCGAGACCGTCGAGAAGAGGCTGACGTCTTTGCCGAGTCGCGGGCCGAAGGTCGCCTCGAGCGTGGTCACTTCGTCGAAGAGCTGGCGGAGCCTCTTGGGGATCGCCGTGGGCGCTCCCGTCGAGCCTGAGGTGAAGACGATGAGGCCTTCTGCTTCAGGGTCTGGATCTGTCCAGGGATCAGCGGAGGGCGTTCCGGGTTGGAGGGTTTCTTTGCCCGGGAAGTCGCCGACCCACGCGTCGACGTGCGGCTTCAAGGCTTCCAGCGTGGCGGGCAGCACGTCTCCGGGGAGCACCACGGTCTTTCGCTCTGCCCATGCGGCGAAGAGCGCCGCCGTGAACTCGTGGCGATCGTCGAGGAAGAGCGCGATTCGCTGGGCGCTGCTCGACTTGAAGGTATGGCGCCAGGCTCGCGCTTGGGGGTTCATGTCAGCCCTCTCCCTGACCCTCTCCCCCTCGGGGAGAGGGGACCTCGGTGACCTGGGCGTGCGCTTTTTTGACCCTCAGGCGCACCAGGTACTCGGCCCCTGCGAACACGCCCATCAGGCCGTACGCGATGCCGCCGTTGTAGAGCGCCCACTGGGCGTCCGTGCCCCAGAGAGACGTGGCCGCTGCCAGCGCGCCGTTGACGATGAAGAAGCCACACCAGGCCATGGTCACCTTGCGCGTGTACTCCACCGCGTGCGGCGGGAGATCGGGTTCTCGCAACCGGGCCAGTCGTTCCGCCATCGACGGCGGCCGGAACAACGTCACCCCGAACAGCACCAACAACGAGCCGTTGATGAAGACCGGGTACCAGCGCAGCGGCCACCCCACGTTGAGCACGCCGGTGATCGCCGCCAAGCCGAACGCGCCCAGCGCGAGCCCGATCCACATGCGCTGACCGGTGGCCGCCAGACGCAAGGCCCCCAGCAACACCAACGAGAGCGCCAGCCAACGCGGCTCGACCGAATCGCCGAGCAGCCAGATGGCCAGCGGATAGGTGAGGGTCAGCGCTGCGAAGGCGAGATTGCGACCCACTTCACGCGGCGTCGTCGTGAATGAGCTTGTGCAGCGCGTCGACCACGTCTTGCACGGTGCGCACGGCCTTGAAGGCTTCGGGCTGCATGCGCTTGCCCACCATCGGCTTCATGCGAACGATCAGATCGACCGCGTCGATGGAGTCGATGTCGAGCTCCTCGAACAACCGCGACTCGGGTTTGATCTTCTCGGTGGGGATGTCGAACGTCTCGTGGAGGATCTCCACGCAACGGGTGAAGAGCTGGTCCTTGGTCATGGCGCCGCTCCCGCCGTGCGGTGGTCGTTGACCAACGCCGCCAGCGCCTGCACCGACGAGAAGTGTCTCTTCGTCTCGGCCGCGTCCGCGGAGAGCTTGATGCCGTACTTCTTCTTCAACCCCACGCCGAGCTCCAGGGCGTCCATGGAGTCCAGACCCACACCCTACACGAAAAGAGGCGCAGACGGATCG
>JAUYRZ010000099.1 GCA_030695565.1 Archangium sp.
GCTCGTGAGCGCTCCTCCAGTGATGGTGGTGGAGCCCGTCGCTCCGCCGCCGCCCCGGCGCACCATCGACCTCGATCCCGACTCGGCCTCGCTGGTCTCGTTGCGCCGCGAGCTCATCTTCGACGGCGCCCTCGCGCTGGCCGACACGCAGACCTTCCCCGAGCCGTACTCCGAGCACGACGGCGTCTTCACCTTTCGGGGCGGGCCCAGGCGATCCGGCGGCGCGTGGGGCGTCATTCCCAAAGAGCCGCACCAGCTCTCCGTGGCGTGGGTGGTGGCGACCGAACAGAGCAAGGCGCCGTGGTTCGGCGGCAGCGGGTGGACAGGCCAGCCCGCCATCGTGCGTTGGCCCGCGGTGGTGCGGCACTCCATGTCGCGCCTGGGCGGGCTTCGGCAGCGTGATGACTTCGTCGAGGTGATCCAGGGGTCGCTCGACGGCAACGTGCACTTCATCGATCTCGCGACCGGCAAACGATCGCGCCCGATGTTGCGCACCGGCAATCCCATCAAGGGCAGCGTCTCGCTCGATCCCCGCGGGTACCCGCTGTTGTTCGTGGGTCAGGGCATCCCCGAGAGCCGGCCCATCGGCCTGCGCGTGTTTGAGCTCATCAACGACACCGAGGTCTTCTTCCTCCCCGGGAGCGATCGCGCCGCGCCTCGCAAGGGCTGGGGCGCGTTCGATTCGTCGGGCCTGCTCAACCGGGCGACCGACACCTACGTGGTGGGCGGTGAAAACGGCCTCATCTACCTGCTGCGCCTGCACACCAACTTCGATCCACTCGCGCTCACGCTCTCCGTGAAGCCCGAGGTGGCGCGCTACCGCTACAAGTCACCGGGCAACGCACACTTCGGCGTGGAGAACTCGCTGTCGGTGCTGCAGAACCTCGCCTTCTTCGCCGACAACGGCGGCACGCTGCAGGCGGTCGATCTTCGCAGCATGACCCCGCGGTGGAAGTTCGAAGCGGGCGACGACACCGACGCCACGCTCGCCCTCGAGCTGGAGGACAGCGGGCCCAAGCTCTACACCGGCACCGAGGTCGACAAGACGGGGCCGAAGGGCAAGAGCTGGCTGCGCCGCATCGATGGGCTGACCGGCAAACCCGACTGGGAGAAGGGCTACAAGTGCCAGGGCGCTTCGGGGCCCCCGAAGAAGATCGACGCCGGCGTCTTCGCCACGCCGACCCTGGGCACCGGTGAAGTGAGCGACCTCGTCTTCTTCGTGCTCGCGCGCTGCCCCGGGCCCGAGAACGGCGTGCTGCTGGCGCTCCACAAGAAGACCGGCAAGGAGGAGTGGCGCTACGAGTTTCCGCTCTTCAGCTGGTCGACACCCACGCTGCTGACCGATGAAGAGGGGCACGCGTGGTTGCTGCACGGCGGCATCGGCGGCGTGGTGCGGCTGCTCGAAGCGCGCACAGGGCTGGAGGTCGCCAAGCTCCAGCTCGAAGGCGACATCGAGTCGTCACCGGCGGTCTTCGGCAACCGCGCGGTGTTGGGAACCCGCGCCAATCGCATCTACGGCATCGACATCCGCTGAGATGAAACCCGTCAACACGGCTGCGGTATCACAGGGCTCAGCGGCAGCGATCGATGGGGTTGGTGATGGTCGCGGTGTTGCACGCGCTGGTGAGCCCACCACCGGTGCAGAACAGCAACGAGGTGGTGCAGGTGCGGTAGCTGCCCGAGAGCCCACAGCCGGGGAAGGTGCTCGCAGCCCAGCCTGAACCCGTGCAGCTGTTGGTGGAGCACGTGCCATCGGCGCAGCCACGCGTGTTGGGGAACTCGTGCGTGGTGGCCGCGTTGCAGTCGTAGTTGAAGTTGAGGCTGCTGCAGGGGCTGGGCACCGGCGTGGAGAAGAACCCGGTCTGGTTGGGCCGCACGTTCATGTTGGCGTCGCAGCAGTCGGTGTTGCTCGCGACGTAGCGGGTCGGCGTCAAGGGGAGCGCTCCGCAGAACCGCGCGCCTGCCGCGGGGTTTCCGAAGCCGTCGTTGTCGAGGTCGGCGTAGCCCTGTAGGCAGCTGCCGCTCACGCAGTCGGTGCTCAGCATGCAGTTCGAGCCGTCGGGCAGCTTCTGAACGCACGAGCCTCCCTGGCAGTAGTGCGTGGAGAGGCAGTCGCTGTTGCTCCCACAGGCCATCAAGCAGGCCGAGCTGCTGCTGTTGCACTGGTAGCCGTTGCAGCTGGAGTTGCCGAAGTTCTGGCAGGTGTTCGACGAGCCCACGCAGCGCGGCGCCGGCGTGAAGGTGCCGTTGCTGCAGTTCGACAGGCCGCAGGTGGTCATCGAGCTCTGGAACGCATCTGCCGGGCAGGCAGGCGCAGTGCCATTGCAGGCCTCCGCGACGTCACAGCTGCCGGCAGAGGCGCGGCACACGGTGTCGCGCGGCAACAGAACGTCACCGGGGCAAGAGGCCGAAGAGCCGTTGCACACTTCAGGCGGGTCGCAGGCGCCCGCGCTGGTGCGACAGGTGGTGGTACCGCCGCGCAACACGTCGGCCGGGCAGCTCACCGCGGTGCCGCTGCACACCTCTTGAACGTCGCAGACGCCCGCGCTGGGGCGGCACACGTTGGAGGGCCCGAGCAGCGCGTCGGCGGGGCAGTTCGCGTTGCTGCCCGTGCAGCTCTCCGGCGAGTCGCAGTTGCCGGCGGAGGGACGGCACACGGCGCTCGGCGGGCGGAAGTCGCAGCTGCCGGTGGCCGAACACGCCTGACAGGCGCCGTTGCAGGCGGAGTTGCAGCAGCGGCCGTCAGCGCAGAAGTTCGAGGAGCACTCGCTTGGCGCGCCGCACACCGAGCCCAGGGTCTTCTTGTTCACGCAGCCGTTGGCGCCATCGCAGTACTGCGAGCTGGAGCAGCTCGAGCTGTCGACCGGGCAGCTTACTCCCCCCATGCATTTCTCGGCCGCGTCGCAGGCACCGGTCGAAGCGCGGCAGACCGCAGAGGTGTCTGCGAACAGATCGACCGGACAAGAGGCCGAGTTCCCTGCGCAGGTCTCGGGGACATCGCAGGGGCCGCCCGCTGCACGGCAGGTGGTGCCGGTCGCGAACCCATCTGCCGGGCAGGCGCCGCTGGTACCCGTGCACTGCTCTTCGAGGTCACAACCACCCGCGGCCGCCGCCCGGCAGGTCACGCCCGAGCCCACGAAACGGTCGCCTGGGCAACCCACGGAGAGGCCATCGCACTTCTCGGGCGCATCACAGGCGCCCACCGCCGCGCGGCACTCGACGGTGGTGTCACTGAGCTGATCGGACGGACACGCGGCCGACGCGCCGGTGCAGCTCTCGGAGGGATCGCAGGCGCCGCCCGAGACGCGGCAGATCGAGGTGTTGGCCTTGAACTTGTCGCTGCCACAGGTCGGCGTGTTGCCCGAGCAGAAGTCGGCCTCATCACAGTCACCTGCAGCGGCGCGGCAGACCGTGGTGGCCGGCTCGAACGAATCACCGGGGCAGTCAGGTGAGCTGCCGGTGCACGCCTCGGGGCTGTCACAGTCGCCGGTCACGGCGCGGCAGCTGGTGCCCATCGCTGCAAATTTGTCGGTGGGGCAATCGTTCGTCGTGCCATCACACAGCTCCTCCACGTCGCAGCCCGCGTCGGCGGCGGCGCGGCAGCTGGTGCCGGGCTGCACTTTTTCGTCGGCGGGGCACACGCCCCCGGTGCACGTCTCGACCAGATCGCACGCGCCGCCCGCTGCACGGCAGGTCTTGCTGGCGCAGTCGGCGTCAGCACAGTCGAGCTCGCCGTCGCCGTCGTTGTCGACGCCGTCAAAACAGGTGCCGTCGGGCCCCTCGACGACGCCCGCGTCGAAGCCACCATCGAACCCGCCGTCCTCTCCCGCGCCGCCCCCGCCGCCCATCGACCCGCCGCCGCCACCCATGGAGCCACCACCACCACCGGTGCTCGTGCCGCCGTCACCCGCCATGCACGAGTTCCCGAGGCAGACCTGCCCTTCGGGACAATTTGCGTCGGTGTCGCAGGGAGCGCCCGTCACGACGGGCTGACACGCCACGAGCATCAGACAGCAGGTCAGCCAGAGTCGGTTGGTCATGGGGTTTTTCACTTCTCGATGAAGAAGAGGACGATTGCGGTGGCTGCAGCGACGCCAGCGACGCCGTAAGCGACGTTCGCTCCGGTCGCGAGGCCGCTGGCCGATTGGTTGGCGGCATCGAAGCGGGCCTGCACTTCGCCCGGGGGGTGCGGCTCCTGCACCTTGGTGAACTGCTCCATCGCGCCGTTGGAGGCGACGCCCAGACCGACGGCCGTGCCGAGGCTGGCGACCGCGACACCACCGGCCACGTACGTCCACAAGCGGCCCTTCTTCGTCTCCACCGGCGTCACCACCAGCGGCGGCGTGGGCGGCGGATCACCTGCCTGCGTCGTGGTGGTCTTCGGCTCGAGCTTCGGCGCGTCACTGGCCACCGGCTCTTTGACAGGGGTACCAGCGGGGCGCAGTGAGATGGTCATCTCGGTGGCGCGGGTGGTCTGCATCACGAAGGACCGCTCGACCTTCTCGAAACCGTCGGCCGAGACGGTGAGGGTGTGGTTGCCGGCGACCAGCTCGACCGAGGCGGGCGAGCTGCCGAGCTCTTTCCCGTCGACCGCGATGCGGGCGTCGGGCGGATCGGCGAACACCATCAGCTGCTGCATGCCCTTCTCGCGCAGGCGGCGCTCGAGGTTGGCGATGGCGTCGGAGACGGTCTCCTTGTCTTTCGCGTCGGGCGCCAGGCGCAGGTAGTCGCGGTACGCGCGCAGCGCCTTGGCGGTCTCGCCCAGCTGCTCCCAGCACTTGCCGATGTTGAAGTAGATGACGGGGTGCGGGCGCACCAGGTAGGCCTCTTCGAACTTGGCGATCGCCTCGGCGTAACGCGCCTGCTTGTAGAGCTTCTGGCCAGACTGAAAGAGCTCCTTGGCCTTCTTCACGGCACCACTTTCATCGGCGGTGGCGGCAGGCGCGGGCTTGGGAGCTGTGAGCAGCAGGGCGATCAGGAGGGCTGGGATCATGGGCGTTTAGAACGGCGAGTCCTTCAGGTCTTCTTCTTGCGAGTACGGATCGTCTGCGAGGCCGGGCTGCTTGGGCTTCTTCGGCCCCGGCCCGGTGGCCTTCTTGTCCTTCTCGAGCTCGATGGGAATCGTTTGCTCGTCGTCGAAGCGCACCTTGCGGGTCACCGGCTTGTGGCCCTTCGCCGAGAAGGTGAGCTCGGTGACTTCGCCCGGCAGGCGGTGCAGCACCAGCGGCGTGACGCCGAGCAGAATGTCACCTTCCGACACGTCGGCCTTGTCGGGAACGCTGGTGAAGTGGAGCTTCACCCTGGCCGCCGCGACGGGGGGCTTCGGCTCGACGGGCTTGTCCACCACGGGCTTCTCGACCACCACCGGCGGCGGCTCCACCACCGGCTGGGGGCCGACCACGCCGAGCGCGATGAGGAGCAGCACCACCACCCCCCCGAGCACGAGCGGCAGCTTCGACTTCTGCAGCGGCGGCAGCGGCTCTTCCAGCCCGGTGGTGCTCGAGGTGGTCACGCCCTCAACTCGGCCCGACGCCCGCACCATCGAGACGCCCGACTGAGGGCGGTGCGGCGTGGCGGCGCGCTGAAAGCCACCCGAGACGCGCTTGAGCGAAGGGTCGTTCGACTTGAGGCGGGCCCAGAGATTGTCGAGGACCTCGATCACCTCTTCCATCGTCTGGGGGCGCGCCGCGGGCTCCTTCTCCAGCATGCGGAAGACGAGGTGCTCCAGCTCTTCGGGCACGCTCTGCAGAGGCCCGGGCTCGAACGGAGGCGGCGCTTCCACCACGTGCTTGACCATCAACATCGACGGCGTCTCGGCGGCGAAGGTCGGCCGGCCCGTGAGCAGCTCGTAGATGATCAACGCCATCGAATAGATGTCGCTGCGGGTGTCGACGGGGACCGCCTTGGCCTGCTCGGGCGACATGTACTGCGGCGTGCCGACCACCATGCCCACCGCGGTGTGGCCCCCCTGCCCGTGCCCTGCGGAGACCTTGGCCACGCCGAAGTCGAGCACCTTGACGAAGTCGGGCTGCCCGGGCCGCTGGAGCAGCATGATGTTCTCGGGCTTCAGGTCGCGGTGCACGATGCTCTGCGCGTGGGCGGCGGCGAGCGCGCGGCAGGCCTGGGCTGCGATGTTGAGCACCCGCTCGACAGGCTGGGCGCCCTGGCGGTGAATGAGGCTCGAGAGCGTCATGCCGTCGAGGTACTCCATGACGAAATAGAAGCGCCCGTTCGCGGTGCGGCCGAAGTCGGAGATGTCGACGATGTTCTGCTGACCGATGCGGCTGGCGGCGATCGCCTCGCGCTTGAAGCGGGTGACGAACTCGGGGTCGTTCGACAGCTCAGGCAACATCACCTTGAGCGCCATGGCCTTGCCGAGTTCGACGTGTTGGGCGCGGTACACCTCGCCCATGCCACCGGCGGCCAGCTTGCCGACGATCTCGTAGCGGCCGTCGATGATGCTGCCCGGCGTGAGCACCGAGCCGAGCGCGCGCACCGAGCTGATCGACGTCGCGTCATCGGGCGGCACCAAGCCGTCGTCGGGGGAACCACCGGCTCCGGTCTGCGGTTTGCCGAAGGGCGTGGGCCGTTTCGCCGTCGCGTCGACGCCGTGGTTGCGCGCTCCACTCTGCGCCACCGGGTTTCGAGGTGAGCTGGCGGTGACCGGCTTCTGCGAGCGGAAGGGCGTGGGCGTGGCCATGGTGCCGCTGGGCCCCGCCTTCTCGGTGCGATGGCGAATGACCAGCTCGAGCCGGCCCAGCCGCAGGAAGGTGCCGGCGCCGAGGGAACCCTTGTCGGTGGCTTCTCCGTTGAGCCACACCAGCCGCTGGCCGGTGAGATCACGAATCCACGGCACGCCGGAGGGATCGAAGCGGATCTCAGCGTGTTTGGGCTGCACGTCGCCCGGTGGGAAGCGCAGATGACACTCGTCGCTCGCCCCCACGTAGAAGTGGGTGCCCGGAAAAGGGTAGGCCGTGCCCTTGTCGGGGCCCTCGCTGACGACGAACTCGAAATCCCCCATGATCGTTCGGCCAACCTAGCAACGAAAGCCCCTCACACAGAAGGGTGGCGAGGCGCGGTTGAGCCCCTCTTGTCGGATGCGCGTGGCTGGTGTCTCGTGCGCACCACCTCATGCAACGAACCGGTCACAGCCTCCTTTTCGCCTCAGTTCTCGTGTTCTCGGCCTGTCCCAAAGGGGGCGGGGGCGCGGTTCCCGACGCAGGGGTCAACCGGTGCGAGGTCGACCTCACAGCCACGGGCTATTTTAAACAAGGCGGCACGGGCGCGACGGCGCAGGTGATCACCTCGGCTGATCAGTTCATCGGCGGCGAACAGGGCATCGGGCGCAACGGCGACGTGCTGCTGCAGAACGACGTGGTGCGGGTGATCATCGATCAACCCGGGCGCATCACCGGCCCGCTGCTGTCGGGCGGCGGCATCGTCGACGCGGATCTTCGACGGCCCGCGGGGGAACCCGGCCGCGACGCCTTCGGGCGCATGGCGTTGTTCTACGCGCTGGGCCGGCTCTCCAGCGTGAAGGACGTGGAGATCATCTCCGACGGCTCGAACGGGGGCCCGGCGATCGTCGCTTCGACGGGCATCGACGTGGCGCACGACCTGATCAACCTCGGAGCGCTGGTGCGGAACGTGGCGGGCCTCAACATCGACTTCGTGATCGACCCGGCCAAGCCGCTGCCGCTGCGGCTCACCACCTACTTCGTGCTCTCGCCGGGTGAATCGCGGGTGCGCATGCTCACCGCGTTCTGCAACGACGGCGAGTCGCCAGTGCTCGCGCCGATTCTCGAGCTGATGGATGTCGGGGCCTTCGAGATGTTCAGCCCGGGCCGCTGCTCCAACAGCCTGGGTGGCAGCAAGTTGGACCCGAACGACGACTGCACCTTCGCGCCTTCGAAGTGGATCGGCACCCAGGGCGACGGCGTCGCGTACGGCGTGCGCAGCGCGTCGCTGGCCGATCTCAACAAGCCGGTCGTGGCCAACGCGCTCATTGGCTACGGCGGCGTGGTGGGCTCGTTCATCGAGGGCGAGTCACTCACCGGCGTACTCACCTGGACCAACCCCGACGCGCGCACGCGGCCGGGCACGTTCAACATCCGCCCCGGTCAGTGGCGCGGGTACCTGCGTGACTTCATGATCTCGAAGGATCTCGCCGGCGTGAACGCGGTGATGCTCGAGAGCGATGGCCTTCCCACCGGCTCGCTGAGCGTGCAGGCGAACCTGCCCAGCGGAGCACCGGCGCCCCACGCGCGCGTCAGCGTGCTCACCGCGACCGGCACGATGGTCGGCGTGATGGAAGCCAACGGCGCGGGCGTGGCCTCCACGAAGCTCGAGCCGGGCAGCTACCAGCTCTCCGCCGCCCTCGAGGGCCATCTGATCGGTCCGCAGGTCACCGTGAACATCACCGCGGGTCAGACCACGCAGCAGACCTTGCTCCTCGCGCCGGCGCGGCGGCTCAGCGTCACGGTGAAGGACTCCGCCAACGTGGGCATGCCGGCGAAGCTGACCGTCTTCTGCTCGGGGGGCCCCTGCCCTTTCAACGCCCAGACCTACGCGCAGCACGCGCTGCTCGAGGCCTACGACATGGGCGCAGCGGCGATCCGCTACGTGCCAGTCAATGGTCAGCTCTCGGTGGATCTGCCGCCGGGGCAGTACGAGGTCGTGGTCTCGCGCGGGCCGGAGTATTCGACGTGGCCCGACACCTGGCCGGCTTCGGCCTTCGCGGTCGACCTGCGGACGGCCGACGCGACGGTGAGCGCCACGCTCGGGCGCATCGTGGAGACCCCGGGTTGGATGTCGGCCGACCTGCACGTGCATGCCATCAACAGCACCGACAGCGCGGTGGGGAACTCGATGCGCGTCGCCAGCTTCCTGGCCGAGGGTGTCGACGTGTTGCTCTCGACTGATCACGAGACCATCACCGACTTTGCGCCGGTCGTTCGCGAGCTGGGCGCGCAAGACCTGATGGCCACGATGATCGGCGAGGAGGTCACCACCTTCTCGCATGGCCACTTCAACGCCTTCCCGCTGGTGCGCGACAGCTCGGTGCCCAACGGAGGCGCGTTCGAACATGCAGGTGGTGAAGACGGGCCGTCGCTGCGCATGCCGCAGCTGTTTTCGGGCATCAAGGAGAAGTGGCCCGGCGCGGTGGTGCAGCTCAATCACTCACGGGGTGGCAGCGGTGTGCTCTCGCAGCTCAAGGTCGACACGGCCACGCTGAGGACCCACGCGGATCCCGCGAACTTCAACATGGCGCCGGATCCTTCGGCGACGGTCGATGACACGAAGCTGATGGGAGATGGCTTCGACATCGTCGAGTCGGCCAATGGCCCGAACCCCGACTTCGAGATCCTCAACGACTGGATGACGTTCCTCTCGCGCGGCACCGTGCGCACCTCGAGCGGCGTGTCTGACACGCACAAGCTCTACCGGGACACCGGTGGCTACGCGCGAACGTGGGCGAAGGTCGGCACCGATTCAGCGGCGCAGTTTCAGCCGTCGGTGTTCGCCGAGGCCATTCGCACGCAGCGGGCGTTCGCGAGCAACGGGCCGATCATCAAGTTCACCGCGCAGAAGCTCGACGCGAACCTGATGCCGGTGGGGCCGGTGGTGGAGATGGGGCAGACCCTGTCGGTCGCCGCGAATGATCGCATCGAGCTAACGGTCGAGGTGCAGGGGCTCGAGTGGATGCAGCTCAACCGGGTGGAGATCTATTCGCACGCCATGGGCCGCGAGGCGGTCAACGGCGTGGGGAACACGGAGTGGCCGGAGGGGCGCATTCTGCAGAAGCGCGAGCTGGACCCGCTGACGCTCCCGGTGGAGGCGGTGCCGGGGACGACGCTGCGGCGCCTGCACGTGGTGGAAAAGTTCATCGTGCAGCCGACGGCCGACACCTGGTTCGTGGGCATGGCCCGCGGCACCTCGGGGCGGAGCATGCGGCCGCTTCACGATGCGCGCCCGGCCGGGTGGTCGAACGCGATCCTGATCGATGCCGATGGCTCGGGGAAGTACGACGACTTCCCGCTCAAGCCGGGGCAGCCGCTGAAGATTCCGGCGCCGGTCGCGCAGCCGCGCAAGGTGCCCACGGAGCCCGAGCTCGCCGAGGCGATTCGCAAGCTGATCGAAGAACACTGACGAACTCAAAAACGCCACGAACACCACGAACTCCACAACCGCCACAAGCTCCCTCAGCTCCCTCAGCTCCCTCTCCCCGAGGGGGAGAGGGTTGGGGAGAGGGCTGTCGAGCGAGGTGCACCTGAAGCGATTACGGTCTCCCCATGCCCAACGCGCTCAAGATCTTCATCTGGTCGCTCTTCGCAGGACTGGGCGGCGGCTTCGTCGCCTTGCGCCTCGGTGGATGGATCGCTGAGCGCTGGTTTCCCCGCGAGCCGTTGGCGATGGCAGTTGCCTTGATCTTCACCGCCGGCATCGGCGTCGCCTCAGCGGTGACTGCCGGCGTGCTGATGGGGAAGAAGCAGCGGTAAGCCCTCTCCCCGACCCTCTCCCCCGCGGGGGAGAGGGAGACTAGACGATGCCAGGCAACGTGCCCGTGCTGTCGCCGAAGCTGGTCTGGTTCACGCCCATCGTCTGGGCGAGCGTGACGAACAGATTGCCCACCGAAGGCTGATCGGGGAACCGCAGGTGCTGGCCCGTCCGCAGCGCACCGCCCGCCTTGCCAGCGACGAGGATCGGCATGTTGAAGTGGCTGTGGCTGTCGCCATCTTCAATCTCGCTCGAGAAGAACAGCGCCGAGTTGTCGAGCACCGTCGAGCCATCCACTTCACGGATCGCCTTGAGCTTGCGAGCCAGCTTGGCGAACTGCTCGACCTCCCACCGGCCGATCGCCTCGAGCGCGTCGTTCTTCGCGACGTCACCGCCGTGATGCGACAGCGAGTGATGGCCTTCGGTGATGGGCGACCCGTTCACGTTGAGGAAGCGGTACACGTACCCGCTGCCCGCGTTCTGCTGCATGTACGTGATCGACCGCGTCAGATCGCACTGGAAGGCGAACGCGATCAGATCGAGAAACTGATCAGCCTTGTCGCGAATGTCGGTCCACGCGGGCGGGCGCACGCCGGGCGCGCAGACCGAAGGCTGCTCCGAGGCGATGCGCACCTCGAGCTCACGCACGCCGTTGAGGTACTCGCCGAGCTTGCGCTTGTCGGTCACGCCCAGCTTGCCCTCGAGCGAGGCGGTGTCTTCCTTCACCGCGTCGAGCACGCTCTGGCGGTACTTCTTGCGCTTGGCGACGGCGGCGGCGGTCTGATCCGGATCGACGCCCGCGAACAGGCGATCGAACACGGCCTGCGGGTTGGTCTCCTTGGCGAGCGGCTGGGTGGCCGAGGCCCAGGCGATGTTGCGGGCGTAGGCGCAGGAGTATCCCGAGTCGCAGTCACCAGAAGCCGCGCCCCCATCGTGACCCAGCTCGAGCGAGGCGTAGCGGGTGCGGCCGCGCCAGGCGTTCGCGAGCACCTGGTCGAACGAGATGCCGTTGCTGATGTTGGTGCCGTTGGTCTTGAACGGGTGCGCGTTGGTGATGAAAGCGCCGGTGCCTGACGCGTGATCGCCCGGGCCATCGGGGCGCGCGGGGCGATTGGCGAGGCCGGTGAGCACCAGCGTGTCTTGCTGAATCGAAGGCTGCCCGTTGTAGGCGCCCAGCGGGGCCAGGATGGAGCTCAGCGCGTAGTTCGCGCCCGTCGCGGCGGGCGTCCACCGGTTCATGCGGATGCCGCACGGCACGTAGAAGGCGACGAAGCGTTTGGGCAGCATCGACTGCGCGCGAGCCACCGAAGGCAACATCACCTCGAGGGTGGGCAGCGCGAGGGCGGTGCCCAGACCGCGCAGCAGCGTTCGGCGAGAGAGGTGGAACCGGCTCATGGCGTGCCGCCGATAGCAGCGGAACGCTGCGCGAGACAGATGGGGAGGATCATGGTGCTTCTCCGCGGCGCGACGTGAAGGTGGGGCTCGTCACCAGGGCGGCGATGAGCGCGGGCAGGCGGTGACCATTCTGCGTGAAGGCGGCGGTCATGTTCTTGATGGTGCACTCATCGGTCGAGATGGGCGCACGGCCCAGCGCGTAGGTGAAGACCTGGCGCGCGGTGCAGTCGGCGAACTTCGGATCCGCGCTGACCGTCTCAGAGAGTTCCTTCGGGCCGTTGAACCTGCGGCCGTCGAAGAGCACGCCGCTGCTGTCGATGGCGAAGCCACCGGTGTCGGTGGTGCGGTAGTGGCCGACGGCGTCGTAGTTCTCCAGACCGAAACCCAGCGGGTCCATCATCGCGTGACACCCCTTGCACTCGGGCTTGCTGCGGTGCGCCTCGAACTGCTGGCGCAGCGTACCCGTGGGCGTGGTGGCGGCCGAGAACGCTTCGACTTCGGCAGGCGGCGGGGGCGGCTCCATGCACATCAGCTGCGACATCACCCACTTGCCGCGTTTGACCGGTGAGGTGCGGGTGGGCTGCGAGGTGACGGTGAGCAGGCCACCGTGACCGAGCAGGCCGCGGCGGTTCTCGGGCACGTTCTGCACGCGGGTCAGCGTGGTCGAGCCGGGCGCGGGCACGCCGTAGTGCGCGGCGAGCTCGTCGGTCATGAACGAGTCGGTGCCGGTGAGCAGCTCGAGCGCGCTGCGGTCTTCCTTGTAGAAGGTGGCGAAGAACGCCTCGGTCTGCGCCTTCATCGCCGCCTTGAGCGAAGGCGTGACGGCCGCGAACATCACCGGATCCGGAGAGGCTTCTTCCACCCCGCGCGACCACAACCAGCTGCCGGCGAACTGCGAGCTGAGCGAATCGGCGCGCGCGTCGGCGAGCATGCGGCGCACCTGCGGCTCCAACTGCGCGCGCAGCGTGCCGTTGTCGGCCAGGGTGTTGAGCTCGGCGTCGGGCGTGGAGGCCCAGAGGAAATACGACAGGCGCGCGGCCAGCTCGTGATCGTCGAGCGCGCGCGGCTCGGTGGAGAGATCGGCCTCCACGCGGAAGAGGAAGTGAGGCGAGAGCAGCACCGCCTGCAGCGCGAGCTCGAGGCCCGTCTGCACCCCGTCACCTTCGGTCTGAGCGAGCGTGACCAGCGAGACGAGGCGGTTCAGCTCGGTGTCGACCAGCGGCCGGCGCCAGGCCTTGCGGCCGAAGGTGGCCAGAATGGTACGCACGCACGTCGCGCCGCCGGCGACGGGATCGCAGGTCAGCAGCCGTGAGGTGGCCGTGGGAGAACCGGAGGCCGGCCGGGTGAGCTCGACGTACTCGATGAAGAGATTGCGATCGTCGGGAGCGAGGTAGAAGTCGTTCAAGAAACCCGCGCCGATGGTGTGCGTGCCGGCGGTCAGCGTCACCTGGCGGCTGTAGGTCTGCGGAGCAGCGCTCGTCGCGGCCACGGTGGCCGACGCGCCCTGCGCGACACCGTCGACCAGGAACGACATCAGCGAACGCTCGGGGCCGGCGGCCGACTCGTAGGCGCGCACGCTCAAGGTGTACGTGCCCGCAGTGGTGACCGTCACGGAGCCCGTGAGCGTGCCGTTCGTGTACAGGTTCCAGGCCGAGCCCGATGAGGAGCCCGTCGACGCCGTCATCGAGGTGGCCGGCAGCCGGGTGGAGAACCCCGGGCGGTACTCCGCGGCGAGCGCCGTCTTCGCGAGCTTGAGCGCGGCGGCGTCGTACTTCTCCACCAGCAATGGAGCGGTGCTCAGCACGTCGCCCTGGTTGTCGTAGCCGTGGCCGTAGTCGTCAGCGGGAAAGGCGTTCGCGGGCTTGGTGGTGTCACCGAGCAGGTCGCGCACCGTCGAGTCGTACTCGAAGCGGTTCAAGCGGCGCAGCGTCACCCGGCCGACGTCGGTGCGTGCGGGCTCGCAGACATCGATCTCAGGCACGACCGGCTGCTGCAGCGGAGGACGCACCGGCGGCGTGGTCGGCGCCTCGCCAGGGACCCAGTCGGGTGAAGCAATGAAGCCCTCGCAGCCGGCCAGGGCGATCAGGCACAACGCGAATGGAATGCGCGACATGCGCGCGCGTTTTGCAATCCTTCGACCATCATACAAGCGACTGAATTCGCTCAGCTTTATCCCGATTTCGCATCGCCCGAAGTGGGGGGATGCGCCCTCACCTGAGCACTCCAGTGGTCAGGCCGAATGGAGGCACCGATTTCACCAGGCTCCGCCGCAGGGCGAGGGAGCACTACCGATACTTTTCAGGTGAGAGGCCGTGTGCCTCGAGCAACTTGTACAGATAGCTCCGGGCGATCCCTGCTTCGCGCGCCACGGCAGACGCCGCGCCCTGGTGCTTCTCCAACAGCGCCTCGAGGTAACTCTTCTCGAACGCCGCCAATGCCTTGTCGCGCGCCTGGTGAAAGTCTTCCTTCGACGTCACCGCGGGTTGATCGGGAAGCGGCGCTTCACCAAAGGTCACCGCGCGCTCCACGGCGTTCTTGAGCTCACGCACGTTGCCCGGCCACCGCCACGCCGAAAGCCCCGCCATCGCCGAAGCCGGCAGCGGGGTCTTCGCACCCGAAGCAGAAGCAAAGTGTTGCGCGAGCAGCGCCACGTCCTCGAGGCGATCCCTCAGCGGCGGCAGCTCCAGCGTGATCGAGGCGAGCCTGAAATAGAGATCCATCCTGAAACGGCCGGCCTTCGCCGCGGCCTGAAGATCCTCCGTCGTCGCCGCGACCACCCGGAAATCCGCCGTGCGCTGCTTGCCTTCACCGACGCGCTGAAAGGTGCGCGACTCCAGCACGCGCAAGAGCACCGGCTGCACCTCGGGCGGCAACGAGGCCACTTCATCGAGGAACAAGGTGCCTCCATGGGCCGCCTCGATGAGCCCCATGCTGTCTTTCACGGCACCCGTGAACGCCCCGCGCACGTGACCGAAGAGCACGGAGGAGACGAGCGACGAGGTGATGCTCCCGCAGTCGACCACCACCATCGGCCCGCTCGCACGAAGCGAGAGCGCGTGAAGCGTGCGGGCGACCAGCTCCTTGCCGGTGCCGGTCTCGCCCCGAACCAGACACGACGCATCGGTGGCGGCGACCTGTTCGAGCTGCGCAAACAGACGTCGCATCGCAGGTGAACGGCCGCGCAGCTCACCCAGCGCCTGCTTCTCACTGAGCGCACCGGGGCGCAGCAACGGGAGCACCGCCAGGGTGGTGCCGCCGAGCTCCAGGCTCGCTCCGAGTGGAATCTCGAGCCGGGTGAACTTCGCGCCCAGATAGCGCGTGCCGTTCTTCGAGTTGAGATCGTGCACCTTCACCCGGGTGGTGGTGAGCTCGAGGCTCAGGTGCCGCCGCGAAACGCCGGCATCCGTGAGCTTGAGCTGACAATCGGCGTGGGTGCCGACCAGCACGGTGCCGTCGCGCACCTCGAGCTGCAGCCCCGCGTCAGGGCCCGCCAGCACCACCAGCCTGATCGGCAGTGGCGCCGCGCTGAGCAGGCTGGGATCGATGGTGTCGGTGCGAGGCTCTTCCATCTGTGAAGCGCAGAGATATCAGACCAGCAGCTCGGTGATCGGCGTGGTGCTCAGGCCCGAAGCCGAGCCTACCGAGGTCGCGTTCGTACCGAGCGCGCGCATCGCGGTGAGCAGGATGTCGCTGGTGTTGCGGCCCGTGCCGGAGCGGAAGTGATGGCCGGAGCGCAGCGCGCCACCACCCTTGCCCGCCAGCAACACGGGGTAGTCGTTGATGGAGTGATCGAGCCCTTCGGCCACGTCGCTGGTGCAGAGCGCCACGGTGTTGTCGAGCACGTTGCCCGTACCCTCGAGGGTGCGCTTGAGCGCCTCGAGCGTGTACGCGAAGTTCTTCATGGTGAAGATGACGGCCTGGTTCACCTTGTCCTGCTGCGTGGCCTCGTGGGTGATGGAGTGCTCGCTGTCGCGCGCTTCGTTCGGGGTGAGGAACTTGAAGCAGTGACCGCCCACCGAGCCCGAGAACTGGAACGAGGCGACGCGGGTGAGATCGCACGCGAAGGCCATGGCGAGCAGATCGCTCATCACCGAGGACACCGCTTCGATGGGCTCGATACCGCCGACGTCGGTGTTGGTCTGCGTGGGCGTGGCCGGCTTCACGCACGCCGAGGTGAAGACGGGCGGCAACGCGAGTACGCGCGTGCGCAGCTCGGAGATGCCGGTGAGGTGCGCCTCGAGGCGCTGCTTGTCGGTCGCGCCCAGGCGTGACTGCAAGGTCTTCGCGTCGTCCTTCACGGCGTCGAGCACGTTGGCCCGCATCGCGTCGCGGGGATCGCGTGGATCCTTCGGGGTGAAGCCGGCGAAGAGCGTGTTGAAGAGCCGCGCGGGGTTCGTCTCCTGCGGCATCGGAGCGTCAGGCCCACGGTGCGACAGGTTCGCGAGCGTGGGGCCTTCTCCCCGGGTGTAGCGCTTGGAGACGGCCAGCTGCAGCGACTTGAAGGTGGTGGTGCCGGCGATCGCGTCGGCGGCGACCTGGTCGATCGACTTCATGCCGAACTTCGAGTTGTACCCAGCCCCGCCGGGATCGAGCGGGATCATCGGCGCGCCCGAGAGCAGCGCGGCCGCTCCGTTGTGGTGACCGCGCAGGTTGGGGGTCTTCACGTTGAAGCCGGAGATCACCGAGACGTAGTCACGCACGGCGAGCAGCGGCGCGAGCTGCTCGCTGACCGTGTACGTGTTGCCGACCTGCGCGGGCTTCCACTTGCTGCGGATGACGCCGTTGCCGAAGAACCAGGTGATGAAGCGGCGGGGCAGCGGCGTACCGTCGGCGAACGCGAGGCCCGAGCCGTCGAGCATCACCTGGAGCGAAGGGAGCGCGAGCGCGGCGCCCACGCCTCGAAGGACGTGGCGGCGAGACAGACGGAAGGTCATGGATTCTCCAGGATGCCAGTGCGGAACGCCTCGGAGGCGACCAGCGCCTCGAGCAGTGACTGGTAACGATAGCCCGACGCGATGAACGCTTCTTCAGCAGCGCGCAGCGGGCGCGCTTCGCTCCTCAGGTCGACGTGGCCGACGCCCTGGCGGAACACCACGCGCGTCAGGCACGACATCACCCGCGGATCTTCGTGCAGCACGTTCATCAGCCCGGCCGCGTCATCGAACCTGCCGCGATCATCGAGCTTGCCGGCAGAGTTGATGGGCAACCCGTTGTCGAGCACCTGCTTGCGGCCGATGGCGTCGAAGCCTTCGAAGGCGAAGCCGATGGGATCCATCATCTGGTGACAGCCGCTGCACGAGGCGTCTTGCATGTGGAGCTCGACGCGCTGACGCAGGGTGCGCGGCATGTTGGGCGGAGTCGCCGGCAAGGTGGTGCTCACTTCAGGCGGCGGCGCGGGAATGGTGGAGCAGAGCAGGCGCTCGCGAATGAAGCGCCCGCGATGGGTGGGCGAGTTCGCCGACGGGTGCGCTTGAAGCGAGAGGAAGCTCGCCTGCGTGAAGATGCCGGCGCGTTCGGCAGGCAGCTGCACGGTGGTCCAACCGGTCACCGGCGCCATGCCGTAGTGCTGCGCGAGCGCGGCGTCGACGAAGGTGGTGCGGCCGGTGAAGATCTGCCGGAAGTCGGTCGGGCGATCGAAGCTGAGATCGAGCAGCGTGCGCTGCGTCTCTTCGCGCATCGACGCGCCAAGTACGGACTGGAACCCGGGGAAGGTCTGCGCGTCTTTCGCGAGGCCATCGAGGTGAGAGAGATCGAGGATCTCATCGAACAGCTGCGTCATCGCGCGGCGGGCTTCGGGCTTCTGCAGCAGGCGCTGCGCCTGCACACGCACGCCCGCTTCATCAGCGAGCGCGCCGTTGGCCGCGGCGGCGAGCAGCTGGTCGTCGGGCGGCGCGTTGGTGAGAAAGAAGGAGAGGCGGCTGGCCAGCTCCCACGGCGTCAAGTTGCGGCGCGCGGCGTCGGCAGCGTCAGGCGAACCGACCTCGTCGAGATAGAGGAAGGCGGGCGACTGGAGCAGGCCTGCGAGCATGAACTCCACGCCGCGATCGAACTCGGCGTAGGCGGTGGCCACGGTGACGCCGAGCTGGGTCCAGCGGGTGAGCTCGACTTCGGTGGCCGGACGACGAAACGCGCGCGGAACGAAACGCTGCGCGAGCTGCCGCATGCACGTGGCATCGGTGGGCGAAGACGGCACGCAGGTGATCAACGCTGAACGGCGCGCGGTCAACGCGGCCTGAGCGGCGAGGTACGAGTTCACTTCGTACGCTTCGACGACTGACGAGGAGATGGCGAGCTGCGTGGCGCCGATGGCAGTCAGTCCGTTCACCGGCACATCACGGGGCGCCGTGACCGCGGCGGCGGCGGCATCACCGAGGAGATCCGTGACCGCGTTCTTGTACTGCGCGGCCAACAGGAGCCGCGGCCGCAGACGGGCCGGCACGAAGTCGGGCAACACTTCGACGGGCTCCACCGGAGGCATCAGCGGGGTGACTGGAAGCTCGGTCTGCAGAGGCAGCTCGGGGTGGTCACCGAGAATGCTTCCCTCGCAGGCAGTCAGCAGGGCCAGCAGGAGAATGGAGGAGACGGTCCGCATTCTCGGCCGATGATGCAACGCAAAAGCCGCCTGAATCCAACGGAGATTCAAGGGGTTGCGGACCGAAAGTGGACTGAGGAAGTGCCAGCTGAAGTCAGTTGGGTGTTCACAGCAGTGCTCAGTGGGCCGAAGACCTACTCGCCTGAAATGGAGGCGGGTGGTTGGAGTCAGCCCCCGCGGACCTGCTCAACGCTGAGTGGAGCGCGTGCACGCGACCCACGCGCCAAAGGCCAGCTCATTTGAGAATCGGGGCTGCAACAAAGAAGCTCCGCGTCCCCCTGAGCAGGGCCGACCCTCAGGGACAAAGTTTACGAAGCGCGACTTAGCTCGGGCTCGGCACGTCAGAAATCCACGCGCACCGCGGTGATCTTCCCCGCCGAAACGGACACCGCGCGTTCCTGCACGGCACCACCTGGCCCGCGAAACACGAGCGTGTGTTTCCCCGCCGGCAGCGGATACCGAACGAACGGCGTGCGATCGATCACGCGGCCCGACAACAACACCTCGGCCCACGGCGAAGCGTCGGCAGTCAGATACCCGACGCGCATCGCTGAAGGCGGCGCCGGAACCCGCTTCACCACTCGCTTCGGCGGAGGCGGAGACGGAGTCGGAGTCGCAATCGCACGAACCACCGGCTCGGGCTCAGGCGCGGGCGGCGCCTCCACCTCCACCGCCGCGATCACCTCCGGCACCTTCACTTCAGGAGCGACCACCACCGGCTCCGGAGCCCGCAGGGCAAACCACCCACCGACGCCGAGAAGCAACACGAGCACCGGCACGCCGAACACCACCGGACTGCGACGCTGCGCGGCCGGCACCCCGATCTCCGCCGGAAGCTGAAGCTGCGTCGGAGTGACCATCACCACCGACCGCGTGCCCTGCCCCGTCGGCTCTTCGGGCTGAAGCGGCTGCTCGAGCGAATCCGCGCAATACCGCATCACGTACTCCGCCAGCTCGGGAGCCGTCGCGACCGGACCATCCGCCAACGCCTCGCGCAGCTCCTTCGCCACCGCGAAGCGATCTTCCGGTTTCCGCGCCAGCCCTCGATGAAGACCCGCCGCAAACCCCGGCGTGATGTCGGAGCGCAACGTCTCGACGCGGGGCACCTCACCCTTGATCACCGCCACCAGTGCGTCGTTCATCGACTCTCGCTTGAACGGATGCGTGCCGGTGATCGCCTCGAACAACGTGAGCGCCGCCGAATAGATGTCGGCCCGCGCATCGGTCGGAGCGTCGTTGAGCACCTGCTCCGGAGCCAGATACGCCGCCTTGCCGCGCAGCACGCCGGGATCCGTCAACGAGCCGTCACGCACGCGCGCGATGCCGAAGTCGGTGAGCAGCACCGCTCCATTGCGGGAGACCAGCACGTTGCCCGGCGTCACATCGCGGTGCACCACGCGCAGCGGTTTGCCCTGACCATCGGTCAGCGCATGCGCATACGTGAGCGCCTCGCACAGCCCGGTACCGATCAACCGCGCGAGATGAAGCGGCAACCGATCGCCCCGCTTGTGCACCTCGCGCATCAACCGGCTGAGCGTGACGCCATCCACCAACTGCATCGCGATGAACGGGCGGCCATCGGCCTCACCGACATCGAAGATCTCCACGATGTTCGGGTGGTGCATTCGCGCAGCCAGGCGCGCCTCGGCATGAAAGTCCTGCACCAGCCTGGGTGAGCTCGCCAGGTGCGGGAGCAGCAGCTTGAGCGCGACGCGCTTCTCGAAGTCACCGGCTCCGGTGCGACGGGCGACGAACACCTCGCCCATGCCTCCGCCGGCGATCTTCCTGATCAGCTCGTAGCCGCGCTCCACAGGCGCGAAGGGTACTCCATGTCAGCTCAGGGACACCCGCTGGTCTCTGCCCGTGAGAGCCAGCCGTCATCCACATACAGGCCGTCACCCCCATCGAAGCGCGAGTTGGTGGTGAGGCGAAGTTGCAGGGTGCTCTGGCCGATGGTGGCGAACTCTTCTTTGAGTTGAACCCAGTTGGTGCGGATGGTGGCGCGCGTGCCCGAGCTGGTCGAGACGCCGCCGTCGAAGAAACGATCGCGAATGGCGAGCGTGACATCGACGCCCGCATCAGCATCCGAGCGCACCCAGAGTGAGGCGCAGAAGAGCATGCCGAGCTCGGGGCCCAGCTCGTCGTTGAGGGGGATGAGCACCATCGTCTGTTGGAAGCCGGTGGACTGAAGACGCGCAGAACGCACGCCGCCGTGGCCTCCGTCTGCGGGGAGCAATCGGCCCGTGCTCGCGCGCCAGGAGGAGACGCCGCCGTCGGAGGTGAGCTGCTCGAAGCCGGGGTTGCTCAGCAGGTTCACGCCGCGTGGAATTCCGGCGTCGGGTGTTCCCGAGTCGACAGGTCCTGCGTCGAAACCGGCGTCTTCGACACCCGCGTCTTCTTCGGGGACCTCACCATCGCGGTAGCAGCGCTCTTCGAAGCAGGTGAAGCCGTCGCCGCAGGCGCGATCGTCGGTGCAGCGAAGTCCGTTCACGTCGAGTGGCGCGAGTTCGCAGGCACTGACGAGGAGACACAAACCGATGCTCCCGAGCAGGGTCACCGGCGATTTCCTCCCACCGTTCGCATCGAGCGCAGTCGAGATGCCACCTCTGCTTCGGGCGGCAAGTGACCCCTCGACTGGGCTCGGGGAGACCGGTGAGCTCACCACACCAGCACCACGCCGGTCGCCACGCCCGCGCCCGCACCGATGAAGAGCCCCATCGCCCAGGTCTGCTGCCTCTGCCCTTCACTCTCGGCAATTCGCGCGGTGTCTGCGAAATCACCGGGCGCCCGCGAAGGATCGCGCGCCGCCTGCCGCAAGTTGGTGCCGCCCACGGCGAGCCCCGTCGCCACCGCACCGATCACCACGCCCAACCCGAGCACCACGATCCCCGCCACCCGCGACGCAGGCATCACCTTGGGCAACGGCGGCGCGATGACGGCGATCGGTTCCTGCCGCGCGCTCTTGAGCACCAGCGGATTCTCGCGCGAGGCCACGTGTGCCGCGATGGTGGTCTCGGTGTGCGCCTCGACGTACCACTCGAGCTGCTCCTCGCCGGTCACGCTCAACGGAAAGCGATACGCGTGACCCGCTTCTTCCGTGAGCGCCGTCTCCGTCCACTCACCCGCGTCACGCCGCTCGAACAAGGTGACCGCGCGCACCTGATTCCACGGATCGATCAACGTGAACGCGGCGAAACCCGAAGGCGCCGCCTTCTGTTCGAGCCGCACGTAGTCCGCCGGGAACAACCGCGTCTTCGCGGCCTCGAAGGCCTCCATCACCTTGGGCGAAGACTTGAGCTGCATCCACGGCTCAGCCTGGAGCATCGTGGTGTACGTCGCTTCAGCCGCATCACGCCGGCCCTCTGCCACCTGGCAATACGCGAGCAGCTCGAGCACCTGGCGCAGCTCGTCGGGCTCCAGGCTGCGCACCTGCCGCGCCACCTCCAACCGTCCGATGGCGTCGGCAAAACGAAGCTGCTCCACGAGCACCCTCGCTTCGTCCAACCACGGGCTGGAGGGCTGGGCCGCCAGCGCGAGCGCCGCAGCCACGGAGAGGAGCATGAAGACCTCATGCCTTGGGCCCGGTAGGTGAGGCAAGTCCCGAGAATCACCTGTCCTCTGGCAGAGGACACTGTCGCGGGCTCACACACTCCAGATCGCCGTCGCGGGCCCTGGTCAGGCACCTCAAGCCGTTGAATTGACGCAACTCTCGGGGTGGCGCAAGGCTTGCGAAAGGGTGCGCAGGTCATGCGCTCTCTCCTCTTCTCTTCTGTGCTGCTCGCCGCCTGCACGGGTGCGATCCAGGTGACGCCGCCGCCGGCAGAGATCCCGGCGATGGGCGTGGTGATGAACGCGCCGGTCGATCGCCCGCGACCCCACCGCACCACCCCCGGTGAGTGGAGCAGCCCCTCGGCGCTCTGGCTCCAGGACGGCGAAGTGACGGTGCTCGATGGCGCGTTGGTGCGGCAGCGCAGCGGCGACGACTTCTCCACCCTCGAGGTGGCCATCGAGCCCGGCGTGGTGAAGGCGCTCTCGCGGCGCGGCGCGGGCGTGATGGTCGCGGCGACCGGCGGCTTCTTTCACGACGCACCCGGCCGTCTGCTGCGCGCGCCGGTGTCCGACGACTTCGCGATGAGCTCGTTGCGCTTCGTCGACGTGGTGGGCGCCGCCTTGTGGGTGACCACTTCGACCGACGCCACCCGCGTGCTCGATGGCCACCGCGAAACGGTGCGAATCAACGACGCCTCGGAGACCGGCGCCGTGCAGGCGATCATCGGCCGCTCCAGCACCGCCGCGTTGCTGGTGAAGGGCGCTTCGCTCTACGCCGTCGACCTCGAAGCCAGAACGGTGAAGACCCTGGCCCGCGGCGTGGGCACGGTCACCGCGATCGATCACCGCGGCGACGTCGCGCTCATCGGCACCTCGGAAGGCCTGCTGGAGGTCGCGACCGACGGCTCAGTCAGCCGCCACACGTTGAGCGCCACCGACGTGGGCCAGGCCATCGTCGACATCGAAGTGGTGGGCGAGCTCACCCTGGTCACCACCACCTCGCAGGTGCTGCAGCTGGGCGCGGTCATCGTGGTGCTCGCCGACGTCACCCAGGCCTGGCCCGACGCGCTCACCAAAGACGTGAACGGCGACGTGTGGTTCCTCGATGGCGCTTCGTTGGTGCGCCTGTCGACCTCGGTCGTGGTGCCCCCGCCTTCGTTCGCGGCCGACGTGAAGCCCTTCATGACCGCGCACTGCCGCAGCTGCCACGCGACGGGCGCCAACTACGCGCCTCAGCTCAACCTCGAAAACTACGCGGTCGCCAGGAACTGGGCCGTGCAGAGCCTCAACCGCATCACCGACACGGTGGCGCCGATGCCGCCGGCCAACAGAGAAGTGCTGACACCCGCCCAGTACGACGTCGTCGTGCGTTGGGTCGAAGGAGGGCTGCTGCCATGACGAAGAGTCTCCTGCTCGCCGTGCTCACGCTGCCGGGCTTCGTGCTCGCCCAGGTGAGCCCCACGTGCGATCTCCCGCGCGACATCGACAAGTACCAGCTGCTGCGCCGTCTCAGCCTGGATCTCCGGGGCAAGGTGCCCACCTACGAAGAGTACGCCGCGCTCGACACGCAGACGACCGTGACGCCTGCGACCGTGCAGAGCTGGCTCACCAGCGACGACTTCCGCATCGCGATGCGCCGCTACCACGAAGAGCTCTTCTGGCCGAACGTGAGCAACGTCGCGCTCGCCGGCACCAACGCGCAGCTCACCCTGCTCGCCACCCCCGCCGCCTGGACCATCGCGTCGACTGGAAAGCGCCGCCTGTTTCGGGGGGCCTCCGACGTGAACACCGCGATCGGCGCGCAGTGTGGCGACTTCGAGCAGACCCAGTTCACCACCGGCTTCGTGCCTGCCACTGCCGGCATCCGCACCAGCGTGGTGGCCGGGGTGACGGTGAAGCAGGAGGGTTGGCGCATGGTGACGCCGTACTGGTCGACCACGCCGATCAAGGTCTGCGCCTTCGACGCCATGGAGACCGAGCGGGTCACCGTGAGCGGCAAGGTGATCGAGTGCAACTCCATCGAGTCTGACGCGCGGGTGGAGTGCGGCTGCGGCCCCGACCTCAAGTACTGCTACGGCCCCACGGCCAACGTGCGCACCGTCATCGAGAACGCGATGCGTGAGCAGCTCAACCTCATGGTGGATCGCGTCACCACCGGCGGCCAGCCGTACACCGACCTGGTCACCTCGCGCACCGCGCCGGTCAATGGCCCGCTGGTGTTCTGGAAGAAGAACCTCGCGCCCCACCTCACCTACGCGCGCATCGTCTCGTTGCCCGATCCGAACGAGCCGCTCACGGGCGACGACTTCGCCGACACCACCTGGCGCCAGGTCGACCGCGGCAGCGCGCTGCACGCCGGCGTGCTCACCTCGGCGGCGTACCTGCTGCGTTTCCAGACCAACCGCGGCCGCGCCAACCGCGCCCGCATCGACTTCGAGTGCGAGAGCTTCGTGCCGCCCAGCCAACTGGAGACGCCCGCACAGGGTTGCAGCGACAGCAGCGACGACCTCACGCAGCGCTGCACCTGCCGCTACTGCCACCGCCAGCTGGAGCCGCTGGCCGCGGGCTTCGGCCCCTTCTCGGAAGCGGGCACCACGTTGATGACCGACCTGGTGATGTTCCCGCGCACCAAGGCCAGCTGCGTCAACTCGAACAGCGCGTTCTGCAAGCGCTTCTACATCACGGAAGATTCGGCCGATAACGCGGGCGCGCTCATTCCCTGGCAGTACGCCAACGCCGCGCACCCGGAGATCACCACGGCCCTCGCCGCGGGACCCAAAGGCCGGGCCAACGCCATCATCGCCGACGGCACCTTCGCCCGCTGCGCGGTCAAGCGCACCTGGTCGTACTTCATGAAGCGCGACATGCGGCTCATCGGAACGGACCCCGACGAGGCCGCGACGCTGCAGACGCTCACCACTCAATTCCAGAGCAACGGGTATCGGCTGCCGTGGCTCGTCGAACAGATCGTCTCGCAGCCCGGGTACCGGAGGGTCCGATGAGAGCCACCACTGTTGCGCTGTGCTGCGCGTTCGTCGCTTGCACGGAAGAGTTGCCCCCGGTCACGCCGACGGGCCCGTCGCTCGAGGTGCAGGATGAAGGGCCCGTGTTGCCGCTCGATCACCCGCCCATCACCGGCGTCGGTGGCGGCAGCGGCGGCGGCGCGGTGGCGACCGGCGGTGGTACGGCGACCGGTGGCGGCAATGGGACGGGTGGTGGCAGCGCGACGGGCGGCGGTTCGGCCACGGGCGGCAGCGGCGGTGGTGGAGCCGTGGTGACCGGCCCGAAGTCAGCCGACATTCAGCGCCTCACCGTGCGGCAGCTGGCGCAGTCGCTCCCCGTGGTGCTGGGCGGCAACACCTGGATGGTGGGCAGCACGCCGGGCTTCAACGCTCGCAGCGCCACGCTGGGTGAGCCCGACTACATCGCGGTGGTCGACGAGAACCTCGAGGCCTCGACGCTGTACCAGAAGTTCATGGGCGACGCGGCGCGCGACGGGTGCACCCGCGCGGCGAACGCCGACGCGGCGCTGGCTCAGAGCTCACGCGTGTTGATGCGCTTTGCGTCGCTCACCGACACCGTCACCACCAACGCGACCGGCATCGACTCGAACCTGCGCTACCTGAAGCTGCGCTTCCACGGCGTGAAGGTGAACGCGACCGACACCACCAGCATCGCGGGCCTTCGCACCGTCTTCGCCGACGCGGTGCGCGGCGCGGCAGGCACCGGCACGCCCACCCAGGCGCACGTGAAAGAAGGGTGGCGCGCGGTCTGCGTCGCCCTGCTCACGGCTCCCGAGTACCACCTCTACTGAAGTTGCGAAGGAACGCCCCATGAGCTTCACGACACGACGCGGTTTCCTCGAGGTGATGGGTCTGGCGACGGGTGGCTTTCTGCTCCGGAGCACGCCCCTGGGCGGAGCGTTCGCGCAGACGGCAGACCCGAAGTTCATGCTGATGGTCTACTTCGAAGGCGGCTGGGATCAGCTGCTCTCGCTCGACCCGCGCAACGCCACGCTGCCGCAGTACCAGCGCGTCGGTGGCGCCCGGCCCACCTCGGGCATCGAACCGGCGTACGCGCAGACCGCAGCCGAGACGCCCTTCGTCGACACGGTGATGACCGCGACGGGCGGCACCGGCGTGCAGACGCGCGGCAACCTCACCTTCGGGCCTGCGGTGCCCGACACCATGCTCGCGCACTCGGCTGACCTCTGCGTCATCCGCGGCATGAACATGGACACGCTGACCCACGAGGTCGGCCGGCGCTACCTGCTCACCGGCAAGTTCCCGCGCGGCCTGGCGGCGTCGGGCAGCTCCATCAACACGGTGGTGAGCGCGCAGACCGGCACGCCGGGCGACATCCCCAACATCTCCATCGGCACCGAGTCGTACAACGAAGGGCTCTCACCCGCGGCCTCGGCCGTGCGCGTGGGCAACTACCGCGACCTGCTCACGGTGATGCAGCCGCAAGCGGGCGCGGTGCTCCCCGCGGCGAGTGAGACGGCCGTGCGGCGGTTCGAAGACACCGACGACACCTGCGAGCAGCACGGCTACGACGCGAGCGGCATCGTCGAGGCGTTCAAAGACAGCCGGCAGCTGTCTCGCCAGTTGGCCCAGCCGGCGAAGGCCTCGTTGTTCGACTTCAAGCTGCCCACGCCGGCGGCGCTCACCGAGCTCTACTCGGCGTTCAACTTGAACACCTCGGCCGACCTCACCGGCATGCGAGCGCGCGCGGCGATCGCGGGCCAGGCGATGGTCAACGGCGTGTCGAACGTCATCTCGGTCTCGTTGGCCAACGGCCTCGACGATCACTTCGACCTGTTCGGCCAGCAGGCCGTCAGCCAGCGCGACGGCTGGGACGCGCTGGGCCGCCTGGTGGCCTACCTCAAGAGCAAGCAGGTGCCGGGCACCACGAAGACCTTCTGGCAGTGCACCTCGATGATGGTGTTCAGCGAGTTCAGCCGCACGCCGATGATCAACACGCGTGAAGGCCGCGATCACCACCTCACCTCGAGCTGCCTGGTGGCGGGGCCGGGCATCAAGGGCAACACCGTGTTCGGTGCTTCCTCGAATACCGGCATGACCACGCAGAAGTGGAACTTCGCGACGGGCGCCCTCGACGCGACCGGCGGGGCGGTGATTCGCCCGGCCGACGTGCACGCCACCCTGCTCGATTCGATGGGCCTTTCCTCCTCGCACCTCTCGAATCAGAGCCCGCGGTTGATCAGCGCCATCAAGCGCTGAAGTCATTTCTGACCGGCCGTTCAGGAAGTTGAAGGGCACCCGGGTTATGTCCCACCGGCGTGGGCATGGGGCCCGAGGTGCTCAGCCACATCTTCGATCCCTTCTTCACCACGAAGGAACGCGGCCGCGGCACGGGCCTGGGCCTGGCCACCGTCGACGCCGCGGTGCGCGCGCACGACGGGGAGATCAGCGTTCTGAGCAGGCCCGGCCAGGGCACGACCTTTCAACTGCGGCTGCCGCTGATCGCGGGCGTGATCGAGACGCGCCCGGCCGGGAGCGACGTGGTGAAGCCGAAAGGTGGAGAGCTGCTGCTCATCGTCGATGACGAGCTGTTGGTGAGGCAGGCGCTGGTGCCGCTGCTCGAGCGGCTCGGCTATCGGGTGGTGGAAGCGCGCAGCGGGGCGGAGGCGCTCGAGACGCTCTCCACGGTGAAGCCGGCGTTGATGATTCTGGATCTCGTGATGCCCGGGTCGTCGGCGGTCGACACCTTCCGCACCGCGCGCCAGATGATCCCCGGGTTGCCGGTGTTGTTCTGCTCGGGCTTCGCGCCAGAAGCCTTGTTGTCGACCATTCAGTCGGAGCCGCACACCGCGCGATTGGCCAAACCCTTCAGCACGCAGGACCTGCTGACCGCGGTGCGCTCGTTGTTGTCGTGAGCCCGCATCCATTTCGGTGAGCATCGTTTTCGCTCGGCCGTGTTCTGTGGGGCGGAGGGCTGCGAGAAGCACGTCATGCGGGTGCTGCCAATCGTCATCGCGGGTGTTCTCACGGCTTGTGGGCCAGCGGCGTCTGCTCCCGAAGACGCAGGTCTGGTCGAAGTTCCCGACGCAGGCTCGGTGGTGGATGCGGGCCTCGACGCGGGCGAGGACGCTGGAGTCGATGCCGGCCTCGACGCGGGGGTTGATGCAGGGATTCCGGATTCGGGAACTCCGGACGCAGGCATGCTGCCGCCGCACTTCGGGTGGGCGCGCTACACGATTCCACTCGGTGGCCACTCGGCGACGGTCGCACCGAACGGGGCCTCGCGCAGTCCGCTCGCGGGCATCTCCTTCGCGACCGGGCGCACCTACGACTTCATCTTCACGCCGTCGGCGATGTACGAGATCACCAACCCCGCGCAGCCGGGTGATCAACTCGATTGGAACAAGCTGCCCGGGCTGTCTGACTGCGGGCAGGTCGACCTCGCGCAGGACGGCTTCATGTTCGCCTGGCGGTGGCGGCTCGACACCAACCCGCGCGTGCTCGAGCTCGCGCACTACGCGAACAACGCGGGCACCCATCTGTATCCGGCGCAGGGCGTGGTGACGCTCGATGAGGCTGACTTGATGGCTGAAGAGCCGCTGCGCTTCGAGCTCGCCATCGGAGGCGCGGGTAACTCGAAGTACCTCTTCCACCTCTCGGGGACGATCCGCGGGCGGGTGATCGACGTGAGGGAAGAACATCCGCGCCGGTGCGCGAGCAGCTCGACCAGCGCGCTCAAGTGGGCGGCGGGGTTCTACTTCGGCGGCACATCGACCGCTCCGCAGGCGATCATCGGGTACGTCCAGGAGCAGTAGTTCAGATGCCAGCGTCCTCATCCCGAGCGGGCGGCGCGGGCGGCGGCGCGAGCGACACGCACTCCGGTGCACCGGGCAAACTCAGCGTCACGCGGCCGGTCTTCCCTTCGGGCGCGTTGACGTCAGAACCGTGGAACAGGTTCTTCTCGGTCTCGCACGGCTCACTCTCGCACTTGTACGCCTTCAACTTGTACAGCTTGCCGGCGACCAGCTTGGTGGTGACCGGCGCGCCATCGCCCTTGATCCGCTGAAACAAGGAAACGCTCGGCCCCTCGAGCTTCAACATGATCTCCGAGCTGAGCCGGCTGCCGTCACACTTCGGCACACCATCGAACGTCACGTCGACGAAGCTGGGCTCACAGCCCGAGAAGCCGATGACGGCGATCACTCCAAGCACGGTCGCTGACCTGATCATGAGGGTCCGTCTAGCACCTGTCCGATTGATGTGAAGCTGCTGGCCTCTGGGCCGGATCTGGCTCATGGGGGACGCCATGACCATGCTCTCAGTGGCGCTGGCGGTTGCCGGCGTCGTCGTCATCGGGGTGCTGGTCGTGATGTCGACGCGCAAGCTGCCCACGATGGCCTCCGCGGTGAAGCCGCATCAGGAGACCCACAACCGCCAGCGCGTGATCGCCTCACTCGCGCGCATCGTGCCGTCCTCGCAGCGCGTGCGTTTCGACCCTGCCGCGTTCGCTGACCTCTCCAGCTTCATCAAGGCGGTGCTCGAGCTGGCCGCCCCCGACACCGCGCGCTTCGTGCCCGCGCACTCGAACGACGGTCAGCAGCAGTCGCACAGCGTCACCTTCGAGAAGCACACCTTCCGCGCCACCGTGCCCGCGCAGGTCGAGCTCTCCAGCGTCGAGCCCTTGCTGGGCATCGTGAACGGCGCGCTCAACGCGTCGCACTCCTCGCGCCGGGTGGCGATGTTGTTCGATCAACAGCACCACTGGTTCGCCGTGCTCGAGCCCGGCTACGCCGCGCGGTTGCAGCGCGTCGGCGTGGTGGTCGAGCCCACTACGCCTCAGCGATAGTCAGGCCATGAGTGACGGCGGTGCGCAGGTCATCGTGAAGGTCGGCGAAGGCGTGGTGCAGCTCGCCCGCTTCCGTGTCGGGCGCGTGGTGCTCTGGTTCACCGCAGCGTGGCTCGCGCTGAGCGCGATCACCGCCAACCGGGAGAGCGGTTCGTTCCTCTTCTTCCTCGCGGTGTCGATCGCGTTGGTGGCCCTCGTCGGCCACTTCATCGCCGAGCGGCGCAGGCGCGCTGAGCGGGCCACCCTTCATCATGCGCTGATGTTCGTCGGGCTGGTGATCGTCAGCCTCCTCGGCGGCGTCTTCCTCGCCTTCAGAAAGAAGCGCGGTGACGAGCCGCCGCCTCCGAGTGAAGCAGAGATCGACGGGTTGCTCCGATGAACACCGAGAAGCTCGCGGCACTCGCAGCGCAAGGCAGCCGGGTGTTCCTCTCGGCGGTGCCGCGCATCGCGCTGGGCGGGCTCGGCGGCGCGTTCACCGGCTTCTTCATCATGGGCGTGTTGGGAGCGTTGCTCTCGTTCGCCTCCGCGATGATGTGGCGGGGAAACCCGGACATTCCAGCGTGGCTCTCGGCCTCGCTCTTCGTCACGCCGCTCGTGCTCGCGGTGGCCGGGGTGTTCCTCGGCGGCGTGCGCGGCCTGCTCGCGGCGCTCGCGGGTCAGCTGCAGGAGAAGAAGCTCGTGGCGTACCTGTACGCGCAGGTGAAGCCCGCAATCGTGGTGGCGGTGCAGAAGTCGAGCGGCGCGAATCCGCAGCAACTCGCGGCCGAAGTGCAGGCCCAGCTCAGCCGCACGTTCGCGGGGGAACCCGGTCAGAAGCAGGAGTCCGTCGTGGATCGACTCGCGCACTGGGTGACCATGCGTTCTCGGCGGGTCCTCGCGCTCACCCTCGTCACCCACGTGGCGCGCGCTGAGAACGGTGCAGCGGCGGCGGGGGAACTCGAGAAGCTCGGCGTGGCGAAGCTCGAGGACATCGTGGTCGGCAATCTCGAGGATCTGTTCGCGCTCAAGCTCACCCTGGTGGCTGGGGGCGCTCTTCTGTTGAGCTTCGTGCCTCAGGCGATCTGGTGGATCGGCAAGTAGACGGCGACTGCCCTCTCCCCCTCGCGGGAGGAGCTGCTGGAGTTCGTGAAGCTAATCCTTCACTGCACCGATCGTTCGCGTGAGCTTCCGGCCCGC
>JAUYRZ010000063.1 GCA_030695565.1 Archangium sp.
AATGCGATCGGCCGCGTCGAACAGGTTCTGCGCGCGGCGGTTCCGCTCGTCGACCAGCACCTGCTTGCGACGCCCGAAGGCCTCCAGCAGCTCTTCACGGCGAGTGGTCAGCTCGGCGGCGAACTCATCGAAGTCCGAGAACCGGCCCTCCATCTCCTCGAGCTGCAAGGTGAGCTTGGTGAGCTGCTCGTCACACTTCTCCGGGCTGTCCACCAGCGACAAGGCGCTGTCGATGCTCTGCGCGAACAGCTTGAACTGGCTGGCGAACTCGCCACGTTTCTCAGAGCCGGTGAGCTCCTTCTTCTTGGCCTGCACCGTGGCGCGCGCGCGGTTCAGCTTCGAGAACACCTCGGAGATGTCTTCGAGGATCTTCGCCTTCTGCGTGGGATCGCCCGCATTGAGACCACCCACCACTTCGCCCAGCAACGAGAGACCCGCGCTCAGCCGCTCCACTTCGGTGACCAGGGGCGCGAGCTCGACGGTCTTGGCGACCTTGTCGGTCTGCACCGCCACGCTCTGAACACCCGCGTGCAGCGGCTCGAAGGCCTTCGGAGTGAGCAGGAACTCGACGCACCGCTTCGAGACGTCCTCGAAGGCCTGGCGCACTTCGTTTTCCATCGCCTCGATCTTCGGCAGCTCGATGTACCGAACCTCGCGCACCGTGATCAGGTGACCGAGCTGTTTGCGCAGCTCGGCCAGCGTGTCCATGAATGCGTCGGTGGTGGAGAGGTCGTCGGTGGTGACCTTCGAGAGCAGCGTCTGCTGCGTCGTGGTGGCCTGACCGAGCGCTTCGGCCGCGCGGCGCTGCATCGCCAGCACCTTCTCGAACTCATCGACGATCAGCTCGGCGTTCTTCTTGAGCTCACCGATGATCGGCAGCAGCGCGACTTCGGCGTGACCCAACCAGTGAAACTGGTCGCTCACCCGCGTGCAGGCCGAGATCAGCGCTTCATAGCTGCGGCGGGTCACCTGCTGCGCTTCGGCCAGCCGCTGCAGCGTGAGCACCTCTGAGATCCCGCGCACCAGCTCGGCGTTCCCCAACTTTCCCAGCGCACCTTGAGGTGTCGGCGCGTTCGCCGCGAACTCGGCCGAGACGAACGGCGTCTGCCAGACCTGCACGGGATGAACGCGCGTGGGCTCGTCGGAGGCAGTGCGAATGACCACCATCTGCCCATCGGGAAAAATCGAATACCCATGGCAGGTGATGGGCGCTGCGATCTCCTTGCGCACCTGGTTGTACGGAAAGAGCACGTACTTGCCCTGGGCACGCTCGAAGAAGACGTAGAGCACGTCTTCGCCGTTGGGGCTGACCACCTTGCGCTGGAAGACCAGGCCACCGACGTCGGCCTCGAAGACCTTCGCTTCGCCCGTCTGCAGCACGAAGCCGCCGGGGAAGATGATGCCCTGCTCTTCGGGCAACGAGACGCACGACTGACCAATCGCGTCAGCGCGGGTGACCTGGCGGGTGCGGGTGTTGAAGACGAGGTAGCGGTACGCGTCCTCGCGGAACGGCAAGACCTTCAAGAGGATCAAGGCGCCGATGCGCACGAACCAGAACTCGGCGTCATCGAGCGACTGGATCGCCTCGTGAACGGGCTCGGCGTAGATGCCCTGCCCCGTCTCGGTGTTGTTCTCGATCTTGATGGTGAGATCGCCACCCACCGTCTCGATGAACAGCTCATCGAGGATGTTCACGTGCGGGTGCCGGCCCAGCACAAAGTTCTCGCGCGTGGCCCGGGTGTATTCGAAGTCGTGCGTGGGCGGGATCACCACGTCGGCGTCGCCGCGGTTGTCGAGGTAGGTCAGCCGCCCCGAGGTATCGACCCCGAAGCGCAGCACCTTCACGTCGCGCAGCGTGTGGCCCGTCTTGAACGTGGCCAGCAACCGCGCCTCGTTCTTCTCGAGGTGGTTGAGCCGCGCGTCTTTGTAGAAACGGAAGAGCTCTTCGAAGTCCTTCACGAAGCCGCGCTCTTCCAGGAAGCCGTGGCCCTCGCTGCGGGGCAGCTCGCCGAAGTCGAAGGTGCCGTCGGCCCCGCGCGCGAACTTGTGCAAGGAGAACGCGTCCTTCACCGAGCGATCCTGCTTGAGCCCCATGAACACGTTGAACCCGAGGAGCAGGTGCTGCCCCACCGGCACGATGTCGCGCGGCACGCAGTTGTGCTCGGTGCGCACCCGCTCAGTGGCGAGCACGGCGAGCTCCTGCCCGCCGAACTCATTGCGGCGCCGCGTGTTGAGCGCGTTGGTGCGCTCGCCCAAAGACTTGGCGGTCGTCAGGAGGCGGCCACGAATGACCTCGTAGCTGCCCCCCGCCATCGAGGTTGAATCGGCCACTTACTTCTTCTCTTTGCCGGCGAACTTCGCGAGCAGCGCAGCAGCCGCCAGGTTCTGAGCGTCAGCGGTGATGCCAGGCTTCGAGAGCACGTCCTTGATGTCTTGCGGCAGCTCGCGCTCGCCCGTGAGGTACGGCTTGAGCAGGGTCTTCATGGTGTCGGTGCTGGTCGCCGTCGCTTCCACGCTGTGCGAGAGCGTGACCGCCTTGACGAACTGGTCGAAGAACTGACCGTCGCCGCCCACGATGTTGATCTTCGCGTTGGCGAGCGCCGCAGACATGGTCTGCGCCTGGCTGGCCGCGATGTCCTTGCGCACGTGCAGCGTCTCGAGCTCGATCTGCTTGTCCTTCTCGAGGCGCAGGCGGAACTCTTCGTGGTCCTTGGTCGCGCCCTGGAGCTGAGCCATCGACTTGGCCTTCTCCGAGAGCCCCTTCGCTTCGGCGAGCAGCTTCTCCTGAATGCCGAGCGCTTCGGCCATCACCTTCGAGCGGGTCGCCTCGCCATCGGCAGCGCCCTGCTTCTGCGTGGCTTCGGCCTGCGCCTCGAGCACCTTGGCGGCAGACAGACCCTTCTGCAGATCGCCTTCGGCTTCGGCCAGCATCTTCTGGCGCAGCACGTTGGCGGTGGCCTGCCCCTGCTTCTCGGTCGCGATGGCATCCGCTTCACGCACGCGGGCCTGGGCGAGACCCTGCTTCTCCTGCGCCAGCGCGGTCGCTTCGAGTACGCGCGCCTGGGCCAGACCTTCTGCCGCCGCCTCGGCTTGCGTGCCTTCCGCCATGCGGATCTTCGCGCGCGCTTCCTTGTCGGCCGTCTCGAGCTGCGCGTCGGCGACGATCAGCCGCTGACGGGCTTCGTGCTTGGCGACTTCTTCGGAGGCCTCGGCCGCCTTGATGCGCTCGATCGACAGCCCCTGCGCCAGCGCCTCGGCGTCGATGATCGCGGCGTCCTTCTTGCGCTGCGACTCGGCCACCATGCGCAGCTGCTTGATGCTCTCTTCTTCGGTGGCGACCTTCTTGTCGACCGCGATGCGGGTCGAGATGACGTCGGCGATCGCCTTGCGCTCGATCTCCAGCGCCTTCTCCTTGCTGATGCGCATCAGCTCGACTTCGCGCTCACGCGAGATGGCCTCGAGCGCACGATCTTTCGCCACGCGCTCGGTCTCGATGCCCACCACGCGCTCGCGGTTCTTCTCGGCGACCTGCACCTGGCGCTGCTTGTTCTGCTCGTTGATCTGCAGCTCTTCTTCCGAGCGAACGCGTGAAAGCTCGGCCTTGAGGTGCTCTTCCTGCTGCACGCGCTGGGTCTCGGCCTGCTCACGCGCCTGGATGGTGTCGATCTCCCGCTTCTGCTTGGCGGCGGCTTCCGCGCGCTGACGCTCGAGCGCGAAGACGGCTTCGTCGGCCTCGACGTTCTGCTTGGTCATCTTCTTCCGCTCGTCCTGACGGAAGTCGTTGGTGAGCACGTTCTGAATGGTGGTCAGCTCGGTGATCTTCCGGATGCCCTGGGCATCGAGGATGTTCTCGCGATCGAGCATCTCGATGGGCGTCTGCTCGAGGAAGTCGATGGCGACGTCTTCCAGCATGTAGCCGTTCAAGTCCTTGCCGACGACCGAGACGATCTGGTCCTTGAAGACTTCGCGCTCCTTGTAGAGATCTTCGAAGTTGAGCCGCTTGCCGACGGTCTTGAGACCTTCGGAGAACTTGGCCTCGAACAACTCCTGCAGCGTGGCGAGGTCAGAGGCGCGCACGCAGCCGACGGCGCCGGCCACCTTGAGCACGTCTTCGACGGTCTTGTTCACGCGCACGAAGAAGCTGACCTTGATGTCCGCGCGGATGTTGTCGGCGCAGATGAGGCCCTGCTTGCCGTGCCGGTGGATCTCGATGGTCTTCAGCGAGATGTCCATCACCTCGGAGCGGTTGATGATGGGGATCACCACGGCGCCGGTGAACGACACCTTGGGCTCGGCCTTCATGGTGTTGACGATCAACACCTGGCCTTGCGCCACCTGCTTGTAGAAACGCGCCAGCACGAAGCCGATGGCGAGGAGCAGCAGGAGGGCAATGGCGATGCTGGTACCAATCGCGATGAGTGTGGATTCCATGTGTGCGTGCGATCCCTTGTGGGTGTGAAATTCGTGAGAGCGACGGCTCAGCGCCGTCGGACCCGACCAGAGATGATCTGCGCCGCCCGGGCCGGGTCGTTCAGCGCTTCGATTTCTTGAGGCATGAGCCAGTCGACAGGCTCGATCTCGTAGGTGTCTCTGGAACTGTCGAAGTCGACCAGGATCGCCCGGTCGCCCTTCTTCAAGGTGTTCGTCTTCGGGCAGATCACGTGCACGTTGAGGCCCGCCGCACCGTCGTCGACTTGAGCGGTGCCGAAGCTGCCATCGACCCGGCCCGAGGTGATGGTGCAGATCTGCCCGAGCGAGTCACGGCGACGCGCGGGCTTGCTCTGATCGAGCGCCTTGCCCAACGGCCGCAGCAACACCGCTGCGCCAAGCAGGCCGCCCACCAGCGAGATCAGCAGGAGCGCAGACTGAAAGAGGATGTTCGCCGGCTCGAGGATCAGCGTGGTCAGGGTGCTCACCGTCCACGCGACGAGCGCGATGACGCTCAAGGTAATGGTGATGGGCACCTTGCCCAGACCCAGCGTGCCCAGCAGCCCCGCTTCGGCCACATCACCGAGGTCAGCGTCGTGGTCACCGGCGACCGCCTCGACCGTGCCCTTGAGCGCACCCGCGACCGCTTCGCCTGCACCCTTGATGGCGCCGCTGGTGGCGTCCCCGACGGCCTTCACGCCGCCGGCCATCGCATCACCACCATCGAAGGCGGCGCCCGTCACGAGCGCGAAGATCCAATACCCCACCACGACACCCAAGAGCACGGTGAGGGGCACCGTGGGGAAGCTCGTGATGGCCTGAAGGAACGGGTCCATGAAGTGGGCGGACTGGACCAGTCACCGGGTCAAAACTCAACCTGATCCGGCTCGAATTTCCGCGCGAAAGTTCCGCATTTTCTCGACGGAGCGCGACAGCCTTGAGGCGTTTCGGCGCTCGGCTGAAGCCCACTGTCCATCTTGCCAGGTCGCTCCGCCTCGGCGCATCTACGGCTCCGCTCGAGACCTACTGAGCGTCGTCGCGGCTCAAGGAAACGCTCAGGTGATTGCCTTCACGGTGCACCTGCACCTCCCAGGGCCGGCAACACACCGGGCAATCTTCGATGTAGTGCGCGTCTTCGGCCTCTTCCGGGGCCACGCTCACCATCACCGGCTCTCCGCAGTACGGGCACCGCGCTTCGTGATCGAAGCTCTCACCTGCGGTCAGCGAACCGTTCTCGGGCCACAGCGGCCGGGCCTCGTCACTCCACGGCCCCTGCGCGTGTTCGAGGCTGGTGACCAAACGTTCGCGCAGCCCGTCGACGTCGATGCCGTCGAAGGCGTCACCGACTTCCCCGAGGCGCTCCAGCGCGCGCAGCAGGAGCCGGTTCGCGCCGAGCTCCTTGCCTCGCGTGTGGTGATGAATCGCCGCCGACCAGAGCACCAGCACCTGCAGCACCCGTTTTTCCGAGCCACGGGTCTGCCGCCAGCCCGACTCCCACGCCTCGTGGGCGGCGAAGAACGAGCCTGCTTCGAAGCGCTTGCGGCCCTCGTCGAGCGAGGCAGTAAAGGTCGGTGAGGCCATGGCGGAGGGATAACGCGGTCAATCCCCAGAATCAGCGCGCTCGCAGCCCCAGGATCTGCCGGGCCTCGTCGGGCGTGGCCACCACCCGGCCCGACTCCACCGCGATCTTCGCCATCGCCTCGATCAGCTGGCCGTTGCTCGAGGCCTTCGTTCCGTCGGGCAAGTAGAAGGTGTCTTCGAGGCCCGTGCGCAGGTCGCCGCCCAGCTCGGCGCAGCGGCGGTGCAGCGACCAGACCTCCTGACGGCCGATGCCGATCACCTGCCAGTGCGTGCCCGGCAACATCTCTTCGAGCAGCAACGGCAGCCACTGCGGTTTGTTGGGCATGCCCGACTCGACGCCCATCACCAGCGAGACGTGCGGCGGGTTGGGCACCATTCCTCGTTTGGCGAACATCGTCACGCTGCGCAGGATGCCGGTGTCGAAGCACTCGCACTCGGGGACGATGCCGTTCGCCTTCATCACCTGGGCGAAGGCTTCGATCTTCGAGACCTGGTTGTCGAACAGCAGCGGCGACCAGGCCCACTCGTTGTTCGACCTCAGCTTCAGGTAGTTGAGCGAGCCCGCGTTGAGCGCGGCCATCTCGGGCTTCACCGCCTCGAGACAGGCCACCGGCGCGCTGATGTCGTCGCCCATCACGCCCGTGGAGAGGTTCAAGAGAATGTCAGGCACCTCGGCACGAATGGCGTCACAGATGTCGCTGGCGACCTTCGGATCCCACGAGGGCATGCGGCCGTTGCCCGGCTCCTGATCGCGGAAGTGCACGTGCACGATGGAGGCGCCGGCATCACGCGCGCGCCGCGCCTCTTTCGCCATCTGCTCCGGAGTGACCGGAACGTGGTGCTGCTCGGGATCGGTCAAGACACCGGTCAACGCACAGGTGATGACTGCCTTCTTCGTGGCCATGGGTGACGCCTCCGGTGGGGACGATATTGATTCCTGAGTCAACGCGCACGCCTGTTAGAGAACTGGTGATGGATCTGTTCGATCGTGCCGCCAGCGTCGAGGCCGAGGCCCGGGCGCCGCTCGCCGAGCGCATGCGGCCCCGCACGCTGGAGGAGTACGTCGGGCAAGAGCACCTCACCGGCACGGGCCGACTGTTGCGCAAGGCGATCGAGCTCGATCAAGTGCCCTCGATGATCTTCTGGGGCCCCCCCGGAACCGGGAAGACCACGCTCGCACGCATCATCGCGAAGGCCACGGGCGCCCACTTCGAGGCGGTCTCCGCGGTGCTCAGCGGCGTGAAGGATCTGCGCGAGGCGGTGGCTGCAGCGGAAGAGCGGTGGAAGATGAACCGCAAGCGCAGCATCTTGTTCGTCGACGAGATTCACCGCTTCAACAAGGCCCAACAAGACGCCCTGCTGCCGCACGTCGAGAAGGGCACCCTCACCCTGCTCGGCGCGACGACGGAGAACCCTTCGTTCGAGGTGAACGCGGCGCTGCTCTCCCGCATGCGCGTGCTCACCTTGCGCGGGCTCGAAGAAGACGAGCTGCGTGATCTGCTCAGGCGCGCGGTGGCCGACCCGCGGGGGCTCGATGGCAAGGTGACCATCGATGACGACGCGTTGTCGTTTCTGGCGATGATCGCCTCGGGTGACGCGCGCAAGGCACTCACCGCGCTCGAGGTCGCAGCGAAGTACGGCGGCACCCACGTCGATCGCCACGGCGCGGAAGAGGCGGTGCAGCAGCGCACCCTGCTCTACGACAAGGGCGGCGAGGAGCACTACAACGTCATCTCCGCTTTCATCAAATCGATGCGCGGGTCAGACCCCGATGGTGCGGTGTACTGGCTCGCCCGAATGATCGAGGCCGGGGAAGACCCCCGGTTCATCGTGCGGCGCATGGTGATCTTCGCGAGCGAAGACGTGGGCAACGCCGACCCTCAGGCGCTCGGGGTGGCCACCAGCGCGCTTCAAGCCGTCGAGTTGATGGGTTTCCCCGAAGGCACGTTGCCGCTCACGCAGGCCGTCACGTACCTCGCGATGGCCCCCAAATCGAACACCGCGCTGACCACCTATGCGAAGGCGCGCGAGGCGATTCAGAAGCACGGGCCCTTGCCGGTGCCGATGCACCTGCGAAACGCACCGACGAAGTTGATGAAGTCACTCGGCTACGGCGGCGGGTATCAGTACCCGCACGACTTCGAGGGCCACTTCGTGGTCGAGAGCTACCTGCCGGAAGGCCTGCGCAACGAGAAGTTCTACGAGCCCAGCACCAACGGCTTCGAAGAGCGTCACCGCAAACGCATCGACGACATCCGGGCCCAACGAGCGCCCAAAGAACCGGGCGAAGACGGCTAACGAAACGGGCGCTGAGACCTACCCAGCCGCCTCATCGAACTCCTCACCATCGTCATCATTCTCGCCGGCCTTCATGGTGCGGCCGCCGACCTCGTACTGCTTGAGCAGCCGCCGGAAGTTCGAGCGATCCACACCCGCCGCCCGAGCCGCCATCGACACGTTGTTGCTCGACCGGTCCAGCAGCGCCGACAGGTACCGCCGCTCGAACGCCCGCATCGCCAGCTTCTTGGCCTGCGCGTACGGCAGGTGCGCCAGGCTGAACACCTCGATGTCCCCGCCCCCGCGCTGGTTGTTCCGGATCTCCGGGGGCAAATCTTCGACCTCCACCGCTTCGGTCGCGCACAACACCACCGCGCGCTCCAGACAGTTCTCCAACTCGCGCACGTTGCCGACCCAACGGGCCGTGGTGAGCGCCTCCATCGCGCCTGGTGAAATCGAAGTCACCTTCTTGCCGACCTTCGCCGCGTAGATCTTCAGGAAGTGCTGAGCGAGCAGCGGCACGTCGTCCGGCCGGTCACGCAGCGGGGGCAACTGCACGGTGATCACGTTGAGGCGGTAGAACAAATCCTCACGGAACTTCCCGGTCTCCTTGGCCTTGGCGAGATCCACGTTGGTGGCCGCGATCACCCGAACGTCGACCTTCATGGTGTCGTTCGCGCCGACCCGCTTCACTTCACCCTCTTGCAGCACGCGCAGCAGCCGCACCTGGGTGGCCGCGGGAATGTCGCCAATCTCGTCGAGGAAGATGGTGCCGCCGTCGGCCGCTTCGAACAGACCCTTCTTGTTCGTGGTGGCGCCGGTGAAGCTGCCCTTCATGTGACCGAAGAGCTCGCTCTCGAGCAGGGTGTCGGTCAGCGCCGAGCAGTTCACCGCCACGAAGGGCTTGTCCTTGCGCGGGCTGCGAAAGTGAATCGCGCGCGCCACGAGCTCTTTACCCGTGCCGCTCTCGCCCTGAATCAAGACCGTCGCGGTCGAATAGCTGACCGTCTCCACCAGCTTGAACACCGAGCGCATCTGGCCCGACTGGCCGACGAGATCCTCGAACTGGTTGCGCGCCGACAGCGCCTCTTCGAGCACCTTGGTGCGATCGCGCAGCGCCTTCTTCTCGGCCGCACGGCCCACCGCGAGCGTGAGCACGTCGATGTTCTCGAACGGCTTCGTCAGGTAGTCGTATGCCCCGCCCTTCACCGCTTCGACGGCCGTCTCCACCGTGGCGAAGGCGGTCATCATGATCACCTCGACGTCGGGCCGGCTCTGCTTGAAGGCCTTGAGCAGGTCCATGCCCGAGAGGTTGGGCATCTTGATGTCCAGACAGGCGACGTCGATGGTGGGGTCCTTCGAGGCAGCCAGGCCTTCCACCGCGTCGTCGATGGCCACGACCTGGTAGCCCTCGCGCGACAGGATCTCCGTGGCGGCCCGAAGCACGATCTTGTCGTCATCGACGACCAGGATCTTCGCCTTGCGCGTCTGCTGCGTCGGAATGGCGCTCATGGATTTCCTCCCCCGTGCTGCACGGGAATCTGGACTTCGAAGACGCTGCCGACGTCGAGGGTCGACTTCACGTCGAAGTGCCCGCCGTGGTCTTCGACGATGCGATAGGCGATGGACAACCCCAGCCCCGTGCCTTCGCCCGGCGGCTTGGTGGTGAAGTGCGGCTCGAAGATGCGCGTCAGGTTCTCCTCGGGAATGCCCGAGCCCGTGTCGGTGACCCGGAAGAAGCTGGCGCCTTCTTTGGTCAGCCCTGTCTCCACCGTGAGCGTGCCTTCGAAGTCTTTGAACGCCTGCAGGCCGTTGTGCAGCAGGTTGAGCACCACCTGGCCCAGCTGCGAGGGGTCGCCGTAGACGTTGAGCGCGTTCGTGCTCATCTTCAGCTCGAGCTTCGCCCGCGGGTGCTTCTTGATCTGCGCGCGGAACAACACGGCCGCGTCTTCCACGCACTTGCTCAGGTCGAACGCGCGGCGATCCTCCACCTTCGAGCGGCGGCTGAACTTGAGCAGGCTCTCCACGATGCGCTTGCACCGCATCGCGCTCTCTTCGATCAGATCGAGGGCCTCGAGATCTTGCGGCGTGCGGCCCGCATCGCGCTTCATCAACTGCGAGAAGGCGAGAATGCCGCCCAGCGGGTTGTTGATCTCGTGCGCCACGCCGCCCGCCAGGTTGCCGATGGCGATCATCTTCTCGCTCTCGATCATCCGCTTGGTGAGCGCGCGTTCATCGGTGACGTCGCGGTAGTGACACACTGCGATGGGCTCGTCGTCCATCGGGTAGACGTTCGCCACGTAGGTGCGCGGGCCGTGCGCGATCTCGAGGGTCTCCGGCGCCTTCAGCGTGGGGCTCACCGGGCAGCCGGGGCACAGGGTGTCGCGGTTGAAGAGGAACTCGTGGCACCTGAGCCCTTTGTTGAGCTCCAGCACGTCGCGCTTCGAGACCTTCGCCGAGGCCCGGTTCGCCCGCCGGATCACCAGGTCATCGGTGCTCACCACGACCAGCGGGTTGTCGATGGTGTCGAACGAGAGCTCCCACTCCCGCTTGGCCCGCGAGAGCATCAATGTGCGTTGCTGCACCCGCTGCTCGAGGTCGGCGTTGAGTTGGCGAAGGTCGGTGTTTTGCTGGTGGGTCAGCTCAGCCAGCCGCTGGTTGTCGGTGACCAGGTAATGCTGCTCGAAGGCGCTCTTCACCGTCAGCAGCAGCTGCGCGTCGTTCCACGGCTTACTGATGAAGCGGAACACCTCGGAGCGGTTGATCGCCTCTTCGATGGCCAGCTGGTCGGCCTGGCCGGTCAGCATGATGCGCTGCGCGTGCGGCATCAGGTCTTTGACCCGGGCCAGAAAGTCGACCCCGTTCATGCCCGGCATGCGGAAGTCGCTGATCACCACCCCGGGCTTGAAGCGGTCGAACAGCTTGAGCGCTGTCTCGGCGTCCGGGGCCGTCTCAATCTCCCACTCGCCGCGACGCAGCACCCGGCGGAGCGACCGAAGGATGTTCTCCTCGTCGTCCACCAGGAGCAGCTTCCCAGGCGTCGAATGCTCAGTGTTGAGGTTGGCTGCCGTGTCCACGGGTCAGCTTGCTGAGCAAGCGCATGGCCAACCCATGAGTCGGAACAACCGCTTGATTTGAGTCAATTTTCTGAATTGAGGACGCGAACACACCGGGTCAGGAGTAACCCACTGAGTGGTATTCGGGGTCAAGTCGACCCAGGGGGCTCAACTCGCCGAAGCGTGGGCCGTGGCCTGGAACAGGCTGATTTTATTACGTCCTTCGCGCTTCGCCCGGTAGAGCGCCTCATCCGCCGTTCGGACGAGCTGCTCTGAGGTGTTTACTGACCTCCCCGGGAAGCCGGAGATTCCGAACGAGGCAGTGACCTTCAGACCCAAAGGACCCGCCTTGATCCCCAGCATTTCCGCGGTGATACGTTCGGCGACGGTCAAGGCGCCGGCGAGGTGGGTCTTCGGCAGGAGCACGGCGAACTCTTCTCCTCCGTAGCGGGCCACGAAGTCGGTCTCTCTCACGGCGGCTTTGACGCAGGCGGCCACGGAGAAGAGCACCGCATCGCCCACCTGGTGGCCGAAGCTGTCGTTCACGTTCTTGAAGTGATCGAGGTCGACCAGGATCAACGCGAGCGGGTCGTCGTAGCGCTGGGCGCGGCGGAACTCTTCGCGCAGCCGATCCTGGAAGTGACGGTGATTGGCGACCTGGGTCAGCCCGTCGGTGACGGCCAGTTCGTGCAGGCGCTCCGACTCGGCCTGGGCCGCGCGCAGGGCCTGGTGCACTTCCATGCGCCGCAGGGCTCGCGCGGCCACTTCGCCCGCGGCCACCGGCTTGACGAAGTAGTCGTCACAGCCCTGGCCGAACGCCGACGCACGCACCACGGGGTCGTCGGTGTTGGAGACCAGGAGAACGGGCGTCTGCCCGCCTTCAGAACGGAAGTGATGCAACACGCTCAGCCCGCTCTCGGCGGCCAGCTCCGCGGAGACATCGAGGTCGACGATCGCCACGTCGATGGGCCCGTCGATCAGGTGACCAAAACCCTCGGAGGCCGTGCGCGCGGTGAGCACTTTGGCCCCTGCGTCTTCGAGCTCACGGATGAGCGCGTCGCCTGACGAGGTCGCGTCACTGACGACGAGCGCTGTCCAGCGAACCCCCATGCCGGGTGGCATACCTCTGTTTTGTCCCCGGCGCATGCTTGGCGCTGTGGAAGAGGTATGGGATACGCGGAGCATGGCCCGCCCAAGCTTGAGCCTGTTCTTCCCCGCCTGGAACGAGGAGGAGTACGTCGAGCGCGCGGTGAGCCGCGCCAAGACCGTGCTCGATCGCCTCACCGACGACTGGGAAATCATCGTCGTCAACGACGCCTCCACCGATCGCACGAAGGCGATCGCGGAGGGGCTCAGCCGGCGAGACGCGCGCATTCGCTGCGTCTCGCACGAGGTGAATCAGAAGCTCGGCGGCGCGATGAAGACCGGCTTCTCGTCGAGCACCAAAGACGTGGTCATCTATTCCGACATGGATCTGCCGTTCGACTTGAACGAGCTCGAGCGCGCGCTCCATCTGATGGAGTACCTGGAGGCCGACATGATCTGCGCCTTCCGGTTCGACCGCACCAGCGAAGGCCCAAAGCGGATCTTGTATTCGTTCGTCTACAACGCGCTGATCAGCTCGGTGTTCGGCGTGGCGATCAAAGACATCAACTTCAGCTTCAAGGTCGTGCACCGCCGCGTGCTCGAGTCGATCGACCTGAAGGCGCAGGGCTCGTTCATCGACGCTGAGCTGGTGGTGAAGGCCATTCGCAAGGGCTTCAAGGTCTTCCAGATGGGCGTCGACTATTTCCCGCGCACCCGCGGCATCTCGACGTTGGCCAGCCCGCAGGTGATCGTGAAGATGATCAAAGAGCTGGGCGCGCTGTTCGAAGACACGCGCAACCCGAAGAACCCGGCCCGGCCGGTGCGGCTGCCTCCAGACGTCGCGGCGTTCCCGTCGAAGAAGGCGTCTGGTTCTTCGTGATCAGGCTGGTCATCAACGCTGACGATCTCGGGCTGCACCCGCGCATCGACGAAGGCATCTTCGCGGCGCACACCGATGGCGTGGTCACCAGCGCCACCGTGCTGGCCACCGGGCCCACCGCACCCGAAGCGATTCGCCGCGCGGGCAAGACGAAGCTGGGGCTGGGTCTTCACCTTTGCCTCACCACGCACCTGAGCCCTGCGGCTCCCGCGCGTGACGTGCGCTGGTTGGCCCCGGGTGGGCGGTTTCGCAGCAACTGGACGGAGCTGTCGGCCGCCTGGCTCGCGCGCCTGATTCCCGCCGAAGAGATCGTCACCGAGTTCCGCGCGCAGGCCCGCCGCGTTCAAGACCTGGGCGCGCAGATCGATCACCTCGATACGCACCAGCACCTGCACTTGCTGCCGGGCATGACTTCGATCGTGGAAGTACTCGCCGCCGAACTGGGCCTGCCGATGCGCTGGCCCTCAGAGCGCCCGACCGCTCACTGGTTGGTGCACCCGCGCTCTGCGTTGAAGTCGGCGCTGCTGGGGGCTCTCGCCAGAGCAAAGCAGCCTCGCGGCGTGAAGCGCGTGCGCGCGGTCGGCGTGTTCGAGTCAGGCCGGCTGAATGAGAAGCGGCTGCTCCGGCTGATCGAGAACCTGCGTGACGGCGACAACGAGATCGTCACGCACCCGGGTCTCGAGCCGGGCGTGGTGCCGCAGGATCCGAGCTGGCGCTACCAGTGGGAAGAAGAGCTGGCCGCCGTGCTCAGCCCGCGGGTGCGTGACGCGATCGCCAAGCGGGGCATCGAGTTGGTGAACTACGCGCAGCTCAAAGCCTGATCTCCCTCTCCCCACCGGGGAGAGGGAGTTGATGAGTCACCCGATCTCAGGATCGCAGCTGCACGTCGCCTGGTTGCAGATGAACCCAGAGCCGCACCCGCCGCAGTTGCTCGAGCACACGCACGACTTCTGACCCGGATCACAAACCAACGGAGCCACGCACGTACCACCGCACGCGTCGCCGTTCGGATCCGTCGAGTTCTCGATCCAGTACTTGTAGCTGATGGCCACCTGCACACCCGCCGCGCTGGGGATGCAGTTGCCGAAGAACACGATGCGGCGGGTCGCGGGATCGATGTCCCAGCCATTGGTGCGATCGCGCGGAACGTCAGCCGTGTTGCAGGTGCCGCGCGTGGTGGCGACAGCGACCTTGATGGTGGCGGAGATGGGTGGACGCTGCAGCTGGGTGCCCGTGCCGCCGATGACCGCCGTCAGAATGGCGTCGATGGTCGCCGCCTGTTGCGCCGTCTGCTGCGCCGTGGGGTTGGCCGGGTTGAACAGGCGGATGTCGCCAATCACGCCACCCGTCGCGCGAATGAGCTGGTGGTGCTTGCCCGGGTTGGTCTCGCTCGCCGGGTCGCCGCAGTTGCCACCCTCGTTGCAGACGATGCCGTGAGCCACCGCGCGCGTCGTGATGCGCTGGTTCAAGTACGTCTGCATCGCAGCCGCGCTGATGTTCGACTGCTCGCTCGTGTCGGTGAGAAAGATGTAGTGCGCTTGGGCATCGGCCCGGAAGGGACCGCCCACCCGTCCTGCCACTCCGCTCATGAAGGTCTGCACGCCGGCAAACCCCTGCTCGCTCCCGTCACCAGCGACGCCAAACGCGCCAGCGCCACTGAACCAGGAGTTCATCATGGCGAGGTCGTTCGTCCATTCCCTCTTCGAGCCCGTGTAGTTCGACGGAAACCAGCCGGTCGACACACCGGCGGCGCGCCAATCAAGACCCGCGGAAGCCAGCTTGTTGCCGAACAGCATGCCTGCGTTGGCGACGGCCGTCTGAGACGTCTCCATGGAGCAGCTGTCGTCGACCACCCACAGGAAGTCGACCTTCTGATTCACCGCGGCCGCAAAGACCTCGCACTGCGTGTTGGCGAAATCTCCCAACTGCGCCAGCGAGGTGCCATTCGCCGTGTCATCCACTCGGAAGATCGCCTGCCCGGTGTAGAGGCTCGCCGGGATGATCGCGATCACCACGACCGCGCGCGTCGACGTGCGGCGCACGTACTCGGCCACCACCTTGAACGGCCCGTTGACGCCCGCCATGCCCTGCAGCAGCCCGGTCGCGTTCATGCCCAGGTAGTTCTGCACGATGGTGTTGATGCGCGCCTTCGCGTCGGCCGTGCCGCTGACGTCGTAGGTGGCGCGCACCGAACCACCGAAGCCATCCCAGGTCGTGAAGGTCTGGGTCAGCGCCCCCGAAGTGCCGGTGATCTTCGCTCGGCCATCCGCCTCCTCGGCGCTGCCGTCGGCGCCCGCGGGAACCTTCGAGATCGCGATGCCGGCAACCCTGGTCATCGCGTCATAGAAGACGAAGCCCGCTTCCTCGCTGCCCGTGCCGGTCACCCGCGAGATGCGAGAGACCTCGGCGAACTCGGGCACGAGCGCCAACTGCACGTCACTCGCGCCGCTGGTGTGGAAGGTGATCGGCCGGAGGTTCTGCGTCGCGCAGGCCTGCTGCGCCACGCCCATGCCGTCGGCCATGTTGGTGGGGTTCAGCTCGCCCATGTCGACGCGGCCGTTCAAGTTGGTGTCTTCGGCGCCGTCCTGAATGCCGTCGCCATCGCTGTCGGCGTTGCACGCGTTGGTGGTGACGCCGTTGTCTGCGTCGTAGGTCGCCACCGTGTACATGCAGCCCGTGGGATCCGCTCCGACCGGCTGCAGGCCACCCTCGACGCCATCGGGCAGACCATCACCATCGGTGTCGCGCTTGGTGCCATCGGTCACGCAACCGCCGGCCATCATCAGCTCTTCACCGTCGGAGTACCCGTCGCAGTCGGTGTCTTTCTTCACCGGGTCGGTCTCGGTCGGCTGCCTTCGCCCGTCGTGGTTGGCGTCTTCAGCCCCATCGCCCACGCCGTCGCCGTCGGTATCGGCCACGGTGGGGTTCGACTTCGAGTTGGGGTCCGCGTCGGCCACGAAGGTCGCGCCGCACGTGGTTGAGACCGTCATCGTCTTGCCCATCTCCACGCCGTCAGAGACGCCGTCGCCATCCGAGTCGGAGTTGCAGGGATTGGTCTTGGCCCCGTTGCCGTAGTCGGTGCCGTACTCTTCCGCGTCGGACAGGCCGTCGCAGTCGGTGTCGCGCCCGAGGTTCGCAGCGCCCAGGTTCGGATCGCAGCCGGTGGTGACGTTGCCGCCACCCGCGCCCGTGCCGCCGCCGTTGCCCGTGCCGCCCCCTGCGCCGACGCCGCCGCCGCTGCCCGTGCCGCTCGTCGCGCGGCATTCACCCATCGTGCAGACCTGACCTGTCTGACAATCGGTGAAAGTGGTGCACTTCGTAGCCGTCGTGCAGGAACACGCCGAGACGAACGCGCTCGCAAGCGCAACCCAGAACAATCGAACCATGAGTGAAGTACCTCCGAAGAGAGCCGACCCGAGGTGACCCGGGCCCCCTTTTGCGGAGCCGAGCCTACACGCAGTCCGCTACGAAAAGCACATGCGCAGTCGTGCTGCCCTTCTTGAGCGAGATCGTTTCACGCACATGGAAGCCTGCGCGCGTGAGCAGCTCCTGCGTTCTCTGCCGCGTTGAGAAGCCCAGACCGCCGCTGCCTTTGGTGCGACCGAGCAGTCGCACCATCACCTGCTCCTGCAGCAGGGCTTTGCGGGTGCGCCAGCCGCCGTCGTCTTCTGCTTCTTTGAGCAACAGCCGGCCGCCCTTCTTGAGCAGCTGATGACAGGCCGCGAGGAAGTCGGGCCAGTCGCTCTCGGGCAGCAGGTAGAGCACGTCGCTCACGGTGACCGTGTCGAAGGTGGCCGCCTCGAGTGAAGCAAGGCGCTCGACGTTCATCACGTCGAAGCGCGTGTTGCCGAGCTTGCCGATGGAGCGGCGGGCCCAGTCGATCTTCTTGGGATCGGTGTCGATGCCCACGATGGAGCGATCGGGAAAACCGACGGCCATCAACGAGCAGAGCAGGCCATGACCGCAGCCCACGTCGAGGATGCGATCCCCTTTGATGCGTGCGGTGAGTTCTTCGAGCGGCGCGGTGAAGAGGCGGGCGCGAACGAAGAGCCGCTCAGGCAAAGGAAGGTCTTTGAAAACCGAAAGCGAAGGGTGCGTGATCATGATTCCTCATTCCCTCTCCCTTTTCGGGAGAGGGTCAGGGTGAGGGCCGAAAATCAGTGGAACTTGCGACCCGTCTTCACCGACTCGAGCAACAACGGAGCAGGCGTGAACCTTCGCCCCAACTTCTCCTGATAGTGCTCGGTGCGCTCGAGGATCTTCCCGTGGCCTTGCGCATCCGTGTACCGGAACGGCCCGCCCAGGAACGGAGGGAACCCGAGCCCGAAGATGGCGCCGATGTCGCCATCGCGAGGGCTGCGCAGAATCCCCTCACCCAGACACCGAATCGCCTCGTTGATCATCTGCAGCGCACATCGCTCCGCCATCTCGTAGCGGTCGAAGCGCTTGCGGTCCTTGCCCTGCGGCGTGAGCGCGTAGATCGACGTGTCGACCTCGGTCTTCTTGCCGTTCTCGTACAGGTAGAAGCCCTTCTGCGCCTTGCGGCCCAGGCGGCCGTCTTTCACCAGCGCCTCGGTCGTATCGGGTGCGAGCATTCGTTCACCGAACGCCGCGTGCATGATCTTCGAGACCTTCGCGGCCACGTCGATGCCCACTTCATCGAGCAGCGTGATGGGGCCCACCGGGAACCCGAAGTCCACCAGCGCCTTGTCGAGCTCGGCGATGTCCGCGCCCTCCGAGAGCAGGAACGCCGCCTCGTTCAGGTACGGAGCAAGAATGCGTGAGGTGTAGAACCCCACCCCGTCGTTCACGACGATCACCGTCTTGCCCTGCTTCTTGCCGACCTCCACGCAGGTGGCGGTGACCAGATCGCTGGTGCCCTTGTGGGTGATGATCTCCAGCAGCGGCATCTTGTTGACCGGGCTGAAGTAGTGCATCCCGATCACGGTCTGCGGGTGCTTGCTGGCCTTGGCGATGTCGGTGATGGGGATCGACGAGGTGTTCGACGCGAAGATGGTCTCCGGGCCGCACACGCTCTCGATCTCCTTCACCATCTGGTGCTTGAGGGCGAGGTCTTCGAAGACCGCCTCGATCACCAGGTCGACGTTCTTGAAGCCGGAGTAGTCGGTGGTCGCGGTGACCATCGCCATCTGCTTCTCCGCTTCACGCCAGGTGAGCGAACGGCGCTTCACGCGCTCGTCGTAGAGCCCCCGCACGTGCGCCATCGCGCGGCCGGCGCCCGCGTCGTCCTTGTCTTTGATGCGCACGGGCACACCCTGGAGCGCCGAGCTCACGTACGCGATGCCCGCGCCCATCAGGCCGCCGCCGAGCATGCCGATCTTCCGCACCTCGCGCGCCTTCACCTTGGGGTCGTTGACGCCGTTGTCCTTCTTCATCGCGGTGGTGGCGAAGAAGATCTCCACCAGGCGCTTGCTGACGTCGTTCATCACCAGCTCGCCGAACGCAGCGGCTTCAGCCTCGAGGCCCGCCTTCATGCCCTTCTCGAGGCCGACCTTCACCACCTCGAGCGCACGCTCCGGCGCGGGGTACTTGCCGCGGGTCTTCTTGAGCAGCTGCTTCTTCGCTTGATCGAACAGCAGCTTGCGGCCCAGCGGGTTGTCTTCGAGCGCGAACTCGGCCCAGGCCTCCTTGTTGGTGAGCCCTTTGAGGATCTCGGGGATCGACTTGCTGTTGGTGAGCGCCGGCGTGATGCCGCGGCGCCGCTCGATCTTCAGCTTGCCGCTGGCCAGCTCGGCCGCGCGGGTCAGCGCGATCTGCCGGAGGATCGGCGTGGGCACCACCTCGTCGATGACGCCCAGCTTGAGCGCCTTCTTCGCCTTGAGGCTCTTGCCGGTGAGGATCAGATCGAGCGCGGCCTGCGCGCCGATCAGCGCGGGAAGTCGCTGCGTGCCGCCTGCACCGGGAATGAGCCCCAGCTGCACTTCGGGCAGACCGATGGAGGTCTTCGGGCTGTCGGTGGCCACGCGGTAATCACACGCCAGCGCCCACTCCAGCCCGCCCCCCAGACACGCACCGTGAATCGCCGCCACCACCGGCTTCTCCAGCGCGTCGAGGCGATCGAACCCGGCCTGACCCTGGCGAGACAACGAGCTCGCTTCGGCGGCCGTGGTGATGGTCTGCAGGAAGTCGATCTTCGCGCCAGCGATGAACGTGTCTTTCTTGCCTGAGATGAAGACGATCGCCTTCGCGCTCGAGTCAGACGCAGCGCGCGTCATGAGCGACTCGAACTCCTGGCTGATCTGCGGCGCGATGGTGTTGACCGGCTCACCTTCCATGTCGAAGGTGATGACGGCGATTTCGTTCTCCACCGCGTACGAGAAGTTCTTCGAAGGGGTGCTCATTTATGCACGCTCCAGAACGACCGCTGCACCCTGACCACCCTGGGCGCAGACCGTGACGAGAGCAGTCCCCAGGTTGCGTCGTTTCATCTCACGCAGGGACTGATGAAGGATCCGCGCGCCGGTCGCGGCGAACGGGTGACCGAGGGCGATGGAGCCCCCGTTGACGTTGAGCCGCTCGCGGTTCACCTCGCCCAGCGGCGCCTTGCGGCCGATCTTCTGCGCGAACGCCTTCGAGCCGAACGCCTGGATGTTCGAGGCGATCTGCGCGGCGAAGGCCTCGTGCATGTCGATGAGCTCGATGTCGGAGAGCTTCATGCCCGCGCGGTCGAGCGCGATGGGCGCGGCGTAGGCAGGGCCCTGCAGCAGCTGATCAGCCGGGTCGGTCGCGGCGAACGCGTACGACTTGAGGAAGCCCAGCGGCTCGTAGCCCAGCGCTTTGGCCTTCTCTTCACTCATCAAGATGAGCGCGGCGGCGCCATCGGTGAGCGGAGAGGCGTTGCCTGCGGTGACCGTGCCGTAGCGGCGATCGAAGACCGGCTTGAGCGCGGTGAGCGCCTCGAGCGAGGTGTCTTCACGCACCAGGTTGTCAGTGGCTGCGATCTCTTTGTACTTCGGAGGCACGGGCACGGACATCACCTCGTCCTTGAAGTACCCGGCCTTCCACGCGCGCGCGGCGTTGTGGTGCGAAGCGAGCGAGATTTGATCCTGCTCCAGGCGCGAGATGCCGTTCTCCTTGGCCATCTTCTCCGCGGAGTCGCCCATCGACATGCCGGTGGTGTACTCGGCGATCGCGGGCGGCACGGGCAGCAGGTCGCGGCCCTTGAGGCGCTGGAAGGGCTTGAGCCGCGCACCCAGGTTCTTCGCCTTGCTGGCGCTGACCAGGGCGTGCGCGAGCGGGCGCGAGGTGAAGATCGGCGGGTCTGACATCGACTCGGTGCCGCCGGCGATGCCCACGTGGGCGTGGCCTTCGGTGATGGAGCGCGCCACGTCGACGGTCGCCTGAATCGAAGTGGCGCAGGCGCGCATCACGGTGTGCGTCTCGATGCGCCGGGGCAGACCCGAGAGCAGCACCAACTCACGCGCGATCGAGGAAGCAGTCATCGACGGCACCACCTGGCCGAAGACGAGCTCGTCGATCTGCTCAGGGTCCAGGTCGTAGCGCTGCACCAGTTCCTGCACGACGATGCGACCCAGATCGAGGGCCGTGAGATCGTTGAAGACGGTGTTCGCCTTCACGAAGGGGGTCCGCAGACCTCCGATGATCGCTACCCGACGGTTGCCCATTGGAGCCTCCAAACGAAGTCAGCTGCCCCGGCGGAATAGGGCTGGCTGATTCACGAGTCAACGAGAAATGACGCAAGGCGTCAGTCGATCTCGGAGGGGGGGCTTGTGCAGTGTAGGCAAAGCAGGTATTCACCCTTTGCCCCGTCCACAAGACGGAGCCGAGTACCCCCTTTTCGGGTCTCGATAATGAAAGCAAATCAAGTCAATGGCACTCGGTACTGTGAAGTGGTTTAACGATGCGAAGGGTTTCGGATTTATCAGCCAGGACGGCGGGGGCGACGACGTGTTCTGCCACCACACCGCGATCTCGGCCGACGGTTTCCGCACCCTCGCTGAAGGTCAGAAGGTGGAGTTCGACGTCAACAAGGGTCCTAAGGGCCTGCAGGCTGCGAACGTCCGCGTCGTCAGCTAAGCCAACCGCTTTCTGATGAACCTTCTGAGGCTCAGTCTCTTCACCGAGACTGGGCCTCAGTCATTTTCAGCACCTTCATCATCCTTCTGTCTCGACCTCATCTGTCTCCTTCTCCCCGAGGGGGAGAGGGCTTACCCCACTGGATCAGCGGTCGAGCCACATGCGGTTGAGGCGCCCGTCGGTGCGGAACCAGACCGACAGAGTGCCTTCCCATGAGTTGGCGTTGATGCTCGCGGACCCGATCACGTGGCGGCCGCACATGTGGCCCAACGTCATGGTGACGCCGAAGTTCTCCGTGAATGCCCAGCTTCCGAACAGGGAGCCGTGCACGTCGAGCGCGCTCCATTGAGGGATGACCACAGCACCTTCCGGGCTCGCCGAAGCGTTGACGTACCGACCCAGGTCCTCTTCGCGAAGCTCGGCCCCGACGCGCGCACCGACCGAAAGCCCCCGCCACGCCCAGAACTCCCCCTGGAGCGAGAGCCCGAGTCGCCAGTGTTCCCGCCCTACGGGCATTCGGCAGCGCGTCGCATCAGGCAGGCAACGACGCGGCACGAAGGTCTCGTCGTCCTGCGGGCCCCAAAGCGTCACGATAGGCACGTTCAGGAACGCGGCAGCGCCGAACAACAATGAGCCGGTCTGCGCGCGGACTCACACCTGCGGTTGCAGCGTGATGACCGGATCAGAACCGAAGCCATCCCGGGTCGGCAAAGTGACGCCGAGCATCGGAACGAGCACGAGGCCGTCGAAGGGCAACGTCATCGCGGTTGTGATCAGCAGCGGAGCCACATCGTGCCGGGGTGTTCGACTGAACCCGTCAGTCAAATACGCATCGCTCACCACGCCCGTCCCGATCAGCGCGGCGGTGAGCGAGAGTCTGCGGTTCAAGACGCGAAAGCCCCAGCCTCCGAACAGCTGACCTTGCCCCAGAATCGACCATCCGCTGGCGAACATGCCCGCAAGAGGGAGGAAGGACGCGGGAGCCTCCGACTGAATTGACGTCACCGCTGCAGAGCCACGGGCATCCATCCAGATGAACGGGCCATCGACCGAGCCGACCGATTCCGCATCGGGCGCAGCCGCCAGCAACAACATGAGCATCGTGATCAAAGCGAGACCGCCTCCGTCGTCTCGGTGACGAAGAGGATCCTGTTGGGGCCGGCCTCCCATTCGCCGTCGATGATGCGCTTGAACTCGAAGACGCCGCTGAGCGGCAGTTCGACGGTGAGTGGCAGAGACCGCGCCCTGCTGCGATCCCAGTCACCGAACTCAGGCCCAGAACCCACGACCGAGCCGGTGCCGCTCAGAGTGACCCGCCTCGTGGCCCTGGGCGCCTGAGAACGTGGCGCGTCTTCGAGCGTCACCCTGCCCGCTTCGACTTTTACGTTCACCGTCGAGCCATCGGGCGCAATCCGCGCGATCACCACGCGGTCTTTCGTCACCTCCACCGGCACTGCCACTCCGTCACGAAGCGCAGCTGAGTTTGAACGCAGCTTCATCCACTTCGCGATGTGCCCCTTGAGCGGGTGCTCGACGAAGCGCATCGATTGCCGGTTGTCCGGCTCCTTCGCGCCTTCGAAGCCCGCTTCGGTGCCCCAGATGATCGACGGCGTGCCGCGCATTGCGATGAGAAATGAGAGCGCTTGCTTCACTTTCTCCACGTCACCGCCGCACTGACTCAAGATTCGCGGCAAGTCGTGATTGTCGACCAGCGTCACCAGCGCAGATGCATCGGGGTACCGCCGATCATTCGTGAGCACCGCGGCGAGCTTCGCGGGTGACTCGCCCCGGCAGAACACGTCGGCGATCGCAAAGCCCAGCGGGAAGTCGAACATCGACGTGAAGCGGCCCTCCTTCCACGTCTTGGCCACCACGCCGGGATCGCCGTCGAGCAGCTCACCCAGCAGCATGAAGTCGAACGAGCCGTTGAACTTCGCCCAGAACTCCAGCGGCAGGTGTTTGACGGCGTCGAGCCGGAAGCCGTCAGGTCGAGCGACCCGGAAGCCACCTCCGGGCAGCGCCGAGTAGATACGCGAACACTTCATCCTGCTCGGTCGCGAAGTCCGGCAGACCGTGCACGTCGTTCATCACCAACTGGGTGGCGTCGTTCCAATCGGTCACCCCGCCCCTCTTGTGAAACCAGCCGGGCTTACTCGTCAGCAGCGGCGCATCAGGCCCCACGTGATTGAGCACGAGGTCGAGCATCAGCTTCATGTTCCGGCGATCCAGCTCAGAGCGAAGCTGGGCCAGCAGCAACTCGCCACCGAACCTCGGCTCGAGCGCAGCCAGATCCCACGTCCAGTACCCGTGGAAGGCGCCGAAGCCGTGCCACTTCTCGGTGCGCATCTTGAAGATCGGAGAGAGCCACACGGTGTCGAAGCCGAGCGATTGGATCCAATCGAGGTGCTCGATGAGACCCTTGAGATCACCGCCGTGAAAGCCCTGCGGATCTTCGACTGACGCGGCACCGTCGTTGCTGCGATCGCCGTTGGCAAACCGATCGACCATCACGAAGTAGATGCCGCTGGGCCGAGCCGCCGCCGCCTTGGGAACTGGCGACGCACCCGCCATCACCCCATCCATCAACACGCCCACCCGGTTCGAGATGTCGCTGGCCGCCGCCGCGATCGCCTCGCGCTCCTTCTCGTGATCGAACAGGAGGATCACCGGAATCTCGAAAGGATCACTCGCCCTCGCGCCATCGGCCCGCGCCGCGGTCAACGTGGTGGCCACTTCCCACCGGTACCGGCCGTCGAGCTGCGAGAAGAAGTGCACCCGCTGCTCCACCAGCAGCACGAACGGCGCTTCGCCCGACACCTTCTTGAGGGCATCGAAACGCGAGTCGGTCAGGCGCTGCGCAGAGATCGCCTCGAGCGGCACCTCGACCACCTCCAGGTTGTGATCATCGAGCTCCGCGGTGATCGCCTTCTTGAGCGCGTCGGGCGGCGTGAAGGGCTGCCCCGCGTACCCAGGGTCGACGATGTACGCGACCGAGACCTTCGCTCGCTCTGCCAGCCGTTGCCGGGGAACCTTCGGAATGCAGCCCAGGCACGTGACGATCAGCACCAACGAAAAGAACGCGCGCATCAGAACCACCCCTCAGACTCCAACGACACCAGGTGATGCCACGAGATGGTCCCTGTCGGCTTGAACGCGTCGAACTGATCGAGCCGCTCCACGAACGCGTTGCCGAACGCGGCGTGCTGGCTGGAGAGCTGAAAACCGTACAACAACCGGATCGACGGCCGCGCGTAGATGCCGAAGCCGGTGGGGTTGAGCACGATGCCGGTCTTCAGCTGCCAGTTGTTGCGCACCGCCGCGTCACCGAACTCGAGGCCCCGGGTGTCGGGCACGCCCGCGCTGTTCTGGAAGATCGACTCGAAGGTGCTGCGGAACAGGTTGCCGTTGAGCGAGCGCTCCTGGCTGATGGAGTTCTCCAACAACCAGTGCACCGTCTTCGTGAAGTAGAGCTGCAGCCGCAGCACGGTGGAGATGTACGTGCGGTTCGCTTCGCTCGCGACGATGGTGTTCGCCAGGTCGCGATCCTGCCCGTAGAGCGTCGACCACACCGCGTCGAGCCGGTTGGGAATCAGCTGCAGCTGCATCTCATTGCCCACCTGCAGCGCGTAGCGATCACGCGTGAGATCGGCCGTGTAGACCTGCACCGAACGGCCCTCCCACGAGTCGGTGTACGAGTTCTGCGGGTGCAGCCGCTGGTAGCGCGCGAAGAGGTTGTTCCAGCGAATCGGCCCCAGCTTGCCGAAGCCCAGGTACCCCACCGCGCGCCACGACACGTTCATCTGCGCGGAGGCCTGAGGGAGCGGGAACTGCTCCACCTCGGCCATCGGGTTGTTCTCGACGAAGCGGCGCAGCACCTCTTTGCGCGCGAAGTCTTCGTAGCCGACCGAGGGCGTCACGTACGACGAGTTGCGATTGCCCGCGATGAACGGCTCGACCGCGATCTGCCCACCACCACCCAGCTCGAAGTGTTCTCCCAGGCGCACGCGCACCGCGCCGCCCGCGGTCATCAACGGCACGTACGACAGCCCGCGCACGAAGAACCCGGAGTCACCCACGCCGATCAACGCGTCGAGCGCACCCGACGAGTACCGCGCCGACAGACCCACCGTGTCTTCGAACAGCTGCGCAGGCCGCGTGTCGTAGAGACCCAGGTCACCGAAGAAGTACTGCAGCGTGCCGAGCTGGAAGACCACGTTGGGCGCGAGGATGTTGCCGGCGCGCGCATAGAGCTGGCTCAGGCGGAAGTTGATCAGGTTGCCGTTACCGGAGTCGGCCGTGGCGACCGAGCCGCCTTCGACGCGCGCGTGCAGGCTGGCCCAGATGTCGGTGGTGCCGGGTGGCGCCTGCAGCAGATCGAGCTTCATCTCGAGCGCGGCGTACGGCCCTTCGTTCATCAACCGGCCGTTGATGTTCCAGTAGCCGAGCCGACCGTTGCCGCCCTGAAAGTCGGGGCGAGCCATGATGCGAAAGTACCCACCGGCGCTGAAGCGGCTGTCGGGAGCCTGCGCGAGAGCGAGTCCGGGGAGGAGCAACACCAGCAGGGAGAGGGCGCGCACGAGCGCCGGGTTCTACCCAATGCTGGCACCATCCACGATCAGATCCGCTCGAAGTCCTGGCGGATTCGGTACACCAGATCGGTCACGCGAGGGTCGGTCTGCTCGAAGCGGATGCCCATCATGTGATCGGTGGCCCACATCACGCGGCCCAACATCTCCACGGCTTCGACGCCGTGAGGCAGGTCGAGCCGCATGGAGACCAGGGTCATCGGAGGCAACGGGCGCGGCGTGAGCACCCCGATGCCTGCCTCCGAGATGTCATTGACCCGATCATTGACGCGCAGTTCGTTGCTTCGAACGTGCACGACGAAATCGGTGGGCAAGCGCAAGTACCGACGCGCCTGCGTGTAGCGGTGTCTCTTCGTCGTGAAAAACTCAGTTTCCATACGGCCCCCCGGCAACGGCAATGGTGACACCACACTGCTCCGCGCAGCGTGGAGGCTGCAACTCCCCTCCTGACTATTCAGTTGGACGCTTCGAGGACCGTCACCGTTCGTGGCTTGGCCGTGTAACCGGTTGTGGTGATCGGCTCTGGGCTGGAGAGCCAGATGTTGTTCGAGGCCCGCTGCGGCTTGTTCTGCATCACCAGCGTTTCAGGCAGGTCGAAGTAGGACTGCGTGTCGATCAACCGTCTCCACGAGCGGCCCTGCGGCAACGTGAAGGTGACGTCGCCCGCTTCGCCGTTGATCAAGATGGCCAGCTCAGGCCCCTTCGACGGATCGTAGAAGTGCATCATCAGGTTCTTGCCGTTCCACGTGGTGCCATCGGCCGGGTTGTTCTGGGCGTTCTTCCAGGAGAACGGCGCGGCTTGCCCGTACTCCAGGGGCGCGAAGGCGTACTGGTGCGACTTGCGGAAGGCGATCACCTGCTTGACGAAGTCGTGCATGCGGTGGCGCGGGTCCTGCGCCTGCCAGGTGCCCCAATCCATCCAGTTGTACGAGTTGTCGGCGAGCGTCGAGTAGGCGTTGTTGTTGCCCAGCTGCGTGCGCATCCACTCGTCGCCCGCCCAGAGCAGCGGCGTGCCCTGGCTGATCATCAACGCGACGAAGAGGTTGCGCATGAGCTGGCGCTTCATCGGCTCGTCGTTCCAGTTGCGCGAGCGGTTGTTGTCTTCTCCAGAGACCTTCTCGCACCACGCGCTGGTCGGCTCGGTGCAGCAGATCTGGTTGAGCGGGCCGCAGCCGTTCTGTTTCTGGTCGTAGGAGAACAGGTCGTACATGGTGAAGCCGTCGTGCACCGTGACGAAGTTCACCGAGTGGTACGGCTTGCGCGTGTTCCACTCGTACCAATTCGAGCTGCCGGTGAGGAAGAAGCCGCCGTCTTTCACCTCGGTGCTGTTCAGCTTGAAGCCGTCGTTGTTCTGAAACGCGCGCCACCAATCGCGGAAGCGGCCGTTCCACTCGCCCCAGCCCGTGCCCGGCTTGTTGGTCGCCGCGGGAAAGAGGCCGATGCGGGTGCCGTAGCCGTTGCTCAGCTCGTTGTTGCCGGGCCCGTTGAAGGATCGCGAGAGATCGTAGCCACCCGCAGCCCACGGCTCCGACATGACGCGCGTGTTGTACTTCTGGAGCAGCGGGTCATCGATGATGTCCTGGAGCACGGTGTTCTTCGGGTCGTCCCAGACCACGTAGTCGAGGTCTTTTTCACCGAGCACCGGGGTGAGATCGAAGCGGAAGCCGTCGACGTGCATCTCTTCGACCCAGTACCGGAGCGAATCGACGATGTGCTTGCGGAACGGCTTGTGGTTGCAGCGCGTCTCGTTGCCCACGCCCGTGTTGTTCCAGAACGTCTGCTTGTCGGCGCTGAGCGCGTAGTACGCGTGGTTGTCGAAGCCGCGAAAGTTGTAGAGGCCCACCACTTCTTTGGGATCGAAGTTGGTCAGCTGCGGCGTGATCGACGGGTCGGGGTTGAAATCGAACTCGAGCCGCTCGCGCCAGAAGCCGCCTTCTCCGGTGTGGTTGTAGACGACGTCGAGGATCACCTCGATGTCCGCCTGGTGGAACTGGTCGACCATCCACTTGAACTCGTCGATGATCTCCTGCTGATCCTTCCGGAACGAATAGGTGTTCTCGGGAATGAAGAACGAGAGCGTGGAGTAGCCCCAGTAGCCGCCTTCAGAAGGTTTCTCGAACGGGGGCATCAGCTCGACCGCGGTGACGCCGAGCTCCTTGAGATACGCCACCTTCTCGCCCAGGCCGCGCCAGGTGCCGGGGTGATCGACGCCCGACGCCGCGCTCGCGGTGAAGCCCTTGGGGTGCAGCTCGTAGATGATCGCGTCGTTCCAGCGGTGGCCGGGCGTGTTCTCGTCGGTGCGGCGCGTTCGGTAGACCGACTCGTTCTCGCTCCAGGTGTACTTGCTCTGCACCACGATGCTTTTACTGGCCGCGGCCCAGGTCGACTCGGCGCGCTTGGGGCCGGTGGCGAGGCTGCCTTTGGCCCAGTCGTGATCGCGGTGAATGGCCTTGCTGTACGGATCCCACAGGAGCTTGTTGGGGTTGAAGCGGTTGCCGTCGGTGTCGACGTCGGCCTTGAAGCCCTTGATCGAGCCCGGGATCCACTCGGGATCGTACGTCCAGTTCGGGCCCCAGGCGACGAAGCCGTAGTGCTGGCCGATGCCGATGCCTTCGATGTGAATGTTCCACACGTCGCCGAACCGGGTCAGCGGGAACTGGCGGGTGGGCAGCGGCGCTTCGGGGTTGTCGAAGAGGAGGATCTCGATGCGCTCGGCGCGCTCGCTGTACACGCCAAAGTTGATGCCCTTGTCGACGACCGTGGGGCCCAGGTGCTCCAGCCGCTCGATGGCCGCCGGATCCAGAGAGGCTGCGTTCGCAGAGGTCTTGTACAGCCGCGCCGTGTCGGTGGGACCGCAGGAGAGCAGGACGAGCAAGACGGGGCTGAGTCGGCGCACGCAGAGACTCCTATCAACTGCCACCGGAGAAGGTCGATACGGGCGGCCCTCTCTCCTTGGATTGGGGGTTCTTGGCGCAGTGCGGCACGAATTCTCGTCAAAGACAGCGGCCACACATTGGTAGCGTCCGCGCCCTCGTGAGTGACGTTCGACTCGTCGGAATCAAGAAGAGCTTCGGTGAGAACGTGATCGTCCGCGGTGTGGACCTCGACGTGACGCCAGGCGAGTTTCTCGTGATGGTCGGGCCGTCGGGCTGCGGCAAGACCACGCTCCTGCGCATCATCGCAGGGCTCGAGCAGGCCGACTCCGGCGACATCGTCATCGGTGGGAAAAACATGAACGAGGTGCCTCCGCGCGAACGCGACGTAGGCATGGTCTTCCAGAGCTACGCGCTCTACCCGCACATGACCGTGAAGGAGAACATGGCCTTCGGTCTCGAGCTGCGAAAGGTGCCTCGCCCCGAGATCGAGAGCCGCGTCGCCGAAGCCGCCCGCATGCTCGAGCTGGGCCCGCTGCTCGATCGAAAGCCGAAGGCGCTCTCGGGCGGTCAACGTCAACGCGTCGCGATGGGCCGGGTGATCGTGCGCCGGCCGCAGCTGTTCTTGTTCGATGAGCCGCTCTCGAACCTCGACACCGCCTTGCGTGTGCAGATGCGCGGCGAGCTGGCGCGGCTGCATCGGGCGCTGGGTGTGACGATGATCTACGTCACGCACGATCAGGTCGAGGCCATGACGCTGGCGACGCGCGTGGCGGTGTTCAACAAGGGCGTGCTGCAGCAGCTGGGGGCTCCGCTCGAGCTCTACAACCGGCCGACCAACGCGTTCGTCGCGCAGTTTCTCGGCTCGCCTTCGATGAATCTGATCGACGCGAAGCGCGACGGTGCGAAGTTCGTCGGTGCGGGCTTCACGCTTCCGGCAGTGGGCGATACCAGTGGTGAAGTGAAGCTGGGGCTGCGGCCGCAGGATCTTCGGGTGGCAAGCGAGGGTCCGCTGCGCGGTGAGGTCGAGGCGGTCGAACGGCTGGGCTTCGATGGGTACGCATTCTTGAAGACCGCGGCGGGATCGATCGCGGCCCGGTTCGAAGGTGCGGACGTGCAGGTCGGGCAGAACGTGGCGGTTCAGCCGATGGGCGACGTGCTGCACATCTTCAGCGCGGATGGCGCGAAGGCGCTGCGCCACCCCGAGGCGCGGGGTGCGTAATCAAACAAAGTCGAGGCCCTCACCCCAACCCTCTCCCGAAGGGAGAGGGAGCTTTCGTCCCCTTGCCTTCTGCCTGGTGTTCATCTCGCACCTCGCGTTCGCCGACGCGCCGGTGCTCAAGCTCTGGCACGGCTACCGCGGCGGCGAAGAGCAGGCGATCGAGCAAGCCGCCAAACAATTCACCGCGCTGACCGGAACACAGGTCGAGCTGCTCGCGGTGCCCTACGACGCGCTGAGCTCGAAGCTCACCTCGGCCATCCCCCACGACGCGGGCCCCGACGTCTTCATCTTCGCGCACGAGCGATTGCGACAGTTTCATCGCATGAAGATCGTCGCGCCCTCAGGCAACGGGCTCGATCGGTCGAAGTACCTCAAGCCCTCGGTCGATGCGCTCGAGCTCGACGGCGTGCTCTACGGCTACCCGCTCTCCATCAAGTGCCTGGCGCTGTTCATGCGCGGTGATCGCGGACTCACGGCGCCCACCACCACCGCTGAGCTCGAGAACGCGCTCACCGAGCGCAGGCAGAACCAGTTCACGCTCGCGTACGAAGCGGGTGACTTCTACTTCCACGCTCCGATCCTCTTTGGCTTTGGCGGCGTGCTCTTCGACGAGAAGGGTCGCGCGCAGTTCGACACGCCCGCGATGACGAAGTCGCTGAACTGGGTGAAGTCACTGCAGGATCGCAAGCTGATGCCCCAGGAGGTCTCGGGCGCGTTGGTGAAGACGCTCTTCAACGAGAACCGCGCGCCTTTCGTGATCACCGGCCCGTGGTTCACCGGCGAAATCGACGGCGTGCCCTACTCCATTCACCCGTTGCCCACGGTCTCGGAGACGGGCCTGCCCATGGCGCCTTTTCTGGGCGTCGAAGCGGCGTTCGTCTCATCGCGCACCCAACAACCCGAGCTGGCGCAGGCGTTCGCGAAGTTCCTTTCGCTCGGTGACGCCACGATCATCCGCGTGACGCTGGGCCGGCAGATCCCCGCTGAGCTCGCCGCGTACGACAACGAGGCCGTCGCGAAGGACCCGATGATCAGCGCGTTCCGCACGGTGGCCGAACGCGCGACGCCCACGCCCAACACGCTCGAGATGGCACGCGTCTGGGAGCCGATGAAGCTCGCGCTCCGAGCCGTGTTGCAGGGCGGCGTCTCCCCTGCTGACGCAGGCCAGCTCGCGGAGCGCCGATACCGCGCGCTCAATCGTGAAGCGCCGCCCACCACCACGCCCGTTCCGTGGATCATCGGGCTCAGCATCGGCCTGGTCACCTTCGGTGGTTGGCAGCTGCGGCAAGGCAAAGGCAAGACCTTCGCGAAGCGCTACCCCGAGGCGGGCCGAGGCCTGCTCTACGTCGCGCCGGCGGCGACCGGCCTCTTCGTGCTGGTGATCATTCCCTTCGTGATCGGGCTCTCGCTCTCGCTCTTCCACCACGACGCGGGCGAATACACCTTCGTCGGGTTCGCGAACTTCGCCGACATCCTCACCTCGAAGGGCTACCGGATCACCGAGCCCCTCTCGTTCTACTTCACGCTCGTGGTCACCCTCGCGTGGACGTTGGCCAACGTGGTGCTGCACGTGAGCATCGGGTTGTTCCTGGCGATCCTGCTCAAGGATCCACTGCTCAAGCTGCGCGGCGTGTACCGCGTGCTGCTGATCGTTCCGTGGGCGGTGCCCAACTACATCACCGCGCTCATGTGGAAGGGCATGTTCCACCAGCAGTTCGGGGCCATCAACGCGATCCTCGGCCACCTCGGAATCGAACCGGTGAGCTGGTTCACCCAGTGGTCGACCTCGTTCGCCGCGAACGTGATCACGAACACCTGGCTTGGGTTTCCTTTCATGATGGTGGTCTCGCTCGGCGCCCTGCAGTCGATCCCCACCGATCTGTATGAAGCGGCTGAGGTCGACGGCGCCTCGAAGTGGACGCAGTTTCGCCGCATCACGTTGCCGCTGCTCAAGCCTGCGCTCCTGCCCGCGGTGATCCTCGGCAGCGTGTGGACCTTCAACATGTTCAACATCATCTACCTCGTGTCCGGTGGTGAGCCGGGCGGAGGAACCGACATCCTCGTGAGCGAGGCGTTTCGCTGGGCCTTCCAACGCAACGAGCAGTACGGCTTTGCCGCCGCGTACTCGGTGTTGATCTTCTTCGTGCTCTTCGCCTGGTCGCAGGTGACGAAACGTTTGTCGGGCGAGGAGTCCGCGTGAACAGGCAAATGCCCCGTTGGAAGATGTTCGCGCTTCACGCCGGGCTGTCGCTGACGTGCGCAGTGACGCTGTACCCGGTGCTCTGGGTGGTGAAGCTCGCCTTGTCGCCCACGCAGACGCTCTCGATGAGCGCCAACCCGTTTCCTGAAGCGGTCACGCTCGACCACTTTCGCGACGTGCTGGGCTCGACCGATGCGCAGGGCCGCTGGTTGTTCGGCAGGCAGTTGCTCTCCAGCATCGTGGTGAGCGCCGCGACCACGTTGGTGGGCCTCACGCTCGCCGTCACCGCGGCGTACTCACTCTCGCGGTTCCGTTTTCCAGGCAAGCAGTCCGGCATGCAGTTGCTGCTGATCACCCAGATGTTCCCCGCCACCCTGATGCTGGTGCCGCTGTATTCGATCCTGCAGACGCTCGGCCTGCTCGACTCGATCGGCGGCCTGGTGCTCGTGTACGCGACGTCGTCGCTGCCGTTTTGCGTGTGGATGCTCAAGGGCTACTTCGACACCATCCCTCGTGAGCTCGAGGAAGCCGCCATCATGGACGGCGCGTCACCCGCCCAGGTGTTCATCAAGATCGTGCTCCCGCTGGCCCGGCCAGCGCTCGCGGTGACCGCCTTGTTCAGCTTCATGCAGGCGTGGAACGAGTTCATTCTCGCCGCGACGTTGCTCAACGACACGGCGCGTTTCACCCTGCCGGTCGCCCTCCAGCGCTACGTCGGTGAGTACAAGACCGAGTGGGGTCACTTCGCCGCGGGTGCGCTCATCATCTCGGCGCCGGTGATGGCGCTGTTCTTCGCGCTCCAGAAGTTCCTCGTCGGAGGGCTGACGGCTGGTGCAGTGAAGGGCTAGAAGAGCCGTCGTGAAACGGATCCTCGCGCCCGCTCTGGTCGTTGTGCTCGCTGCTTGCCCTGAACCGATGCCGATGCCCGACGGGGGAACGAACCCGGCACCGATCGTGACCTCCATCGCTCCGGTCACCGGCCCCATCGCGGGTGGCACCTCGGTCACCATCAACGGCACGAACTTCGTCACCGGTTCGACGGTCACCTTCGGCGCGCTCCCGGCCACGGCCACCTTCGAGAGTGAGCGCCGCCTCATCGCCGTCACGCCAGCCTCGAGCGCTGGCGTGGTGAGCGTCACGGTGACCAACCCGGCAGGCCGCGCCAGCACGCTCGCCAACGCCTTCACCTTCACGGGCACCACCACGACGCTCAGCATCGCCGAAGCGATCCTGCAGAACCCCGCCGACACCACGGACACCAGCGGCGCTTCGACCGTCAGCGTGCCGGTGATCGCCCACGTGCAGGTGCCCACCGTCACCAACGGCACGGGACAGGGCATGGGCGTACGCGCGCAGGTCGGCTTCGGCACCACGGTCGGCGCTCCGCCGGTGGTGGCCGACTTCACCTGGACCGACGCGGTGTACCTGGGTGACGTCGATGGACCTGCGTCGGGCGACAAGCTGCGCGACTCGTACTCCGGCTCGGTGTCGTTGCCTTCGCCCTCCAGCGGCACGCAGCTCATCTACTTTCTCGCCGCGCGTTTCTCGGTCGACAACGGCCAGACCTGGACGATCGCGGACCGCGACGGCTCGGCCAATGGTGTGCTCACCACGCAGCTCTCGCGCGTGACGGTGGCGCGCGCTTCCGTGGAGTGGTGCAAGCTCGGCGGCGAGGTCGTCGAGGCGCCGCCCAGCGTTGCCCTGCGCGGCAGCGCGATGGGCCCGATCGTCTACGGCCAGGTCTTCAAGACCGCAGTCACTTCACAGCCCGGTGCAGGCACGGGCATCAAGGGCGCACTCGGGTACGGCCAGGCCGGCACCGACCCCGCCACGTGGACCTGGGTCGCCGCCACCTTCAACACCGACACCGGTGGCGGTCAGAACGACGAGTTCCAGGCGCAGCTCCCCAACCCGGGCGACGGCACGTACAAATACGCGTTCCGTTTCAATCACGCCGATGGGCCCTGGTCGTATTGCGACGCTGACGGGCTCACCACCAACGGGTTCACCGAAGCCCAGGCCGGAACGTTGACGGTGCAGCCGATCGGCGTCGACTCCTGCGTGCTGCAGTTTCCCCCCGCGCTCACCAGCTTCGAAGGTCGGCAGACCGACTTCGTCTACGGCCGCGTGTTCGTGGCGGGCCTCACGGAAACAACCGGTGCGGCCGCTGGCATCGAGGGTGAGCTGGGCTTCGGCGCCGCGAGCACGCCTCCCACCGACGCCTCGTGGAGCTGGTCTGCGGGCGCCTTCAACATCGACGTGACCGGTGGCGGCGAAGAGTACCAGGCGCGGCTGACCGGCCCTGCTCCGGGCAGCTGGGCGTACGCGTATCGGTTCAGGGTCTCCGGTGGTCCGTGGACGTACTGCGACAAGACCGGTTCGACCGACGGCCTGCAGCAGAACGAGTTGGGTGCGCTGACCGCGGCGCCTTTCGACGTGACCAACTGCGTGCTGGAGAGCACCAACGCAATGCAGACCGTGTTGCCGAACGCGGTGAGCCAGCCGTACACCGTGTTGATCGAGGTGCCGACGCTCACAGAAGGCATGGGTCAAGGCACGCCGCTCTCCGTTCAACTCGGGTCGGGTGCACCGGGGAGCGCGCCCTCCACGTGGACCAACTGGATGGCTGCCTCGTACACGAACGACGTGACGACCGCTGATCGCTACTCCGCCACGCTCACCGCACCGTCGAGCGTCGGCTCAGCCGCCGTCGCGTATCGGGTGCAGGTCGGCGCGAGGGCTCCTGTGTATTGCGATCTCGATGGCTCGCAGAACGGGTTTCAGCAGGCGCAAGCCGGCCGGCTCGCGGTCTCGAACGCGATCATTCAATCGTGCCGGCTCAGCACGGTGTCCGGCTCTCCGGTCGCCAGTGGTTCGTCGCTGACCGTCACGGCACGCACCCTGGTCCCCGGCGTCTCCGGCAACGCGGGCGCGTCCCCCAACCTGCGCATGCAGATCGGTAACGGCCCGGTGAACGACAACGCTTCGACCAGCTCGTTGTGGGGCTGGAAAGAAGCGAGCTTCTCGGCCGACGTCGCGGGCGATGACGAGTTCACCCTCACCGCGTACCCGGCGTACACCGGCGGCCGCGCCGTCTCTGCGCGCGCCTCACTCGATGGTGTGATCTGGACCTACTGCGATCTCAACGGCTCGGACGTCGGCGGCTACGAAACGAACCAGCAATTCAACGTCACCGTCACACCCCACATGGAGTTCGACTTCTGCAACCTCCAGGCACCCGCGACTGCTGATGGGGGGTCGATCATCTACGGGCAAATCTACGAGCCGGGCCTCACGCCGAACGCGGCGACGCCCTTCATCGCGCAGCTGGGGATCGGCAAAGAAAGCGAAGATCCCGGCTTCGCGTGGAAGTGGCAGCCGGCGACCTTCAACGTGATCTCGGGCAACAACAACGAGTACCAGAGCGCCCTGCCCACCGATGGCGGCGTCGGGTTGCGCTACGCCTTCCGCTACAGCCTCGATGCCGGGGTCTGGTGTTACGGCGATCTCAACGGCTCGCAAGACGGCTTCTCAGGCGGCGCCAACATCGGCCTCATCGAGTAGCGGAACCGATCCAGAAGGGCCCGGCGTCGAAGCGCCGTGCTCACGCTCCTCTCACTGGTGCTGGCGGCTGAAGCAGGCAGCCCGCTGCTCGACTACCAGCGCGCGCGCGCCGACCTGGAGAGCCGCAGAATCGAGCTGGCGACAGACCTGAAGAAGCACCCGGCCCAGGTGCGACAGCAGGCCCGGGCCGCGCTGCTCGCCTACTTCGAGAACTCCGCCTTCCCCGCGTGGAAGGGCACCACCTGGAACTTCTACGGCACCACCATCACGCCGCGCGAAGGCACCATCGCCTGCGGCTACTACGTGACGACGGTGTTGGAGCAGGCAGGCTTCCACCTTCAGCGCGTGCGCCTCGCGCAGCAGGCTTCCGCGTACGTGGTCTCGACCCTGGCCCGGGGAACCCGGGTCGAGTGGATTCGCCCCGCCGGAAACGCCGAAGCGGTCGAGGAGATCCGCCACCGGTTCGGCGATGGGCTCTTCGTGATCGGCTTCGACTACCACGTGGGGTTCTTGCGGCTCGAGGGTGAACGCGCGGCCTTCTGCCACTCGTCGTTCATCGACCCCGGCTCGGTGACGTGTGAAGACCCGGTGCCCTCCGGAGCGTTCGTCTCGCGGACCTACGTGGTCGCCGACGCGCTCAACGATCAGGTGCTGGAAGACTGGCTGCTCGGCCGAACCATCCCTTCGCAGCTCCCGAAGAAGCCGCGAAGGGACTGACTCACGACGTCAGTGCTCGGCGTGCCCTGCGATGACGATTTTTCCGTCGGCCTGCACCACCACCCAGCGCGCAGCCTCTTCCGTGCCGCCCGCTTCGGTGACGTTGATGGTCACGATGCCGCCGGTGCCGAACGTCGTGTCGAGCGAGCCGTCGGTGTTGAAGCGCGCCGCGGCGAACTTCGTGTCAGCGCCTTCACGCACGAAGCCAACGCCGATGATCTTGTTGCCATCCCACGCCACGCCGAAGAACCGATCGTGCGCGCCGGTGGAGAGCGGCACAGCCTGAGCGAACTCCGCAGGACCGCCCGAGGACATCGGCAGCACCAACAGCACCGCGTCGTCATTCTCAGCCGCCGTGTTCGCAGGGCCGGTGCGGTAGCCCACCGCTCCGAGCGCCATCCCGCCAGGGCCGATCGCTGCGCCGAAGAAGGCCTCGTCGTTGCGACCGAACGACCAGGTCTTGTATCCGTCTGCCGCGAAGGTGGTGTCGGCCGCGCCTGCCGAGGTGAGCACCGTCACCATGGCGTCGACGTTGCCCGTCAGCGGCGTGCCGCTGCCCACCGACACGATGCGGTCGTCTGACAGCGCGAGCACGTGACGGCCGCGCTCATCGCCGCCGACGAGGTTCAAGATGAAGGCTCCGTTGCTCCCCCAGGTGGCGTCTTCTGCGCCCGTCTCGAGGTAGCGGAAGCTCACCAGGTCGACAGGGCCGCTCGGGGCGATACGGCCGTAGCCCGAGGTCACGTAGTTGCCGGTCGACTGGCGCGCCACCCCGTACGCCTCGGCCATGCCCCACGGCATCGACGGCACGGCGTTGGCAAACTTGGCCACGCCCACCACACCCGCGTCACCGAAGGTCGAGTCTGCGGCGCCCGTCGAATCGAGGCGAAACAACACGGGCCGGTTGGCCGTCTGAATGCCTCCGTCGCTGAGCACGACGCCGGTCGGAACGGCGGTGTAGCTCGAGATGACGATCTTCCCGTCGGCCTGCACGAAGCCATGCTTGATGGTGTCGTTCCGATTCGCGAAGTCGAGCCGCTGCACGCCACCGGTGGCGAAGGTTCCGTCAAGTGCGCCGCTGGTGGTGAGCCGCGCCGCGAAACCATCCGTGTCGGTGCGGCCAATCGCCTTGGTGGACCCGAAGAGCACCATGCGCCCCGCGCTGTCCTTGTCGAAGCCCCAGACCGAGTCGCGCGCGCTGCCCGTGGCCTCGCCGAAGTCGATGCGCGCGATGCCCGCGTCACCGAAGGTCGTGTCGGGCGTGCCGTCGGAGTTGAGCCGCACCACCACCACGTCGAGGTCGCGAGGCGGCGTCCCCGCGTCGCCACCACCGCCTCCGCCTGCACCGCCGCCCATCGCGCCACCGCCGCCTCCGGTGTTGCCACCGCCGGTGGTGCCGCCGCCCATGCCGCCATCAGGCATCGGCTCCATCGGGCAACCCATCAGCATCATTGAGACCGTCATCCCCACCAGCAGGCCATTCCAACCGAGTTTCACGTCGTTCTCCCTTGAGCCCGGGAACAAGTTCCCGTAGCCTGTTTTGATAATGACAATCAAAATCATGTGCGCCTCAGCGCGTCAAGGGTTGACTGCGATCGCGCTCGTGTTCGCGCTCGGTTGCCCCACGCCCCGACCTGCGCAAGACGCGGGCCCGGTGTTGCTCGAGGACGGCGGCCTCGCAGCCACGCGGGCTGACTTTCTGGGCGCCGCGGGCACTTGCTCGCTTCAAGCCGTGACGAAGTTTCGCGCTGAGGTCGACGCGCTCAACGCTGCTCCGACGAAGGACAACTGGAAGCGGGCGATGAAGGCCTGGCAACGCGTCGAGTTGATGCAGTTCGGGCCGACCGGCAGCTCCTCGACCCCGGGCGGGATGGACCTGCGCGACCAGGTCTATTCGTGGCCGCTGGTCAGCCGCTGCTCCATCGAAGACGTGCTGGTGAGCAAACGCTACGAGGCGGGTGTGGGTTCGCTGCTGGTCAACCGCCGCGGCCTCGCCACGCTCGAGTACCTGCTCTTTCACGAGAGCGACGACGTCATCTGCTCCACAGCAGGTTGGGCGGCGCTCTCGGCCACCGAACGCACCGCGCAGAAGCAGGCCTACGCCGTGGCGGTGAGCGCCGACTTGAAGGTGCACGCCGACGCGCTGGTGACCGCGTGGGAAGGAGGCTTCGTGGAGACCCTGCGCACCGCTGGCCCGGGAAACCCGACGTACATGTCCACGGGCGCAGCGATGAACCAGCTGGGCGCGGGCATCTTCTACCTCGACCGGGTGATCAAGGATCTCAAGCTCGCAGCGCCCATCGGCCTGCGTGACTGCGCCGCCCCGCCCTGCCTCGAGCTGCTCGAGTCGCAGTACGCGGGCCACAACACCGCCAACCTGCGCGAGAACCTCGTCGCGCTCCGGCAGCTGCTCGAAGGGTGTGAGCCCGGCTACACCGGCGTCGGCTTCGACGATCTGCTGATCGGCGCGCGGGCCTCAGCGCTGGCCGATCGCCAGCACGAACTGCTGCTCGCCGCCGAAGCCGCCCTGGCCGCCATCGAAGAGCCCGATCTGAAGGAGGCGTTGGTGACGGACCCCGCGTCGGTGCGCGCCTTCTACGACGCGCTCAAGGCCATCACCGATCTGCTCAAGAGCGAGTTCGTGACCGTGCTCGACATCGATCTGCCCATGGGCCTGGAAGGCGACAATGACTGAGCGTCGTGACGCCGCTGCGCTCGCCGTCTTCCGCATGGCGTTCGGCGCGCTGGTGGCCATTTCCGCGCTGCGTTTCCTGGCCTATGGCTGGGTCGACACCCTCTTCGCGGTGCCCTTTCGGTTTCAGTACTTCGGCTTCGAGTGGGTTCCTTCTCCGGGCGTGGAGGGCGTGCGCGCGATGTTCGTGGCGCTGGTGTTGCTCGGCGTGATGGTCGCGCTGGGGGCGTTCTACCGGCTGGCCATCGTCGCGCTGTTCGTCACCTTCAGCTGGGTGCAGTTGCTCGACGTCTCGAACTACCTGAACCACTACTACCTGGTGTCGCTGCTGGCGTTGTTGATGTGCTTCATGCCGCTGCACCGGCTCTGGTCGGTCGATGCGTGGTTGCGCCCTGCGCTCAGGGCCGAGACCCTGCCGGCGTGGTGCACCTGGCTGCTGCGGTTTCAGGTGGGCACGGTCTACTTCTTCGCGGCGCTCGCGAAGTTCAACTCCGATTGGTTGATCCACGGAGCCCCGCTCCACCTGTGGTTGTCCTCTCGCAGCGAGTGGCTCACCAGCCCCGAGGTCGCCTGGTTCGCTTCGTGGGGCGGCTTCGTCTTCGATCTGACCGCGCCGTTTCTCTTGTCGTTCAGACGAACCCGAAAGTTCGCCTACGTGGCGGTGCTGGGCTTCCACCTCACCACCAGCCTGCTGTTCCCCATCGGGATGTTCCCCTTCATCATGATGCTCTCAACGCTGGTGTTCTTCGACGCCAGCTGGCCTCGGCGCTGGTTGCGAACGCCGGCTCCTGCGCCGGCTGCAGAACGAACGCCGCGGTGGGTGCTGGTGCCGGTGGCGCTCTGGTGCGTGGTGCAGCTCGCCGTGCCGCTGCGCACCTTCTTGTACGGGGGCGACGTCTCCTGGCATGAGCAGGGCATGCGCTTCTCCTGGCGGGTGATGACGCGCGAGAAGAACGGCAGCGTCACCTACGTGGTGCGGCAGCGATCGACCCACCGCGAGTGGCACGTGACGCCCAGCCAGTACCTGACGCCCGTGCAGGAGCGAGAGCTCTCGGTTCAGCCCGATCTGATTCTTCAACTCGCGAGGCACATCGGCGCCGAGTTCCACGCGCGCGGGCTGAAGGACATCGAGGTACACGCCGACACGTGGGTCTCGCTCAACGGCCGCCCCGCTGTACCGCTGGTCGACGACTCGATCGACCTGCTCCAGGTGCGCGATGGCCTGGCCCCCGCGAGGTGGATCAACCCTTCACCGACCACCAAGCCGATGGCGCCAGCCCTCTTCTCGCGCCGGTGAGGTGGTGCGTCGGGCAGCCCTTCACGGTCTCCGTGCGCGGCCTCTCCTGAAGCCTGACCATGCGGGGGGTGAAGAGCGCGCATGGCATGTGCGCTGCAGTTCATCGCTGCATGGCAATCCTGACGGCGTTGCTCAGTGCGTTGTCGCGAAAGATCGGTTCGTTGATCCAGGCCTTGATGGGCTGGTCGGTGGCTGCGCTCTTCGGCCGGCTCACGCCGCGCAAGCGCCTGATGGTTTCCATCGCGATGATCCTCTCGGTGCTCTGGCCCCTGTTCGTGATCGGGGTGTTTTTCCCGGCCGCGGCCGCGCTGGTGATCGCCTTCGTGCCGCTCCAAGACGGGTTCAGCCAGGGCCTCATGCGCGCGGTGTGGATCGCGTTGGCGGTGCTCGCGCCGATCATCGTGGCGCTGCTCACCCGCGCCGCCGCGCCCGACGCGCAGACCAGGACCCTGACCAAAACCCTGCTCAACGCGTACCCGCTGACCCTGGGCTTCGCGATCTCCTTCTTCGTCACGCTCGTCACGGTGCCGGCGATCAAGATCGCCTCAATGGCCCGTGGCTGGATGGACGAGCACCTCTACGTGCAGCCCAAGCCCCACCGGTACCAGGCCGCGCTGCACGATCTGTGTGAGGCCTGCGTGCTCGCGCAGCTCAGCCCCGAAGTGGGCAAACCGCCCGGGGCGATGTTGATCTCCACCCGGGTGATCAAGTTGTTCGCGCGCGGGGCCATCGACGCGCTGGTGGAAGACGACCCCAGGGTCATTCGCGCCGAGGGCATCGAGCTCTACCTGTACCCGGGTGACCTGCTGCTGCGCGGTGAGAAACACAAGGTGGCGCGGGTGCGTGCGCTGATGGGCAGCACCATGCTCGAACGAGACGCGTGGCTGGTGGAGGGCCCGCGCGCACAACAACTCCAGGACGAGTTGGGCCGTCTCTGGGAAGCGATTTCGCGGCACGAAGTTCTGGCCGACGCCGCGAACGGCCTCGAATCACGGCTCAAGGAGATCGCCGCTGATTCAACCAAGCCAGACATCACCTACGAGGACTGGGTCATGGTCGATCGAATTGCACGACGCATCGAAGGCAAGCTGCAGAACACGAAGAGTGTCATCGACGAAGACACCGTCGAACGAGCGGCGCAGGCCGCTTCACGCCGGGAGGTCGTGACGGCCACCAGTTCGGATTCAGCCGACCACTCCACGGCCAGGCTGCTGGAGTCGGCGCTCAAGGAAACCAAAGAGCTGGTGCGTCTGGAGATCGAGCTGGCCAAGGTCGAAGCGAAGAAGCAGGTCAAAGGCGTGGTGCGCGCGGGCATCGGCTTCGCCGTGGCGGCCGTGCTGGGCGTGATCGTTCTGGCGTTGATGGTGGTCGCGCTGGTGCTGGCGCTCGGGGGCACGGCGCTCGCGGCGTTCGGGGTAGCGCTCTTCATGCTGGCGCTGGCCGGTGGTGCCGCGTTCTTCGGCTACGCGTCGTTGCCGAAACACCCGCTGGAGAGGACGCGTCACCACATCGAAGACGACCTCAAACAACTCAGGGAGCACGTCGCGTGAGCACGCCCACTCGAGAAGAGATCCTGGAGCGCCGGGCCACGTTGGCCCGCGAACGTCTGCTCGCGGTGGTCGATGAGCTCGACCGCAAACGGCACGAGTTCACGCACCACATCGCGCACCCGCGTCAGCTCGTCTCTGAGCAACTGGCGAAGCGGCTGATGCCGAAGCTCGATGCGGCGGCAGGGACCATCGCGGCCATCAGCGGCACCGTGCTGATCGCGGGCGGGGCGATCGGCTACCTCGTCTACCGGCGCAACCACACCTGGAGCCGGCGGCTGCTGGCCCGGTTGCCCAGGCCCCAGCCGAAACCTTCCTTCTGGGGCGACGTGTTCAGCCGCTCCGCCAAGGCGCTGCTGGCGTTTGGGCTCGTGCAGGGCCTCAAGTACGCCATCCGCGAAGGCGCCAAACGAGCCAACGCCCAGATTCCCGCGCAATGAACTCAGCCTTCGGAAAAACAAAACCCCCGGAGACCTTTCGGCTTCCGGGGGCTTCGTTTCCTGCGAGGAGTAGGGGATTTGAACCCCTGACCTTCGGCGTGACAGGCCGACGTTCTAACCAGCTGAACTAACTCCCCATATGTGTGCTGCACCAACGGTCCTACAACTGCACCAGCTTAGGCGGAACAGGTTTCGAACCTGTGACCCTCGCCGTGTAAAGGCGACGCTCTACCGCTGAGCTATCCGCCCAGACGCCGCGTAAGCGGTGAGGACTGATACGGGATTTCGACGAAAGGTGTCAACACCTTCGTTTGCTGAGGCGCATTTTCCTGTCGGCCTGACCGCGTGCGCCCTTCGCTTCCTTCTGCTCCGGGTTTGGTCGAGAGTCGCGGGGCGTGAGCGAAAAGAAGAACGGCACGGAGTCCACGCTGTTGGGCCTGCCCGAGGTGGGCAACAGCTCCACGCAGGTGATCGACTCGCCGGTGCCCAGCGAGCCCACCCTCGAGCTGGCCCCGATTGGGCCCACCACCGCCCCGGTGCTCGACCAGATCACCGCGCCGTCGTTGCCACCCGTGCTCACCCCACCCCGCACCAAGACCGCGGGCGCCATGCGCGGAGCCGTGCCCAAAGAAGAGAGCGCACCCCGCAGACCCAGTCGCGTCGCCCAGGCCCTCCCTGTCGATGGCGCGACCGATCCCAGGATCACCAAGCCCGTTCCTGAAAAGGAGGCCTTCGAGTGGACCATGCCGAAGGTGGCGGGGCTCTCGGGGGCGGTGGGGCTGCTCTTCATTCTGGTGTGGGTCTTCTGGCCGTCGGGCGAAAAACGCGTGCGTCCCGTGGTGGCCAGCCCCGAGCCGGTGGCCGAAGCGCCGGTGGTGGCCACTCCGAAACCCAAACCCGTGCAGCCAGTCACCCCCGTGGTGGTGGCGCCCCGCAAGCCCGTCTTCAAGCTCGATGTCAGGGCGAACGTGATCGACCCCTTCGGCGTACACCTGCCCGATCTCGAGCTCGACCCGGCGCACAAGTACCGGCTGCGCATCGAACGCGACGACTCGAAGCTGGGTACGGCGCTGGCCCGCCTCGATGAGAAGGAAGGCTGGGGCATGATGCGCAAGATGGCCAGCCACGCGGTGCTCCAGTTCGGAGGCGCGAAGGCGCTGCGCATGCACTGCGATCCCGGGTCCACCTTTCAGGAAGGCCAGACCTTCCCGCTCGAGCTGGTCGATCTGGCCACCAAGAAGAAGAGCACCCTGGCCCTGAACCCCGCCACGCACTGCTGGGACTTCGAGGTCGCGCGCGTGATGGAGCTGGGCGAAGGCGTGAAGAAACGCGTGCGGGTGCCTACCGACACGAAGCTGGAGCTGGGCGAGAAGGTGCAGCTGCGCGTGGCCTACGTGCTGGAGGCGCTGGGCGAGAAGAGGGCCTGGCGCACCGGCGTGTTGTCACCCGGGGAGAGCGTGCTGGCCGAAGGCCGCCTGGCCCGCTTCGCGATCCTCGATCCCTACGCGGGCGACAACGAAGGTGAGCTGGCGCTGGAGCTGCTGGCCGGTGACACCGAGAGCTCCGGGCTGGTCACGCCGACCGCCGCGCCTGGTGCCGAGTTCGTTCCCGCGGCCAAGTGAACCGATGAACACCGGTCTCATTGCGCTGCTCGTGCTCGCTGGACTTCCGTGGGCGCCCATGTCGGAGGCCGAACGCAAGGCCACCGTCGCCAGGCTGAGCCGCGACGAGATCGCCGAAGCGATGCGCAGCACCCCACCCGCCTTGCTGCTGGGCTTGAGCGCACAGGCGATCGCCGCGATGGGCCCGTACCAATACGTGATGGTCAAGCAGGAGCGCATTCGAGGCACGCTCCAGGGCGAGCAGACGATTCGCACCACCATCCAGGAAGCGCCCAACGCGATCCGGTTGGAGTACCTCAAGGGCCCTTCGTCCGGTCGCAAGCTCATCTACAATTCGACGGTGAAGAAGGGCGAGTTCCGCGTGAGGGAGCCCGGCTTCTTGTCGATCGTGGGCCGGCTGTGGATTCCGCTCACCTCCGATCTCGCGAAGAACGACAGCAATCACACGGTGGCCGAGGCCGGGCTGGGCAGCCTGGTGCGCCGCCTTCAAGCCGATCAGCAGCGTGCGGGTGCGGCCCTGGGCGTTGAGCACGAGGGCTGGAACGCAGAAGGTCACTTCTGCGCGCTCTACATTCTTCCCAATGGCGGCAAGGGCTTCGACCACGCAAAGACGCGCGTGTGCACCGACCCTCAGGCGGGCGTGCCGATGAAGATCGAGGGCCTCGATGGTGCGGGCGCCTTGATGGAGCGCTATGCGTTCTCCGACTTGAAACCCATCACCCCCGACAAGAACACCTTTGATCCGGAGACCGGGCTGTAACTCATGATCGACTACGATCCGCACAAGTGGCGCACGACCTTCTTCGCCATCAAAGGCTCGATGATCAAAGTGATCGCCTTCCGATCACTGCTCGTCACCCTGGGCGCCTTCCTCCTCGTCTACATCGACCTCTACGTGGTGAAATTCGAGGTGCCCAACGCCTCGATCGTTCACGGCATGGTCGGTACTTCGTTGGGCCTGCTGCTCGTCTTCCGCACCAACCAGTCGTACGACCGTTGGTGGGAAGGCCGAAAACTCTGGGGCGGCATGGTGAACACCTGCCGCAACCTGGCCCGCGCGGCCTCGGTGCACCTGGCCCACGACCCAGCGCGCCTGCGCCGGGTGCTCAAGCTGACCCAGGCCTTTCCCGCGGCGTCGAAGGCGGTGCTCCGGCAAGAAGCGTGGGCGCCCGAGGGCCTCGAGCCTGACGACGTCGAGGCGATCACCCGGCGCAACCACGCGCCCACCGCGATCTGTCAGCGCATCACGTTTCACCTCGCCGCCGAGTTCAAGGCGGGCCACCTGACCGACATCCTCTTCACGTCGATCGATCAGAACAACCAACTGCTGGTCGACATCATCGGCGGGTGCGAGCGCATTCATAAGACGCCGCTGCCCTTCGCCTACGTGGTGCATCTGCGCCGAGCGCTGGTGTTGTACTGCGCGACGTTGCCGCTGGCCCTGTTGCCCAGCTTCGGCCTGTACACGGTGCCCATCGTCTACGGCATCACCTACGTGATGCTGGGCATCGAAGAGATCGGCGTGGAGATCGAAGATCCCTTCGAGGGCGACGACAACGATCTGCCCCTGGAGCGCATCACCGACGGCATCCAGGCGGGCGTGGGGTCCTACCTGCCTCCCGCCTAGCGGAAGGCGTACTTGAAGCCCGCCTGAAACAGCAGCGGCGCCTGCGGCCTTGCACCAAACGGCCTCCGGGCGACCAGCGCCGACTGATTCGTGAGGTTGGTGGCGGTCAGGTAGAAACGCGCCGCGCCGAACTCCACCGAGGCGGTGGCATCCAGCAACACACGGCCGGGGATCACCACCGACGCGTTCGGCTCACCCACGCCGGCCAGCTCCCGGCTCTGGCCGTAATAGACCGCGCCCACGCCGAGCTCGACCGGGCCCTTCGACGCGCGCACCCGCAGCTGGCCCTGGTGCGCGGGCACGTAGGGCAGCGCGGCCCCGGCGACCACGTTGCCCCAGCTGGGGTTGGCCGATTGGAAGTCCGAGAGGAACTGCGCGCTGGTGAAGGTGTACGCGAGTTCGACCGCGCCCGTGGTGCCCCAGCCCAGCTTGCCCTTGACGCTGCCGAGCACCTCGGCGCCCAGCAGCCGTGCCGCGCCGCCGTTGAACTGCTGGTTGAGCGCGTCGTTGGTGCAACCGCTCGAGCCCGTGCACTCGCCGGTGATGTTCGAGTACTCGCTCCAAAAGCCGATCGCCTCGAGGCGGATGCCACGACGCCCGTAGCGGAAGCCGAGCTCCGAGTTGAGCGCCCGTTCGGGCAACGCGTCGACCTGGCCCGGCGGCGGAGGACTGAAGCCCTGGTTCACGCCGGCGAGCACGGAGAGCCCGAAGTCGAAGGTGTACACGGCGCCGATGCCGAGCAGCGGCACCACCTGCAGCGCGTTGCCCGCGGCGCCGCTCAGGCGATCGGACAGCGTGGCGTCGTAGACCTCGACCCGCGCGCCGGGCGCCAGCAGGAAGTGGCCCCAGCTGATGGTGTCGGAGAGGTTGGCGCTGAAGCTGCGCGTGGAGGCGAGGTTGTCGGCGATCAGCTCGGCCTCTTCTCCGTTGGGCACCAGGGTGCCACGAAGCATGTCGAAGCCCGACTGGGTGTGACGCCTTCGAATCTCGTCATGATGAAAGCGCAGCCCCAGCTCGAGCTCGTGAGAGATCGGGCCGCTCATCAGCGTCAACCGCGCCAGCGTCTGAAGGCCCTGCGAGACGAAGGTGCGGCCGTTGTTCACCACCATCAACTGCTGGTCGCGCGAGGTGGTGTCTTCGGCGCCCGACAGGATCCCGCGGTAGACGGCGCCCGTGCCGCCGCTGGGGTAGGCGAGCAGCTCGTAGAGCGCCGGGCCCTGGCGGAAGTGATCGAGGCGGTTCCACACGCGTTGGAAGTCGTGCCGGTACGCGGTGGTGCTGATCTCGAACTGTTCGCTGAGCGTGAAGGTGTGCGTCAACTCCATCTGGGTGCGCCACCAGTTCATCTGATCGTTGGCGCTCGCCGCGTAGCGCCGCTGCGGCGTGCGCGCGAAGTCGTCGTTCGAGAGGCCCAGGTACGACTCGTTCGAACGTTCGGTGGAGAGGCCGAGCTTCAACTGGAACTCGTGGCGGTCCGTCGCCGCGCGCGCCTTGAGCATCAGCTCGTTCTTGTCGAAGCCGGTGTTGCCACCACCATCGAGCTGTTTGAAACCATCGCTTCGCAGGTGCACGCCCTCGAGCAGCACACCAAAGCGTTCGGTGCCGTAGCCGATCACCCCGTGGCCCTTGGCCGAGCCATAGTTGCCCAGGGAGATGTCGAGATCACCTTCGAAGGCGCGGGGCGCTTCGCGGGTGCGCAGGTTCATCGCGCCACCGATGGTCTGCGGGCCGAAGCGAATGGAGGCGGGCCCTTTGTAGATCTCCACCCCCACCATGCGGGTCATCAGGGGCGTGTAGTAGGCGGCGGCCGCTGAATACGGAGCAGGGCCCGAGAGCACGCCGTCTTCCATCAAGGTGACCTTGCTCGAACGATCCGCGCTGGCGCCGCGAATGCCGATGTTCGGCCGCAGACCGAAGCCATCTTCTTCACGCACGTACACGCCGGGCACGCCCTGGAGCACCCGGTGCAGATCGTTGGCTTCCTGCCGCTCGAGCTCTTCTTTGCCGATCACCTGCGCAGAGCCCGCGACCCGGCGTACGTCGACCATCTTCCGGCCGGTGACCGTGGTCTCCCGTCCCGCGTCGGGCACTTCGACTGGAAGCAGAACCACGCCCGCGTCTTCTTCGACCGGCAGGCCCGCGTCTTCGAGCACCCACTCGACGCCCGCATCGGGCACTTCGTCGGGAGACGCCTGGCCCAGGGCCAGCCCCCAGAGGCACACCGCAGCGAGGTGCATCATCGCGCGGCCGTGATTTTGATAATCATTCTCAACTTACGCGAAGAAATACCTGCAGCCCGCGGGCGCGTCAAGGACGCACCGGTTAACCATCCGCTCCATGGCGATCTCAGCCGAGGTAGCGACACCGGAGTCATTCGATCAACTCATCGCCGCGCCCGACGCGTTGGTGGTGGTCTATTTCTGGGGCCCGGATTGCCCCAACTGCGAAGTGTTCGCGCGCGACTTGCCCGAGCTGCTGCAGGCGATCCCCCAGACCGGCGTTCGGGTGGTGAAGGTGAACGCGTACGAACACCCCGAGCTCGCGCGCCGTTTCGCGCTCTTCGGCATCCCCGGCTTCGTGCTCTTCAAGGACGGAACGAAGCTCGGGATGATGCGGCAGTACAACGGCCGTGACTATTGGACCGCGGTGGTGACCGAGCACGCGCAAGGCAGAGGGGCGAGGCTAAGCTCGGCGTCGTGATCGTCACCTGGCTGGGACACGCGCAGCTCTTCATCAACGCTGCCGGAAAGACGCTGTTGCTCGACCCGTGGTTCGCTGAACCGGTGTTCGGTGGCGCCTGGTTTCGCTACCCGCCGCCCCCCTACCCGCGCGCGTCCAGCCTGCCGCCGCCGTCCTTCCTTCTGCTCAGCCACATTCATCCCGACCACTCGGGGCCGGGCACGCTCGCCCAGCTGCGGAAGACCACGCCGACGCTGGCGATGCCCTTTCCTTCGGGGGCGATGGAACGCCGACTCCAACGCGCTCAATACACCGACGTGCGGTGGCAGCAGCCGTGGGAGACGAAGGAGATCGCACCGGGTTTGAAGATCACCTTCGTGCCTCACGATCGCGGCTGGGAGGTCTCGTCGATCGTGGTCGAAGCGGACGGCGTGCGGCTGTACCACGGCAACGACAACCCGCTGTCCGTCGACGCCTACCGGGAGCTCGTCAAGCGCCTGGGGCCCATCGACATCGCCTTTCTCCCCTACGCCGGCGCGAGCTCGTACCCGACCGGTTTCGGCGGCGACGCTGCGGTGATGAAGGAGCGGTGCGAGAAGAAGAAGCGCGAAGGGCTGCAGCGCTTCGAAGAAGGCATCGTGGGCCTCGAGCCGAAAGAAGCCGTGCCCTTCGCCTCGAGCTGGGCGCTGCTGGAAGAGAGCGAGCTCGAGAAGAACTTCATGGATCGGCCCACCGCCCTCCAGGCGCTCGCGGCATCCATGCTGGTGGCGAGTGAACACGACACGCACCTGCTTCACCTGGAGCCCGGTGATCAGTGGAGCCCGGAGACGGGCGCCATCGCCAAGGGCCTCACCACGGGCTGGGACAACGACCTGGCGTCCGTGCGCCGCTACGCGCTGCAGGAAAAGGAACGCGTCACCAGGGCGATCGCCGAAGCGCGCAAGGCCACCTGGTCTTTCCCTCCGGCCACGCTCGACCTCGCCGTGCGCGAATACTTCGAGGCGATGATCGCGGCGGCCGGGCCCACGTTGACCGAGCTCACCCTGAACGCCGGCTTCGTCGCGGAGGGCGCCGGGGCGTGGAGCATGCGGTTTGCGCCCGGCCAGCCGCCGCGCCTCGAGTCGCAGCTGCTGGGTGACGAAGACGAGACCCTGGTGCTCTCAGCAGGCGAGCTGGGGGCCATCGTCGCGGGCCCGGCCACCTGGGAAGACGTCTGGTACGGCTACCGGCTGCAGGTGCGCAAACGCCAGGGCGCCGGCGACCACCGCGCGTTCTGGGAGATGCTGCTCAACTTCGACGACGAGCAGCTCTCAGCACGACTCGCGGCACGCTTTCCGCTGGCGATCGAGTAGACGCGCGCTCTGTGCGTTGGCTCCTGATCCTGACGTTCTGCGCTGGCTGCCGGATCGAGACGGCGTCTCCGGGCGGTGTTGCCGTGGCCGCGAAGACCGGAGCGCCCGCGGGCGAAGTCTGGGTCTACACCTCGGTGTACCGCCACGTGCTCGACGCGCTGGAGCCGCAGCTCAAAGAAGCGCTCCCCGGCGTGACCATTCATTGGTTTCAGGCCGGCAGTGAGAAGGTCGCCGCGAAGCTGGAGGCCGAGCTCGCCGCCGGTGGCACGCCCTGCGACGTCCTGATCACCTCGGATCCCTTTCTCTATGAGCGCTTCAAGAACGAGAAGCGGTGGCTGCGCTACGTCTCACCGAACGGGGTGCGCACGCCTGCGCGCTACGTGGATCCCGACGGGCACTACGCAGCGGTGAGGCTGTCGACGATGGTGCTGGTGCACAAGGCGGGCACGCCGGCGCCGCGGTCGTTCGCCGCGTTGGCCACGCCGGAATGGAAAGGTGAAGTGGCGCTCGGCGATCCGCTCACCAGCGGCACTGCGTTCACCTGGGCCGTCTCGATGGAGCAGGCGTTGGGCGCGAAGTACTTCGAACAACTGCGCGCGAATGAAGCGCGCGTCGCAGGTGGCAACGCCGCGGTGCTGCAGAAGATCGAGGGTGGCGAAGCGAAGGTGGGCGTGCTGCTGCTGGAGAACGCGCTGGCCGCCCAGGCCAAAGGCAGCCCCATCGAGATCGCCTGGCCCTCGGATGGAGCGGTGGTGGTGCCGGGCTACGCCGGAATCATGGGCAGCACGCAGCACGCGGAAGCCGCGAAGGCGCTCATCGACACGCTGCTCTCGCCGGCCGGTCAGAAGATCATCGCTGAGCTGGGCGACATGCACGCCGTCGATCCGCGTGTGCCGGGACCACGTGGGTCCGTTTCACTCGATGAGCTCGTCACCAGAAGCGCCCCCTGGGGCGAGCCGATCCTCAAACACGGCGTCGAAGACGGTGCGCGCGTGAAGGCCGAGTTCAGCAAGGCGTTCTCGAAATGACCGCGCTCCCCCTCCATGCGAAGCGGGGAGTGGGCCGGGGTGAGGGGCCCGCGCGCCTCTTCACGCTCCTGCTGGCCACCGCCCTCGCGTTCTTCTTCGGCGTCCCGCTCTGCCTTCTCCTCTGGCAAGCCAATGCACCGGGCCTCGTCTGGTCCGAAGTCTGGTTGGCCCCCGAAAGCCTCCAGGCCCTCGCCGGAACCCTCATCACCTCCATCGGAGCGGCCGCTTTCGCCTTCACGATCGCGGTGCCCCTCGCGTTGTTGATCGCCAGAACAGAGCTGCCGCTGCGAGGTCCGCTCAAGGCGATCTTCACGCTGCCCGCCGCACTCCCGCCCTTCATCCTCGGCATGGGCTGGGTGTCCCTCGCCAATCCTCGAGCAGGTCTGCTCAATCTCCTGCTGGGAGCGGGCACTTTCGACATCTACGGCAAGCTGGGGATCAGCTTCGTGCTCGGCACCGCGGGCTTGCCGCTCGTCTTCCTGCCCACGCTCGCAGCGCTCTCGAGGCTCGACTCCTCGCTCGAAGAAGCCGCGCGGCTCTCTGGCGCATCACCGCTGCGCACTTTGCTGAGCATCTCTTTGCCACTCGCGCTGCCCGCCGCGCTCTCTGGAACCGCGCTGTGTTTCCTCTTCGCGGCGTCGGCCTTCGGCGTGCCCTACCTGCTCGGGGTCACCGCCAGTCCGCCCACGCCCACGCTCACCACGCGCATCTACGGCGAGATCCTCATGGGACAAGGCGGCCTGCCCAGAGCGGTGGTGCTGAGCCTCGAGCTGCTCGTACTCGCCGCGTTCGTGCTCATCGGCAGCCGGGCGTTGGCAAAACGTGGCGAAGTGCGGCTCTCGAGCGGCAAAGGCAGCTCACTACGCCCCATGTCGTTGGGCCGTTGGCGAGTGCCGCTGGCGTCGATGAGCGTGGTGCTCGCGGTCGTGCTGGTGGTGCTGCCCCTGCTCGCCGTCGCGCTCACCTCGGTGCAGCCGGTCTGGGGGCAGCTGAGCGGACTGTCCGCGAAACACTGGAGCGGCGTGCTGGGAAATCCGCGCACCATCGATGCGACGTTGCGCAGTCTTGGTCTGGCCGCCGCGGCAGCAGGGTTGGTCACGGCCCTGGGTCTGGGCATCGCCACCACGCGCCGCCGCTCGCTCGAGTTGCTCTCGGGTGCGCCCTACGCCATCCCCGGCACGGTGCTCGCGCTCGCGCTCTTGATCGCCTTCTCGCGCGATCTCCGCTTCGTGCTGTTCGACCGGTTCGCGCTGGTCCTCGCGCTGGGAAACTCAGTCTGGATGCTGCTCGTGGCGTACACCATCAAGCACCTCGCCTTCGGAGCGAGGAACGCCGCTGACGGTCTGGCCCAGGTCGACGGCACGCTCGCCGAAGCAGCGCGGCTCTCTGGAGCGAGCCCCTTGCGCGCCTTCTTCGACGCCACCCTTCCCCAGCTGCGCGCCCCGCTGGTGGCGGCGTTCCTGGTCACCTTCCTCACCTGCGTCACCGAGCTCACCCTGAGCGTGTTGCTCATCCCCACGGGGCGCGACGTGCTCGGCACGTTGTTGTTCGAGCTGCAGAGCTACGCAGACCCCGGATCAGCGGCAGTGATCGCCTGCGCCTTCGTGATGCTGGTGCTCGTGCTCCAGTTCGCCCAGGCCGTGGTCGCCCGAAAGAGAGCGCACTGACGATGGCCGACGTCCAACTCATCGGAGTGCACAAGGCGTACGGCGCCACCGCGGTGGTGAAAGGCATTTCCCTGCGCATCGAGAGCGGTGAGTTCATCTCGCTGCTCGGTCCTTCCGGCTGCGGCAAGACCACCACGCTGCGCATGATCGCCGGCCTCGAGACGCTGGATGCAGGGACCATCTCGATCGGCGGCGAGCTGGTCGACAGCGAAAAGGGTCATGTGCCCCCGGAGAAACGCGCGCTGGGCATGGTGTTCCAGAGCTACGCCGTGTGGCCGCACAAGTCGGTGGCAGAGAACGTCGCGTATCCCCTGCTGCTTCAACGCAAACCCAGCTCGGAGATCGCTCAGCGCGTGACGCAAGCCCTCGAGTGGGTGCGGCTCGGCGCCTTCGCCCAACGAATGCCGTCCCAGCTCTCCGGCGGGCAGCTCCAACGCGTGGCGATCGCGCGCGCGCTGGTGGCCAATCCCCGCGTGTTGCTGCTCGACGAGCCGCTCTCCAACCTCGACGCAGCACTCCGCGAAGAGCTGCGTGGAGAGATCGCCGCGCTGCGTGCTCGATTGGGCACCACGATGATCTTCGTCACGCACGATCAACACGAAGCCCTCGCCTTGTCGGATCGCGTGGCCGTGATGCACCAGGGCGTGATCGAACAAATCGACTCACCGCAGAAGATCTACCAGTCGCCTTCCACGCCCTTCGTCGCGGGCTTCGTAGGGGGCGCCAATCGGCTCGAAGGCCGGGTGGAGGGCCGCAGCTTCATCTGCGGAGCCCACACCTTCGAGTTGCCCGAGCGCGTCACCGCGGTCGACGGCCCCGCCACGCTGGCGGTCAGAGCCGAAGAGCTCGAGCTGGGCAGCACCGGCCCCTCACTTCCGCTCCTGGCGAGGCTCTTCCTCGGCAGCGCCACCGAGTTCCGCTTCACCCTGGGAGAATCCGTGCTGCGCGTGGTGGGACCCGCGCGCGACGTGAAGCCCGGCGAATCGGTGCGGGTCGCGCTCCAACACGCCCGGCTGTACCCACGCTGAACCGCTTCGTGCGGGCGCTGCCGCTCCAACGAGCTGGAGAGAGGTCAGGCGCAAGACCAACGACGCCCCGCTGGTGACAACCGAGAAGCGCTACGGGCACTTCGCCGAGGTGAAGTACCAGCCGGCCCCGGGGATCCCCTTCACGACGCGCGCTGAGTCTCGACTCGGAACGGGTGTGGGTTTAGACGGGCGGCATGTCGGATCCTGTTCGCTACCGCGTCTCGATGTCTCGGCCGCACGCCCACCTGTTCGAAGTGGAGGCCACCTTTCCCGGCATCGCCGATGAGCTCATCGTCTGCCTGCCAGTGTGGACTCCCGGCAGTTACCTGGTGCGCGAGTACAGCCGCCACGTGCAGGAGTTCACCGTGGTCGACGCCGCGGGCAACCCGGTGCCCTTCGAGCGCCTCGACAAACGCAGCTTTCGCATCTCGGCCAAGCACCAGTCGGTGCGTTGCCAGTACAAGGTCTACGCGAACGAGCTGACGGTGCGCACCAGCCACCTCGACGGCACGCACGGCTACTTCAACGGCGCGACCCTGTTCTTCTACGCAGAGAGCCTCCGGAAACGCCCCTGCCGGGTGACCATCGACGCGCCCAGCGGCTGGGGCACCACCGTCTCCCTGCCGCAGGAAGGCGCGGAGTTCGTATCGGCCGACTACGACGAGCTGGTCGACTCGCCTTTCGAGATCGGCACGCACACGCCGATCGCCTTCACCGCCGCCGGCGTTCCCCACGAGATCGTGTTGTGGGGCGAACCGCAGCTCGACGAGAAGAAGCTGGTCACCGATCTGACCCGCATCGTGGAGACCGAAGCGGCGTTGTTCGGTGGCCTGCCGATGAAGCGGTACGTCTTCTTCATCTACGGCACCGACAAGGGCCGGGGCGGCCTCGAGCACAAGGCCTGCACCGCGTTGCTCTACCCGCGCACTGGCTTCAACACCCCCAAGGGCTGGGAGGACTTTCTCACCCTCTGCGCGCACGAGTACTTCCACCTGTGGAACGTCAAGCGGGTCAAGCCGCTGCGCCTGGTGCCCTTCGACTACAGCCAGGAGAACTACACCGAGCTGCTCTGGTATTTCGAAGGCGGCACCAGCTACTACGACAACCTGCTCACGCGCCGGGCGGGGCTGATGAGCGGCTCGCGCTACCTCACGCGCCTGGGTGAATCACTCACCGCGCTGCACACCACGCCGGGCCGCAACGTGTTGCCCCTGGCCGAAGCGTCGATCATCTCGTGGACCAAACACTACCGGCCCGACGAGAACACCCCGAACACCGCCATCAGCTACTACCTCAAGGGTGAGCTGGTCTGCGCGTTGCTCGATCTCACCATTCGCCGCGCGACCAACGATGAGCGTTCGCTCGACGACGTGGTGCGCCTGTTGTGGACGCGGTTCGGCAACGAAACCGGCGTGCCCGAGAAGGCGGTGGAGGCGGCCGCGCAAGAAGTCGCCGGCACCTCGTTGCGTGACTTCTTCGCGCACTCCGTTCACGGCACGCACGAGCTCAGCTACGAGGTCTTCGATCACGTGGGCCTCGAGGTGCGCTACCGCACGCGCGAGTCGACCAACGACAAGGGTGGCACCCCGCCCCGCAGCAAGCTGGAGAAGACCGAAGGGTGGTTGGGCGTGCTGCCCCGCTCGGGCAACGTGATCGCCACGGTGCTCGAGGGTTCACCCGCGATGGCGGCCGGCATCTACGCGGAAGATGAGGTGCTCGCGCTCGACGGGCTCAAGTGCGACGCCGCCGCGCTGCTCAACCGGTGTGAAGACAAGAAGCCCGGCGAGTTGGTGCGGATCACCCTGTTCCGGCGGGATCGCCTGATGGAAGTGCCGGTCACGGTGGCGCAGAAGCCGGCTGACGGCGTCTGGCTGCAGCGCGTCGAACGCCCCACAGAGGCCCAGAAACAGGCCTTCCAGGCGTGGCTGGGCACGCCCTGGATCGCGGGCGAACCGGCGCCTTGAACGAAGGGCCCTTGAAGGTGTAGGTCGCTGCCCATGCGCATCGTCTTCCCCCTGACCGCGATTCTCCTTCTCGCCGGCTGCCCGAACTACACGCCGTACCTGCCGGACGGCGGCCACGCGAAGGTCAGCTGCGCGACCACCGAGCTCGGCGTGCCGGTGACCGTGCTCGATCGCCTCGGTGACCCCGCCCCGGAGGCGGTCGTCTCGATCGACTACCTGAGCTACGCCGAGAGCGAGAACCTGATCGCCGACGTGAATGGCCGGGCGGTGATCAAAGAGAAGTACGGCCCGGGCACCGTTCGCGTGCAGGGCGTGGTGAACGACCTCCGCACCCAGATCGCCGAGCTCTCGTTCGTCGGCACGGAGTGCAGCTCGTCGGTGACGCCCCGCGCGCTCACCCTGCAGCTGCAGTAAGCGATGGCGAAGCCGAAGCGATCACCGAGTCTGGGTGAGCTGAGGCAACGGCACCTGATTGACGGCGCCGCGCTCCCTACCGGGTTGGTCGCTTCTCTGGAAGCCGACCCCCGCGAAGGCGCGCAGCGTCTGGCTGAAGCCCTCAAGCGCCGGCAGGCCGACAACCGCGCCGAAGGGCAGCGGCTGCGGCACATGCTCAAGTTCGAGACCGAGCTGTGGGAGCAAGGCCACGTGCACATCGCCGGCGTCGACGAAGCCGGCATGGGCCCCTTGTGCGGTCCGGTCTGCGCGGGCGCGGCGATTCTCCCGAAGGGCTACAAGCTCAAGGGCCTCGACGACTCGAAGAAGATCCTCGATGAAGCGTTTCGAGAAGAGCTCGCCGCCGCCATCAAGAAAGACGCGGTGTGCTGGTCGGTGGCCTGGGCGAAGGTCGAGGAGATCGACACCATCAACATCTACCAGGCTGGCCTGCTCGCGCTGCGCCGTGCGGTCGAAGGCCTGTCGCAGACGCCGGACTTCGTGCTGGTCGATGCGCGAAAGATCCCCGGCCTGGTGCCGCCTCAACGAGGGATCATCAAGGGCGACTCGTTGAGCCTGTCCATCGCGGCCGGGGCGATCCTCGCGAAGACCACCCGCGATCAGTTCATGGCCGAGCTCGACGCCAAACACCCCGGCTACGGCTTTGCGTCGCACAAGGGGTACTCCACGCCCGAACACCTCTCGGCGATGGAGCGGCTGGGCGCCATCGATCAACACCGCCGCAGCTTCGCCCCCGTACGCAAGGTGCTCGGTCTCGACCCGGTTCAAGTGGAGCTGTTCTGAGCGCTGACGTCGAGCTGGAGGTCTGGCTCTCCACTGCGGGGTTCGGCTCTCCCGCTGCGAAGACGAGCGCCCGCGCCGTGCTGGAGACCGCCGGGCTCACCCGGGCCGGCAAGTCCCGCATGAGTCAGGAGAAGGTGGAGCGCGCCACGGTGCTGCTCGAGGAGAAGGTGTTCCTCCACTGCACCAACCCCGACTGCCTCACCTTCGCCAAGGCGTCAGGCAAGGAGCCGGTGTCGTGCGAGCCGCGCAACACCTGCCAGCGCTGTTTCGGCTCTGACAACGCCCGCGCGGTGAAGGACGTGCTGGATGCGTGCCGGAAGCGGGGCTTCTCGAAGCTGGTGATCGTCGGTGGCAGCCCGACCGTGCGTCACGAGCTGGAGCGCCTGGTGCCTTCAGCGCTCGAGCTGCGCCTGGTCGACGGCACCAAAGCCCGCCCGCTCGATCAAGCGCGCGCGGATCTCGCGTGGGGTGACGTGGTGCTCTTGTGGGGCGCCACCGAGCTGCACCACAAGGTCTCCAACCAGTACCAGGACACCGCGACGGGCCCGTTGAAGCGCAAGCTGGTGCACGTACCCAGGCGGGGCATCGCGCAGTTGCTCGCCGGGCTGCTCACGCACCTGCAGCGATGAGCTGAGGCAACATCGCGCGGACGGCGTGGCCACGATGCGAGAGGGCCGACTTCTCGTCGCGGGTCAGCTCGCTGGTACATCGACGGCGTCTACAGCCAGCGATCCGCGCGAAGACGACCACCCGCGATCGGTTCATGGCGCGGGCATCGGCATCGTCCCGACGTCTTCGAGCGCCGTCGCATGCGCCGAGAGCAGAATTAACGTTCGCAGCAGTGCGGCCGGGTTCGTCGCCCCAGGTCGCGATGCGCCATCAGCCCAAAGGCCGGCACCCTCACGGTGACGACGGCCGATGGCCCCACGGTGCTGTGGAAGCTGGGCCAGGCAGTGCCTCAGAAGCCCCTCATCACGCCGTTGACCTCGGCGCTCACCACGCCGCGCTTGCCCTGCAGCGCACCAATCGCCTTCAGGGCGCTGTCGGGCTTGCCGGTCGGTGGTAGCTCGACGTCGTAACAATTTTGCGGTGAGAATCGCCCTGTCACCCGCCCATTCACCGTCGAGATCGTCTGGGTCACCGCTTCGAACGCGACCTTCTCGCCGAAACAAACGATCAGCTCATCGGCCATGAACTCGGGGCCCTTGCCTACACGAACGATGACGCCTTTCCTCGGAGTCGAAGCGAGCCCAGTCGGCGCGCCCTTCGGCATCACCGGCACTTCGATGATGGCCGAAGACACTCGAGCGCCTCTCACGTTGGCCACAGCCCGAAGCCGCAGCGGCGTTCGGGTCTTCGCGAGCAACTCGATGCGCGCCCCATAGAGGCCGTCGCCCGCCCGCGCATCACCATCGAGCCCCGAGTCGTTCAGTTGCCCCACCACCACACCACCATCATCCGACTCGACCCGTTCGACCGAGACCTCGGGCGGCGGTGCGGTGCGTTCTCCGTAGGAACGCACCTGGAACTGCACGGTCGTCGGCACACCGACGTTGAGCGCAGGAGGATCCGCCATCGGCATCGCGAACGTCAGCTCGGGGGCCGCAGCCAGGCACCACACTGCAAAGGTCGCGATCATGAGAACCCCCTTTGGGCCGGGCGGCCGGTCGGAGAGCCGCGCCGTGCGGACTGTGCGCCTCGTGGCCACCATACGCAACGTTGGGCAGTTGCTCGCCGGGCTGCTCACGCACCTGCAGCGATGAGCTGAGGCAACATCGCGCGGACGGCGTGGCCACGGTGCGAGAGGGCCGACTTCTCGTCGCGGGTCAGCTCGCTCATCGTCTTGCCGTTGGGTAGCTCGAACACCGGGTCGTAACCAAAGCCGTGCGTGCCCTTGCGGGTCAGGCCGATCACGCCTTCGCAGGTGCCCCTGGTGAAGCGTTCTTCGCCCGAAGGTGACGCCAGACACAGCACGCAGACGAACCGCGCGGTGCGCTTCGCCGGGGGCACGTCTTTGAGCTCGGCGAGCAGCTTCTCGATGCGCTCGGGCTCGGTGGGGGCGTAACGGGCCGAGTAGACCCCGGGCCGTCCACCGAGTGCGTCGACCACCAGGCCTGAGTCGTCAGCGAGCGCCCACAGACCCGTCGCCTTCGCGAAGGTGCGCGCCTTCTTGGCCGCGTTGCCCTCGAAGGTGTCGGCGTCTTCGTCGACCTCGGGGATCTCGGGGAAGTCTTGGGCGCTCTTCACCAGCCAGCCTTCGCCCAGCAGCGCCTGGAGCTCTCTTAACTTTCCCGCGTTGCTGGAGGCGAAGACGACGGTGCGCATCAGCCGAGCGCCTTCTTCTGGAGCTCGACCAGGATCTCGGTGGCCGCCAGACCCGCGTCGAGCATCGCGTTGAGCTGCGCGCGATCGAACGATCCGTTCTCTGCCGTGCCCTGCACTTCGACCAGCTTGCCGCCGGCGAGCGCCACGATGTTCAGATCGACCTCGGCCGTGGAGTCTTCCGCGTAGTCGAGATCGACCGCGACCTCGCCCTTCACGATGCCCACCGAGATGGCCGCCACGTGCTGCATCGGGGGCAGCTGCGTCATGCCCTTGCCCTTGATCTTCCGCAGCGCCAGCACCAGCGCGACGTAGGCGCCGGTGATGCTCGCCGTGCGCGTGCCGCCGTCGGCCTGCAACACGTCGCAGTCGAGGGTGAGCGTGCGGGGCCCCAACGCCTTCAGGTCGATGCAGGAACGAAGCGCGCGGCCGATGAGGCGCTGGATCTCGAGCGTGCGGCCCTGCTGCTTGCCCTGCGAGGCCTCGCGGCGGTTTCGATCGTGCGTGGCGCGGGGCAACATTCCGTACTCCGCCGTCACCCAGCCGCCACCGGTGCCGTACACGTGCGGGGGCACCTTCTCTTCCCACGAGGCCGTGCAGTGCACCTTGGTGTCGCCGAACTCGACGAGGCAGGAACCTTCAGCGTGTTTGCTGACGTGGGGGGTCAGCGTGACGGGGCGGGTCTCGAAGAGGCTACGGCTGAAAGAACGCATGCGGAAGGCTGTATCACGGCTTCACGCCATCTCTTGCTTCGAGCTGAGCGAGGAACTGCTTCACGCCCGCGGTGATCGCCCGCGCCAGCTTCGATTGGTACTCGGTCTCGGAGAGGTGCCGCCCCTCTTCCGGGTGGGACACGAAGCCCACCTCGACGAGCACGGCCGGCGCCTCGAGGCCCATCAACACGAAGAACGGGGCCTGCTGAACGCCGCGGTCTTGCGCGCCGGTCTCGCTGATCAACGCCTCGTGCACCGCGTACGCGAGCCGGGAGGAGTCGACGTGGGTCTCTGAGCGCTGCAGGTCGGCTAGGATGAACGAGAGCGTGTCGCCCGATTGGCCTTTGGGCTGGGTCCCCGCCTCGGCGTTTTCACGGGCGGCCACCTTCTTTGCTTCTTCGCCTGAGGCGGCGGCAGAGAGGAAGTAGGTCTCGATGCCCTGGTTCAACTTGCGCTGCTGCGCGGTGGGCATGGAGTTGGCGTGAATGGAGATGAAGAGTTCGGGGCGCTTCTTGTTGGCCAGCACCACGCGTTCAGACAGGTGAACCAACGCGTCGCGGTCACGGGTGAGCACCACGGTGGCGTGCAGCTCTTTTTCGAGCAGCGCCTTCAGCTTCTTGGCGATGGAGAGCGCGAGGTTCTTCTCGAAGATGCCTTCGGGACCCGAGGCGCCTTCTTGCGTGCCGCCGTGACCGGGGTCGAGCACCACCAGCGGCCCACCTGCGAAAGCGGGCCAGGCGAGCAGCAAGGTCAACAGGCCAAAACGCATCAGGAACACTGTACTCCCTCTCCTCGCGAAAGCGGGGAGAGGGTCGGGGTGAGGGGCCTTTCGGGCACGGAGCCGAGGCCGAGGCTCACACCACCGTCACGCCCTTGCCCTTCTCGAGGTACCCGATGGCCCAGGCCTCGACGCCCTTCTTCTCCAGCGCCCGCATCGCCTTGACCACATCCTTCTCGGGGATCGCGGCCAGCAACCCGCCATTGGTCTGCGCATCGGCGAGCACGAACTTGATCGCCTCTGGCAGCCCCGCAGGGAACGTCGTGCCCTTCTGAGCGTGCGCGAGGTTCGTCTTCGTGCCACCGGGAATGACGCCCCGCTCTGCCAGCTGAGCGATCTCCGGCATCAACGGCACACGCTCCAGCTCGAGCACCGCCTTCACCTTCGCGCCGCGAGCGACCTCCAGCACATGCCCGAGCAGACCAAAGCCCGTCACATCGGTCAGCGCGTTCACCTTGAACTTGCCGCTGGCGAACACCTCACCGGCCGCCTTGTTGAGCGTGGCCATCTGCGCGGTGACGAACTTCACCAGCGCCTTCGACGCGAGCTCGCGCTTGAGGGCCGTCGTGGCGATGCCGGTGCCGATGGGCTTGGTGAGCACGAGCACGTCACCCGCCTTGCCGCCCCTGTTGGTGAGCACCTTCTTCGGGTGCACCGTGCCGGTCACCGCCATGCCGTACTTCGGCTCAGGCGATTGAATCGAGTGCCCGCCCAGAATGGGAATGCCGGCCTCTTTCGCCTTCGAAGCGCCGCCCGCGAGGATCTCCTTGAGCATGGAGATCGGCAGCTCTTTGGGGAACGCCACCACGTTGAGCGCGAAGATCGCCTTGGCCCCCATCGCCCAGATGTCGCTCATCGCGTTGGCGGCAGCGATCTGGCCATACGCAAACGGGTCGTCCAGCACGGGGGGGAAGAAGTCGACGGTCTCCACCACCGCGAGGTCTTGGGTGAGCTGGTAGACGGCAGCGTCGTCGCTGGTCTCGAAGCCCACCAACGCGTTCTTCACCTTCACGTTGGGAATACCGGCCAGCAGCTCGCCCAGGAGATCAGGGCGGAGCTTGGCGGCGCAACCAGCACAATTCGAAAGAGAGGTCAGTCGGGGGGCAGTCATGCCCCGCGCAGATAACCCCGCTCGAGCAGCGCGGCTACCGTCGTGGCGATGGCCACGTCATCCTGGCTGGCGTTGTCGAACACGCCCTGGAGCGATCCCCAGTTGATCACCAGCTGGAGCACGTCGAGTTCTTCGGGCGACAGGTCGCGCAGCGCGGGCTGCAGGGGCACCGAGATGGTGAGCGTCTCGTCCATCGGGGGCAACGAGCCCTGAATGCGGCGCAGCTCGTCGAGCTGGCGCAGCGCGTCCATCAACAGGTGCTCGGTCGACTCGTCGAGCTCCGTCATGAACTCCTGGTTGTCCGGCGGCCTCAGCTCGAACTCGCCGATTTCCCAGGTGATGATGCGGTTGAAGCTCTTCTGCGGCCCGAGGTCGTGGTTGTCGTTGATGACCGCGTAATAGACCTTGCCCTGGCGCAGGTAGATCTTGGCTTCCTGCTGGTTGTTCACCACCAGCACGCCGTTCTTCTTCGACGTGTGGAAGAGCTGCAACAGGTCGGGGAGCGGGACTTCTTCGATCTTCCCGGTCATCGCCGTCTTGGTCTGCCGCTGGCTCTGCACCACGGCGACCTGCTCGAGGTTCTGCTTCACCTGAGCATCCGACAGCTCGACCGCGTTGGCGCCGGCCTTGACCAGCTTGAGGATCGACGTGCCGACCAGGATGCGATCGCCTTCTTTGAGGCGCGAGGTCTTCACCTTCTCGCCGTTGACGAAGGTGCCGTTGGTCGAGCCGAGATCCTCGATGGTGATCTTCCCACCCGAGAGCGTGATCTTCGCGTGCTTGCGCGAGACCATGTCTTCCACGAGCACGATGTCGAGCTCGCTGGAGCGGCCGATGATCAGCTGCTTGTCGCCCTTGAGAGGGAACTCCCCGCCCTGGTACTTGCCGGAGATGAATTTGAGCGCATACACGTCAGACAAGATCGCGACTCCCGGAGGCGCCGAAGCGCGCTGGCCTTGAAGCATCACTCAACCGCCCCTCCCTTTGCAGCCTCTTTGTTCACCGGAACGGTGGTGCCCATGTCGCGCACCAGGTTCAAGTACATCTCGGCACTCTTGTTACCCGGATTCCGGCCCAGCACGTCCTCCCATACGAGGATGGCGTCGGCCCGCCGCCCTGCCGCGTAGAGCGTGATGCCGTAGTGCACGCGCCCGGGAAGGTAGTTCGGGTTCTGCTTCAAGATCTGCTCGAACTCGCTGAGCGCACCCGCATGGTCGTTCAGATCGCGCATCACGTTGGCCAGCTTGAGGCGAATGTCCACGAAGCCAGGCCCCAGCTCGAGCGCGCGGCGGTACTCGATGACCGCTTCTTCCAGCATGCCCGACGACGCGTAGACGTTGCCGATGTCGGCGTACATGTTGGCGATCTTCCCCTTCACGAAGGGGTCCATGCGCTGGGGGTTGCTGCGCTGGCGGTTCAAGGCGGCGGCGTAGACCTCCTTCGCCTCCCGGTACCGGCCCATGTCGTTGTAGATGATCGCGAGGTTGAGGGCCGCGTCGGTGTACGCCGGGTTGATCCGCAACGCCGCTTCGAAGGCCCGCTGCGCCCGGGCGAACTGACCCTGGTCGTGATAAATCACGCCGAGCATGTTGTAGACGTCGGCGAACGATTGGTTCTGCTCCACCACCTGCGTCAGGTAGCTCTCGGCTTCCTGGAACTGCTTCTTTTCGAAGTAGCCGCGGCCGAGCGTGAGCAACTGCCTGAGGGCGTCATCCATCGGTGCGCTGACCTCGCTAATGAAGGCGGCTACCCTACAGGATCCCGTCGGGAAAGCTAAACAACCCCGTGCTGTCTTCGAGAAGTGACAGCCGCCGGGTGGCCTTCTCGTCGATGGGGCGATCGGGCGCCAGACCTTCGAAGCGAAAGTCTTCCGAGACGGTCACGTCTTCGCGCTCGCTGCGGATGTACCAGGCCAGCCCCTGGTACTTGCGCCGCGTGACGCCGGGGAACGGAACGCCGCCATCGGGCTGGGTGTCGCCGCGATCGAGGGCGAGGCGCCGCCGCTCCAGGGTCTCGAGGATGCTGAGCAGCCGGGGGAAGTCGGTCTGCTCCGGGGCCCACTCGCCGTCCACCAGGCGATAGCGCGCGCGCTCGAGCCCCAGGGAAGAGACGCGGGTGCTCCCACCGCCCGGCCTTCGCACCTCACCGGTGAAGTCGAGCGTCGAAGTAACGGTGGCGCCCTGCCCGTCGGCGTCGAGCACCACCGAGATGCGCTCGAACTGGAGCTTCGGGCCCAGCAGCTTGGCCCACGGCAGGTCATGTTCGGCCCCGCTGCGTTCGAGCCTCTTGAGGTGCGTGATGATCGCGCCGTCAGCGCCGCCGGCCGAGCCAAGAAGACGCGCGCCGTACACGCCGAGGACCAGCACCAGCGCCGCAGCAGCAGCCAGGAACCCCAGGAACCGGCTGAGCTCGCGGTTCATGACCCCGCGTCGGCCGGGGCCTCGACCGGAGCAGCGGGCAGCTCGGCGATCAACTTGAGCGCCTTCTTCGCGCCGGTCGTTTCGGGGAACTTTTCGGCGTACTTCTGCAGCACGTCCTTCGCCTTCGCGGGCTCCTTGAGCTTCACGTAGGCGTCGTAGAGGCCGAACGACACGCGTTCATCAAGGCCGATGCCGCTGAAGTCTTTGGCCACCACGTTCAGCCGGGTGACCACCGCGGGCCAGCGATCACGCCGCGCGTAGAAGTCGGCCACGTAGATCTCGTGCTCGGCCAGGCGCAGGCGCACTTCGTCGAGCACCGTCTTGGCCTCCTTCACGTACTCCGAGGCGCTGTAGCCGCGCAGGAAGTCGGTCATCGCCGAAGCGGCGTTGCGCACCTCGACCTGATCCTTCTCGGAGGCGGGAGGGAGCAGGAAGAAGTCGCTGGGGATTTCTTTGTAGTGCGTCAACGCCGCGCGGAAGGCGGCGTAATCGACCTTGGGGTGCGTGGGGTGCAGGCGCACGAAGTTCTGGTACCGATCACGCGCTTCGGCGAACCGTTCACGCTCGAAGTCGGCGTCGGCCAGCCGCAGCTCGGCGGTCTTGGCGAGGTCGAGGTACACGTACTTGGTCTTCACGAACTCGAAGAAGCTCGCCGCTTCGGTGTAGTTCTTCGCGTTCATCGCGTCGTCGCCCTTGCGCATGTTCGTTTCGGCGTCAGCGGCGAACTCCACCTCGCCCCCTTCCTGGCCGGCGAACGTTCCGAACGAGACACACGCCGAGAGGCACAACGCCAACGAAGCTGAGACGACGCGAAAGTTCATCGGCGCGCACCCTACCTTTCGATCTCTCCAGTGCCAATCACGCGCTCCACCACCTCTTCCTCATAGCCACGGCTCGCCAGAAACCGCGCCGCCTTCGCCCCTTCGATCTTCCGGGAAGCCACCAGCGCCCGGGCGGCGTTCAGCGGGGTCCACCCCGATTCGGCGATCGCCTCCTTCACCGCCGTGCGCGCGGTGGACGCCTCCAGGCCCGCGGCCAACAAGCGGCCCAGCAGCGCCTCTCCCGCCCAACCGGCCTGGAGCTCAGCGCGGGCTTTTCGCTGAGCGACCCGGGTGTCGTCGAGGTAGCCCAGTGCCCGCGCGCGCTCTACGGCGCCGTCGATCTCGGATTGCGGATAGCCGCGGCGCTCGAGGGCAGCGATGAGCTGGGCGCGCGTCTTGTCGGTCGCAGCGAGCAGCCGGGTGATCTGGGAGAGCGCGTCGGGCTTGGGAGGTGCCACGAATTCGGAAGCTACTGTGCTACTCGCGGCCCCATGCACCCGTTGATCGCGCGCTTCATCGATTTGCCTGCCGCCCTCCTGGCCCTCGAGAAGGAGGCCGGTGAGACCACCCTCGACTCCGACGAAGCGGCGCTGATCGCTGCGGCCGTGGCGTTCCCCAAAGCCCGGGGCAGTGTCTTGAAAGCGCGCGGCGCGAAGAGCCCGTCTTCGGAGGCCCAGCAGCAACTCATCGTGCTCGCCACCCGCGCCGCCGCCTTGCGCATCGCGGTCGATCCCGTGCTGGGGCCCCGGGTGACCTCGGCGAAGGCGGCGCTCCAGGCCGAAGGGGCCAGCGCCTCGGCAGCCGACGATCTGATCGCCCAGGCCGTGCTCGAAGAAGCGTTCGGTTACGCCGAAGATCCCGAGGTGTTCGACGCGGAGTACCTCGCCGAGACGCTCGACTCGTTGGTGCACCTGGCGAAGGTCTCCCAGGAGAAGCTCGACGACTGGCTCGAGGCCTTCGCACGCGGTGGGTCAGCGGGTGACCGCGCGCTGCGGCTCAAGGTGGCCGAGGTGCTGCTGGAGAGCGCCTGGAGTGAAGGCCCTCAGCCCATCACGCCCGAGCACCTCGATGATGCGATCGAACAGCTCGCCGACACCGTGGCGGAGTCGGAGTTCACCAGGGCGGCGCAGACCTTGAGCCAGTTCCTCGGCTTCCTCGCGCAGCAGCACGTGGTGGGTTCACAGCGGAAGACCCGGCTGGAGCAGGTGCTCACCAGCGCCACCGCGCGCGGCGCCGAGTCGGAAGACGACGACGCCGAAGCGGGCGAAGACGACGACGAGTGAAGACAGCTCCCTCTCCCCGCGGGGGAGAGGGTTGGCGGATCTCAGTCGGGGCTGCTGCCGGCGACCTGAAAGACCCACGGAAACGTGATCGCCACCTCCTGGCCGCCTTGCGGCTCGGGGAAGGTCCACCGCTTCACGCGCTGCACGATGCACGCTTCGACACGTTCGTTCGACAACCCGCTCTCGGCGATCTGCGCGCTCTCCACCGAGCCGCTGGCGCCGATGGTCCAGGCCACCGTCACCTTGCCGGAAAGATCCGGGGCCTGGGCGAGCTCCGATTCATAACAGAAGCGGATCTCGTTCTGATGACGCCGCACCACCTTGAGCACCAGGTCGCGGTCGTAGCCGGGCGGCAGCGTGGGCAAGCAGTCCTTGCAGATCACGCTTTCGATGTGGTGTCCGCGCAGACCACTGGGGAGACCGTTGGGGCCCGGTCCACGCCCCGGACCCAGGGGGCCGATGCCGAGCGAGCCGGGGCCCATGCCGGCGCCGATGTCTCGCCCGGTGTTGTTGCCCATGCCTTCATTGGGGGACGCCGGCCCGTGCAGCTTGTTGATCGCGGAGTCCATTCCATCCGAGCTGCGCGCGAGGAACCCGGCCATCCCGCCGCCCCCGCCCATCAGCAGCCGGATCGCATCCATCGCGGTGGGCTTCGTCTTCGGCTGCGTGATCGGCTGGTGGTTCGCGGTCTTGACCACGTCGTTGATGCGCTCCTCGAGCACCGGCTTCTTCCGCTCGGGGAGCGAGGTGAAGGGCGTGACGATTCGTTTGAGCAGCGAAGACGGAGCGCCCCACATCGACTCTTCGTCCGTGCGCGGGGTGATCACCATCGCCACGGTGACCGCCACGAAGAGCATCAGCGAGTGCGTCATCACCAGGCCGAAGAACAGCCCCTCTTGCTTCCGCACCGCGGGCGCCTTCTCGCTGCGCCGTTGAATGCGCGCTTCGAGGGTCAGCTCGCCCGACTGCACGATCAACGTCTCGCCCAGCTCCAGCGCCGTGCGGCGGCCGGGATCGACCCAGTTGCCCGGTGAACGTTCGACCCACGCGCGCGCGCCGGCGGCGGTGGCGACGATGGGCAGGTTGCCCTCCCAACGAATCTCCACCCCGTCGAGCGGAATGCGCGCTTCACCCACCTTCACGTGATCGACGCTCAGCGGCCGATCGGCCCAACGCAACGCGACCGCGAGCACCCGATCTCCGTCGAGCGGCGCTCCGTCATCTGCACCGAGCACACGACGCGTGGGCACACCTTCAGTGCGCAGTTCCATGGCAGGACTCCAGGTTGAAAAGGCGCAGAAAAACCCGCGCGTGAGAGCACTGACATCCACTCACCGTTCGGGTTCCTGACGACCTACCCACCGTCTGCTGAAACGCGCGATCCCCGTCTCATTCTGAGTAGAGCCGGGTCAGCAGCGCGGCGAAGGCGTCACCTCGAGAAGGCAGCACGGCAGCGAGCACGTGCTGCGCCCGGAGCGTCTCGATCAGCAGCAGCGGGGGCACTCCGTTTTCCCCCACCACCGCCGCGTGCCCTTCTTTGAGCTCGACGGTGGTCACCCGCGGATCCGAAGTGAGCAGCGGGCTGTACTGTTCGTGCAGGTCGAAGACGGAGTCGCTCTTCTTGCAGGCGCCGGTGGCGTCGCGCACCCGGCACGTTGCTCGTTCATCGGTGATGATCTGCAGGTGACGGGTGCTCAGCATCGGCGCCGGGTTGGTCATGAAGCCCGAGCCCGGCGGAATCTCCGTCCACTTGTTGCCGGTCACCACCAGGCACACCACGATGGTGGCGGTGAGCGTCAGCGCATGCAGCCAGGGCCGGCCACAATCAGCAGACGAGTCGATGCCCGAGAACGGTGAAGAGACGGTCACCAGCCGGTAACTGAACCCCTCACGCGTCACCAGCGGGCGCGGCAGATCGGCTTGCAGCGCGCGCCGGGCAATGAGCCCTCCCTGGCTGTGTCCGAGAATGGTCAGCTCATGGGGGGCGACACGAAGCTCCAGCGCGCTGAGCGCCTGGGCGAGTTGGGTAGCGGAGGTGTTGAGGTAGTCGCGGTCGTTGTAGTTGAAGCAGATCGTCTGCTGATCGTTCGCTTCGAAGACCTGCGCGAGGGTCTTGAAACGTTCGCCTGACGAGTTGCAGCCGTGCACCAGCACCGTCACCGGCCGTGAAGGGTCGAGATCCATCACGTCGCGGCCGCCCGCTTCGCAGGGAAAAAGCCCCACGATGCGTGCGTCGGTCGTATCGGTGCCGGTGCGAATCAGGGCCCCCAGATTCCGGGTGCATCCCGTCGCGAGCAGCAGGGAGAGGGCGCCGACGCGCGCGAGAAGCTTCATCCAAAAGGGTAACTGCATGCTTTCCTCGTTAAACATGCGGGGTGACTGATCATCGCAGACCTCGAAGAGTCCTGGTGACCGGAGCGACCGGCTTCGTGGGCAGAGCCCTCCTACCCGCGCTGGTCGAGGCCGGATACGGCGTTCGCGCCACCACCCGGGGCCGCCCACCCCACAACACCGCAGGCATCGACTGGGTGACCTGCGACATCGGCCGAAAGGCAGACCTCGATCGGGCGCTCACCGGCATCGACGCGGTGTTCTTCCTGGTGCACTCGATGGGGAATGGCGCGCATGACTACGCCCAGACCGAGCAGCGGGTGGCCACGCAGCTGCGCGAGGCCGCCGAACGTGCGGGCGTGACACGCCTCGTCTACCTGGGCGGTGTGGCGCCCGCGTCTGAACCCTCCGAACATCTGCAGAGCCGGCTGGCGGTGGGCGAGCTGCTGCGTGCGGGAGCGGTGCCGGCGGTCGAGCTGCGCGCCTCGATGATCATCGGCAACGGCAGTGCGTCGTGGCAGATCGTGCGCGATCTCGCGATGCGGTTGCCCGCGATGTTGCTGCCCTCGTGGACGGCCTCACGCACCTGCCCCATCGCCATCGAAGACGTGGTGGTGGCCTTGGTGCGCGCGCTCGAGGTGAAGCTGCCGGTGAGCGCCTGGTACGACATCCCCGGGCCCGACACGGTGAGCGGGCGGCAGATCCTCTCCACCATCGCGTCGCTCAACGGCCGGCGGGTGCCCAGCGTGCGGGTGCCCTTCTTGAGCGTCTCGCTCTCGTCGTGGTGGCTCAAGCTGGTGACCGGGGCCGACTTCTCTCTCGCGCGCGAGCTGGTGCTCGGCTTCAAGACCGACCTGCTCCCGGCCGACGCCCGGTATTGGGCCGAGATCGACTACCAACCCCGCTGGAGCTTCGAAGCGGCGGCGAAGAAGGCCCTGAGGGATGAAGGCTGGCGCCCGGGCTTACGAGGCGTCGCCGGCAAGCTCGAAGAGGCGCTCGTGCAGCTGGTCTCGCCCCGGCTGCGCAAGTGAGCTTCAGGGCAGGCAGGCCGCCCGGTAGCTGACGAGCACCGTCCTGCCTGGCTCGGGCACGGAGCGCGACTCGAAGACGATCGCGTTGCTGAGCAGGTCGTCGTTCCAAGATCTCGCCGCTGACCGGAGTGCCCGGCGGGCCGGAGCCGAAGTCGAGCGTGCCGGGTGAAGCTCGGCGTGCCGGTGGCCTTCGGGGTCGACGACCACGTGGCGCCCGCGTCGGCCGGGGGCGGGCGGTTCTCCTCGTGACTCCACGCCGGGGCCTGCGTCGATCGAGGCGTCGGGAGACGACGGTGCCGGTGGGCAGGCCGCGAAGGGGAAGGCAGCAGCGACAGCCCGACTCGGCCCCTCACCCCGCGTTTCTTCGCAGGGAGAGGGAGCACGGGTCAGAACCGTTCGATCTGGAAGTCGTCGTCGGGCTTGGCGCCAGCGGGTTTGGCCGCGGCCGGGGCTGCTGCGGGTGCAGCGGGTTGCGGGGGCCTCTGCTGCTGCTGCGGCGGCGCGTTCGGCTTGGGCGCGTTGGTCATCTGCGCCACGTAGGCCGCGCTGCCGGGCACGGGCTTCTCTTCGCCCGGCTTGCCGTCGAAGTCGTCCCACTTCGCGTCTGACGTCGAGCTGACACCCTGGAAGCGCAGCGCGAAGTCGTCGGGGTTCGTCGCCTGCCGCAGCGCCTCGTTGTAGGTGATGACGTTCGAGCGCACCAACTGCATCAGCGACTGATCGAAGGTCTGCATGCCGTAGCTGATCTGGCCCTGCGCGATCGCGTCGGGGATCTCCTTGGTGCGATCCTTGTCCTCGATCATCTCCTTGATGCGCGAGGTGGCCTTCATGATCTCCACCGAGGCCACCCGGCCCTTGCCGTCGGCGCGAGGCACCAGGCGCTGCGAGACCACGCCCTTGAGCACCGAGCCCAGCTGAATTCGGATCTGCTTCTGCTGGTGCGGGGGGAAGGCCGAGATGATGCGGTTGATGGTCTCCGAGGCGTCGAGGGTGTGCAGCGTCGACATCACGAGGTGGCCCGTCTCGGCGGCGTGCAGCGCCGTCTCGATGGTCTCGATGTCGCGCATTTCGCCGACCAGGATGACGTCAGGGTCTTGCCGCAGCGCGCTCTTGAGCGCCTGGCTGAAGGACATCGTGTCGACGCCGACTTCGCGCTGGTTGATGATCGACCGCTTGTCGCGGATGAGGAACTCGATCGGGTCTTCGATGGTGATGATGTGGTTCGTCTCGGTCGCGTTGATGTGATCGATCATCGCGGCCAGCGTGGTCGACTTGCCCGAGCCCGTCGTACCGGTCACCAGAATGAGACCACGCTCCTCCAGCGCCATCTTCTCCAACGCCGGCGGGAGCATCAGCTCCTTGATCGTCATGATCTTGAAGGGGATCACCCGGAGCACGGCGCCGATGGTGCCGCGCTGCTGGAAGACGTTCACGCGGAAGCGGCCCAGGCCAGGCACCCCGTAGGCCAAGTCGACTTCGTTGCTCTGCTTGAACTTCTCTTTCTGAAACTCATTCATGATCCCGAAGGCCATGCGCGCGACCTCCTCCGGGGGGAGCCGCTTGCCGTCTTTCAGGGGCACCAGCTGGCCGTCGACCCGGAACATCGGGGGCAGGCCGGCCTTCAAGTGAATGTCTGAGGCGCCGCCACGCAGCGCGATGGTCAGGATCTCGTTGAGTTCCATACACCGCGAACGGTACGCGCCTTCTCACGCCACGAACAGCGCGGAAAACCAACCAACGGGTAGGACGCGGAAACACATCGAGCCGCCACTCCGTTTCGGGAGGGCGGCTCGGGTGACCAGAACAAAACGCGATTAGCGCTTGCTGAACTGGAAGCGGCGGCGGGCGCCAGGCTGGCCCGACTTCTTACGCTCGACGGAGCGGGAGTCGCGGGTCAGGAAGCCGGCCTTCTTGAGCGGCGGGCGGTACTCGGGGTTGAGCCGAGCGAGCGCGCGCGACAGGCCGTGACGGATCGCGCCGGCCTGGCCCGAGAGCCCGCCACCACGAACGTTCACGGTCATGTCGATCTTGCTCACCTGCTCCAGCACCTGAAGGGGCTGGTTGATGATCATGATCGACGTCTCACGGCCGAAGTACTCGTCGAGAGGACGACCGTTGACGAGCATCGCGCCCGTACCGGTCTTGATCCAGACGCGGGCGGTCGCTTCCTTGCGGCGGCCCGTTGCGTAGAAACCATCAGTGCCAGACTTGGCCATTTTCGTGTCCGTTCTTCGAAAAGATTAAGCGTTGACCTGCATGGCAGCCGGCTTCTGAGCCGTGTGCGGGTGCTTGTCGCCGGCGTAGACGCGCAACTTGGTCATCATCTGGCGGCCCAGCGCGTTACGCGGAAGCATGCGGCGCACGGCGTTGACGATGATGTCTTCCGGGTGGCGACGCTGAAGGGTCTCGTAGTTCGAGCTCTTCAGGGTGCCGGGCATGCCGGGCACGCCCATGCGGTAGTACATCTTCTGGTTGGCCTTGTTGCCCGTGACCTTCACCTTGTCGGCGTTGATCACCACGACGTGATCGCCAGTGTCGATCGACGGGGTGTACATCGGCTTGTGCTTGCCCTTCAGGAGGGAAGCAATCTGGCTACAGGCGCGACCGAGCACTTTGTCGGACACATCGATGATGTGCCACTCGTGCTTGATGTCTTTCGCCTTCGCGCTGTACGTACGCTGGTGCGGCATGGGTTTGGAACCTCGATCAGAAAGGGCGGCCCTGCTACCTGTCGTTCCGCTGAGTGTCAAGGCCTGATCCACTCGGCGCGACTGGTTCTTTCTCAGTCTTGAGCTTGTCGCGCAAGCTGCTGAAGAAGCTTTTCTCCTTCACGGTGACCGGCCCCACGGGGATCGCCGCCAGCTCCACAACGTCACAGAGTTGTTCAGGAATGTCGGCCAGGAACCGGCTCGGCGTGCGGGGGAGTTCTTTGCCCCGTTTCACCCGGGTGGCGGCCCTCGTCATGACCAGCCGATCGCGCGCGCGCGTCATGCCCACATAACAGAGTCGGCGCTCCTCTTCGGGGTTGGGCGCCTCGCCCTGCATGCCGCTGTGGGGCAGCAGGTCTTCTTCCACGCCCACCATGAAGACCAGCTTCCATTCGAGCCCTTTCGAGCCGTGGTAGGTCATCAGGGTCACCCGCCCGGCGTGGTGGTGCGGCTCGTCTTCTTCCGACTTGGTGTCGAGGGAGAGCCGGTTCAAATACGTGAGCAGGCTCGCTTTGGGGCCTTCGCGTTTTTCGTAGTTCTCCAGCGACTGGATCACGTGGGCGATCGCCTTGGCCTTGCGATCACCCGACGCGAGCGTGGGGGCTGAAGCGCGCGCGCTGCCCACGAAGTCGACCTCGGCGATCAGCTCGCGGGTGAGGTGGCTGAGGTTGCCCTTGTTGAAGGCCTTCCGGTAGCGATCGATCAAGCCGACGAATTCGCCCACCTTCTCCGCGGCGCCGGTGGGCAGCGTGTCGATCTCGCTCGCCCGCTGCATGGCCTGCCACAGGTGCACTTCTTCCTTGAGGGCCCAGGCGGTGAGCCGCTCCATGGTGACGTCGCCGATGCCACGCGCGGGCGTGTTGACGATGCGCAGCAGGGAGATCTCGTCTTTCGGGTTCGCGATCGCCCGGAAGTACGCGATCACGTCTTTGACCTCACGCAGGTCGAAGAACTCGGTGCCCCCCAGCACTTCGTAACGAACCTCGCGTTCCCGCAGGAACTCCTCGAGGAAACGCGACTGGCCGTTGACCCGGTAGAGAATGGCCACCTCGTCTGACGAGATGCCCTCGACGATCGCCCGCTTCACCTCGGAGGCCACCCAGCGCGCTTCGTCTTCTTCCGTGGGCGCGCAGCACAGGGTGATGCGGGGGCCCATCTTCACGTCGCTCCACATGCGCTTGGCGCGGCGATCGGGGTTCTTCTCGATCACCGCGTTGGCCGCGTCGAGGATCACCTGGTTGCTGCGGTAGTTCTGCTGCAGGCGCACTTCTTTGCCGCCGGGGAAGAGCCGCTCGAAGTCGAGGATGTTGCGCACCTCGGCGCCGCGCCAGGAATAGATGCACTGGTCGTCGTCGCCCACCACGCACACGTTCAGGTGCGAGTCACCCAGGTGGCGCAGCAGATCGAGCTGCGCCTTGTTCGTGTCCTGGTACTCGTCGACCATGATGTAGCGAAAACGTTTGGCGTAGTGCTCCTTCACCTCGGGGTGTTTCTCGAAGATGCGCGAGGGGAAGACGATGAGATCGTCGAAGTCGACCGCGCCCTGGGCCTTGAGCGCGAGCTGGTAGAGGGGAAAGACCAGGTGCGCGACCAGCTCGATGTCGTCGTTCTCTTCGCCGTTGGGTTGTTTGTACGGCGGCTCGGTACCGGAGCTCTTCGCGCGGGAGATCAAGGTGAGCACCTTGCGCGAGTCGAAGACCTTGTCGTCGATCTGCCGCTCCTTCATGGCGCGGCGCACCAGGGCGATCTGATCACCCGTGTCGACGATGGCGAACTTCTTGGGCCAGCCGAGCTTGCTCAGGTGTTCCTTGAGCACCTCCGCGCCGAACGCGTGAAAGGTCGAGAGCGTCACGCCGAGCGCGCGCTGCCCGGCCATCTGCACCACGCGCTCCTTCATCTCGGAGGCGGCCTTGTTGGTGAAGGTCACCGCCAGGATGGCGCGGGCGGGGACCTTCTTGTCGAGGAGGTGGCAGATGCGGTGCGTGATGACGCGCGTCTTGCCGGAGCCGGCGCCTGCGAGCACGAGCAGCGGCCCTTCGGTGGTGAGCACCGCTTCGCGCTGCGGGGGGTTGAGATGCGACAGATCCACGGCGAGTGGCTCTTACACCGTTCCGACCAGCCGCAGTCGAGGGGTCAGGCCGTCTCGTAATCGATGCCAGCACCCCGAATCGGAGTGCCCTCTTCCGACTGCAGCGCCACCGGCTTGGGCGCGTTCGGCTGATAGCTCGAGGCCAACATCTCTTCGGGTGCTGCAGCGCCGGAGATCACGCGCGGCACGGCGTGGGCGATCTGGGGAATGCGCCCGCGAATGAGCTGCTCGTAGTGCTTGGCGTGAGGCCGGTTGCGGCCGCCGTTGCCGCCGTGCCAGGCGCGCACGGCCTCCCACTCGCGGCCACCGAACTTCTCGGTGAGTTTGTCGAGCTTCATGGCGAGGAACTCGATCTGCTTCTCCGGCGCGATGGTGTTCGCGCGATGGCCCCGCCCCACCCGCGTACCGCTCCACTTCTCGAACTCGGGCAACAGGCCGTTGTCGTCGAGCCCGATCAAGCCATGACCGGTGCCGTCGTCGTGAACGCCGTGGTTGATGAAGCTCGACTCCTGAGCGACCACCGCGGCGACGATCTGCGGGTTCACGCCGTACTTCCCCGCGTACTTCGCGATCCACGGGGCGAGCGTGCGCACATCGATCTCCGCGTTGCGAGCGCGGGGCAGGCTGGGCAACGGGCGAGTTCCACCGATTCCGTTCGTCACGGCACCCATTGTCGCGAGCAGTGAGGGCAGTTCGCAAGGGTCATGAAAGATTCCTCGCACGAACGCAGGCCTTGCGGCTTACTCCCGGCGTGGCTCGCGAAACGCGGAAGCAGACCGACCCGAAGGAAGCCCGGGAACTCGTTTCGTCGCTGGATAAGCGACGCTTCCTCGAGGAGCTGGGCCGTCTCACCAACAGCTTCGCGGCCGATCCGGGAAACCCCGGCAGCTACGCCTGCACCGACTGTGTTCGCTGCGCGAACTGCATGTTCAGCGTCGAGTGCGAAGGCTGTTACGGGTGCACGCACTGCATTCGCTGCGAGCTGTGCAACAACTGCACGCACTGCGTCGACTCACGCTCGCTCAACGCGTGCGCGTACTCGGTCGAGAGTGAGAACTGCGCCAACAGCGCGTACGTGTACTACTCGCGCAATTTGTCGGACTGCACCTACTGCTTCGGGTGTGTGGGCCTGACCAAGAAGGACTTTCACATCTTGAATCAGGGCTTCAACCGCACCGAGTACTTCGAGCTCGTGGCCAAGCTGAAGCGTGAGTTGGGGGTCAAATAGGGAGGCCCTCACCCTGACCCTCTCCCAGAGGGCCCAGAGGGAGAGGGGAGCTCACTCCAGACCGCGCGCCGCCAACTCCGAGTCGTCTTCACCCCGCAGGTGACCGACCTCGTGCAGCAACGTCACGCTGATCTGCTCCACCAGCTCATCCCGGGTCTTCACCGCCCGCGCGAGGTTCTTCCGGTACAGCGCGATCGATCGGCACGGTGAACCCGGCTTCGCACCCGGCTCCAGCTCGCACGGCTCACTCAGCGGCGTGCCGCGAAAGAGCCCCAGGATGTTCGGAGAGAGCGGCGGATCACCCGAGGTGAGATCGAGCACGGCCGGCAAATCCTCCATCGCCACCGGCACGCCCTTCAGATCCTTCCGCATGTCATCCGGCAGTGAAGAGATGGCCTTGTCGAGCTCCGCCTGGAACTCCTCCTTCGAGAGCAGCACCGGTGCGGGGAACGCCTCCAGGTCGAGCGCGCGCGCCTTACCGAAGTGAACGTCGGCCTCCTTCTCCTTGCCCTCCCGCTCGAGCAGCAACGCCAGGTGGTGGTGCGCCCAGGCCGCCCGTTCGGGGTCGACCAGCAGGCGATTGAACGCCGTCTTGGCATCGGAGAACCGGCACAGCTCGAACAACGCCACCGCCCGCTCGTACAACGCCTCGGCGTCGTCCTTCTCGCGCTGCAGCACCCAGTCGGCCCGATCGAGCGCGTCTTGCGGCTGCCCGGTGTCGTTGAAGCCCATCGCCGACAAGCGCGCGAACGACAACGCGAACGGCTCGTCACGCTGCGAGGTGGCCAGCTCGAAGCCCCGTTCGGCATACGTGCTGCCCAGCTCGTCGAGCTCGCGGCTCGAGGGCATCAGCACGATGTAGAAGTGCGCGGCCCCCGCGAGCGCATCGAGCGAGTCGGGATCGATCGCCAGGGCCCGCGCGTACGCGAGCACCGCCTCGTCATTCCGCAGCAGCTGCGCCAGCGCGTTGGCCCGCTCGGTGTGCGCCAACACGTCGCCCGGAGCGAGCGCCGCGGCCTGGGCCGCACACGACAACGCTTTCTCGTACGCGCGCGCGTCGAAGGCCTCACGGGCTGCGTCGAGGGGCAGCTGCCCCCTGCCGTCACACAGCGCCAGCGGGTGCACATGCGGGGTGGCCGCGGTGGGCTCCTGCCGCACGATGTTCTTGGGCAGCGGGTGGCTGGCGGTCACCTCGGGCTGCGGCGCGCACACACATTCCCCTGCGTCGGCGGCGGGCGCGAGCGCAGGGCTGCGGCAGGTGCAGCCCTGAACCAAAAGGGTGAGGAGAAGAAAGAGAGACCGCATCGCTGTGACAGGAACCTACCTGCTCAGGCCGACTTCTTCTCTTTCTCGAAGATCACCTGGGGAGGCTCCTTCTTGAGGATCACCCCGTCGGTGATTCGGCACTCTTTGACGCCCTCGCGGAAGGGGACGTCGTACATGATCTCGAGCATCGAATCTTCCATGATGGCCCGAAGCCCACGTGCACCGGAGTGACGGCGCAGCGCCTCTTTGGCCACCGCGCGCAGGGCTTCCTTGGTGAACGACAGCTTCACCTTCTCCATCTCGAAGAGCTTCTGGTACTGCTTGGTCAGCGCGTTCTTCGGCTCGGTGAGGATGGTGATCAGATCCTCTTCCTTGAGATCGTTGAGCGTGGCGACCATCGGCAGGCGCCCGATGAACTCGGGGATCATGCCGAACTTCATCAGGTCGTCCGGCTCGACCAGCGAGAGCAGCTCGCCGACCGAACGATCTTCCTTCGCGTCGATCTTCGCGCCGAAGCCCAGGCCCTTCTCGCCCACCCGCCGCCGGATCACCTGCTCGATGCCGTGAAAGGCGCCGCCGCAGATGAAGAGGATGTTCGAGGTGTCGACCTGGATGTATTCCTGCTGGTTGTACTTCTTGCCGCCGCGCGGAGTGACGTTGGCCCGGGTGCCTTCGATGATCTTGAGCAGCGCCTGCTGCACGCCTTCGCCGCCGACGTCGCGGGTGGCCGAAGGGCTGTCACCGTTCTTGCGCGAGATCTTGTCGATCTCGTCGATGTACACGATGCCCCGCCCCGCCTTCTCCACGTCGTAGTCGGCGTTGTGGAGCAGGTTCTGGATGATGTTCTCGACGTCTTCACCCACGTAGCCGGCCTCGGTGAGGCTGGTGGCGTCGGCGATGGTGAAGGGCACGTTGAGGAACCGCGCCAGCGACTGGGCGAGCAACGTCTTGCCGGAGCCCGTGGGCCCGATCAGCAGGATGTTCGACTTGCTCAGCTCGACGTCTTCGGGGCCCGGGCCTTTGACGCCGGGGCGCGGCCGCGAGGCGGGCTTGCGCTGATAGATGCGCTTGTAGTGGTTGTAGACCGCCACCGCGAGCACGCGCTTGGCGAAGTCCTGGCCGATCACATAATCGTCGAGGAACGTCTTGATCTCGACCGGGGTGGGAAGGCTGACGGCCGGCTTGGCCTCTTCCTTCTCCGCCTCCTCCGCGATGATGTCGTTGCACAGCTTGATGCACTCATCGCAGATGTAGACCGTGGGGCCCGCGATCAGCTTGCGCACCTCTCGCTGCGACTTGCCGCAGAAAGAACACGAGAGGTTCACGTGATGCTCGCCCTTCTTCACTTACGTCCTCCTCACGGGGTGTTGCCCCAACTGTAACGCTGGGGTTGGGGTGAATTGCAACCTAGCAACCCCCAACCCACTTCTCACGAAAGAGTCCCTGCCTCTTCAGGCGTCGGCTTCCGCCCTGGCCGAGACCAGCTCTTCCAAATCGCTTGCCAACGCATCGGCCCGCTCCCGAATCGCCGCGGGCACCTTGCGGTTCGAGTGGAGCTCCGCCGCCAGGCGCTTCGACGACGCCCAGAGCTTCTTGAGTTCGCCGGTGGAGTCGACCTTGACCTCAGGCGCCGGGAACTTCTCAACCAGCTCTTTCTTCAGCTCGCTGGTGGGCTTTTCCTGGTTCCAGATCGAGTCGCGAATCGACTTGTACTCGGCGGCGTTCAGCTGGCCGCGCTCTTCGGCCTGGGCCAGCACCTCGACCACCTCGAAGGCGGGCGCAGCTTCCGCCAACTCGGGCGTGCGCATGACCTGCGGCTCGTGCTTCTCCAGAAACCCAAAGTTGCGGGTGAGCTTGTCGGCCGTCTGCTTCTTGATGCGCAGCTCCGACAGGCAATAGGCGTCGAAGGTGGGGTAGCCCCACTCGGTGAAGGTGCCGTCGTTGCGAATCTTCGCCAGCAGCTTGCCCAGCTCGACCCATGACGACTTGAAGCGCTTGGCCGCGAGCAGCACCGTCTGACGGAGGCTGCCCGGCTCGACCTCAGACATGTTGCGGCTGATCACTTCTTCCACGGATGCCATGCGGCGTCGCTTCTCTCAGCGCAGCAGCTGATGGGCTAGCCTTTTTTACCGACGTTGAAGGACAGGTTGACCGAGTTCCCCGAGTGACCCGACTTGAAGGGCCACTTCTGGAGCTCTTTGAGCAGGCACTCCTGCAGGCCGCTGTCTTTCAGATCCGGGTTGTCGACCCACACCTTCGAGACCTTGCCCGCCTCGGCGATGGAGAACTCGATGGGGATCTTCAGGTACACCCCGGGCTTCGCCACCGTCTTGATGCAGGGAATCAGGCTCGACTTGTTGCGGGCGACCACCGCGTTGATGCCCGCTTCATCGACCTCACCCATCGACATGCCATCGGGGTCGGAGTTGCCCAGCGGCGGTTTGGTGGTGGGGTTCTTCGGCGGGTTGTTGCCCACCGGAGGCCGGTTCGCGATGGGCGCGTTGCCCACCGGCGGCTTCTTGGTGGAGCCCTGGTAGTCGACCAGCTCGTCATCCACCCGGCGCTTGGCCTTGGAGATCGAGGGCGCGTCGATGGTGATGTCGCCCCAGGCCAGCTCTTCGGCCGTCTTGCCGTTGGGCGTGTGCACGGCCAGGTAGCTGCCCAGCACCGCGACCACGATGCCTAAGGTGACCAGCACGCCTGCGCCGATGCCCAGCGCACGGGTGAGCTTCTTCTTCTGTTCGGACTGGTGCTCGTGGGCGTGCGCGTCGACGCGCTTCTTCGCCTCCGACTTGGCGACGTGCACCTTGAAGTCGGCGATCTCGGAGACCTTCACGAAGCGCCCCGAACCGAGCAGCTGCACTTCGCTTTGCGGGAGCAATTCACCCGCGTACAGCTTGTCGATGATCTGCTGCGAAGCGACGGGACCCAGGATCAGGTCACCTTCGCGAAACAACCAGCCCTGATCATTCGGCCCCATGGAGGCCGCATTGTGGAGTCGGCGACCCAGAGGCGCAACTGGCGAAATCGCCAGCGCTCAGTCGTTCAACTTCTCTTCGTACTTCTCCAGCAGATCGCTGATGGCCTCGCGGAGGTATTCGCTCTGGCGGATTCGCGTCTCCTTCGAGAGATCCTTGAGCATCTCGAGGCGGTCACGGTTGAGACGAAAAACCACGGAGGTGAGACGGGCGTTGTCGTTCATGTGCATACATGGTCTCACATGAAACAACGTGGTCAAAAAAACACGCGATCTCGTGGAGGAACATCGCGTTGCTGATCAGCTGATCAACTTCGTGATCATTCGAAGACGTAGGTCCGAAACTGGACACCGGCCATGACTTCGAACGAGAGCCGCAACGAGGTCGCCCCTCCGAGCTGGCCGCCGAGCTGCGCGTACACGCCCATCACCGGCAGAAAATCGAACTGCACGCCGAACGCGCCGCGCACTCCGAAGGCCAGAAACGGCGTCACGTGCGCGGCGAGCTCGAGATCGAAGAACGTCTTCCACTGCTCGTAGCCGATGCTGTTGCGAAGGCCGGCGTAGAACGAACCGCCGAACGCCGTGAGCGGGCTCACGCCCGGGCTCAAACGGCCTGCGAGGCGCAGCTCGTTGTGATCGCTCAAGGACAGGGTGGCGCCCACCTCGATGGGGAGACGAAGGCCACGTTCCCCGTTGGCGCCGGTGGTCACCGCGGCGACGACCTCGCCCCCGAAGGCGACGGTGAGCCCGAGCGAGCCGCGGTGATCGTACCGCTCGTCGGCAAACGCAGCGCTCGACGCGAGCGCCACCACGAAGAAGGCGCCAAGAGCACTCGAGGAAGCACCTCTACCTCGCGCTGGCGGTGGCAGCTCGACTGCGCTCGATGCGAACGGTGGCGAGGCGAACATCAGCTGCGGCGACGGCGCAGCAACGCAAGTGCTCCGAGCGCGAGGAGCTCGAGGCCCCCGGTCGCCGAACAACCGCTGCGCTGCGTGAGCTCGGGCACCTGCTCGACCGCCTCGGGACGAACGGCCACCTGCGCGGCGCGGTAGATCGACTGGCCCACGTTGCCGAACTCGTCGCGGGCGAACACGGTCACCCCACCCTGCACTTCGATGGCCGACAACGAGATGTCACGCGCCGGGCCGAAGCCGGAGCTCGAACCTTCACCCACCCGGTAGGCGAACTCGAGCCGGTCGGCCGAGATCACGTCGCGCGCGGTCACCACCAGCAGGTCGTGCTCGAGATCGGGCCGCAGGCTGAGCTCAGGCGCTTCCCAGTCGACCATGAAGCCCACGTCTTTCTGCGACGAGATCGCGTGCGGATCTTCAGCGATGCGCGAGCGCACGTGGATCACGTGGCGGCCCTGAATGAGGAAGCGCGGGTGCGAGACGGTCAGCTCGTTGGCCTGCGCGGGCACGAAGTCGGTCCACATACCGTCGTCGATCTTGAAGGAGTACTCCGGGCTGCCTGACGCGCCGAGCGTGCGCACGTCGAGCACCGCTTCGGGCCAGGGCAACGCGTGACCGGAGAGGCGCATGTCCTCCGACTTCGGCATGCGGCTGTGCTTGAGCGCCACGGCGACTTCCGGCGCGGCCACCGCGCACATGCCGTTGAGCGGGAGCAACGTCGCGTAGATGCCGAGGTGGTTGTAGGCCTCGGTGCCGGTGATGCGGCCGACGCCCTTCACCTCGTTCACCTTGAGCTTGAACGCACCGAGCGCGGGCAACGCGAAGCCCGACAGGCCTCCGGCGAGTGCGGGCTCAGCGAGGCCGATCACCGCGGGCACCAGGTCTGCGAGCACCTGCGGGTCTTCAGCGAGGATCTCTGCGTTGGCCGTGCGGATGTTGGTGATGAGCGAGCGCAGATCACCCAGCGCCGGCGCCACCTTGTCGCAGCCCTCGAAGATGAGCGAGATGGGCAGAGAAATGTCGGCGGTCAGCGTGAACAGCCGCGCGAAGCGGTCATCGATCATCGCGTAGAAGTCGATGCTCAGGTCAGGCAGGGTGATCAGCAGCAGCGGCTTGATTGGCTTCTTGGTGACCGGGTCGTACGTGCCTTCGCCCACCACCACCTGCGGCGGGCGCGCGGGGCGCAGCACCACCATCATCGGAGCGTCTTTGCCGTCTCGGGTGGCCAGCTTGCCCAGCGACGGCAGGAACGTCTTGAAGAGGCCCGTGTTGATCAGGCCCACGCTCTCCGAGGAGAGGTTCAGGCAGAGCGCGCCCGACTGCTGCGCGGCCCAGAAAGCGTTGTTGAGGAAGTTCGACGAGAGGCCCAGGCCCACGTGGTAGCCGGAGTTCGGCGTGGCCTCTGCGTCGAAGTCGGGGAAGGCCACCATGGTCATCGGCGGCGCGGCCTGCGGCGGCACACAATCGGAGATCGAGTTGGGCTGAATGCCCACGCGCGTTCCGAAGCTCATGCCCGCGTTCATCTGCACGCTGGCCCCCGCGGCGAGCGAGAGCTGAATGCCCGCTTCGGCCGGCGCTCCGAACGAACCGAGCAGCGCGCCCATGTTCATGGTGCCTTCCACGCCCAGGAAACGCGGCACGCACTGGGTGCTGGTGCCCAGCAGACAGACCTTGCGTGAGCTGTCGCAGGTCGACGCCACGTTGGTGCCATCGGTGGTGCGAGGACAATCGGCGTTGGTCTGACAGGCCCAGCAGGTCTGCCCCGCCACGGCCGCGCGAACCTGAGTCTGCAGCGGCCCGGAGATCTGCTGCAGCACGAAGGTCTTGATGGGGTCCCAGTCGGCGCCGTCGCACGCGAAGCTGCAGAAACCACCCTCAGAGCTCAACGAGAGGTCATCGGGGTCGAGACAAGACGGCTTGGCCGGGGCACCGCTGGCACCGCAGATCTGCGTGCCGTTGATGGTGGTCACCTCGAAGGCGAGCAGCTTGTCGAAGCGGGTGTCGATGCTGAACTTCACCGTCGCGGTGAGGCGGTTGTCGTTGGGGTTCGCGCGCGCGGTGTTGAAGTCGATGCTGCACTTCAGGTCGCACAGGGTGTGCGGGTTGGTCAGGTAGATCTTGCCGGTGTTGATGTTGAGCTGAACGGTGGCGTCGAGCAGATCGGGCGCACGGGGCGCGAGCGAGAAGCCGGTCATGGTGACGGCCACGTTGGCGGGCACGTCTTTGGTGTCGCACCGCGCGTCGCTGCGACCGCCGGTGGGGCCGCCCTGGTCGGCGATGTACACGTCGCCGATCACCGAGATGCTCTGCATGCTGCAGGGGATCGGCAAGGCCAACGTGCCGCCGGGCGCGAAGGCCTGAATCAGCGTCTGCCAATTCTGGTTGAGGTAGTTGATGCCGCCGGCCGACAGGCGAATGTTGATCGCGTTGTCGTTCTTCGGGCCCGTGTAGCGGGTGCCCGCGGGAAACGGCGTGAGCGTGGAGCAGCCCGAGCCCGTGCCTGAACAGCTCAGGCCCACGAGCACCAGCAACACGAGTCCTGATCGGGCAGACCTATGCATGAAGAACGACCTCCCAGCGGCCGGTGAAGAAGAGCGCGCAGCGTAGCAGCACCCTGCCCGTCGGAGGGGCCCGACCGCCTGACTCAATGCGTCAGGTGAGCACCGGGAGCGCGATCGCCCCTGGTTTGAGGGCGTCGTTGAGCCGGCCCGAGCGGAAGGGCTCGAGATCCACGGCCACGAAGGTGAAGCCCTGCGCCTTGATGGCCTGGTTCACGGCCTCGCGGGTGGTGGGGTCGAGCATGCGCGCGAGCTCTTCGGCGCCCAGCTCGAGCCGCGCGACTTCGTTGTGGTAGCGCACGCGGAAGTTCACGAAGCCCAGGGCGCGCACGGCTTTCTCTGCCGAGCCGACTTGCTTGAGGCGCTCCACGGTGACCTGCGTGCCGTACGGGAGGCGCGACGCGAGGCAGGCCATCTGCGGCTTGTCCCAGGTGGGGAGATCGAGGCGCTTCGACCAGGCGCGCACTTCAGCCTTGGTGAGCTGCGCTTCGGCCAGCGGAGAACGCACCGCGTGTTCGGCCGCCGCCTTGTGACCGGGGCGGTGATCCTTCTTGTCGTCGGCGTTGAAGCCGTCGAGCACCACGGCGAGCCCCAGCTCAGCGCGGTGTTTACTGGTGATCGCGTAGAGCTCGGTCTTGCAGAAGTAGCAGCGGTTCGAAGGGTTCGCGGCGTAGCGCGGGTCGTCGAGCTCCTTCGAGTCGACCAGCACGTGCTTCGCGCCGATCTTCGCGGCGAGCTCTTCGGCTTCTTTGGCTTCATCAGGCGCGACCGAAGCGGAGATGGCGGTCAACGCGATGGCCCGTTCACCCAGCTGTTCGACGGCCAGCTTGAGCACCAGCGCCGAGTCGACCCCTCCCGAGAAGGCGATCAACGCAGAGCCGTGAGCCCGCAGCGCCGCTCTCAAGCCTTCGACCCGGTCGGCTGACTGGGCGCACAGGGCATCGACCTGTGCATCGGAGAGAACGGGCTGCTGCGGCAGGGCGATTGACGACATGCCGGTTGGATAGCGAAGCAGCGCCGGAGAGTCGAGCGCGACGCCTGCTTACTTCTTCTTCTTCTTGGCAGGCGCGGCGGGCTTGGCGGCCTTGGCAGGCTTGGCGGCCTTGGCAGCCTTGGCCGGAGCGACCGTCTTGGCAGGCTTGCCCGGCTTGACCTTCTTGGGGTTCGGGTTCGCCTTCATCTTCGTGCCCGTGATGACCTTGAGCTCGTCGGGGGTCATGTACGAGAGATCGAGCAGCGACTGGAACACCTTGAGGCCGCCCTCCTCGATGCTGTCGATGTTGGAGGCCACGATGACTTCAGCCGAGCTGGGCGGCTGGTAGGGCTCGGTGATCCCCACGAAGTTGGGGATCTCGCCGGCCAGCGCCTTCTTGTACTTGCCGGTGGTGTCGCGCTTGATGAGCTCGTCGGTCGGGCAGTCGACGTAGACCTCGATGTACCGCTGAATGCGGCGGCGGTTGTCGTCGCGCGACTGCTTGTCCGGGCTCGCACAGGCGACCAGGGTGGCCACGCCGTTGCGGGTCAGCGCATCGGCGACGAAGCCCAGGCGGCGCGCGATGACCATGCGCTCTTCCTTGGTGTCGCCTTCGATTTCCTTCCAGAGGTCGTCCTGGAGGTCGTCTTCATCGAGGATCTCGACCTTGCGGCCGACCTGGCGCAAACGCGCTTCGATGTACTGCGAGAGCGTGCTCTTTCCCGCTCCCAACATCCCCGTCAGCCAGACCGTGAAGCCCGTCTCTTGCGCCATTGCTGTCAGCTCCGATGCAGAAAGGCCCCGCAAAACCTTAAGGAATGCCGCTGCGGGCAGAAAAGTCGCGGCCTTATAGTCTAAAGCACTCGATTTCTGTACAGGAAAGAACCGGAGTGCGTTCAGGTGCTCGTTATTGCTGTGGATTTTGGCACGTGTGAACACGCTGGAACGGCGCCGGTTTCGAACCGATCACCCCGCCAATGCACGATTCCGAGCGCGTCGGACCACCCCAGAATGAGCCGTTGGGCGGTCAAGGCGGCGAGGCTGCCCACCGGTCCACCGGGGGGTTCGCAGCCCAGGGTCAGGCGCACCTTTTCCCAACAGGCGTCACACGCAGCGGGGGTGCGAAAGGCCACTCCCGCGCCCACCACCACCTGCGTCGGGGCGGTCGAAACGAGCTCCAGGGGAAGCAGGTCGAGCACCGGCGTCAGGGCCGAGGGCTCCAACGGGGTGTGGGCGAAGAACCCGCTCAAGGCGTGGTCTGACGTGCGTTCGATCGGCGTGCCTCCCGCCGCCAGCCAGGCCAGCGCATCGTCGATCGCCGCGCTGCTGCCCCACACGCGCACGGGGGAGACCAGGAGCTTCTCCTGCCCTTTGCCTCCCACTTCACGCAGCAGGATCTGCCGGCCGTAGCGGACGATCTGATCTTCGCGCATCAACCACCTGCCATCGCGGCGACCAGCACCACCAGCTCGGTCGCACCCAGCGGCCGGGCGAGGCCTTCGTCACTGCGCACGTCGTCTTCGCCCACGAAGATGCCCACCGTGCGCTTGAGCTTGCCGGCGCCGGTGAAGAGTTGGGGCCGCAGCTCGGGGTGCGCGCGGCACACCGACTCCAGCGCTTCGGCGACCGTGGCGCCCTCGACGGCAAGCTTCGCGCGGCCCGCAGCGCGGGGGCGAAGGGCCGCAGGGAGTTCGACGACAGGCATCAGTGGTGCACCCGCAAGGTGAGCTTCGAGGTGCCGTCTTCCAGCTGCAGAAGCGAGAGCACCTCGTGACCTTCTTCGACCGCGCTGCGCGGCACGTTGGTCAACGGCTCGTGGCCGCGCAGGATCACCTCGAGCGTGGCGCCGTCTTCCAGCGCTTCGACGGCCAGCTTCACGCGCACGTAGGTCATCGGGCAGACCTCTCGGGTGATGTCGATGGTGGGCATCGAAGTCTCCCTTACCGGTTTTCCGTGCCGCATGCCGCGCAGTCCGCCCGCCTTCTCACCCGCACGCTCCGAAAGGTGAGGCTGCGGCCATCGACGACCTGAAGAGATGCGGTTCCCTCTCCCTTTGGGAGAAGGTCAGGTGCTCTCAAGGCAAGACTCGCCTGAAGACCGCCAATCAACCCCGCCATCGAGCCGAGCACCCCCGCCTGGGCGCAGGTGAGCGCATCATCAGGCGGCGTCTCGAACAGACACCGCAAACACGGGCCGCCCCGTTGAATGCGCATCGCGAGCCCCTCGAACCGCAGCACGCCTCCGTAGATGAGCGGCGTGCCCGTGCGCACCGAAGTGTCGGAGAGGAGGAACTTGGTGTCGACCCCGTCGGTCGCGTCGATCACCAGGTCGTGCGTGGTGAACAACTCATCGGCGTTCTGCGCGGTGAGGCGCTCCTGCCGGGCGGTGATCTGCATGCCGGGGAATGCGCGCTCCAGCTTGGCGGCGGCGGAGTGGACCTTCGGCTGGCCCACGTCGGCGAGGTGATGCCAGGGCTGGCGATGGAGGTTGGTTGGCTCGACGACGTCGGGATCCATCAGGGTGAGCTGCGTCACCCCTGCTCGTGCGAGCGCGAGGGAGGCGGGGCAGCCCAGCCCACCGACGCCGACGATCAGCACGTGTTTTGAGTTCACCGTCACTGGCCCCTCACCCCGACCCTCTCCCCGCTTCGCAGGGCGAGGGAGACAAGCGCTTCATGCGCGACAAAGGGGATACACTCTCCGGCACCTTGCAGCACTCCGATGATCGTCGCGCTCGCGTGGCCGTGGTGCTCGAGAAGCGTGGGCTGACGCAACAGGTGTCGGCCGCCGACGCCGCGCAGTCGTGGGTTCAGGAGCGCTTCAGCGCCCGGGCCCGCGCCCTCTTCTACGCGCGCATGATGTTCCTCTCGCTGGGCCTGGGCATCCTCGCGGTGCCCATCTGGCGCTACTACTTCCACTTCACCGCGCTCGCCGTCGCCGGCTACGTGTTCATGCTGCTCTACAGCGTGGCCAACTACCTGGTGCTCGGCCATGAGCGCGCCGGCCGCATCGTCACCTACGTCACCTTGTGTCTCGACCTGGTGGTGATGGTGGTGGTGGTGGTCAAACCGCAAGAAGGCGGCGGCCTGGCCAACCCCCTCCTCGCCACGCAGCTGCTGTTCACCATGTTGTTCGCCCTGCTCTACCCCAAGCCGCTGGCGATCCTCCCGCCGCTGCTGGCGTTGCCCATCACCGCGCGCCTCGATCAGCTGCTCGATCGCAGCCCCAGCGCCATCGAGGTGCTCACCCTCATCTGGTACCTCGGGCTCAACTTCATCGTCATCTACGTGCTGGTGTACCTCAACGAGCGCGAGGTCACCGCGCACCGCGAGGTGGTCGAGCTGCAGGGCGATCTCAAAGAGCTCGCCGTGGTGGAGGAGCGCAACCGCCTGGCCCGCGAGATCCACGACGGCCTGGGCGCCAGCCTCTCGTCGCTCATCATCCAGTCCGAATATGTCGCGCAGCTGACCAAAGACGAAGCGGTGAAGAAGGAGGTCGCCGAACTCAAACAATCCGCTGAAGAGGCGATCGAAGAGCTGCGCCGCAGCCTGCAGATGATGCGGGAAGACTTCGACCTCGCCAACGGCGTCGAGGACTACGTGAAGACCTTCGGCGATCGCACCCAGCTCCCGGTGAACTTTCAGAAGAGCGGCACCCTGCTGGGCCGCCTCGCCCCGGAGACTTCGCTCGCGTTGTTCCGGGTGCTGCAGGAGCTGCTCTCCAACGCCGCCAAACACGCCGCCGCCGCGCGGGTCGACGTGAAGCTGCACTTCGGGCCTGAGTCCGTGCAGCTCGGCGTCAAAGACGACGGCAAGGGCTTCGACCCCAGCGCGCCCCGCCCCGGCCACTACGGGCTCATCAACCTGCGCGAGCGTGCGATGAAGGCCGGCGGCGACGTCACCATCGACGCCAAGCTGGGCGCAGGCGTGCACATCACCTTCACTGTTCCAGTTGGTCCCTGATTGACGAGGAGTCGGCGTGGAAACCCCTGATGCCCTGACGAACCCGAGCCCCGTGACGCCCATCCGCGTGTTCGTGGTGGAAGATCAAACGAAGATCCTCAAGAACCAGCTCAAGCTGCTCGAAGGTCACCCCGAGCTGACCATCATCGGCACCGCGCTCTCGGGCGAGACGGGCCTCGAAGAAGTCAGAAGGCTCAAGCCCGATGTGCTGCTGCTCGACCTGGGCCTGCCGCGCATGAGCGGCATCGACGTCACCCGGGTGGTGAAGGCCGAGCTGCCGTCGATCGAGATCCTCATCTTCACCATCTTCGACGAAGAGGACAAAGTGCTCGAGGCGGTGAAGGCCGGCGCTTCTGGCTACCTGCTCAAGGGCACGCCTGCCGACAAGATGGTCGAGGCGATCAAAGAGGTGCACGCCGGGGGCACGGTCATTCAGCCCAACCTCGCGCGACGCCTGCTCAAACACTTCCGCGTCGGTGAGCCGCCTGCGCCCGCGCCCGCCAACACGCAGCAGCCCGAGCCCGAAGGCAAGAAGCTCTCAACGCGCGAGACGGAGATCCTCCAGCTGATCGCCAAGGGGGTCTCCAACAGCGAGGCGGCCACCATGCTCACGCTGTCGAAGGCCACCATTCGCACGCACCTCGAGCACATCTACCGCAAGCTCGAGGTCACCAACCGCGTGGAGGCCGTCACCGAAGGCCTGCGCAAGGGCCTCATCCAGATGTGAAGCGCCCTCTCCCTCTGGGGCGAGGGGCCGTTCACATGAAAAAAGCGGCCAGCGTTTCCGCCAGCCGCTTCGTTCATCACCTCTGAATGCGGCTCAGAGGCAGAAGCCGACGCGCGCGCCGGTGGTGCTGGTGACGCGGCGGCACGTGGTGCCGGTCGCGCAACGGGCGCTGGGCTCGGTGGCGCAGCGGGTCGGGCCCGTGCCGCCGTCAGCCGGGTTGCAGTCGAGGTCGCACACCGCCGTGCAGCTGGCCGCCGTGTCGGCGTCGAGCGAGGTGCAGAGCTGCGCCGAAGCACACGCGGCACCACGGAAGGCGTCGGTCTCGGTGCAGGTGGCGCCCACGGCCGCGATCTGCGCACGCTGGGGGATGCAGATGCCGTCGCCGTTGTTGCTGACCACCAGCTCACCGCTCGCTTCGGTGGGCACGCAGCTCGAAGGCGTGGTGCCCACGTTCGCGCAGGTGTTCTTGGTGGCGTCGAACACGTTGCACTTCTTCATGCACACGCCGAGCACCGCGTTGGAGTTCGGGTCGGTGTAGCGCAGGGTGTTCACGCAGGCCTCGGCGGCGCCGCACTCCGGCTGGGGAGGGAAGCCGAGCGCGGGGGGCTGCGCGTTGCACATGCGCAGGCACACGCCGTCGTCACCACCACGCGTCTTGGTGCACTGCAGGCCCGTCGCGCACTGGGTGGCGGTGGTGCCCGCGCCGAAGTCGTCACGGCAGGCCTGGCCTTCAGCGGCCACACCGGGAGGACGGCAGGTCTCGAAGGGGTACACGCCGTCGGCCCAGAACTGGAACACCGCGTAGGTGCAGTTGCCGGTGCCCTTGCCTTCGGCCTCGGTGGGGTTGCCGTCGCCATCCTTGAGGAGGCAGGTGTTGCCCACCGTCACGGTGAGGCGCAGCGGGGCGCCGGCGTCGTCACGCTCGAAGCCGCCGTCGGGGGCCGACTTGGTCTGGTTGCACTCCTGATCGGAGAACAGGCCGGAGGGCAGGCAGCCGACGCCCGAGCAGAACTCGCCGCGCTGGCACTCGTTGTTGTCCATGCAGGTCTTGGTGCAGACCGCGAGATCGGCGCTGAAGACCGGCTGGCAGGTGAACATCGGGGGGCACGGCGAGTTGAGGTCGCCCTGCTTGCACTGCTGCAGCGACCTGGGGTTCGCGCACGAAGCGCCGCTGCACCACTTGCCGGCCGCCTGGCAGGTGTCGAGCGCGCCCGAGAGGCTGGAGAGGCAGGCGCACGCGCCGCCGAGGCACGCAACCTGGCCGGGCTCGCAGAGGTTGCCGCTGCAGGTGACCGCCGCGGTGCGGCACTGGAAGACGCCTTCCATCACCTTGACGCAGGTGCCGCCGTCGCAGCCGCCGCACGCATCGACGCAGGTGCGGGTGGCCGTGTTGCAAACTTGATTGCCCGCGCACCCGCCCGAGCACGCGTCACGCGGCGGAGGATTGCCGGCGTCGAACTCGACGTCATTGCCGTCGGGCTTGGGGTTGATCGGCGGACATGCGGTCAGTACGAGTGAGAGCGCGGCGATGGAAACGACGCTCAAGCTGCGGAGACTCATGAGATTCCTTGGGGAAGGCTGGCCAGGCGAAAGGCGGCTTGTAGGGATTCGGGTAGGGAGTGTCAACACACGGGAAAGATGAATCAGAAGCTCGCCGTCACGCCCCAGATGATCGAGTGAAACGACTCTTCACCCACGCCGCCGCACTGGAGCTCGTTGCACACGGTCCATTTCTGGCCCTGGCCGTAGTAGCGATCGGTGAAGCCCTGGTAGCGCCAGCGTACGGTGTAGCCGAGCGGGCCCCACACCTCGCCTGAGACGCCCAGCTCGACGCCGATGCCGGTGGCCGTGGCGCCGCCGGTGGGGTCGTTCAGGTTGCCGTAGCCGACGATCTGCTCGGCCGCCGGCCGGGGATTGAGGAAGTACGAGAGCACCAGCTCGAAGCGCAGGAACTGGTTGAGGGGGACCGCGGCGTCGATGCCCAGCGTCGGGAAGCCGATGCCCGTGGGGTACACGCGCTCGCTCGAAGGCAACGAGGTGCCGGCCATCGGGTCGATCAAGAAGCTGCGCGACTGCAGGCCGCCGCGAAGGCCGACCCAGCCCACCGGCTGCGGGTCGCCGTAGCCCATCTGAAAGTGGTACCGCCACGCGAGCTGCGCGGAGAAGCCGACGTCGTCGCTCTTCACCGTCTGCTCGGGCCCCTGCCCCTGCATCGACTCCTCGACGATGCGCGTCTGCGACTGGCCGTACTGAAAGCCGATCAACACCCCGAAGCCCTGGAGAATGCGGTTGTCCATGCGCGCCAGGGGGAAGACGTCGGCATTCAAGGACAGACCGAGGTACGGAACGGTCGCGGTGAAGTCGATGGAGATGCCGGTGGGCTTCGTCTGCGCGAGGTCGTACTCCTTGCAGTTGGTCACGCCGGGCCGCAGACACTGGCTGCGCCAGGTGGTGCTGCCCGCAAGCCACACGCGAAAGAGCGGCACCGGCACGTGGGCCTGCTTCTTCTTGCGGTTCGGATCTTCCAGATCGGTGTCGCGATCTTCCGGAGGTGCGCCGCCGGTGATCACCCCGCGTTCACCGGTACCGTCGGTCTGGGTGAGGTCGAGGCCAGGCGATTCTTCGGCGGAGGGCGTCTCTTCGGCAGGAGCCGTGGTGGTACGGGCAGCGCCCTGGGTGGCGGCAGCAGCGATGGCCCGCGCGAGCTTGCCGGCGAAGTCTTCGCTCAGCAGGCCCTTCTTGACCGGAAGATCCTTGGTCCACAGCTGCTCGCCGACGCGATCATAGATGAGCACCTTGTAGGTGCCTTCGCTCACTTCACCGCCGACGGCCGCGTCGAGGTTGAGGGCCCTGGCAGCGCGCGCGACGCCGACCGGGGTCATCGCGGCGGCGCCCTTCATCTTCTTCTTCGCCGCGGCGTCCTTGAACGCCTTGAGCGAAACGAGGTCGACCACCGCAGCTGAACGCACCGCCGCTTCGACCTGCGCGCGGAGCTTGCCCTGGGAATCTCCGTCGAGCTCCAGGATCACGACCTTCTGGGCGAAGGCCGGAGCGGCGAGGAGCATCACGAGCGCGAAGACTGACGAGAGGCGCATGGAGCGCGCCTTATGCCGTCATTCGGCGCACGTGTTCAACTCTCACACACCGGCGAATTCTCACGCCGTGAGAATGGGCCAGCCGCGCGAGAGGCCGTCGAGCACGAGCTGGTTGCGTGAATCACGGGGAGAAATGACGAGGGCGTGCTTGGAGAACGCGAGCATGTCGACGTCGAAGTCGCCGTTGCCCACGCCGAGTGCGGGCTCGAGTTTCGCGCGTTCGAGCCAGGTGACCTTGCCGGGGCCGACGGGCACGGGCTGCTCCACTTCGCCGGTGAGCTTGCCGTCGCGAATGGGGCAGCTGACGCCGATCACCTGATTCGCTGGGATGCCCAGGGCGACAGCGCCAGGCGCCACCACCCAGCGGGGTGAGGCGCTGCAGATCCACACCGGGCAGCCGGCTTCTTTCAACCTCGCCAGCAGCGGCCGCACGAAGGAGAAGATGCGCCCCTCGATGCGCTGGGCGAAGAAGGTGGTGCAGGCCTGCTCGAGCTCGGCCTCGGTGAGCGAGGCCATCACCTCGACGCAGTAGGCGTAGGCGCGCGCGTGCGACTGGCCGAGCAGCTGCTCGTAGCGGTCGTAGCTGGCCTCGAAGATCCCCCGGTGAATGGCGTACCGCAGGAAGTCTTCTCCCGCGTCACCGCGCCAGAGCGTGCCGTCGGCGTCGAAGACGACGCTCTGACCTGCATGGGAGCGGGCGATGGTCTCGATCAACGCGGCCACGGGCGGGGGAAGCATGGGGCGGGTTCTAGCTGTTACGGTGTGCAGGATGCGACTGACAGCACTGTTCACCCTGGTGGTTCTGGCCAGCTGCGGGCCCAACGCGGCGCCGTGCACCACGTGTCCTCCCGTCGATGGGGTGTATGCCGTCACCTGGGGCGGCGACGCGGGGGTGCTCGCGGTGGATGGCGGCACGTGCTCCACCCCGGGTTCACGCGTCAGCACGTGGACGCTCGGGCAATCAGGCACGCGGGTCACCACGACGATCGAAGACGTGAACCTCGGCGGCACGATCTACGACACGTACGATCTGGTGCTCTCGGGGTCTTCCAGCGCGTTGAGCTACCGCCTGCGTTCGGTGGTCATCCCCGAGGGGACCAGCATGGACGCGGGCATTCGGCTGCAGGGCACGTTCACCACGCGCACGCTGCCGACGTCGGGCGAGCCGTGTGAAGTGGACGAGTCATTCACCGCCCAACGCACCTCCCGTTAGCGGTACGAGCCGCTGAAACGTCGACGGCCCAGCGCTTGTGGCGCTGAGCCGTCAAAGGGCGACCCGAAACTGCGGTCTTACTTCTTCGCCTTCTTGCCGGTGCTGGCGGCCTTCACGGCGGCCTTCTTGCGCTCGGCGCGCTTCTTCCACTTGAGGCGAATCTTGCTGCGAACTCGGCGGTGCTTCGACTTGCTGTTGGCCATAGGGGGCTCCTGAAAAGCTGTTGGAGCCGGGTGCGTACCAGAACCGGGAGAAGCGATCACCCCTCTTTGTCGTCATCGCCCTCCCCCTCCTCCTCCCGGGGCATGGGTCTGGTGGGGAAAGGCATGCCCTCGGCGCTGCGCACCCGGGTGGGCTGGGCCTCATCGAGGTTGAAGCCGAGCTGCGACTCGGCCGCCACGTCTTCGGTGGCAGGCACGGCAGGCTGATCCGGCCGGAGCTTCACGGAGGCAAAGATGGGCCGGGTGGCGTCGACGAAGCGGCGCACCTCATCGAGCGGCAAGGCAGGCACCAGGTGACCGTGCGCGCCCGCCATCTCGGTGGCCATGCACATGGAGTTGAGGATCGCCTCCTCGGTGGCCTCCATCACCGCCTCGTAGAGGGGGTCGAGCCGGGCATCGAGCAGCAGCTTCATCTTGTAGACCATCTTGCGCGTGCGCCGGGGCACCACGTTGGCCGTGGAGAAGCCGACCACGATCTCGCCCGAGCCGTGGGCCGCGTAGCTCCCCACCCGGCCGATGCCCAGCGCGACGCGCTTGCACAGGCGGTTGATCTGGTGCGGCAGCAGCGGCGCGTCGGTGGCCACCACCGCGATGATCGACCCGTAGCTCTGAATGCGCCGGGGCATGCCGCGGAACTTCTCGGCGAGCACTTCGCCCACCGGCATGCCGGCGACGCGAAGGTTGTGCATCTTGCCGAAGTTGCTCATCACCAGCACGCCCAGGGTGTAGCCGCCGTGCACCGGGGGCAGCTTGCGTGAGCTGGTGCCGATGCCTGCCTTGAAGTCGCAGGTGATCATGCCCGTGCCGCCGCCCACCGCGCCCTCTTCGACCACGCCCGACTTCGCCCGTCTGAGCGCCTCGCGCACGTGCTCTTCCTTCACGTGCCGGCCGGCGATGTCGTTCAGGTAGCTGTCGTCGCACTCGCCCACGACCGGGATGATCACGTCGTGTTCGTCGCCGATGCCCGGGTGGGCCTCGACCATGGTGCGGGCCAGCGCGTCGCTGACGGCGCCGACCGCCATGGTGTTGGTGAGCATGATGGGGGTCTCCAGCAGGCCCCACTCCACCACCTGGGTCAGGCCGGAGACTTCACCGGCCCCGTTGAGCACGAAGGCGCCGCCGGCGAGGCGATCCATGAAGATGTTGCCGTCGTTGGGGATGATGGCGGTGACGCCGGTGCGCACCGGGCCCTTCCCCACGGCCAGCGGGCCCGGCGGCCCTTCGATGATCGTGGAGTGGCCGACCAGCACGCCCTCCACGTCGGTGATCGAGTTGAACTTGCCGGGCTTGAAGCGGCCCAGCGGGAGATCCAGTTCGCGGGCGCGCACCCGTTTCGAGTCCGACATGCGCGCACCGTACGTGCCGCGGTGCCTTTTACAACCGGGAGATCACCACCGAACCAGCCGCGTTGATCCAGGCGACCCAGACCTTGCCCTCGGGGTCGATGGTCACGCCGGGTTCACTGGCGCCGGCGATGCGGCCGATCTCCGTCAGCACCGGCGCCGCGCTGCAGCTGCTGCTCACGGGCGTCGAGTACACGTACACGACGCCGCCGTACTCGCTGGCCACCACGAACCGCGAAGGCGACATCGCGCTCGCCAGCGGACTTCCGGTGAGCCGGCTGCCTCCGGGAGTCAGGGCGGACGACCGCCAGGCCGAGGCGAACGGCGTCGCATTGCACGCCACGCTCAACTGACTGTCGCTGCTCCACGCGATGTACGACGCGCTCGTCGGAATCGCAGTGGCTCGCCGGTAGCTGGTCTTGAAGGCCGGCTGGGCCGTCGCAGAGCGGATGAAGCCTCCCTGGGTGACCTCACTCATCTGACCGAAGTCCCAGAAGCGCACCCGGTACTGCCCCAGGGTCGCCACCGCCTCCACGCTGGCGCGGCCATTGAGCGAGTTGAAGTTGGTCAAGGTCGCCGTGGGAAGCGAACCCCAGCTCGGGTTCTCCTCCCAGGTCTGCATCGTCGTCGCGCCGTTGTTGGGCATGACGACCGTTCGATAGAGCCGCTCGGAGTCGGTCAACAGATTGAACGAAGGCGCCCACTCGATGGACGGCCGCACGCTGGGGAAGGTCGTGACCGAGACGTTCTGGGTCGCGCCGACGGTGTTGAGGGGTTGAAGGGTGATCTGCTCTCCTCCTGCCCAGCTGCTCGAAGCAGGCTGCACGGCGAACGAGGCGCCCCCGCCGTTGTTGAGCATCAATCCCACCTCGAGGTTGACCGTGAGGCGTTGGTCAGCGCCCCGGGCGCTGGCGGTCAGCAGCAAGTCCGTCGGTGATTGCACGGCCGAACTCGCGAGGGGCCCCACGCGGAGACCGCTTCCATTGCCCACGTCACGATAAAGGTAGCTCGCCGTGGTGAAGCCAACGACCCGCGTGTAGGCGACCGTGAACCGGCCGTCGGCATCCACCACGATGTGCGGCGCGCGGTGCTGCTGGCCGCTCGGCACGGTGTCGGCCACGAAAGGGTTGGCCAACGAGGCGGTCGCGGTGAGGAACGTCGCGGAGGCCGCTGCAGTGAGGTTGCCCGCCTTGTCCATCGACGGCGCGATCGACAGCGACTGGGGCGTGTAGTGCTGCAGCGCCGGGCCTCCGCTGAAGCGGAAGTGCGTGCCATTGGCCGTTCCGAAGGTGGCCAGGTTGGCGGCCGGGGTGAAGGACGTCGCGTTGACCACCGCGGCGGAATTCATCGGCTCACTGAAGACCGCGACGACCGCCAGGGGATCCACGCCGCGCTGACCGTTCACCGGGAGCGTGACGGTGGGGGCCACGTTGTCGAGCCAGGTGCGGCGAACCAGCTGCGCCGAGGTGTTGCCCGCGGCATCGGTGGCGATCGCGCGCAGCTCATAGGCCGCTCCGGTGACGTTCTGAGGGAGGCTCGACCAGGTGAACGACCAGGTGGAGCCAGTCGCGGGATCGGTGGCGCTGGCCACCGTGCCTGAAGGGCCGACGAGGGTCTTCTGCACGCTCACCGCGCTCCCGTCAGAGAAGGTGCCGCCGTAGACGACCTGGGTCGACGCGCGGTTGGCCACGCTGCCAGTGCAGGCGTTGACGCCGCTGCAGTCGAAGTCAGCTCCGTTCAGCGTGAAGACAGGCGCCACGCGATCGGCGGTGTAGCGGGTGGTGGTGGAGCGCGCGTTGCCGGCAAGATCGGTGGCACGCACGGTGAGCACCTGCTCGACCGCGTCGACGGTGGGCACGGGCACCTGCGCGACGTAGTCACCGTTCGAGTCGCGCACCGCGGCGACGAAGGGCCCGGTGGCAGCAGTGGCCACCTCGACGCGCATCAGCCCAAGGCCGTCGGTCGAAGAGGCGTTCACGCTCACCAGGCCCGTTCCCACCAACGTGCCGGCGCGAGGCGAGTTGACCAGCAGGCTGGGCTGCACGCGATCGACCAGCACCACCAGCTGCCGGGTCGAGGTGTTCCGCAAGGCGTCGGTGGCGGTGAGCTCCAACGAGTAGAAGCGGCCGTCGACGTTCGGGAAGGACGACCACGAGTACGACCAGTTGCCGGCGGCCTGAGGAATGGCGGTCTCGGGCACCACCACCGCGGCGCCGTCGAGCACGCGCAGGCTCACCGTCGCGTCGGGAGAAACGAGCCCCACCAGATCGAGCGAGGTCGAGGCTGCGGTCACCACTGCGCCAGTGCAGGCGGTCATGGTGCAGGCGGCGTTCTGCGACGGCGTGAAGGTGATGGTGGGGCGAACGCGGTCGTAGAGAACGCCGAGCGTGGCCGTGCCGCGGTTGTTCGACGCGTCGATCGCCGCGACCTCGAGGGTGAGCTGCTTGAAGTCGAGCTGCGGGAGGTTGCTCCACGTCCAGGTCCAGTCGCCGTTCGGCTGACGAACCAGGTCGGTCCAACCCACCAGCACCGTCGTGCCGTCCATGACGCGGACTTGAACGGGCTGCGCGGCGGCGAGCGCAAGGCCGTCGGTCACCGTCGCGGTGAGTGAGAACGAAGTCGCGGCGGCATCGATGAGGGCGCCCGTGCAGCCGGCGCTCGTGCAGGCGCCGGACTGAGAGGGGGTGAGCACGACCGTCGGCGCCTGGGCGTCGAAGGTGGTCTGCGCCGAGGTGGTGTTTCCCGCCGCGTCGCGCACCGTCGCGATGACGGTGTATTCCGCGCGGCCCGTCGCGACGGGCACCTCGAGGGTCCACGTGCCGGCGACCACCGGGGCAGTGCCTGCGTTCATGCCGTTGACCTGAAGCGTCACGGGCGAAAGGGCGGTCTCGTTGTCTGAGGCGGTGCCCGAGAGGTGCAGCGTGGCGGCGGTGGTGCCGGCGCTCGCACTCAGGGTCAGCCGCGGGGCGGTCGCGTCGGCGACGCAGCGGCCAGACGAGCAGAACTCGGAGGCGGTGCACCTGCAGCCGGCGTCGGGCGTGCCTGCGTCGACTTCGCCCGTACCTGCATCAACTCCGGCGTCGATTGCGGTGCCCGCGTCGCCCGGCAAGCCTGCGTCCACTTCGGGGTGGCCTGCGTCGACCGGGGCCGTGCCCGCATCCACCGGTGCGAGGGCTTCGGGTTCAGGCTCGACGGGCGGCGGCGGAGGACTGCAGGCGACGATGAAACAGGAGATGGCGAGAGACAGGAGGGCACGCATGGGGGCTCCGGGGAACGGGGTTTGAGACTCCGTCCCCTGAGCAACCTGCGTGCCCGGGTAAGTCGTTGATTCGCGCCCACTTTGTTCGGACCTACCGTCCCGCTTCGTGGATGGCCGCTCTCCCTCTCCCTTCGGAAGGGAGAGGGAGTTCATGGTTCTTCGACTACGCAGCGTCGGCGTCGGCTCGATCGCGGCGGCGTGAACCGCGTTCTTTGTACCGGCGAATGGCCCCCGAGAGGATCTCGCCGATGAGCGTGTGGTAGTCCATGCCGTCGCCCTGCGCGATCAACACCAGATCGCTCCAGCCCGGCGTGAGCCCCGGCAGCGGGTTGCACTCGATGAAGTAGATCCGCCCCGTCTCATCCATGCGGAAGTCGATGCGGGCCACGTCGCGGCACCCCAGCGACATGAACGCGGTGCGGGCCGAAGCACGCAGCCGCTCGAGCTGCGCAGGCTCCACCTTCGCCGGCACCTCGTACCGAATGCGATCGTTCTCTTCGAGCTTGTCCTCGAACTTGTAGATCGGCGTCTTGTCGGACTTGTCCGTGAAGACGATCTCCATCGGGGGCAACACCTCGGGGCGCCGTTCACCCAGCAGACCCACGGTGAACTCGCGGCCGCCGATGTACTCCTCGACGAGCGCAGGCTGCTGGTAGCGCTCCACCAGCTCCTTGACCACCTCACGGAGCTCGGTCTCGTTGTGGCACACGCTCTTGCTGATCACGCCCTTGCTCGAGCCCTCGGCCACCGGCTTGACCATCAACGGCCAGCGCACGAACTGTTTGTCGAGCCGTTCACGGCCGGTGCTCATCAGCTGGAAGTTCGGCGTGTCGAGGCCCGCGGCACGCACCACGCGTTTGGCGAGCGCCTTGTCGAGCGCCAGGGACAACGTCGCCGGGTCTGAGCCCGTGTAGGGAATGTCGAGCAGCTCGAGCAGCGCGGGCACCTGGCTCTCGCGATTGCGGCCGCGGAAACCTTCGGCGATGTTGAACACCACGTCGACCGGAGTGCTGGCGAGCACCATCGGCAGCTCAGCGGTGGCCTCGAGATCGACCACCTCGTGACCATGGCTGGCGATCGCTTCTCGAATCGCCTGCAGCGTGGTGGGCGAGTCGTATTCGGCCTCCCGATCTTCACCCTCGGCCGTCGGCTTGATGCGCTTGACGTTGAAGGTGAAGCCCACCTTGAGCGGACCACGGCGCGTGGCGCGTGACAGCCCACGCGGCTTGTCCTTGATCTTGTAGCGCTTGGCCGCGTTCTGAATCACCGCGTCGATGACGCCATCGAAGTGCAGCCCCTCGAGCGCGGCGGCCGCGTAGATGCCGGCGCCCTGCTCCAGCGAAGGCAGCGCGTTGATCTCCAGGAAGTACGGCACGCCCGCATCCGACAGGCGGAAGTCGACCCGGCCGAGATCCTTGCAGTCGAGCTTCTTGATCACCGTGCGCGCCATCTTGCGGATGCGCTCACTCATGTCTTCGTCGATCACCGCGGGCGCGCGCACGCTGACCGCCTTGTCGCGCGTGGTCTTCAGCTCGTAGTCGTAGATCGAATACCGCCGCCCCTTCGCGATGGCGGGGTCGATCACGTACTCGACGGGGCTGAGCACGCCGTCGAAGTCGTTGTCGACCGCCTCGAGGAACGGCACCGTCAGATCACGGCCGACGATGAACTCCTCGACCAGCACGCCCGCGGGATACTTCTCGAGCGCCTGGATCACCTTGCGCCTGAGCTCGTCGACGGTCTCGGCGACGGAGTCTTGCGTGATGCCCTTGCTGCTGCCTTCGAAGTTGGGCTTCACGATGACGGGGAAGTGAAGCTCGTCGGCCTTGAGCTCGGAGACCTTCTCCACGAACTGCCAGCCGGGCGTGCGCACGCCCAGCTCGCGGAGCACCAGCTTGGAGAGCTGCTTGTCGAGCGTCACCGCCAGCGCGTAGGCATCGCTGCCCGTGTACGGAAAACCGAGCTCTTCGAAGAGCGCGGGGAAGAACGCTTCACGGAAGCGGCCGCGGCGGCCTTCGGCCGTATTGAAGATGAGATCGGGCGAGAAGGCCTCGAGCCGCGCCACGGTGCGGGAGGCGGGGCCGGAGACCTCCATCTTCTCGACGCGGTGGCCCAGGCGTTCGATCGCCGCGGCCAGGGCGTTGACAGTCTCTTCCGTGTCGAACTCCGCTTCTTCTTCGGAGTCCGACAACCTCAAGTTGTGCGTCAGCGCGATGCGCATTGGGTCAAGCCCTCTCCCGCCGGGCGTCACTCACGCCGCAGCTCAGTCGTCGTCTGTTGCCGCAAGCGGGCCCCGGCGCTGTTCTCTTGCTGCGCCGGAATTCGCTGCGGTTGATCTGCTTGAACCTTGCCGTCGATCACTTGCGTCTGGGCCCACGTATCACCGAGGCGAATGCCTTCGCGATCTCGCAGACACTGCAGCGCCTCGATACTGCCGATCACCACCAGCCCCGCGAGGAACGCGCGCGGCCCGACCTCGGGCATCATCGAGAGAATCACCACGAGGCCGAACGGTGCGTTGCGCAGCACGCTGTCGCGATGCCGGGCTCCGCTCCTCGTGGGCACGTAGACCACCTTGACGCCGAAGATCTTCTTGCCCGGGCTCTGCCCCTGGAGCAGGCCGTCGGCGAACAACGTGTAGAGCAGGGCCATCACCACGCCCGCGGGCCCGAACGACCAATAGAGCGACCAGGCGATCGCCGTGTCGACCAACCGCGCGCCGGCTCGCAGCAGCAGCGAGGCCTTGGGGTAGCCCGAGGGCTCACCCTCCTTCACGACGCGCAACGTCCTCATTCTTCCGGCTCGTGCTTGTCCGCCGCCAGCCCGTGGAGCCTCTCCCACGCGGTCTGCATCGGATCGACTTCGGCGGTCAGCTTCTGCAGGTGCGCGAGGGCTTCGTCTTCCGTGCGATGCGCCACCTCGAGGTGGGGCACGATCTCGGGCTGCGGCAACGGCGAGCCTTCACGCGTGAAGAACACGAAGGCCATCGAAGGCCGCTTCGATGACTCCCGCATCGCGAACTGAAGGCCGTCGAATTTCCAGCCCATGGGAACCCACTCGTTGATCGTCCGCTCCAGCGTGTGCTCATCGACACTCGAGAGCTCCACCACTTTGTAATGGAGCGCCCGCCGCTGAGGGGCTTCCGCGGCCTCCTCGACTGGGGAGGCCTTTCTCTTCGTGCGCTTGTTCGCCATTGAAGGAGCGCGAAAGTACTACCAGACGCCGCGGTACGTCTGTTTGCCGGCGATCTCCGAAGTACCAGGGTTCTCCGCCGCGTCGGCCCAGAGCAGGCTCACCAACGTCTTGGCGCCGATCGCGCCCACGCCCGCCAGGATGTAGGGGACAGGCGATTGGGTGAAGCCGGTGGTGGGCCCGAGCAACAAGCCCGAGAGCGCCAGCACCGCGCCGCCGACGATCGCCCCGAAGATGTTGGCTCTGATGATCTGCCCCACGCTCGGGTTGAACTTGAGGGTGGCCAGCGCCATCACGCCGGCGCCGATCGCGGGCATCAGCATCACCGCGTCGAGCCCGCTGCGAGGGGTGATCGCGCCGCCCGTGGTGGCGACGATGGCCACGATGAGCGCGGTGTAGATCGCCGCCCACGCAGCGCCCGAGACGATCAGCGTCGCCTTGTTGAGCGCGATGTCGCCGCCGCCCACGATGGCCGCCAACCAGGCACCGGCCGAGCTGCCGATCATCGTCATCCACGAAGTGGCGTAGGCGTCGCCGTGGCCGGTCACGAGGTCGGTGAAGCCGCCGAGGAACATGCCGCCGATGAGCGAGCTCAAGATGCCGAAGTTGGCCGAGCGGTGGCTGATCCAATTGTTGAACTGCCAGATGGCCGCCGAGGTGAAGCCGATGCCCGCGCCCACCAGGGTGCCGGTCAGGTAGGCGAGGCGCGCGTCTTCGCCCGTGACGATGTCGGAGCAGCTGACCACCTTGCTGCCAGCCCCCAGGTAGCGCGGGTCGATGGGAGGACAGCCGCCCGCGGGGATGTCGATTCGCCCCTGGCGATCGAGCACCGCTTCACGTGAAGGGCCGGCGTCGATGGCCCGCGGAATCAGCTGGGTGGCGAGCACACCGAAACCCGTCATCAGCGTGTGGTGCATCAGGAAGGTGAGGCTGCCCGGGCCCGAGAGGAAAGCGCCTTCGCGCGGGTGGCCGTCGATCATCGCGCCCGGGCCCGAGGGCACGAGCTGCGGGGGCGTCGGATCGAGCTGCTCCGGCAGCGGGGGCGGCGGCGGCAACGCTTCGATGGTGCGCGTGTCGGGCTGCGGCGGGGTCTCCTGGGGGGGCGGCGGCTGCGGCTGAGGGATGGGCTCAGGCTGCGGCGCGGGGGGCGGCTGCGCGACGCCGGCATCATACGGATCCCCCATCGGGACGATGATGACCTTCTCATTCGGAATCTCAGGAGTGCCTTGCGCGACGGACAACGACGCTGAAAGCACCAGTCCCAACACGATGATCCGCTGCATGGTGCCTTGCAACATAGCGTGCTTCAGGTAGCTCCCCACCATGTCGAGTGAAGCCTTCGAAGGTCTGTCGCCCATCGTTCACCCCACGGCGTTTGTCCACCCGTCTGCGTTGCTCCTCGGTGACGTGAAGCTCGCAGAGCAGGTCTCGGTGTGGCCCACGGCTGTGTTGCGCGGGGATTGTGGAACGATCCAGATCGGCGCGCGCACGAACCTTCAAGACGGCACGATCGCGCATGCCACCACCGGTTTCAGTGAGACTCACATTGGGGTGGAGTGCACGGTGGGGCACCGGGTGATTCTGCACGGGTGCACCGTGGGCAATCGGTGCCTCATCGGCATGGGCAGCATCGTGCTGGATGGGGTGGAGCTTGGGGATGAGTGTTTCGTCGCCGCGGGTTCGGTGGTGACGCCGGGGAAGAAGTTCGAGCCGCGGAGTTTTCTGATGGGTTCACCGGCGCGGCGGGTGCGTGAGGTCAATGAGCGGGATCTAATGGCGATCGATGCGGCGTGGCGGTCGTATGTGCACCTGATGCAGGGTTACTCGAAGCGCTGACTCGAGGCCCTCACCCCGACCTCTCCCGAAGGGAGAGGGAGCTACTTTCCGGCGTCTTCCCGGTACAGCTCGGCCAGCGCGTGCGCCTTCTCCACCTCGTCGCGGGCCTCATCGAGCTTCATCACCCGATCGAAGTTCGCGACCTGCGTCTTGAGCGCATCCGACACCATCACGCCCGCCGACAAGCGGGCCCGCGCGCTCTGCCGCTCTTCCTGCAACTCCGACAGCTGCCGCGACAGATCCTCCGCCGCATCCATCAACAACTTCGCGTTGGCCTCGGCCTGTGCATGCGCCTCGCGCGTGCTCTCGAGCAGCTGCTGCGCCTCCGACAGATCCCGCTTCAGCGTCTTCTCGATCTTCGGTTCACCCAGCGCGCGATCGAGCTTCTCCTTCGTGGTGACGACCCGCATCTCGTACTTCTGCTCATCCCGGGCGAGCTCGGCGCGCAGGGCGAGCAGCGTGGCCGCCGACTTCCGCACCTCAGCGCCCTGCCGATCGAGCGAGCTGATCACCGCGTCGAACACCGCCAGCGGGTCGGTCGACTTCGAGACCACCGGCTTCTTTTTGAAGAACCCGAACACGGACACCGACCTCAGCAGACCAGACGAATCCGCGCGACCGCCTTCTGAAGCCGCACCTCAGGCACCTGCACCCACTCCAGGTATTTGGGCAACGGCATCCCGTAGACCTGCAGCAGGTGCGTCAGCAGCGTGACCGCCTCGGCGCGACGGCCTTCCGTGGGCGCGAGGCTGACGGCTTCGGCGATGGCCTCCAACACGTCGACCACCCGGGGCAGCTGGGCCGACGCCACCGCGTTCGCGCGCGGCGTCTCGGGGAACAGCGCATCGAACTGCGACTCCTGGGTGGCGCTCTTGTGCACCGGCCGGCCCTGGGCGATCGCCTCCAGCGCCTCGAGGTGAGGCACCAGTTTTTCGAGCGCGTCGCTGGTCACCGCCACGTCGGCCGGCAACAAGGTGCGCCAGGCCGAGTCGAAGTCGGTGCGCGCGAGCTGAATCTCGGCATCGGAGACGTGGTGATAAAACGCACGACCGCCCGCATCCCGCTGCTCGACGATGAGCGACCGCAAGTCGGGGTTCTCTTCACCCAGTGAAATGAAGCTCAGCGCGATCTCCAGGCCCTCGTACGGCCTTCGCGTCTTCCTGATCAGCTCCAGCTCGACGCCGTCTTCTCCGTCGGTCACCAGCACCACGGTGGCGCGCGCGAGGTACGGGTCTTCACCGCGCGCCCGGCCGATGGAATCGAAGGCCGACACCAACGCGAGCGAGATGTCGGTCTGCCCTTCCGCCGGAGACTCGCGGAACAACTTGTCGATGTGCCGCGAAGCCGCGTCGCCGCTGTCGATGCGCACCAGCTCGGTCGGCGCGTCATTGAAAAACGAGAAATAGAGCGGGTCGAACGGCAGCCCCGCCTTCGCCCTCACGCGGATCGCGTTGAGCTCGGACACCAGGATCGCGTCACGAAACCGCGCGCGCGAGCCGTGCATCGAACCCGACGCATCGAGCACGTAGACCCGCACCGCCGTCTTCTGCGACTTCTTCGGGCGCGGGGGCGGCTGTTCTTCCAGATAGGCGCGCACCATCTGCCGGCCCGAGGCGAGGTCGAGCACCAACGAGCCGGGGTGATCGAGCACGAAGTGATTGAGCTGATCGAGCGAGTTGGTGGGCTCGTAGGTCATCAGCTGCGTCGGGTAGGGCACGCGCCTTTGCACGGGCCGGGTCGACCGAATCTCGGCCTCGACGATCTCCTCCGCCAGGGAGTCCTCCACGTCGAAGTACCGCGCGCAGCCTGCCGCCAGCTCGAGCGCCTTGCGTTCATCGTCGTCGAGCTCGAAGGCGAGCTTGGCCAGCTCAGAGGCGAGCTGATCATCGAGCCCCTTCTTCCCACCCGGAGCGAGCCGCTCCTCCCGTGGCCCATCCCGCCACCCGATCGACCGCATCGCTTCGGCCCGATCGACCGCGGGAGCGAGCGCACCCTTCTCACTGATGGAGAGCAGCGCCGCGCTGGCGGTCTGCGCGAGCTCGGCGTCGCCCGCTTCGATCGCCCGTTCATAGAGCGCCCGCAGGCTGCGCCACGCCGTCGACGGGTCGCGCCGGGCAGCGTGACGCACGTGGCGAATCAGATCGTCGAGTGAACGCACCGCCGGAGACGCCCTCACCCGCTCCCGCGCCGCCCCCAGCTCGAGCCGCAGGCGCCGCGAACGATCACGATCCCCTTTCGCGTCGGCGCCCATGCGCAGCACGATCTCGTACGCCAGATCGAGATCGCGCCGCTTCTGCGTGGTGTCACCCGTCTGCTTCTGCGCCCGTTCCGAGAAGAACTCCGCGAGGGCGAGCCGCGCGCTGGTGGGCGCGAGCCGCTCGGCCGTGCGAGGCCGGTTGAAGATCTCGAACGGCACGTTGGCCGCGTCGAACACGGCGGCCACCTTCACCACCCTGCCCAGCCGTCGGAAGTCGAGCTCGAGCGTCGAGCGCAGGTCAGCCGGGATCACCTCGAGCGCGGCCATGCGCTCCGCTTCGGAGAGGGCGAGCTCGAACTCGGTCAGTGAGGCATCGGCCCGCGCACGCAAGCCCACGCTCAGCTCGCCCAGCTTGCCCTTCGCCGAGCCCAGCTCGCGGAGCAGCCGCGCATCCGCCACGGTGTGCACGCCCGCCCGCTCGAGCTCCGTGTCCAGCGCACGAAGCGCGTCGAGGGTGACCTTCCCGTCGTCGCGCAGGAACATCATCTTCGCCCGGCTCAAGAAGCCCAAGTCAGGCGGGCGCCCTTCGCGGAGTGCGTCGAGCCGGTCCTTGAGCTGGTTGAACCTGTCGACCGTCATGGCTCACCGCCGGGGCGTGCGGCTGTCGATCAACCGCCGGGAGAACCGCGAGAAGGCCTCCTCGCACTTCCTCGACTCGTCGAGCAGCGCACGAATGACCTCGGCGCGCTGACCACTCTCATGACTCAAACGCGCGATCGCCGAACCGAGCCGCACGAACTCGCCTTCACGCGTCACCAGCAAGGGGAAGCGGCTCTTCACCAGGCCATCGAAGGCCTTGTCGGCGTCAGCGGGCGAGCGCAGCTTGTCGAGCGGCAACGCAGCCTCCACGAGCCCCCACCAGGTCGAGAGGTAGCGCACCCGCACGCCCAGCGACTGCACCTCGGCGTTGGCCACCAGCTCGCGCGCTTCGGGAGCCAACGGCACGGCACCAACGGATCGCAACAAGTCGTCGATGCTCTTGAGCGCGTTGAGATCACCTTCGATCGCGTGCGCCGAGAGCTGCTGCCGATAGAAGGTGTACGGCTCACCGCTGAGGATCTTGGCGGCGTCGGGAGCGACCCCCTTCGGCGCGGTGAGCCCCTCGGCGTAGCTGGTGACCCGGCGCTCCACCTCGTCACGTGCGACCCGCAAGGCCGCATTCGGTGAGGCGCCTTCGCGCGCGAGGTTGTCCACCACGCCCTGCATCATTCGCAGCAGCTGCTCCAGCTTGCCGAAGGGCTGCACCGTCAACACGTCGCGCGCGTACTGCTCTGCCAGGGGCGCGAGCAGCTCGACGCGCAGCCCGGCGTGGGAAGGCGAGAGCTCCACCAGGCAGCGCTCCAGCTCACGAAGGCGGCGGCTGTCTCCGATGAGCAGCTCGAGCGGTTCCCCTTTTCGCCCCGACTGGCTCTGGGCGAACGTGCGCGTCGCGCGGCGGCGCAGGGCGATCGAGGTGCGCTCGCGCATGGTCGTGAGGTGGGCCCGCACCGGCTCGACCACTTCAGGAACGATGGAGCCCGCCACCTGCACGAGCTCGCCGATGCGCTCGAGCTCCTCCGCGAGGTTGCTGGCGATGCCGGAGACCCCATCGAGGCGCACGGCGTCGTCGAACTCGGTGCCTTCGGCGGCGAGCGCGATCATCTCGGCGGCCTGCTTGCTGAAATCGGCCACGCTGCGGGCGATGTTCGGCAAGCGGCTCTGCAGCTCGGGAACGCGGTGCGCCAACTCGAGCACGTCGCCGAAGCTGCCCAGCAGCGCGACCCCACCGCGGCCTTCACCCTGCCCCGCCATGCCCCGCGCGCAGCGTTGATCCATCGCGTGCAGCAACAACTCGGCGGCGCGCAGCAGCGGCTTGCGGTTGTCGGGGTGACGCGGCCCGGGCACCAGCTTGGTGCGCAAGGCGATCGCGGTGGTGCTGGCGACCGAGGCGGTCCACCCGCGGCCCTGACCTTCAGCGGCCTCGACGTCTTCTTGCGCCTTCAGATCCGCCGCTTCACGCTCGAGCGATTGCTGCAGGGAGGGCTGAAGCTTCGCGTAGGCCGTCGCGAACGTCTTGTGCTCCACCCGGATGATCTCGAGCTGCGCGCGTTCACGGGGATCGGACGAGATCTTCAGCAGCGCGTCGAGCTCGGCCTCGACCGGGCCCCCCAGGATGAAGAAATGGCGAAGCATCTCGAGATCCGCAGGCTCCGCCACCAGCCTGCGCTCGGGCCGCCGGTACATGCGATCGCGCACCACGATCGCCTTGAGCACCCAGAGCGCCTTCACCATCGAGCGCTGCGAGAAGTACTTGGTCGGCACGTAGTCGGTGAGCTTCGCGACCTGGGAGAGCAGGTCACGCTCCAGGGTGTCGGCGAGCTCCTCCATGCCTTCAGCGACGAGGGGCGGCACTTCGACCGCCTCCACCGCTTCCTGAAGCACGTCGAGCTGCTGCAGGGTCATGCGGGCGTGGAGCGCGGGCCGCTGACCGGTCTGCGCGCGGTGCAACATCTGCCCACGGCTGGAGCGGCGCGAAAAACTCTTGGGCGCGAAGCAGATGAACGAGATGCGATCGGCGAAGGCCTGCAGCGTCTCGGGTGAACGCTGGAGCACTTCGGAGAGATACCGGTTCGAGGTCATCACCGCGCACTCGCAGCGGCCCGGGGTCACCTTGCGGCCGTGCTTGAGCTCGCGTTCGTGCAGCACGTTCAAGATCGAGCGCAGCAACATGTCGCGGCCGTCGAACACCTCGTCGAGAAACGCGTGCACCGCGCCGAGCATGCCTTCTTCGGTGAGGTGTTCCGTGCGGCCGGTCTCGGTGAGCACTTTGAAATCGACCGGGCCGATCAGGTCGGTCTGCACCGTGTTCTCGGCCAGCTGCTTGCTGAAGAGCGAAGGCCTGCCCGACTTCTCATCGACGATGCGGCCGAGCACAGCGCCGGCGATCGCGCTCTTCGCCGTGCCGGGCGGGCCGATGATGAGCACGTGCTCCTTGCACAGCAGCGCCAGCTCGAGCTGCGTGAACAACGACTCGCGCTCCACGAAGGCTTCCCGGAGTTCGGTGAAGAACCCCCGGAACGCCGTCGATGACTCGGTGAAGCGGACCTCGTCGGACCAATGGCTCGGTGCATTCACGGGGCGCCGAGTATAACGACGGCCGAGAGCGCCCGTTCCCGTGATCGACAGCCCCCCTGAGCCGCCTCTCCGCCCCACCCTGAACTTCACCGTCGCGTGGACGGTGTTCGCTCTCATCACCTTCTTGTTGCTGGGTTTTGCAGCCCAGATGATGCAGCTGGCCTGGGGGCTGTGGTTCTCGGAGATCATCCTCTTCGCGGGGCTTTCGGTGATCGGCTTTCAGCTGATCGGCTTCAAGGCGCTCCGGGCGATGGGGCTGCACCGCTTCGAGGCCCGCGCCTTCGGCCTGGGGTTCGCGTTTGGCCTCTTGAACTACTTCGCCTGGGCCGTGCCCCTGATGGCGGCGGCGCAGGCGATCTTTCCCCAGTCGATGGTGGAGCAGTTCGACAGCTCACAGGTGTTCGAGCGCAGCACGCAGGTGGAGCTCGCGCTGGTGCTGCTGGGCGTGAGCATCGCGGCGCCGCTGGGTGAAGAGCTGCTCTTTCGCGGGTTCTTTCAGCGCGGCGTCGAGCTGCACCGCGGCGCCCCGCGCGCCATCGTGCTCACCGCGTTCATCTTCAGCGCCTTCCACCTCGATCCGGTGGGGCTGACGGCGCGCTTCGAGTTGGGCGTGCTCTTCGGGTTGCTCGCCTGGCGGGCGGGCTCGTTGTGGCCGGCCATCGCGGCGCACGCGGCCAACAACCTGATCTCGTCGGTGATCTTCCTCTCGGCCGGCGACAGCGCGAAAGAAGCCGACCTGGTGTGGTGGGTGCCGGTGCTCATGCTGCTGATCGGCAACGCCGGCCTGTTCGTGCTGGTGCGAAAGACCTGGCACCGGCTGCCGGTCGCAGAGCCGATGGCGTTCGAAGACGCGCCGTCGAAGGCGCCTGCTCGTTTGTTCCTGCCGTGGGTGGCGGCAGGGCTGGTGTCGATTGGCTTCCTGCTCGCCGTCGACCTGCGCGGGGTGCAGCTCAACCTGCTCGAGGTGAAGCTCCAGCCGGGGAAGATCATCCGCGGGCGGGACGACGTGAAAGCGCTGCGCGCGAAGGTGCGCAGCGGGGATGCGGAGCTTCAGGAGTACGAGGCGCTGGTGCGCTCGCTCACTTCGTCGGGCCGTTGACGCCCTTGTCGAGGTCGTCGACCGCCTGCTCGACGCCGGCGCGCAGGCTCTGCCAGGCAGAGGCGCCCGCCTTCTTCACCGCGGCGAGACGTTCGGCGGCGGCCTTCTCCTGCTTCTCCAGCACCGCGAGCTTCTCCTTCGCGCCAGCCTGGGTGCTCTCTTTGACCGACTTCGTCTTCGCGCGGAGCTCAGCGAGGCGAGCTTCCATGCGGGCTTCGAAGTCTTCCTTCTTCTCGTTCACGTACTGCTTCGAGGCGTCGACGGCTTCGGCGGTCTCCTTCTTGACCTTCTCACCAGCGGTCTGAGCGAAGGCGGCCAACGGGAGCATCAGGGACAGGAGAAGTGCGCGCATGCGACGGGGTCTACCACCTGCGCCCACGGCGCGACTACGCACCATCGCCGCCCCGGGTCAGTCACAGGAGTCGCCGAGGCCCGGACGATCACCGGACCCTTCGGACGTGCCGCGAGAGGAAGCAGGCGCCCTGCGAGCAGTGCCCGACCCGTGGATGTGGCGCGGCTGCGGCTGTCAACCTCGCCTCCCACTCTTCGGGTTGAACCCCGTGCTACAGCACCGTGCACGGACCGACCTTCCAGAATGAAGAACGGGCTGAGAGGAAATACGGGATGGAACGAAAGCGACGCGGCATCGACATCCTGGCACTGGTCTTCGCGACGCTCTGCATCCTCGAGGCGATCGCAGGCCTCTTCGCGCAGCAGCTCTACGGCAAGATGTTTGCGGACATCGGCAATGCCCCGCTGCCCTCCTTCACCATCCTGATGCTGCAGCCCTCGACCCTCATCGTGGCCGGCCTCGCGCCCATGGCACTGGTCGCCGAAGGCGTGGTGCGCGCGCGCTCCGAGAGCGCCGTGCTCAGCCGCTGCGTGATCGCGATCGTCACGATGCTGACCCTGCCAGCCGCCTTCTGCATCGGGATGTACCTGCCCATCTTTGCGCTCGCCGGGGCGATCCAATAGCGACTCGAGGCTCGAGCGCGCCGGTTCTTCAGGTTCAGCCGAACGATCGCGCAAAGCGGAGAGGGCGGCCAAGTCGACGTCCAGAACGCTGGAGGAAGCCTGACGCTCAGCACCGTTACAGCAATGAGCAGCCGAGCGACTCGCGCAACACTTACGTGGCCGTCCTCCGACGCTCCACCAGCATCATCAGCGCGAAGGCTGCGGCGCACCCGAGCGGCACGTACACACCAAGCAGACGATGCTCAAGGTAGTAGTCCATGGTGGGGTTGACTGAGAGGCAGTGCTCGCCACCGCTCGCAACACATCGCTCATACAGCACCCGGGGCGCGGGCATGCGGAGGGGGTCGTGGGGTCGCACCTGGTCGACCGCTGTCGCGTAGCTGGCCGTAAAGAAGAGACCCACAGCGAACGTGAAGGTGAGGAGCACCCCAGCTGCAGTCGCGGCGCGGAGGATGCCGAACGCGCGTATGAGGATCAACACCACCGAGACCAGCGCGGCAGCGACGTAGAGCCATCCACCTTCCGCGAGGAAACTCTGCGTGATCACCATAATGGGCATCACCTACTTCAATTTGCACCCGAGAAGATCTCGCGGCGTCAAGACGAACACGAGCCGCCCGGACGAGCAGCGCGCAACCCTGTCGGACTCCAACGTTCCTCCGGCGTCAGGTGAAGCGGTACTGCTTCACCACGAAGCGCGGGCCGACCATGGCGATGGTGGCCGAATCGGAGTCCACCTCACCCTCCGCTTCGATGCGCGCCCCGCTCTTCTTGATCTTCCGATCGCCACCCGCGAGCAGGTACGTCTTGCCGTCGTCGGCAGCGAGCACCCAGATGCCCGTCTCGAGATCACGAAACTGCACCGTGCCGGAGACCTTCATACGGTCTCCTTCTTGAGCATGGCGCGCGACACGAACAGACAGATGATCGCGTTGATGACCAGCCAGGGAATGGCGAGGAACTTGAACGGCATCCACGCCAGCGCAGGCGCATTCGCCCAGATGGTGTAGCCGAGGATCGACGCGAAGCCGATCGCCAGGCCTCCCACCACCGGGCGGATGCCCTTGAACTTGATCGCGAAGATCGAAGCCACCACCGGAAGCGCGGCGCTGTAGATGATCGGGTTCGCCAGCGAGCCTCGGCCGAAGATGATGCGGTTGAGCCAATCGGGAATCGGCAGCGTGATCGCCGTGGTGGCCGGGCCCGGATCAGCGACGTACTGAATCGCGAAGGCGCCCACGGTGCTCAGCAGCATCGGGATGATGAAGCCTGGCTTGGCCATCACGTTGAGGTAGCCCGGGCGCTCCTTGGTGCCGAGGGTGAGCAGCACGAAGGCCAACATCGCCGCGGCCCAGCCGAACACGTTCCAGTTGATCTGGTTGTACGAGTACACCCCGACCGTCTCGGTCACCTGCGGCTGCTGCTGAGCCAGGAGCACCTCATCGGGGAGCAGCTCGTTGCTGTCAGCCGCGCGGACTTTCTTGAGCGCATCGAGCGCGCCCTGCGCATCGAGCAGACCGTGGCCGTACTGATCCGACCAGCCCTTCGTCCCCGGAGCCACCTTCGCGCCGAGCACGAGCGCCTTCTCGACCTGATCCGGGTTCTTCGCGCCGGCCGCGTAGAGCAGCGCGGCGACACCGGCCACGTGCGGGGTGGCCATCGAGGTGCCCTGGTACGAGAGATAGACGCCTTTGCTCACGTCCTGCGGATCGATGGTGTTCTGCACGATGCCCGCAGCTTCTCCCTGCGACTTGTCGCCACCGGGCGCTGCGATGTCGAGCTCCTTGCCCCACGACGAGTACGGCGCCTTCGCACCGGTCGGCCCCACCGCGGCCACCGCGAAGGAGCCTGGATACGCCGCGGGATACTCGACGACGCCGCGGCCACCGTTGCCGGCAGCGCAGACCACCACCACACCCTTGGCGCGTGCGTACTCGACCGCCTGCTCCATCACGGCCGAACGGCCGCCACCACCCAGCGACATGTTGATCACCCTGGCGCCGTGATCGGCCGCCCAGTGAATCGCGTCGGCGATGTCGGCCGTGTTGCCGCTGCCGAAGTGGTCGAGCACCTTCACCGCCATCAGGGTCGCTTCGAACGCGACGCCCGCCACCCCTTCTTCATTGTCGGTGGCCTGGGCGATCGTGCCGGCGACGTGCGTGCCGTGGCCGTGATCGTCATTGGCGTGTTCGTCGTCGTTCACGAAGTCCCACCCGCCGGCGAACTTCTGACCTTCGAGATCGGGCACCACCGCGAAGTCATCGTGGTTCTCGAAGGCGATGCCGGTGTCGAGCACGGCGACCACCACGCCCTTGCCGCGCGAGGTCTCCCAGGCCTTCTCCATGTTGATGGCCTTCAGGTTCCACTGCTGCGCGTACATCGGGTCGTTGGGCACGAAGAGCGCCTTCACGCTCATCAGCGGCTCAGCGGCCTGCACCTTCGGGTTCGCTTCGATCTTCTTCAGCAGCGCCTCGAGGTCACCCTCGTACGCGCCCTGGGTGATGCCCGACTGAGGGCCCTGCTCTTCCGAGTTGAACTCGAGGTCGAGGCCCCACGCCTTCTCCAGCTCGTCGAACTCGGCCTTGGTGGTGCCGTCGACGAAGTCGACCACGATGCGGCCCGGTACGCGGGTGCTCAGGTCATCAGGAAGGTCGGCGGTGACGTAGGCGGGGCGGCTGAGATCGGGCCCCTCCTCCGCGTCGCGGGTACAGGCGGCCAGAGAGAGGGACAGCGTCACGACCGTCGACAGCGTCAGCAGCTTTCGCATTGGGAGGCCTCGCACAGGCGGCTACGAACGATGGAGACAACGATTGGATCTGCACACAAGTTCCCGCCCCGTGCCGCGAAGAAGCATGAAGTCCTTGAGGACAAGTGTGGTTCAGCCCGGTTCCACCCGTCCACTGACCCGCCCGACAAGGGAGGCAGCCGCCTTGCCGACCATGGGCAGATTGCGGTGGTAGGTCCGGGTCGCGCCGGGGACCACCGTAAATACAGCATCATGGCGCTCGAGCACCGCGGCCCAACGAGCCCGGTCCTGACCTTGATCCAGTTCGGCCACGATGACCGCCAAGGGCCATGCCAACGCGGCGCGGCTCTCGAAGTCAGAAGGCCGGGCCATTGACGGATTGATCAAGATGAGGCCCGCGAGCGGTTGCAGCTCAGAGAGCCTCAACGCCACCGCGTCCGACGCGCCGATGGTGGCCACCACCACCCGCTCGCCACCCGAATTGTCCATGGCCAGTTGAAGCGCCGCGACCGCGTCTTCCACCCACTCCTGCGGGCTGCGCGAGGGTTCGCCCTGACTGCCGCCCACGCCGCGGTAGTTGAAGCGCAGCGTGGGGTGGCCCTGATGCGAGATGGCGTACGCGAGCTCGGCACCCACCACGTGATCCATGCCGCTGCCTTCGATCGGCGGGGGCGGCAACACCAACAGACCCGGCCGCAGCTCACCCCGATGTGACACGCCTTCCAGCACCAGCCCATTGGCGAGCGGGATGAGCGTGGGCCGCTCGAGGTACTGGCCTTTCACCACCATGAAGGACTCCGCCAAAGAAAAACGGGAGCCCTGTTTCCAGGACTCCCGCGTTGCCACCCAACCTGCCCGAAAATTACGGGTTGTTGTTGTAGGCGGTCAGCTGCTGCACGTCGATGCGGCGCGCGACGAACTTGAGGTTCGCCGAGCAGCTGGCGGCGTCGTTGGCGAGGTTCTGGCCGGTCGGGCACTCACCGCGGGCCTTGGTGCAGGCGAACTGCGAGTTCAGCGCGATGGTGCCGACGGGCACGGCCGAGTAGTCGTCGAACTTGGCCGAGACGGTGGTCTGGCGCAGCTCGATGTACTGGTCCGAGACGGGGGTCTGCACGTTGCGCGAGGCGTTGAAGGTCTTGTCGGTGCCTTCGATCAGGTCGGAAACGCGGATGACGGGAGCGTCACCGAGCGTCCACGCCTGGGTGCCCAGGTCGAGGTATTCGGTCTGATCCACGCCGCTCCAGATGACCCACTCGTCTTCCGAGCGGTAGTTCTGCTCGCTGGTGTTGTTGCGGCCGGCCGGCAGCTCGCTGTTGCGGAAGCAGGTGGGCGTGTTGACGGTGCGGACGGGCGTCTCGTCCAGAGCAACGCGGTAGAGGCGGGGCTGGCCCTGGAGACAGCCGGCGAGGCTGAGCAACGAGAGAGCGCCGAGAACGACGAGCTTCATGGAACGCATTTGTTTGTATCCCTTTGTTTGGTGAGACCGGCCTGAAGAGTCTGGCGCCGTTTGGCGTAGGGCCGGGGTGAAGTCAACCGCTTCGGCCTTGGAGACACAGGGCCTCCCAGAGGTGTGCAAGGAATCTGGGGAGCCCGGCTCAGCGGGCGCGAAGCACGAAGAACTTGAGGTACTTGCCTTCGCGAAACTGCAGCCGAACCGGGTGATCCGGGGGCTGGTACCGCTCTTCGACCAGCGCCAGATCGACTCCGGCGTTGTGCGCGCCGTCTTTGACCGCATCGAAGAACGCTTCCGGGCTGACACGCGCGGAGCAGCTGGCGGTGCACAACAACCCACCCGGTTTGAGGATCGCGAGGGCCTGGCGGTTGAGCGAGGCGTAGCCGTCGAGCGCGCTCTCCACGGCCTTCTGGCTCTTCGCGAAGGCGGGCGGGTCGAGAATGATCAGGTCGAACTTCCGGCCCTCTTTCTTGAACGACTCGAGCAGCTCGAACGCGTCGGCGGCGAGGAAGTCGTGCTCGCTGGCGTTGATGCCGTTGAGCGTGAAGTTCTCGCGGGCCAGGGCGATCGCGTCGGCGTCTTGATCGACGGTGAACACGCTCTTCGCCCCACCCAGCGCCGCGTTGACGGAGAAGCCGCCGGTGAACCCGAAGCAGTTGAGCACCTCGAGATCTTTCGAGATGCGGCGCACCATGAAGCGGTTCTCGCGCTGGTCGAGGAAGAAGCCGGTCTTCTGACCTGCGTAGACGTCGACCAGGAACTGCGCGCCGTGTTCGAGGATCGGCAGGGGCTGCGGCGCTTCGGCGCCCGCGAGCACCTTGCCGTTGCCCTTTTCGGTGTCGACGTCGGCGTCGTCGCGACCCACCTCGTCACGGCCCACCACGCCCTTGAGGCCGGGCACCATCTTCTCGAGCGCCTCGACGATCATCGGGCGGTGCGGCGTCAGACCCGCTGAGTAGAGCTTCATCACCGCGAAGCCGTCGTAGAGGTCGACGATCACGCCGGGCAGCCCATCACCTTCGCCGTGAATGAGCCGGTAGGCGTTGGTGCCCGCAAAGTCGATCATCTGGTGCCGCGACTGGAGCGCCTGCTGCACCTTGCGCTCGAAGAAGTCGGCGTCGATGGTCTCGTGCGGGTTCGTGGTGAGCACACGCACCGCGATGGCAGAGAGCGGATCCCAGTAGCCGCGGCCCGCGAAGCGCCCTTCGTCGGTGAGGTCGACCACCGCGCCGATGGGAATGCGCGGGGGATTCTCGATGGCCTTCTTGAACACCCAGGGGTGGCCTGCACGAATGTGACGGCCCAGGCCCGGCTTGACGGCGACTTTGACCAGGTGACTCATGTGGATCTCCTGCGGGCGCGCATGATCGCGTCGGCGACTTCGCCGAAGCCTTTGCCTTCACGCGCGCGGGTGACGAAGCGGGGTCTGGCGTCGAGCTGCTCGAGCACGTCTCGCACGTTCGCCACTCCGATGGACAGCGGGAACGCCCCGAACATCGGCGCGTCGTTGAACGAATCACCGACGTAGGCAAAGCGCCGTTCGTCGGCACGCACGGTCTTCTTCCACTCCAGCTCTGCGAAGCGCCGCACGGCCGAGAGCTTGTCGAAGCGCCCCAGCCAGCAGTTCACGTGCACCGAGCTGCGCACGGCCGTGACGCCGCGTTGGGTGAGGAAGGCCTCCAGGGCATCGGCCGCGGCCGGCCCCAACGACGCGTCTTCAGCGTAGTCGATGGCCAGGTCGACCTCGGTGTACGCGGAGTCGCTCGACAACCGCGCACCGGGCACGTGCTCGAGCGCGGCCGCGACGTGGGCGTGGAGCTTCTTGCGATCACTGACGCGCTGTCTGGGCGGCTGCGCGTAGGTCTTCACCAGCTGTTCACCACGCCAGGCAAAGTGCAGCGCGCCGTTCTCCATGATGGCGCCGGCCACCGGCCACTGGCGAACCCACGCTTCGCCCCACCCTGCCGGCCGCCCGCTCACCAGCACCACCTTCACGTGGTGCGCGTTGAGCCACTCGATGGCGCGCAAGGTGGCCGAGGTGAGCTTGCCTTTGGTGGTGAGGGTGCCATCGACGTCGGTGAAGACGGCCTCCACGCGCGACAAATCGGCCTGAATCAGCGGGGTCAACTCACCTGTCGCTTCGGGCTTCTTTCGCTTGGCTGCGGCGCTGCTGGGCACACGCCTCAATACTGCGAGAGGCCGGCGATCTGTACGAGGAACTGCTCCAGCTGCTCGGGCAGTGCTTCGGGCTGAGGCAGCGCTTTGCGCTGGTTGCGCAAGAAGACGTCGAAGTCAGGCGATCGCCCGTAGAGGTTCTGGCCCGCGTCGAGCGCCTCTTTGAAGGCAGCCAGCCGCCCTTCATAGCTGTCCAGGTTCATGCCGCGCTCCAGCACCACGCCCACCGACGCGAGGATCTCCTGGTCGTGCTGCACCAGGATCTCGCGCTGGCTGATGCCGCCGAAGCCGTCGACGAACTCCACGAAGGGCTCGAGCAGGGAGAGCAGCTCGATCTTCGAAGGTGCTCCGGCGTTGATCAGCTGACGCAGGTTGTACCGGAACTCGAGGATGCCCTTCTTGTCTTGCGCGCGGAGGGCTCGCCAGGCGGCGGTGCGGCCAAAGGCGTTGAGCTCTTTTTCCATCTGCTGCGCCTGGGTGATCATCTCCAGGGGCGCCGCTTCGCTCACCTTGTGAATGCGCACCCGCATCAGCCGGCGCAGGTCGGCGCTCATCGCGCGCACCACCAGGGTCGACTTGAGCGCCTCGTCGTAGCCAGGCTCGACCTCGCGGCGTTTGCACTCACCGAAGGCGCTGGCGGCTTCCCACACCATCTTCCCGATGCGATCGCGGAACCTGAAACGGAAGATCTGCAGCTCGGTGATCAGGTTCCACCGATCGCCCACCACCGCCGGGTCACGCACCCGCATGCCGAAGTTCATCACCTCGGAGCGCAGCTCGGTGGCGCTCGACTGGAAACACTCGTTGACCGCCAGGGGGCGCTGATCGACGAGGAACTCGCCGGGCGGGAAGCTCGACTCGATCTGCGCGCACAGCGTATTCACCTCGCTGATGGTGCTGCCGATGAGGGGCGCCACCAGCTCCCACATCGACAGGTCGGCAGACCCTTCGACGTCGGGCTCTTCATACTGAATGAGATCGAGCTCCCCCATCGCCTCGATCGCGCGGCCCGCGGCCAGGCTCACCATGTGAGTTCGGGCTCCGAAGTCGCGATCGGGCTCCGAGGAGATGAGGGCTTCGAGTTTGGGGGGCAGCGACTCCACGGGGCCTCATTACGATACCGGCGCGAAAAGATCTGCTAGCCAGAACGCATGCTGCGTGTGCGCGTGTACGACAACGGCCGCCTCCTCGATGGTGACGAGTCGTTGCTGGCCATCCCCGGACACAAGTGGATCGACGTGCTCGAGCCCACCGAAGAAGTGCTCAACAAGCTGGGCGAACGGTACGGGCTGCACAAGCTAGCCATCGAAGACTGCCTCCACCTCGATCAGCGCCCCAAGCTCGAGGAGTACGGCAACCACCAGTTCCTCGTGCTGCAGAGCTTCTCCACGCCCACCGAGAAGTGGACCGATCTCGAGATGCACGAGCTGCACTTCTTCGTAGGCGCCGACTGGCTCATCACGGTGCACGCCAAACAGCACATGGCGATCGAGCAGACGCACAAACGCATCGAGGCCGACCCGGCCAACACGCTGGGGCGCGGGGTCGACTTCGTGATGTACCTGCTGGCCGACGCGCTGGTCGATCGCAACTTCCCGCTGCTCGACTGCTTCAACGAGGCGCTGGAAGACCTCGAAGAGCGCATCTTCGCCAGCTACCCCACCCGCTCGATGCTGCAGGAGACCTTCGAGCTCAAGCGCGCGCTGGTGATGGTGCGCCGGGTGCTCTCCCCCCAACGCGACATCGTGGGCCTGCTCGCCCGCCGCGGCGTGCCCCAGGTGCAGGAGCGCACGGCCATCTACTTTCGCGACGTGTTCGATCACCTGGTGCGCATCTACGAGCAGCTCGAGGCGGCGCGCGACCTGGTGGGCAACGTGGTCGAGGCCTACCTCTCTCAGGTCGCCAACCGCACCAACGACATCACCAAGCAGCTGACCATCTTCGCGGCGATCTTCCTGCCGCTCTCGTTCATCGTCGGCTTCTTCGGCCAGAACTTCGATTATCTCGGTGGGCTGGTCTTCTTCGAGATCATGATCGGCGCGGTCATCATTCTGCCGCTGGTGATGGTGCTGTGGTTCCGCCACAAGGATTGGATCTGATGCCCACCCTCTCTCTGCAGGGCCGCCCCTCTTTCTATGAAGACCGCGGCGAAGGGGTGCCGCTGCTGCTCTTCCACGGGTTCCCGTTCTCGAGTCAGAGCTTCTGGCCGCAGCTGGCCGCGCCTCCCAAAGGGGTGCGGTTGCTGGCACCGGATCACCGGGGCTTCGGGCAGAGCGCGCCGGGGCCGGGCGTCTCGACCATGGAGGCGATGGCAGAAGACGGGCTGGCCCTGCTCGACGCCCTGGGAATTCAGAGCGCCTTGGTCGGAGGCGTCTCGATGGGTGGCTATGTGGCCATCGCCTTGACCCGGCTCGATCCGGGCCGGGTGCAGGGGCTGGTGCTCATCGACACGCAGTCGACGGCCGATGACGAAGCGGGCCGCGCGCGCCGTGAAACGACGGCGCTCGACGTCGAGAAGAACGGGGTGGCCGGCCTGGTGAGTGGGATGTTGCCCAAGCTGATGGCGGCGGGCGTGGCGCCCGAGACGAAGGCGCGGGTGGAGAAGCTGATGCTCGCGCAGTCGGCGCAGGCAGTCGCGGCGGCCTCGCGCGGCATGGCCAGCCGGATCGACGGGAAGGACATTCTCAGCCGGTTCTCCGGGCCGTGTTCGATCATCGTCGGCGCGGAAGATCAGATCACCCCGGTCGAGAAGGCGAAGCTGATGCAGTCACTGGTGGGTGGGTCGACCCTCGAGGTGATCGAGGGCGCGGGTCACTTGAGCAACCTCGAGAGGCCCGGAGAGTTCCAGGCCATCATCGAGCGCTTCGTGAACCTTACGGCTGGCAGGTGACGAGGTCGCCGCTCACCGAACAGGTGCGGCAGGTGTTGGTCTTGGCCAGCTTGCCGTCACGGCACTCCAGCGTGCCCTGGCCATCGGCGGTGCACAGACCCTTGCCTTCAGCAGACGAAGCGCAGGCATCGCCTTCGGCATTGCCGGTCATGTCGCACTTCACGATGTCGCCTTCGCGCTTGCAGCCGTTCGGGCCCTTGCAGGGGAGCGAGGTCCACGTGCCGACGCGGCACTCGAGGGCGCTGGCAGCCGATTCACAGAGGAAGCCCGTCGCATTGCAGGTGTCTCCGTTCACAGGCGTGCCGCAGCCGAAGGAGAAGACGGAAAGAACAGCGACGAGGGCGAGCTGAATCTGGAGGCGCATGAGGGTCGTTGGCGAGAGGCGGCCGAGGTGCGGACTATCTTCTCCGCTGCGATCCGAGTCAAACGAAACAGCCAAAAGTGCCTCGGCGAGAGGCTGTCACAACGCCTCTCCAAAGAACCGCCGATAGTTCTCCCCGAGCACCTTCTCCACCACGCGCACAGGAAGGCCGTGCTCCAGCAGCGCCGCGGTGAGCTTCGGCAAGTCGCGCACGTCTCTCATGCCCTGCGGCAGGGGAATCATGCCGTCGAAGTCGCTGCCGAAGGCCACGCCCTCTTCCCCCATCACCTCGAGCGCATGCGCCACGTGCCGCACCACGTGTTTCATCGTGCGCCCGCCGACGAACTGGGGCGCGAAGATGATGCCCACCACCCCGCCCTTGTCCGCGATGGCCTTGCAGACCTCATCCGACAGGTTCCGCCACAACGGCGTCGCCCCCTGCACGCCGGCGTGACTGCAGAACACGCGCGCCTTCTTGTGAGACAGCAGGTCCGGCAGCATCGAGGGCGAGGCATGCGCGACGTCGACCAGCATGCCCACCTCACCCATCGCATCGAGCACATCGCGCCCGTGCTGAGTGAGCGGCTTGTTGCCGAACATCGGCGTCGAAGTACCGCCCAGCTCGTTGTTCGACAGATGGCTCAACGACATGAACCGCACGCCGCGTTCGTACAGCTCGGCGACGCGCTCCACCTTGCCGCCCAACGCGTGCCCGCCTTCGATGCCCAACACCGCCGACAGCTTCCCGCTGGCCAGGTTCGCCTCGAGCTGCGTCGCGGTGGCGGCGATCGACGCGTTGCCCTTCGACTCGCGGCAGTACTCCGCCAGGCGTTCGACCTGAAAGGTGCAACGGCTCCACTCGTCGGCGCGCGCGTGCCGTGGCCAGCCCTGCTTCATCGCGAAGAGCGAAAACCCATCGATCACGGGCAAGCCACGGGTCACCACCGTGAAGCACTGAATCTTCACGCCCGCTTCTTTCAGCCGGGGAAAGTCGACGTGGCCCTGCTCGGAAGCGCAGTTCAAATCGCGGTTCCACATCAGAGAATCAGCGTGCCCGTCGGCCACCGCCACGCGGCGATGGAGTTCCCCAATGTCCACCGGCTCGGCCATGAGAAGTTCGTGTAGGGTGACCGGGCCAGGAATTCAACGTCATGCAGCTCCAGATCAACGGCCAACCCCGAGAACTTCCCGACGGCCTCACCGTGGCCACGCTGCTCACCTTGCTGGAGATCAAGGCGCCGCGCGTGGCGGTCGAGGTGAATGCCGAGGTGGTGGTGAAAGCACGCCACGCTCAGACCTCGTTGAAGCCCGGAGATCAGGTCGAGATCGTCACCTTCGTCGGAGGCGGATGAAATGAAGCCCTTCACCATCGCAGACAAGACCTTCCAGAGCCGGCTGATCGTCGGCACCGGCAAGTACCCCAGCCACGCCGTGATGAAGGAATGTCACGAGGTCTCCGGCGCCGAGATGGTGACGGTCGCGGTGCGCCGCCTCGACCTGAAGGCGAAGGGAGAAGAGTCGCTGCTGCACTGGATCGACACCAACCGCATGAAGCTGCTGCCGAACACGGCGGGTTGTTACACGGCCGACGACGCCATTCGCACCTGCCGCCTCGCGGAAGAACTCGGCCTCTCGAAGTGGGTGAAGCTCGAGGTGCTCGGCGACGAGAAGACGCTCTATCCCGACGTGGAAGAGACCCTGAAGGCGGCGCGCGTGCTGGTGAAAGAAGGTTTCACGGTGCTGCCGTACACGAGCGACGACGTGATCACCGCGCGCAAGCTGGCCGACATGGGCTGCGCGGCCGTGATGCCGCTCGCCTCGCCGATTGGTTCGGGCCTGGGCATCCGCAATCCGCACAACATCCGGCTGATCCTCGAGACGGTGAAGGTGCCGGTGATCGTCGACGCGGGCGTGGGCACGGCCAGCGACGCGGCGATCGCTATGGAGCTGGGCATCGACGGCATCTTGATGAACACGGCCATCGCGGCCGCCAGAGAACCCGCCCGCATGGCGCGAGCCATGAAGCTGGCGGTCGAAGCAGGCCGCGAAGCGTTCCTCGCCGGGCGCATTCCGATGAAGGCCTACGCGTCGGCCTCGAGTCCGCTGACCGGACTGGTCGGTCAGTGACCTCAGCGGCTGAGGGGCCAACGCTCCCCTTCAAGCTCATGATCATCACGGACTGGTCGATGCCCGTCCTCGAGATCCTCAAAGAGACCCTGCAAGCCGGGCCGGGAATCGCCGTGCAGCACCGCCACCCCGGCGCCACCGATCGGCAGTTCTACGAAGAAGCCGCCCGCCTGCGCGAACTCTGCGGAGAACACCCGCTCTTCATCAACGGCCGCCTCGACATCGCGCTGGCCCTCGACGCGCATCTGCACGTGACTGATCGTTCGCTTCTCCCGGCAGACGTGCGGCCGCTGCTGGGCAAACGCTGGCTGAGCGCCTCCTGCCATCCACCGCGCCACCCTACCGGCGCCGATCTGCTGCTGGTGAGCCCGGTCTTCGACCCCATCAGCAAAGCCCCCGAGCGCCCCGAGCTGGGAGCCCACGCGTTTCGCGCCTTCGCGAAGAAATCGCCCACCCCCTGCTTCGCGCTGGGAGGCATCACCATCGAGCGCATGAAAGAGCTCGGTCAGGTGTCCGGCGTCGCGGTGATTGGCGAAATCATGCACGCCACCCACCCGGCTCACGCCGCGGAAGCCCTGCTGCGCGCGCTGGAGTAGCTTGCCGCTCACTTTGAACCCGCTCCGCCCGCTGGGCCTTGGTGAGCTGATCGATCGTTCCGTCAATTTCTGGCGGGCGAACTGGAAGCCGCTCTTCTGGTTGTTGCTCGGCTTTCAGTTGGTCGAAGGCACGCTGGTGGCGGTTTCGCAGGCCGTGACCAAGGTGCTCTTTCCGCTGGCGAGCAGCCAGGCAGCGCTCAAGCAGCCCAACGCGCAGGTCTTCACGCACATGTTCGGCTCGCTCTCGCTGCTCATGCTGGCGATCCTGGCCTCGCTCTTCGTGGCGCAAGTCGCGGGCGTCGCGGCGACACACTTCTCGTACAGCCGGCTGATCAACCAGGGCCAGCCGAACGCGAGTGACTCGTTTCGCCACGCGGCGGCGCGGCTGGGCACCATCACCGGAGCCTTCTTCTTGAGCATGGCGTGGAGCGTGCTCGTGATGGTGTTGCTGCTCCTGCCCGCAGGCGTTCTGGGTGGCGGCGCGATGGCGCTGGGCCTCAACGATCAACGGGCCCTGGCGGCGGTGCTGGGCGTGCTCGCTGCGCTCGCCTTGATCCTGGGCACCATCGTGCTGGTGCTCTGGTTCGCCATCCGCTTCATCCTCGTCTCGCAGATCATCGCCATCGAACCCCTCGGAGCGCTGGCCACCTTCCGCCGCGCAGACGCGCTCTCTTCAGGCCGCGTCTCCGAAGGGGCAGGCGGCCTCGTGAAGCTGCGCCTGACCGTGCTGGTCACCATCGTGGGCACGGTGCTGCTGATCATGAGCGTCGTGGCCTCGATGCCCACGCTCTTCGCGGGCGCGGCGTTCGGCGCGAACTTCACGCCGGGCAACACGCTCAACGACGTGGTGCCGCTCTACGTGATGATCCCGCTGCAGTTGGTGCAGTCGGTGATGGGGGCGGTGCTCGCGCCGCTCTACATCGTGTTTCAGACCTTCTTCTATACGGACATGCGCGTGCGCCGCGAAGGCCTCGATCTCGAACTGGCGCTCGGCACGTGACCTGGCTCGTCGTCGCGCTGAGCCTCTCGGCGACCTGCGAGCATCCGGCCCTGGCGATGCTGCCGGAGGATCGGCAGGAGGCCGCGTGTGAACTGCTCGCGCAACCCGCGCCGGAGAAGCTGGAGCACTCCACGCTCGCCCCCATCTACGAGCGGCCCGGGTTCGAGCGCGCTCGCCTGCGGAACACCGGTGCGCTGCAGGCGTTGATGGCGCAGCTGCGCAATTGGTTCGAGAGCCTCTTCGAGTCTTCGGGTGCCGAGGCCTACTCGAACGTCACCCGGGTGGTGGTGCTGGTGCTCGCGCTGGTGATTGGTGGCGGGGTCACCTTGCGCCTGCTCAACCGGCGCCGCGCGAAGGTGCTCGCCCCCGAACGCGCGGGGACGGTGGCTGCGGCGCTGGTGCTCGATGATCCCGCCACGCACCTCTTACGTGCAGAGGCCCTGCTGGGCAGCGCGCCACGTGAGGCGATCCGCGAGGCGTTGCTCTCGTTGCTCTCGTCACTCGAACGGAAGCGCTTCGCCCGGCCCGACCGCGTGAAGACCAACCGCGAGCTGACCGAAGAGCTGCCCACCCGCGGTGCACCACCTGAGCTCATCGGGCGGGTGACGCCGCTGTTCGCGTGGTTCGATCGCGCCTTCTATTCGCTCGAGGCCGTGCCGCCCGCCGATGCGCGGCGCTTTCTCGATGACGTGCGCGCCCTCACGGAGCAGGCGTCGTGAAGAAGGGCCCGATCGTCCTGGGGGCGCTGGTGCTGCTGTCGATCGTGGCCAGCGTCGCGTCGCAGGATCCAGGCTCGGAGTCTCCGATCCCCAGCATCACCAACAACGGTCCGCGCGGGCTGGGTGCGCTCGCCACGTGGCTGAAAGAGAGCGGTGTTCAGGTGATCGCGCACGACGCGCCGCTCACGCAGTTGCCTGCGGAGACGCGGGTGCTGGTGATCGCCGCGCCGTCGGGTGAAGAGATTCGGGAGGAAGAGGTGCAGTCACTCACGCACTTCGTCGAAGGTGGCGGCACGTTGATCTATTTGATGCCACGCGCTTCTCCGCAGCCGTCGATCAATGAGTGGCTCTGGGTGCACGCAGGGCCGGTGGCGCCGCTGGTCACCGAGCCGGGGTTGGAAGACGTGGGCGGAACCACCGTGCAGGTCACCTTCGCGGCGGGATTGTTGGCCGGCGCGAAACGGCTGCGGCTCTCGGCGGATCGCATGCTCGCGGTGAGCGATGAGCACGCGGTGCCGGTGACCAGTGACGGCGCCGTGTGGTGGATGAAGCGCGGCGAGGGTGAGGTGTGGTTGGCGGCAGGGCCCGATCTCGCGGAGAACGCGCGGCTGGAGCTGGCTGACAACGCGCTGTTCTGGTCGCACCTCGCGGGGCGGGGCCCGGTGGCGTTCGATGAGTTTCATCTGCACAGCGGCGCGACGGTGGTGCCGGTCAACCTGCTCGTCACCGGGCTGCAGCTGGGCTTCCTGGCGGCGTTGTTTTTGTGGGCTCGTGCCACGCGGCTGGGACCGGCTCGTGATGTGCCGGCGAGCTGGCATCGGTCGTCGCTCGAGTACGTGAAGGCGATGGCTTCGCTCACGCGCAACGCGGGCGTGGAAGCGGAGCTGGTGGTGACGTTGAAAGCGGAGTTCAGGAAACGGCTCCGCGATGAGTTGGGGATCCCACTCGAGTGGAGCTGGGAAGAGGCCGACGCGGAGCTCGCTCGGCGGGGTGTGACTGACGCAGGGGTTTTGATAGGTGCTGCGAACGACGGCGCTTTCGTCTCGGTCTCGCAGGCTCTGGCGCGGATCGAACTTCGTTAGTTGGCAGTGCCCGCGAACCTGCCCCTCTCCCGGAGGGCTGTCGAAGCAGTCGACTCCGCTGAGAGCGTCAGTCGATCTTCCGCGACCGCTTGCCGCGTTCTTCCCGGCGCAACTCTTCCAGCGCGCCGAGCTCCAGCTTCACGTCAGACACGTTCACCCGGGTGATCTGCTGCTCGGCCGAGAGTTCGTCGACCCTGTACCGCCCCACCCGGCGCGCCACGAAGACGAGCGTCGAGAGCCCGATGAGCCCGGCGAACAAGCCGGTAATCGGAGTGCTCTTCGGCGGCGGATCCCCTGCGATCACCACCAGCACGTTCGCCGCGCCCCCCGGCCCCAACACCTTCTGCAGCCCCTCGCTGGTGGGCTTGTCTGCTTTGCCGGACAACAGACCCGGTCTGGTCAAGCGGCGAATCGGCGCCAGGTCGGCCCACATGCGCTCCTTCTCGCGCTCGTCGGCGCGCTCGAGCGTGTTGATCCACTTCAGCGTGTCTTTCGATTCGAACCGGTACATCGCCTTCACCGGGCCGCTGCTGACGCCCAGCGCTCTGATGGGGATCCACGCGGCGATCCAGGTCGGCGACTGGGGGTACGGCTTGAGCGAGACCCCCTTCTTCCGGTTCACCAGCTTCTCGAAGTCGCCCTGATCGCTCTCCACGATCACCAGGTCCACGTCGAGCACGCACCCCTTGAGCGCGACCCAATGGGGTCCGGGGCTCGTCAGCCACTCATCGCAGCCCCCCTTGAATGGAGGGTTCTTCGGGTACACCCAGGTGCTGACCACGGAATAGACGCAGAAACCGAGCAGGGCGAGGCTCGAGACTGCAGCGAGGACGAAGCGCGGCACGCCTGAGCAGCCTACCGCAAGCCTCGACTGAGGCCATCGCTCAGCATAGAGCGAGCGGGCCGTGCTCTCCCCTCAACCCGCGATCCAGCTCGACGACGTCAGCAAGCGTTTCGGCTCGCGCTGGGCCGTCGCGAGGCTCAGCTACTCGCTGCCCGCCGGGAGATCCTTGCTGCTCACCGGTCACAACGGCTCGGGCAAGACCACGCTGCTGCGCATGATCTCCACCGCCACGTTTCCCACGGCGGGGCACATCAAGATCTTCGGCGCCGAGACGCGGGAGAAACGCGAAGAGCTCCGCCACGACGTCGCGCTGCTCAGCCACGCCTCGTTTCTCTACGAAGATCTCACCGCCGCGCAGAACCTCACCCTGGTCGCCGAGTTCCTCGGGCTCGATCAACGCAAAGAACTCGTGGCCAGCCTGCTCGAGCGCATCGGCCTCACCAGCCGCGCTGACAGCCCGGTGCGGCAGTTTTCAGCCGGCATGAGGAAGCGCCTGACCATCGCGCGGCTGCTGATGAAGGCCCCGAAGCTGGCGCTCTTCGACGAACCGTTCGGCGAGCTCGACCCCGCAGGCATTCTGCAGATGGAGAACCTGCTGCGGGAACTCCAGGCCGCGGGCACCACCATCGTGCTCGCCACCCACCTCGTCGAGCAGGGCCAGGCGCTCACCCAGGAGCGGCTCCACCTCGATCAAGGCCGCCGGGAGAACCCGTGAGGAAGCCTCGCATCTCGTTGCTGCGCGCCAGTTGGCTGGTGCTGCGCAAAGACTGGATGATCGAGTGGCGCACCCGCGCGCGCCTCACCGCGCTCATCTTCTTCTCGCTCTCCACGCTGCTGCTCTTCTCGTTCGCGATGGGCCCCGACATCGAGGCGTTGCGCCGCCACGCGCCGGGCTACCTGTGGCTCGCGTTGCTCTTCGCCAGCGTGTTGTCGCTGGGTGAATCGTTTCGCGTGGAGAGCGAGAACCAGGCCCTCACCGGTCTGGTGGTCACGCCCGTCGAACCGCGCGCCATCTTCCTGGGCAAGGTCTTCGGCAACGCCTCCCTGCTCTTTGGGCTCTCACTCGTGTTGTTGCCCGTGGCGGTCGCGCTCTACGACATCGATCTCTCGCGGGCCCCGCTGACCCTTCTGCTGGTGCTCTTCCTGGGCAGTGTGGGTATCAGCGCGCCTGGGATCGTCTATTCGGCCATTTCCGCCAACGCGCGCGCCAGAGATGTGATGTTGCCGCTGCTGTTGTTTCCGGTGCTGGTGCCCTTGCTTCTGGCCGCAGTGAGCGCGACCCGATTCACGCTCGTCCCCGATGCGCAGGACCAGCTCCCTGGCTGGCTGAAGTTGCTGACCGCGTTCGATCTCATCTATCTGTCCGTCGGTTTCTTGTTGTTCCCGAAGGTTGCCGAGGAGGACTGATGGCGTCGTGGATTCCGCTGGCTGGATTGATCGTGCTGGTCGCGCTGGTCATCGCGCAGCTGGCGGTGCCGTCGAGCCGGGCATGGGTGTGGAAGGTCGCCGCGGGCCTGGGCACCCTGGAGCTCGCCGCGCTGCTCTACTTCGGCCTCGTCTGGGCACCGCCGGAGGCCTTCATGAGCGACGTGGGCCGCATTCTCTACGTGCACGTGCCGCACGTGTGGGCCTGCCTGGTCGCCTTCACCATCAACGTGGCTTGCGCCATCGCCTACCTGATGAAGAAGTCGTGGCGCACCGACGCGCTCGCCGAGGCGTCTGCTGAGATCGGCGTCTACTTCGGGGCCATCGGCGTGTTGATGGGCAGCATCTGGGCGCGCCCGACCTGGGGCGTCTGGTGGGACTGGGATCCCCGCCTCATCTCCACCACGGTGATGCTGCTCGCGTACGTCGGCTACCTCGCCTTCCGTTCGTTCACCGAAGATCCCGAACGCCGCGCCGCGTGGAGCGCTGCCGCCGCCATCCTCGGCTACGTCTCGTTGCCCATCGTCTGGTTCTCCGTGCGCTGGTGGAACTCGCTGCACCAGGTGCAGTCGACCGGCTCCACCGTCGACAAGCCGATGAGGGCGGTCCTCTACTGGGGCAACGTCACCTTCCTCACCTTCCTGCTCGCCTTCATCATCAAGCGCTACGAGCTGGCCCGCGCGCGGCAAAGCAGTGCCCTCGAATTGCCACCGGTACAGGCGCCCAAAACAGAGGTGGCGGTATGAAATGGCTCTCGCTGGTGTTGTTCCTGTCCCTGCCCGTTCTGGCTGACATCGCCAAACCACCGCCGCCTGCACCGGCCGCCGTTGCGCCCGAGCCCCAGCATCCCCAGGGGATCGAGAAGGTGCCGATGGGTGTCATCGAGGGTGGTTGGGCGTATGTCTACGCCGCGTGGGGCGCCGGGCTGTTGGGGCTCGTCGGTTACGCGGTGAGTCTGTACGTGCGTCGATCTGAAGCACCTCCTCCTGGAGCGCCATGAAGCCCGAAACCAGAAACCGTCTCATCGCGCTCGGCGCCATTCTCGTGGCCGGCTCGGCCCTCGCGTGGATCGCCTTCGGCAACATCGGCGAGAACCTCGTCTATTACTGGAAGCCCTCCGAGATGGTGGCGCAGGGCCAGAAGGCCTACGGCGCGACGGTGCGTCTGGGCGGCGTGGTGGTGCCGGGCAGCGTGCTGTTCAACACCGAGCACACGGCCCTCACGTTCCAGGTGGCCGACTCGCACAAGGGCGACGCCGTGAAGGTGACGGTCAAGAGCGAGCAGACGCCCCCTCAGATGTTCCGTGAAGGCATCGGCGTGGTGGTCGAGGGCGCGTTCTCAGCTGACCAGGTCTTCCGCACCAACCGGTTGATGGTCAACCACAGCAACGAGTACCGCGCGCCCACCGACGGCGGCATGCCCGACGAAGCGTGGAAGAACTCGCTCACGAAGGCAGAGTAATGAACCTCTCGAACCTGGGTTACGGGCTCGTTCTCCTCGGGCTGCTCTGCGCGGCCTTCGCGGCGATCGTGGGCATCACCACCGGCATGATGCGCAAGGAGAGCGCGCTGCCCCTGGTGCAGAAGGCCATCTACGGCTTCGCGGCCTCGATGCTCGGGGCCAACCTGGTGATGGTCTACGCGCTGCTCAGCCACGACTTCTCGGTGAAGTACGTCGCGCAGGTCGGCAGCCTCTCCACGCCCACCATCTTCACCATCGTCTCGCTGTGGAGCGCGCTGGAAGGTTCGATTCTCTTCTGGGGCGCCATCATGGGCGCGTACATCTTCGCGTTCGCGTGGACGTACCGGAAAGAGCACGGCCGCTACATGCAGCTGTCACTCGGCGTGATGGCGGCGGTGGCCACCTTCTTCGCGTTTCTGATCGCCGGCCCCGCCAACCCGTGGACGCACATCGCCAATCCGCTGGCTGACGGCCCGGGCCCCAACCCGCTGCTGCAGAACCACGTGCTGATGATCATCCACCCGCCCATGCTGTACCTCGGGTACGTGGGCATGACGATTCCGTTCGGGATCGCGGCGGGTGCGTTGCTGCGTGGTGAGCTCGGCGACGCGTGGCTGGTGCCGCTGCGCAAGTGGACGCTGGTGCCGTGGATCTTCCTCTCGGTCGGCATCATCCTGGGCAGCTGGTGGGCGTACGCCGTGCTCGGCTGGGGCGGCTACTGGGCGTGGGATCCGGTGGAGAACGCGTCGTTCATGCCGTGGCTGACGGCCACCGCGTTCATGCACTCCACCATGGTGCTCGAGAAGAAGAAGTCGCTCAAGCTGTGGACGATCGCGTTGGCGCTGGCGAGCTTCATTCTCACCATCGTGGGCACGTTCATGACGCGCTCGGGTGTCTTCAACTCGGTGCACAGCTTCACCCAGTCGGACATCGGGCCCACCTTCCTGGTGTTCATCGGCGTGTTGCTGGTCTTCAGCACGCTCCTGCTCGCCGTGCGCGGTCACATGCTGGTCGCCGAATCGCAGCTCGGGAGCATCGTCTCGCGTGAAGGCAGCATTCTGCTCAACAACCTGGTCTTCGCGGCGATCACCTTCGTGGTGCTTTTGGGCACGCTCTACCCGCTCATCACCGAAGGGCTGCTGCACAAGAAGATCACGGTGGGCGAGCCCTACTTCAATCAGATGGCGCTCCCGCTCTCGCTGGCCACGCTCTTCCTCATGGGCGTCGGGCCGATGCTTCCGTGGGGGGTGGCCGACCCGAAGGTGATCCAGCGCCAGGCGATCATCCCCGGTGCGGTCGGTTTGCTGGTGGCCGGCGTCTGTTTCGCGTTCGGCTTCCGCGGGTGGATGCCGCTGACCGTCTTCGGGCTCTCGGGCTTCGTGGTGGTGGTGACGCTGCGTGAGCTGTTCCTCCCCGCGCAGCAGCGCATGACCGAGCAGAAAGAGAAGATGTTCACCGCCATCTTCGTGAGCGCCTCCCGCGCGCGAAGGCGTTTCGGCGGCTACGTGGTGCACCTGGGCATCGTGGCCATCATGGTCGCGGTCGCCGCGAGCTCTGCGTACAAGATCCACAACACCGGCACGCTCAAGCTCGGCGAGTCGATGAAGATCGGCGAATACAGCGTTCGTTTCGACGGGCTCGATCGCGGCAAGGAGCCGCACCGCGAGTGGATCGCCGCCAAGCTCACCCTCACCTCGCCCGGCGGAGAAGAGACCGTTCATCACGGCAGCAGCGCGCCGCGCATGAACTTCTACGAGCGCTCCAACGATCCCATCGGTTCGCCCAGCGTCACCGAGATGATCGTGCGCGACGTCTACGTGTCGTTGCTGTCGTACGACGTGAAGGCGAACACGGCGAGCTTCAACATGTGGATTTTCCCGATGGTGGGGTGGATCTGGTACGCGATTCCCCTGCTCGTGCTCGGCACGTTGATCGCCTTGTGGCCGCAGCGAAAGCAGAAGCCCGTGCCCGCAACCGCACCGGTCGCTGAAGTCGTACCGGGTGCGCCGTGAAACGCGTCGTCGCCGTCACCGCCGCGCTCTCGATCATCGGCTTCATCATCTACGTGATGGCCGCCGGCTTCGGCACCGACCCGCACGAGGTGCCCTTCATGATGAAGAACAAGCCCGCTCCGAACTTCATCATCAAGCGCCTCGACAAAGAGGGGCAGATCAACCTGGCTGACTACAAGGGCAAGCCCGTGGTGCTGAACTTCTGGGCCACCTGGTGCCAGCCCTGCAAGGTGGAGCAGCCCGTGCTCGACTGGGCGGCGCAGACCTACGGTGACAAGGCCGTCTTCATCGGCATCGTCTTCGAAGACACCGAGCAGAACACGCGCAGCTTCTTGCAGCAGAACGGCGCCGTCTACGCCCAGGTCTTCGATCCCAGGTCGACGGTGGCCGTCGACTACGCGGTGTCGGGCGTGCCCGAGACGTACTTCATCAACCGTCAGGGCATCATCGTGAAGAAGTACATCTACCCGTTCCAGAGCCCGGCTCAGTTCACCGAGCAGATCCAGGAGATCCTCGAGTGATCGCCCTCGTGCTCTCGCTGGTGCTCGCGCAAGGCTACGCGCCGTTGCGTCAAGGGCAGGATCCACTCGACTCAGTTCGTGAGCAGCGCGTGCAGGCCGTCGGCAAGAAGCTGCGCTGCGCGGTGTGCCAGGGCGTGTCGATCGCCGACTCTCCGGCTTCGATGGCGCGCGCGCAGCTGGACAAGGTGCGTGAGCTGGTCGCCGAAGGAAAGAACGACCAGGAGATCTTCGACTACTTCGTCGAGCGGTACGGCGAGTGGGCGCTGATGGAGCCCAAGAAGTCGGGCATCACCCTGGGCCTGTGGCTCGCTCCGGTGTTGGTCCTCGTGTTGGGCGTGTTGTTGATCATCAGCTCCACGAAGAAGCCGGCTGCCCCGGTGGCCGCGGCCACTGAAGAGCCCGCTGACGACTACCTCGCGAAAGTTCGGGCGGACCTCGAGAAATGAACCCTCAACACGCCACCAACTGGTTGCCGGGTCTGATGATGCTCGCTGCTGGAGCGGCCGTCGCCCTCGCCTACTTGTTCGGCTCCAAGCGACTGAAGAGCGACGAGCCGAAGCCCGAGACGCTGGACGATCTCGACGCGCGCTATCAACTGCTGCTCGGTGAGCTGCGCCAGCACGTCGCCAACAAGCACCTGCTCTCGCTGGAAGACTTCAACCGCGAGAAGACGCGGCTCGAGCTGGCTGCCGCCGACGTGCTGCGCAGCCGCGACGGCAAGCGGCATGAGGAAACGAAGAAGCAGGCCCGCGCTGAGAAGCAGGCAGCCGCGGCCCCGACCTTCGGCTCGAAGAACCCCGCACTGATGGGTGGCCTCGTGGGCGGAGCGATCGTCGCCTTCTTCGCGTTGCTCGGCTACCAGCTCACGCAGTCATCCACCGAGCGTACCGACGGCATGCAGGCCACCGGCGCCGTGCCTCCGGGTGGTGGTGGCGGGCCGATGCAGCAGCCGCGCGCCGACCCGAAGCTCGAGGCGCTCGCCAACCGCGTGCAGAGCGCCCCCGGTGACGTCGACGCGGTGGCCGATCTCGCGGTGCACCTCATTCGCCGGCAAGCCTTCGAAGAGGCGCGCCCGCTGGTCGATCGCGCCACCCTCCTCGACCCGTTTCACCCCAAGGGCCGCGTCGGCCGCGCCGTGGTGCGTGCGCTCGAAGGCGATCTGCCCGGCGCCATCGTCGATCTCGAGGCCCTGGCCAGCCGCTACCCCGAGGCCTACGACGCGCGCATGTTCGCCGGCATGCTCGCGATGGAAGACAACGATCAACGCCGCGCGCTGATGAACCTCGAGCTCTACGTCGCGCTCGCTCCGCAGTCGGAGCAGCCGCCGATGATGCGAATGGCCGTCATCCAGCTCAAGCAAGAGCTGAACGCGCCTCCTCAGCAGCCGTGAGTGTCGCCTGGTTTTCCCGCCTCTATCGGCTCAACGAGGCGGGCCAGTTCGACGAGGTGGTGGTGGCCTCGAAGAAGTACCTGGCGAAACGCCCGAAGGACTACGCGCTGCATCTGCAACGCGCGAAGGCGCTGCTCTCACTGGGCCGGTTGGCTGAAGCGAGTCATCACCTCGACGCCGCGGTCAATGGCTCGAAGGGCCTGGCCGCGTGGCCCTGGTTCTACCGGGCGGCGCTGCACGCACGGAACGGTGAGCGCAAGGCGATGTACGGCGCGATGCAGACCACGCTGCGGCTCGATCCCAGGCTCAGCCCGGAGTTCGAGCAGAGCCCCTTCTTCGCAGCGCATTGGGCCTCACGGCCTTTCCGAGCGCTGCTGATCAAGAAGAAGCCTCAAGTCTTGAGGGAGAAGGGCGTGAAGTTGGTGTCGCGGTCGAAGTAGTCCTCGTGCTCCTTGCGCTTCAAGAAGGCGACGACCCGGTAGGTGACGGGCGTCATGAAGACCTCCCACAGCACCTTCACCACGTAGTTCGCGCCCATCACCTTGAGCAGCAGCTCGTCGCTCCACACGCCGTAGAACGCGAGTGGATAGAAGACGACGGTGTCGATCGCCTCGCCCACGATGGTCGAGCCGATGGTGCGCACGAAGAGCAGCTTGCCGTTGGTGCGAACCTTGAGCTTCGCCAGCGTGTAGGAGTTGCCGAACTCGCCGCAGGCGTAGCCCGCCAGTGAGGCCATCGCGGTGCGCCAGGTCGAGCCGAAGACGGCGGCGAGGTGCTCTTGACCCTCCCACCCGGCGGCGGGCGGGAGGTTCACCACGATGAAGGCGATCACCGAGGCGTAGGCCAGCGCGGCAAAACCCGCCCAGACCACCCTGCGGGAGCGCGCGTAGCCGTAGACCTCCGTGAGCACGTCTCCGAAGAGATAGCTGATGGGGAAGAAGATGTTGCCGGCGCCGAAGGTGAAGCCGCCGACCGTGGTGACCTTGCTGACGCCGATGAGGTTGGCGCACAACAGCACGGCCACGAAGGCAGCCATGATCAGGTCGAAGTACTTGTAGGTCCTACCGGTGCCGGGGGCGGCCTCGTTCGGGGGAGCAATCAGATTTGTCATGCGAGGCGATCGGGGCTAGCCAACGAATCAAAGGTGGTCGACTTCACGATGGACGGAACAGGTTCAAGACAGGTTTCACTCGAGGAGGGGGCCGACTGCCTGCCGATGGTCGATGTCTACCTCCCCATGATGAAAAGTGCCGCGCTGATTTCAGCGGGCCAATTGGGGCTCTTCGAAGCGCTCTCCAAGGGGCCGCTCGACGTGAAGGGCCTGGTGAAGGCACTCGACTGCTCACCAGAAGGCGTGCTGCGGCTGGCCGACTTCCTCACCACCGTGGGCTACCTCGAGCGTGACGGCGATCGTTTCAAGAACACGCCGCACGCGGCCCGCTGGTTCACCCGCGCAGGCGAGGTCGACTACACCGCCGGCCTCAAGTGGACCGGTGAAGCCTGGAGCTTGATGGCGACGCTGGCCGAGTGTGTTCGCACCGGTGCGCCCAAGGCCACCCTGTGGGACCTGATGAGCGAACGCGCCTCGTGGGGCCCGACGTTCTCGAAGTACATGCACGCCTTCGCGCAGCACCTGGGGCCGGATCTGCTCAAGCACGTGCGGCCGCCGCCCGGCGCGCGGCGTTTGCTCGATCTGGGTGGCTCGCATGGTGAGCACTCGATCGCGTTCTGCCGGCTGTACCCGGAGTTCGAAGCGGTGCTGGTCGATCAAGCCAGCGCGCTGAGCGCGACCCAGACCACGCTTCACGAAGCGGGCATGGAGCACCGCATCACGCTGACCGCGGGCGATCTGCGTGAGGCCGCGTGGGGTGAAGGCTTCGACGTGGTGCTGTTCTTGTCGGTGGTGCACAACCAGACGGCGGAAGACAACCGGATCACCGTCGAGCGCATCGCGAAGGCCCTCAACCCGGGTGGGCTGCTGGTGATCCACGAGTACCCGGATGATCACCCGACCTCTGCGTACGACGCCGCCTTCCGCCTGACGCTGCTGACCGAGACCGGCACCTCGACCGCGTCATCCGCGTCGATCGAAGGCTGGATCGCCCAAGCCGGCCTCTCCCCTCCTCAGCGCATCGTCTTGAACCCGAGAGAAAAGGGCGCGCTCTTCATCTCCGAAAAAGCGCGCTGACGTGTCTCCCTCTCCCTTCGGGAGAGTCGGGGTGAGGGTCTAATCGATCAACACCCCTGGATTGAGCACCCCCGCCGGATCCAACTCGCGCTTCACCGCCCGCAACGAAGTGGCGAACAAGTCGGGCCGCTCGTTGTCGTACCAGGGCCGGTGCGTACGCCCGACCGCGTGGTGATGCGTGATCGTCCCGCCCGCCTTCGCCAGAGCATCACCGGCGATCTTCTTGATCTCCGCCCACTGCTCCAACTCGGCGCCCTTCTTCGCGCGCCCGAGGAACGTGAAATACGGAGCAGGACCATCCGGATACACATGAGTGAACCGGCACGTCACCACACCCCCGCCACAAATCTGCTCCAACCCCGCCCGCATCGCCTCGGTCACCGCCGCATAGAGCGCAGGGAACGCTGTCCACGTGCAAGCGGTCTCGAACGTATCGGCCACGATGCCCAGCCGAATCATCGCGTCTTGGAGATACGGCCCTTTCAAGAACGACGCACGCCAGCTCTCGCCCGCGTCACCCGGCCGCGAGCCCGAAGTCTTCCCCCTGGGGCACGTACCGCCGAACGACTCCGCCAACGCGACAGCGCGATCAATCCACGCGTCGAGCGGGTGATCAGCTGACTCGAACCCCAACACCAGCACCGACGAGCCATCGAAGGTGACGCCGTTGATCATCGCCTCCTGCGAATCGAGCAGCCGGCAGTTCGAAGGTGACAACCCCGACTGCGCGATCGCCCGCGTCGCCTCGACCGCGCGCTCGTAGTTCTCGAAGTGAATCGAAGCACCGGCCCGGAACGTCGGCCGCGGCCGAACCCGCATCCACGCCTCGGTGATCACCCCCAGCGTGCCTTCACTGCCGATCACCAACCGATTCGGGTCCACCCCCGCCCCGCTCGAAGGAAACCGCTTCGTCTCGAACAGCCCGCGCGGGGTCACCATGCGCACCGACTCGACGAAGTCATCGATGTGCGTGAGCACGGTCGCGAAGTGGCCACCTGCGCGCGTGGCGATCCACCCGCCGAGCGTGGAGAACTCGAACGACTGCGGATAGTGCCGCAAGGTGAACCCACGCGCGCCGAGCTGTTGCTCCAGCGCAGGCCCGAAGACGCCGGCCTCGAGCCGCGCGACTTGCGACACCTCATCGAGCTCGAGCAACCGGCCGAGCTTCGCGAGGTCCAGGCTCAACGAGCCGCGGTGATTCGCGCCGAGCTTCGGCTCCACGCCGCCCACCACCGAAGAGCCACCACCGAACGGCGTGACCGAGAGCCGCTCCCGCTCGGCGATCTCCAACGTCAACGTCAGCTCGCGTTCGTTCGTCGGCGTGACCACCAGGTCCGGCGCCGCCGAGAAGTCACCGCGCAGACCGCGAACCCGATCGGGGTAGCCCTTGCCCATCGCGTGGGCCGCGCGCTCCAGGTCGGCCGTCGACGCGAACCCCTTCAGCTCGGCAGGCACCTCCACCTTCGAACGCGGCACCCGCGGCGCTGAGGCCGACTCGACCTCACTGGGCCCGAAGAACGGCTCCACCCGGCCCTGCGTCTCGTCGAGGCTGACTGCCGCTTCGAGGTCGCCCCAGCCCCACAGGTTTCGAGTGCTCACCGCGCGCAGCCTGCCAAACATCCAGATTGACGGGGAGTTTGCCGGGGTCTTGTTCGCCACCCCCAAACCCGGGTAATGCCGCATTGCGCCATGCATGAAGAGCCTATCCAGCTGTCGGTGTCGCGTTTCCGGGTCCACTCCGAGGATCCGTCGTTCAACGTGACCTGGCGTGGGGGTTCGCGCTTCGTGCTGACGGGCGAAGTGAACCTGGATCCTTCCGCTGAGCTCGACGTCTCGACGCCCAACGACGTGGTCGAGGTTTCGCTCGCGCGCCGCAGCACCCCGGAGCACGCCGTCGCGATGTTGCGCCGCGCCCTGCCCCGCTCGATCTCGATGCGCCATCACCCCGTGGAAGACGGCGTCGAAATCGTCTTTCAGGAGGCGCTGGTGCCCGCGGCGAAGACGCCCCGCTTCCGCATCTTCTCCACCGACGCGCAGCTGCGCGTGAAGCAGCTCGACGAGAACAAGATCGAGTTCCTGGGTGGCATTGGCGAAGACTGCCTGCTCACGGTGCTGTGCGATTCGCGCCGGGTGACCATCTCATTGCCCCGCGGCTCGTCTGCGCTCGCGATCGCCGCCCGCGTCGGGTCGAACGTGCCGCACGGTTTCCGCGCGCTCGTCGATGGACCGGTCGTCAGTGTCTGGAAAGACGCCGACTTCTTCTCCGCGGTCGCCTGAAAGTTTCGCGCGGTTTCTGCAAAGCCTGTTGACGGTGCTCGCCTGGGCTCTCACCCGCGCGCCGCCGACAATCGGTCATGTGGTCTGCTGAGAAGACTGATCCCATGACGCTGGTGCACCCCCGTTCCGCGAACGTCGCGGTGCTCTCGGCGGGTCAGGGGCTCAGCGTGACCGAGATCACCACCGGCACCCTGCACTTCCGCTTCGAGCCCACGGAGACGCACCAGCCGTTCGCGTCGCTTTCTCTTCGCGTCGATGGTTCGTTCGTCACGCTCACCGTGCCTCGCGTGTTGGGCACCGAGTACCTGCGTGAAGCGCTGCATGGCGCGTTGCCCGAGGGCTATCTGGTGCTCGCCCACCCCAGCGACGACGCGTTGATCGTCACCATCGCGCGCGCCTGTGAGGTCGAGCCCACGCCCCATCTCTTCTGCACCTCGTACGACACCACCATGCGCGCGCGGAAGGTCGGCACCAACCGGCTGCTGCTCAAGGGCGTCGCGCGCGGCAAGGGCGACCTCCAGGTGCGCATCAACGAGCGGGAGTTCAGGCTGCGGCCGACGCGCGGTGAGACGCCGATGGCGCTGTCGATTCGCATGCGCGAGCTGCTGAAAGAGACGCACATCACCTTGTTGAGCGTGCCCGACACCGAGGACGGTGACGTGGTGCTCACGGTGCTGCCGCGCCGCTGATATTCCGTCAGCGTGTACTCGAAGGAACTCGAAGTCGCGGGCACGTTGGCGCGCGAGGCTGCGGCGGTCATTCGTGAGGTCTACGAGACGCCGTTCTCCGTGGTGCAGAAGGCTGGCGGCGGTGGTCCCGTCACCGAGGCCGACAAACGCGCCAATGAGCTGATCGTCAAAGGGCTGCAGGCGGCGTTTCCCGGCGATGACATCGTGGCCGAGGAGTCGGCGCATCTGGCACCGAAGACCAACCGGGTGTGGTTCGTGGATCCGCTCGATGGCACGCGCGAGTTCGTGGATCGCAATGGGATGTTCGCGGTGCACATCGGGTTGGCGATCGAGGGGGCTCCAGTGGCGGGCGTGGTGCTGGCTCCGATGCAGGGTGCGTTGTGGAGCGGCGCGGTGGGGTCTCCGTGCGTGTTGGAGATGGGGGAGCAGCGGCGAGAGTTGAAGATGTCGCCGGTGTCGCAGACGAAGGACTTGCGGCTGCTGGTGTCGCGGTCGCACAAGTCGAAGAAGACGGCGGCGATTCGCGATGCGCTGGGGATCACCCAGGTTCGTGAGCAGGGCAGCGTGGGGTTGAAGTGCGCGCTGCTCGCGATGGGTGAGGCGGAGCTGTATCTGCATCCGAGCGACCGGAGCTCACGCTGGGATTCGTGTGCGCCGCAGGCGGTGATCGAGGCGGCCGGCGGCATGCTGCTCGACTTCGGTGGCCTGAAGTACGGCTACGACGGTCGGGAGATCGTGAACTCGCGTGGGCTGGTGGCGTGTGCGCGTGAGACGTGGCCGATGATTCAGGAGACGGTCATTCGCATCGCGCGAGAGACGAAGATCATCACTTAGGAAAAGCGCGACAGCCCTCTCCCCGACCCTCTCCCCCTCGGGGAGAGGGAGGCACTTGGTGCACTGGTCTTTGTTCTCTACTTCATGTGTTCGGCGACCAGCTGCTCCAGCCGGCTCAACGCGAGCTCCATCGTCGCCATCGACGGGCCGAAGCTGAAGCGCACGTACTGACGGAAACGCGAAGCCCGTGAAGACCGCCGCTTGCCCGGGTTCACGTCGAAGAACTCACCCGGCACCACGATCACCTTCTTCTGCAGCGCCGCCTTGAAGAAGCCCATGCCGTCGTTGAGCGGCGCCGGCAGCTGCCCCACGTTGCCCCAGACGTAGAACGTCCCGTCCGGCACGCGGTCCACCCGAACACCCAGCCGCTGCAGCCCCGCCAGCAACCGATCCCGCTTCGCGCGGAACACCGTGTGGATCGCGTTGGTCTCCTGAATCACGTGCGACTCTTCGAGCAACGGAATCGCCGCGCGCTGAATCGGCTTGCTGCCACCACCATCGAGAAAGCTGCCCGCTGACGCGACCGCGTCGATCACCTTCTTGGGGCCGATCGTCCACGTGGTGCGCCAACCCGGGTACCGCCAGTTCTTGGTCAGCCCATCGAAGAGCACCACCGGATCGCGGTTCACGTCTTCCACGTACCGCGCGGCGCTCTCGATCGGCAGCCGGCCCGGCGGCGCGTTCCAGATGTAGTGCGAATAGAACTCGTCGACGAGCAACGCGCAGTCGAGCTCGCGCGAGATGGCCACCCACTTCTCCAGCTCGTCGCCCTGGATCACCTTGCCCGTCGGGTTGCAGGGGTTCGAGAGCAACAGCGCCGAGAGCCCGCGGCCCATGATCTCTTTGCGCAGCTCGTCGGGCGTGAACGCATAACCCCGATCACCATCGAGCAGAATCGGGATGGGCGTGAACGCCTTGAAGATGTCGAGCAGCTCTTCATACGCCGTGTAGTCCGGCAGGAAGTGCCCGAGGTTCACGTGACCCAACGCCGCAGCAGCCCGGGTCAGCGCCGCGCGGCCGCCACCCGAGACCGACACGTTCTCCGCCGAGTACTGCGACTTCTTCCCCTTGCGGTAGAGCCGGTTGTAGAGCCCCGCGATCGCCTCGCGCAGCTCCCACAAGCCGGCGACCGGCGCGTACTCCTGATCATCGACGTCGATTTCCACGCGCGAGATGCGAGGCGGAGCGCCCGCGATGTCACCCGTCTCGGGCTGGCCCTGGCCCAGGTTGCACCAGTCGGTGTCGCGGGGGCTGAAGCCGAGTCGCGTGGCTTCCCCCGTGACGTAGATGACACCTGTTCTGGGAACCTGTCGGAACGCTGCGATGGGGCTGTCTTCACTCACGTCGTGGCACCTTCGAGACGAGCAACGCCGCCTCGAGCTCCTGATGGTCGAACCTCAAGCGAAGCCGCTCGATTCCGTCGATGACTACCACCGGCACGTCAAAGCGGTACTTCTCGAAGAGCAGGGGGTCCTCGAGGATGTTGTGCCGGATCACCTCGAAAATGAAGCCCGCGCTGGTGTCAGCCAGCACCTCGAGGGCCTCCTCGCACAACGAGCAGCCAGGCTTTCCGTAGACGTGGATCTCAGTAGGCATGAGAATGAACCCAATGCGTGGGCTGGCCGGCGACTTCGCGACGATGCCCCTCAAGGACCTCGTCGTCTACCTGTGGAATCGGCAGGCCACGGGTCAGTTGGTCCTCGAGTACCGCGGCGTGCACAAGGAAGTGCTGCTTGAGAACGGCGCCATCTACAACGCCTCGTCCAACCTGCCCCGCGAGTACGTGGGCCAGTACCTCATCAACCTGGGTCACATCACCGAGGATCAATTCCACCGCGCCTACGCAACGCAGAAGGAGACCAAGGTCTTCCTCGGGCGCATCCTGGAGATGATCGGCGCCGTCTCGCGCGAGACGCTCGAGGTGGTGCTCAGCACCAAGTTCCGCGAGACCATCCTCGACGCGTTCAACTGGGTCGAAGGCAGCTTCCGTTTCGAGCAGGGCAAAAAGCCGCCGCAGCCCGACGGCATCCGCGTCGACGTTCCGCTCATCGAAGTGCACAAAGAGAGCGACTTTCGCGTGCAGGCCTGGAACCTGATGCGCCAGACCTTTCCTTCCGGCGCGTGCACCCTCTCGCTGCTCGAGCACAACCTGGTCGAGCCCCCGAAGCCCGGCAGCATCGACGAGAAGATGTTCGTGTCGATCGGCGCAGGTCAGACCATCGACGAGATGGCGCTCAAGCTGCACGCCACCGACTACTTTCTCTACAACCGGCTCTACGCCTACTTCCACATGGGCGCGCTGCAAGTGCACGAGCCCTCGGGCCCCCAGCTCGACATCGGGGTGGACTTAGGCCTCGGTGACAGCCCCACCGCCGAGCAGCTGCTCGAGAACGCCCGCGCCTTCTTCGAGAAGACCAACTTCCGCGACGCGTGGACGCTGGCCAAACGCAGCAACGAAGTGACCCCCACGCTCGACGCCGCCCTGTTGATGCGGGAGATCGACGTCGTCTGGCTGCCCGCCCTGCGCGCCGACTTCGTCTCGTCGGGCAAGGTGCCCGGCATGCTGATTGGCCCCGAGCAGCTGGCCAAGCTCACCCTCACCGCGCCCGAGCGCTACCTGCTCTCGCGCGTCGACGGGAAGCGCGACGTCGAGAACATCCTGCGCATCGCCCCGCTCCGGGAGTTCGAGGCGCTGGTGGCCTTCGATCGCTTCCTCACGCAGAAGTGGATCAGGCTTCAGTAAATCTGTGTAGGGTCCGCCGCCGCATGGAGGACTTTCACGAAATCGGGGCCATCTGGAGAGGCGAAACCCGCCGCGCGCTGAGAAGTGGGCGCGTGCTGGTGCTCCTCATCTTGTTTCTGCTCTTCGTCGGGCTGTCGCTGACGGTGGGGGCAGGCCTGAGCCGCATCGCCGACTCCCAGCTGTCTCTGGCGACCGGCGGGGCCACCCCGACCGCCGAGCAGGTCGAAGGCCCCCGCAAGCAGTTTCTCCAGACCTTCGTCACGGAAGACGAAGCGATGCTCGAGTCACTGGCGGCGATCCCGCTCATGTTGCTCGCGGTGTTCAAGGTCACCCTGCGCTTCCTTCCTCTCTTCATCGCGCTGATGGGCTTCGACCAGCTCGCGGGCGAGGTGGGGCCCAAATCGGTGCGGTACCTGGTGGTGCGCGTCAAACGCAGCTCGATCATCCTGGGCAAGCTGCTCTCCCAGATGACGCTGTTCGCGCTCCTGATGAGCATCTGCACGGTGTTGATGGTGCTGGTGGCGAAGATCCTCAACCCCCTGTTCGCCCCCGCCGACGTCGCCTTCTGGACGGGCAAGCTCATCATCTCGTCGATGGTGCTCTCGCTGGCCTACCTCTCGCTGACCGCGCTCTTCAGCGCGCTGGTGAAACAAGGCGGCGTCAGCCTGGTGCTCAACGTGATCGCGCTCTTCGTGATCTGGTTCGTGGCGCTGATCGGCAGCGCGTGGCGTCTGCCCGGCGAGTTGGCCATGCAAGGAAGCCTGTCGATGATCAAGGCAGAGTCGGCCTGGGGTTACATCCGCTACGCGTCGGTCTGGCAGTACGGCGACGATCTGCTCCACCCGCATTGGGGGCGCTTCCTCACCGCGGCGCTGGTGCACGTGGGCTTCGGGCTCGTCTTTCTCGGCCTGGCACAGCTCGCGTTGCGAAAGAGGGACCTGTGAGCGCAGCGATCGAGATCAAAGGACTGAGCAAACACTTCGGCGCCAAGGTGGCGGTCAACGGGGTCACCTTCAACGTCGAAGAAGGCCACTGCTACGGGCTGATCGGCCCCAACGGCGCGGGCAAGACCACCACCTTCTCCATGATGTGCGGGTTCCTCTTCCCCACCAGCGGCAGCATTCGCGTGTTGGGTCTCGACCCCACCGAACCCGGCGTGCTCAAGCGCAAGGTCGGGGTGCTCCCGCAAGACGCGATCCTCCCGCCCACGTGGCCGGTGGGCGAGCTGCTCACGTACTACGGCGAGCTCTCGGGCCTGCCCAACTCGGAGTCGGAAGCGAAGGCCGCCCTCGAGCGCGTGCAGCTGCCCGAGACCTGGAACGTGCAGGCCGGCGCGCTCTCACACGGCATGCACAAGCGCGTGTCGATGGCCCAGGCGCTGATGGGTTCGCCCCCGGTGATCTTCCTCGACGAGCCGACCGCCGGCCTCGACCCGAAGATCGCCGCCTCGGTGCGCAACGTGATCCGCGACCTGAAGGGCAAACACACGGTGGTGGTCTCCAGCCACAACCTGCAGGAGCTCGAGGAGCTCTGCGATGCCTCGGCGATCCTCGACAAGGGCAAGCTGGTCAGCGCGTCGAGCATGGCCGAGCTCACCGGTCAGATGGCCGAGTTCCGCGTGCAGATCGCCAGGGGCCAGGTGCCGCTCGAGGAGCTCAAGGCTTTGCTCGGCGTGAAGGACGCGAAGCTCGAGGCGAACAACGTGTTGTGCGTCTCGTACGACAGCGTGACCGTGCAGCCCGAGGAGATCATCACCCGCGCCGTGGGTCTGCTCGCCACGAAGAACGTGTTGTTCCTCACCGTGTGGCGCGGCAAGCGCCTCGAAGAGCGTGTGCTGCAGCTGACTTAAGACCTCACGGAGATCTCTTGGCGCGGCAGGGTGCAGAGCAACGCCCCCTGCGTCCTTCGATGGACCTCCCAGGTTCTCCGCGCGCCTTCACTCGGCGTCGGCGAAGAACAGCGGGTCGCGCTGCACCAGAAACTGGGTGATCGCGTTCTGGGCTGCGGGGTTGAGCGACGAGAACTGCACACCCATGCCGGGGAACGCGTCGATCAGCTGATCGTTGACCTCTCGCACCCACTGCACCTTGCCCTTGGCTTCGATGCGTTCACCGGAGGGCAAGGTGAACGAGAGATCGACCTCCGTGCCCAGCGGCAACAGGTTCACGGTGGCCACGAAGAGCCCCCCATCGGAGATGTTCGCCGAGAAGCCGTTGAAGAAGTTGTTGTCGGAGTTGAAGTCGACCGCGGCCTGCATCTTCACGCGGCCGCTGGTGCGAATCGGCTTCTTCATCGCCTCGGTGACGCTCGGAACGGCACGAGGCGAAGGAGGAGAAGGAGGCGGGGGCGGCGGAGCGGCCTTCATCGGCGCGGGAGGCGGCGCGGCTTGCGCTGCAGCGATCGCCCTCTCGTCGGCCAGCAGCTGCGAGGCCATCTTCTGCAGCTGCGCCTTGGCCGTCGCGAGCTGTGCACGCACGGCGGTGTTGGTGTCTCGCCGCGCCTTCACGGCCGCTTCCCGGGCAGCCCGGGCTTTGGCGAAACCCGCGTCGGGGTCGATCACCGGAGGCGCCACCCGAGCCCGCTGCGCCACCGCCGCGTCGCCCACCTCGGCTGCCTGCCCATGCAGAATGGTGAGGCGGCCCGCCAGCTCGCCGCTCACCTGCGCCAGACGGCTGAGCTCGGCATGGAGGGCGGCCTCCTCAGACTGCAACTCGGTCTCGGCACGGCTCAATTCGACATCCACGGAGGCTCCTTGCTTCTTGATGAAGGGCGGCGCGGCTCATTGTGCAGCAGCCGTACCGGTTTCCACCTCAGCGGATTCGCGGACCTTCGTCATTTCCCCAAGGGGTACAACTGGTTACATGCGGTCGGCGGCGACCCCAAATCAGGCGGGTTTGCGGCGCACGAGGGCCTGCACCACCCGCCCCTCGCCGATCGGCGCTTCCACCACGTGGCCCGTCGCCTGGGAAAAAGCGTGGAGGTCACCCCACGCCGCGGGGTCATCAGCCCACAGTTCGACCACGGGCGCCCGCTGGAGCGCCTTGACCAGCTCGATGATCGGCGCCGGGCAGGCCTTTCCCCGCGCATCAACGAGGTGGGCTGAAACCAGAAGTCTTCGAAGCTCACTCATGTGCTGCATTGCGCGACATTCAGCGCCTTTGCTAAGAGCCGCGCTCGATTCCTCTTTAAGGGAGCAAAAACACTCATGAAACCTTCAGTCATCATCGCCCTCATCGTTGGCGGCGTCGTCGGCTTCGCCGTCGGCAGCATGTTCCAGCGTCCTTCCGACGGCAGCGCGCCGTCCGCTGTCGTTGCCAACCCCACCCCCGGCAATGCGCCCCGCCCGGGCGCGCCCGCGGGCGATAACGCCGTCTACAAGGTTCCTCTCGACGAGTCCCCCATCCGCGGCCCGGCTTCGGCCCTCGTCACCATCGTCGAGTTCTCCGACTACCAGTGCCCGTTCTGCTCGCGCGCCCACAACACCATCGTGGAGCTCGAGAAGCAGTACGAGGGCAAGGTGCGCGTGGCGATGAAGCAGCACCCGCTCGACTTCCACCCCAACGCGAAGCCCGCTTCGCTCGCCGCGCTCGCCGCTGGTGAGCAGGGCAAGTACTGGGAGATGCACGACAAGATCTTCGCCAACCAGCAGAACCTGGATGCGGCGACCTTCGAGGGCTACGCGAAGGACCTCGGCCTGAACGTCGACAAGTGGAAGGCCGACATGCAGGCCCAGAAGTTCCAGGCGCAGATCGCCAAGGACACCGCGCTGGCCATGCAGATCGGCGCCACCGGCACCCCCGCCTTTTTCATCAACGGCCGGAAGATCTCGGGCGCGCAGCCCATCGACAACTTCAAGAAGATCATCGACGAGGAGCTCGCCAAGGCGCAGGAGATGGTCAAGAACGGCACCTCGGCCGGTGAAGTCTACGCGAAGGTCATCGCCAACGGCGTCTCGGCCCCCGCGCCCGCGCCCCAGCAGCCCAACGCGCCGTCCGCTCCGGCTCCCGCCGCGATCCGCAAGGTCGACGTGCCCGCCGACTCGCCTGCCAAGGGCGGCAAGAACCCCAAGGTCACCGTGGTGCTCTGGTCTGACTTCCAGTGCCCCTTCTGCTCGCGCGTGGTGCCCACCCTCAAGCAGATCGAAGACGCCTACGGCGACAACGTGAAGGTGGTCTTCCGCAACCAGCCCCTGCCCTTCCACAACAACGCCAAGGGCGCCGCCGAAGCCGGTCTGGCCGCCAACGAGCAGGGCAAGTTCTGGCAGATGCACGACAAGATGTTCGCCAACGCCCAGGCCCTCGATCGCGCCTCGCTCGAGCGCTACGCCCAGGAGGTCGGCCTCGATGTCGGCAAGTTCAAGGCGGCCCTCGACTCCGGCAAGTTCACCAAGCGCGTCGAAGAAGACTCGGCGGCCGGCATGGCGGTCGGTGCGAACGGCACCCCCACCTTCTTCATCAACGGCCGTGAGTTCGTCGGTGCGCAGCCCTTCGAGGCGTTCAAGAACGTCATCGACGAAGAGATCAAGAAGGCCGACGCGATGCTCGCCAAGGGCATCAAGGCGCAGGATCTCTACGCCGAGTTCCAGAAGGAAGCCGGCAAGGCCCCGCCCCCGTCCGCGCCCGGCGCCCCGGAGCCCACCAAGGTCGTCACCGACCTGAAGATCGACGGCGCGCCCTCCATGGGCCCCAAGAACGCCCCGGTCACCATCGTCGCGTTCTCCGACTTCCAGTGCCCGTTCTGCTCGCGCGTGGTGCCCACCCTCCACGACCTGGAGAAGCAGTACCAGGGCAAGCTGAAGATCGTCTTCAAGCACCAGCCGCTGCCGTTCCACAACAACGCCAAGGGCGCCGCCGCGGCCTCGATGGCCGCCAACGACCAGGGCAAGTTCTGGGAGATGCACGACAAGCTCTTCGCCAACCAGCAGGCGCTCGATCGCCCGTCGCTCGAGCGTTACGCCCAGGAGCTCGGCCTCGACGTGGGCAAGTTCAAGGCGGCGCTCGATTCGAACAAGTTCGACGCGTACATCACCGCTGACTCCGCTGAAGGCATGCGGGTCGGCGCGAACGGCACCCCGACCTTCTTCATCAACGGTCGCCAGGTCGTCGGCGCGCAGCCCATCGACGCGTTCAAGACCGTCATCGACGACGAGCTGAAGAAGAAGAAGTAAGCCTTCTTTCACGCTCGTGAAGAAAAACGGCCGTCGCTCCTTCCCGGGGCGACGGCCGTTTCGTTTTTTCACCAAGCCCGAGACTTCTGCCCCCGGCGTTTCCTTCTCTGGAGTTCGTCGCCCCACCCCGTCAACGCCGACCCGAGGGACCGGGTCACTCCATTCTCGAAAACGCCGCTCTTCCCCTGCACCCCGCCAGACCGGTGCTCACCAACTGCCCAAAGAGGAGCGTCAATCACCGCGAACGATCGATGACTTCCACCCGATGCGACGTCTCTCCCTCCCCCCGCCGTGCTGAATTACAGGCACCGGTCATCCCCCCGGACAACCGCACCCGCCCTCGAACCCGACTCGTTCCCAACCCGCCCGCCCGCGACGAATGCAACCGGGAGGCCCGCAGGGCGTTCGTGCAATCTGAGCCGGTTCGGCCAGTGACGTGTCCACTTCGATTGAATGGGCTCCCATGAAGTGTCCACTCCAGTGGACAGACTTCATGCGCCGACAGCGCGCAAAAACCGTGAGCTATGCTGGCGCCCATGGCGGAGGTGGTTGGAGTCGAAGTGACGGTCGAGCAGGCGCTGTTCTGGGAGATGACGCGCTGGCCTTCGCCTGATGCGGTGGGCCCGTGGCTGGAGCGGATCGTGGCGAGGCTGGCCGCGGTGGTCTGTGCCGAGCGTGGCTACGTCGAGCTGTACCGCAAAGACGGCCAGACGCTCACCGTCTCCTTTCGCTGCACCACCGAGCAGGAAGAAGAGATTCGGGGGGTGACCTCGCGGGGCATCGTCGCGTCGGCGATCGCTTCGGGAAAAACGGTGCACACGCCCTTCGCGTTGCTCGACGAACGTTTCGGCAAACAGCCCAGCGTGCAGAACCAGCGGCTCGAGGCCGTGCTCTGCGCGCCGCTTCAGGGCGTGCAGACCGGCGTGTTGTACCTCGAGGGGAAACGCGGCCAGGGCGGCTTCACGGCAGAACAGATCGCGCTGACCGAACACGTCGCCCACTTTCTGGGGCCGGTGCTGGAGACGCGCACGCCCTCAGAGCTGCTGGCCTCGGCCGATCCCACCCGGCCCTTCCGCCAGAAGCTGCGCCTCGATGGGCTGGCCGGCCGCAGCCAGGCGCTGGCGCACATCTTCGAACAGCTGGCGCTGATCGCCCCGCTCGACATCAGCGTGCTGCTCACCGGGGAGACCGGCACCGGCAAGACCCAGCTGGCGCGCGCCATTCACGACAACAGCCCGCGCCGAGACGGGCCCTTCGTCGAGCTGAGCTGCGCGGCGATCCCCGAGACGTTGTTCGAGAGCGAGCTGTTCGGCACCAAAGAAGGCGCCTTCACCGGGGCGAGGCAGCTGGGTGGCAAGGTCGCCGCG